>JAGCVI010000024.1 GCA_017962445.1 Bacteroidales bacterium
CGCGCCTCTGCAATGGAACGGACACTCCTTTGCCACCAGCGGCGCCGCCACCGTCACGCTGACCGCAGCGGCATTGCATGGTGTTGACAGCACTCTGACGATGAACGTCAACATAAACCAGAACACCACACTCATCTGGCACGACACCGTAGTACAGAACAATCTGCCCATAACTGTGGCAGGAATACTGTTCAACGACAGCCATCCCGACACAACGATAATAACGACAAACAGCATAGGTTGCGACAGCATAATCAACTTCAGTCTCCACGTATGGCACAACGTGACGGCGTCGGCCGACAGCACCCTGTGCGAGAACATGCTGCCGCTGCACTGGAATGGCCAGACCTTCACCTCCGACAGCACTGTCACCGCAAACCTTGCCACTATCGGCATACACGCCTCACACAGCGAGGACTCAACGCTGACAATGAACATCCATGTGCTGCACAACAGTAGTTACAGCCAAAGCGACACCGTGGTGCAGAACCAACTGCCCACAGCGCTTGGCGGCTGCACATTCAACCATGCTGTTTCAGACACCTCATGGATTATTCCCAACGCTGTCGGATGCGACAGCCTGCTGCACTACTCGCTGCACGTGTGGTACAACTACGACATGCACTTCGACAGTACCGTTTGCGACAACCAGCTGCCGGTTACATGGTGCGGGGAAATCTTCGACGCCTCTGATTTCATCAACACAACCTCACTCACTTCGACCAAGACCCAACATCTCACATCCATACATGGTGCCGACAGCACCGTCAGCCTGACACTGCACGTCAACCGCACCTACGAATTCTCCGCAACCGAGAATATCTGTTCCGGCGACACTTCAGTCTATGGTTTTACCTCAGACGGCAATTACGACGTGCTGATGCATACAGTGCACGGATGCGACAGTCTGCTGCACCTCAACGTGGTGGTTAAACCTGTATACCAATTCTATTTCAGCGACACCATCTGCGACAACCAGAATGTGCTCTTCGACAGCCGTTATGTGAACACGCCCGGCCACCATGAGGTGATGCACAGCACCATAGACGGATGCGACAGCCTGCTGGTGCTCGACCTTCTGGTCAACCCCACCTCCAGCACGTTCGACCACGAGCCCGTCTGTAGCGGACTGCCGTTCACATGGCAGAACGGCGTGACCTACTACACATCAACCTATGAGCCTACAATGCTCTTCACCAACCGTTACGGATGCGACAGCATACTGCATCTGATACTAGACCTCGACAGCTCGTACAAGGCCAATTATGAACTTCGTCCACAAACGCCGTCGTACACCAATCCAGCCATGAGGATTGCCGATATATCGCCTAGTGGCAAACGCCTATGGCTCATCACAACCGCTTTCGGCGACAACATATTCAGCGACACCACGCGGGTGGTTGAATTCAACTACCCCATGCAGCACGACTCGCTGTTTCTGCTGCTTGTCGGCACGAGCAAAATAGGCTGTATGGACAGCGTCGAGACAATTATCTATGCCGACCGCGGCATCATATGGCCGCCCAACGCATTCACCCCCGACCTGTCGACCAACAACAGGTTCTTCATCCCTTCAAACGACATGGTCTCCGGCACAGTGCACATCTACAGCCGACAAGGAGTGCTCATCACCACCTTCGATGCCCTCACCGGCTCATGGGACGGCACCATGCGCGGACATCCATGCCCGCAGGACTCCTATGTATGGGTTATTACGTACACCACACGCGCCAAACCAAGAATAGAGCAGCAGGAAAAAGGCACCGTAACCTTGATAAGATAAAGAACAACCATCTATACAATAACAGACTCATTGTGTTCCGCCTCGCACATATAGTGATTCTACTTTTAGCCTTTGTCGCCACCGGCTATAGTCAGGTAGTGCCCTACAATACGGAGTCAAACTATATTATGAATCCTGGCGAGGGCGTCATCATCACTCCTCCGCGCGATCCATTCAACTACCTGACCAGCTGTAACGGACGACTTGTAGTCATCTCAGCCGCCGGAACGCCCATCCACATCACCGGCCAATATGACACTGAGCCTGAATTTGATGTCCTTTCTATATTTGACGGAATCACCCCAGCAGGCGAATTTTCGGGTCAGGGCTACATAGACCTCTGGATTTATTCCGGCACGGCACAAATCAGGTTCGTTTCTGACCACACATTGGTTTATACTGGCTTTGATCTCATGCTGCAAGCCTGCCAGACTGGCCTCAGCGAGATTGAGGATGTGACCATCGAAGGTATAACATCCCATTCCGCACACATATCGTGGCACGACTGGTCGATAGCCGAAGAATGGACTGTTTGCTATGGAACCAACACCATAACCCTCTCTGACACTGTTGTAACGCAGTCGACCAACTTGTTGCTTGACAATCTAGACCCTGGACGGCCATACTATTTCAAGATTTTCAACAACAACGAAACCACACCTGACGGCGACCAATGCAAGGCCATCGAATACAAATTCCGCACCGAGTGCGAGACCTTGCCGCCAAACTGCGTTGAATACGACGATCTCAACTCATGCCACACCATGTGCTACTACGGCAACGTCCTCGACCCCGCATTATTCGTCGGTGTCGTCGATTCCGGTTTCAACGACACAAGCCGACATACCGTTATAACCGATACAACGATTCATGATAGAATAGTCAATGAATTACGTGTCGTTCCGTCCGGATTTAATTCCTCTGTCAGGCTTGGCAACGCCGATGTCCACTCCCGTGCCGAGCGAATATCATACGAAATCCTTGTTGACACCCTTGAGAGCGACATGCTCATCTTTACCTACGCTCCTATACTGCAAGATGGCGGACATCCCGACACCATACAACCCAAAGTGCGGTTCCAATTCAACGATGCCTACCACAACCTCATCAATTCCACCTGTACATCGGCAGAATTCGTGGCTGGCGACACAGTCGCCGGGATCTGGAATCACTCTCATGACGTTGACTGGCAGAACTGGTCCAAGGTAGCTCTCGACCTCACACCCTATGAAGGACAGACCATCCGTGCAACTATATCGTCGTTCGACTGTGCTCAGGGCGAGCACTTCGGCTACGTCTATTTCGCCTTTATGTGTGGCAACAAAGTGTTCAATTCCACTGCCTGCGGTGAGACAATAGAAAACACCTTCACCGCACCTGAGGGATTCCGCTATCGATGGTTCCGAAATGATATGCCTTTAACCACCTTGAGTACGGAGCAATCGCTCCATGTCACCACTCCCGGCATCTACCATTGCGCCCTTTCCTTCCCTTCCGCCGACAACATCTCGTCGTGCAACATAGTCCTCTCCACCGTCGCCGGGGCACGCTATCCGAAAGCCAATTTCGACTGGTTCTACTACGACACTTCCGGATGCACCGACGTGACCATCCGACTTGTCAACAAAAGCCGTATAGCCATAGACATCGGACGAGACAGCGTAACATCCTACCCCTGCGAATCGGCCTCATGGATTGTCGACGACACCTCCTTCTCGTCCGACTACAACCCGCGTTTCACGCTTCTGCCAGGATACCATACCATAACCCTTATCTCCATGCTTGCCGACGGCGATTGTACCGACACTCTGACACGTACCATCTGGCTCAAGGACCCGGCCAACGACACCATCTACCGCACCTTCTGCCAAGGCACACAATATTCGTTCTACGACACGCTGATTTCCGACCCCGGCATCTACGTCCGCGACAGCGGCTGCCACCACCGCACGCTGTTCCTTTTCATGAAACCGATGACCGACACATCCATAACGCACTACGTCATCGAGAACGACCTGCCCTACACCTACGGTCTACACACCTTTACCGACTCGGTCGATGACTTCCTTGTTCGCAGACGTAAACGCAACGGTTGCGACAGCCTGATACACTTCAACCTGCATGTTTGGCGCAACACCTACCAGGAGTTTGAGCGGACCGTCTGTGACAACCAGATGCCATACACTTGGTGCGGCGAGACATTCAACAATCCCAACACCGTGACACAATACCTCACATCCTCACATGGTGCCGACAGCACAGTGCAGCTAACCCTGCTGGTTCGCCATCCATCCGACTACTATGACACGGCTTATATCTGCAACGGACGGCCTTTTACATGGATTGACGGCAAAACCTACTTCGGAGCGACCAACACACCGACCTTTGTGGTTTCCGACTCATCAGGATGCGATTCCACATGGCATCTCGCCCTCTATACCACCGACAGTTATTTCCACGCCTCCATAGAAGCAACACCCAACCCCGTGACATATGAAAACAGCTGGGTTACACTCAACGATCCATCCGGCAGCCACCATCGCAACTGGTTGTATGGCGACATGACCGACACCGCAAAGACAGTTAATTTCCTTTACCCATTCCCGGAAGACACAGTCCCCGTCACACTAATTGCATACGACGATATGGGTTGCCCCGACACAGCGTGGGCTGTAATCCGCACCGACGTGGCATCCTTCTGGGTTCCAAACGTCTTTACACCGGACGAATCGTCAAACAAGGAATTCTTCATCTCGTCCAACGACATTGTCGAAGCACATGTATGGATATTTAACCGTGCAGGAACACTGATAACAGATTTCGACGCCCTGACAGGCTCGTGGGACGGAACCTTCAAAGGCAAGCCCTGCCCGCAGGCTTCATACGTATGGCTGTTGGAATACACAACCAAAGGAAAACCCAAGCTGACACAACACGCCAAAGGGACAATTACAATACTGAGATAAAAAAAACACCGCCTCAAATGGGCGGTGTTTTTTTATTCAAGGAATGAATATTACATTTTAGGAGTAGCGTTCTTAGCTTTCACAGGAATGTAGGATTCGCCTTTGGAAGCCTCGTTGCTGATCTTGACATTGTCAAGGCAGAGGAAGTAGCAGTCTTCGCTGTTGTGACGGAAAGCGATGCAAACATCCTGGCCCTTGAACTGATCAAGGTTGAATGAGCGGGTAGCAAAGCCCTCAGCAGGCTGTGCAGAACCACTGGCAGCTGTGATAATTGCATTGTCAACCTCTTCGCTGCTCAGAGTACCTTGTGAAACGAAGTTACCGTTTTCCATAGTACCAACCATGACATAGATGTAGTCAGGATATTCTTTCTGAAAACTTGCAACACTGTAAGTCAGAGAATAGCCACCTGCACCAGGAATATGGATTGTAGGAGTAATCAGGTAGTTATCCGAGCTCAGAGGACCAACGTTATTGACAAAAGAAGGAGACACCATGCATTCAGTGCCATCAACACCCTCGGGTGAAGAAAAATAAGTCGTAGAGACTGTCCAGTTAACACCGTCGCCATCAGCGTCAATCAATGTCCAAGTCTGAGGAAGACCATTGTCAAATGTCTCATCCAAAAGAACAGGATCGCCGGTTTCGCCGTTGTTTCCGCCACCGCCGCCACCATTGTTTTCTTCGTCATCACCGCAGGCAATGAAAAGGGTGGTTCCAAGAGCTAAAGTAGCCAATGCAAAAATTCTGAAAACTTTTTTCATAATGTTGATTTTTAAATGTTTGGTTAATAATAAATTCAATTTGATTATTTCAAAACGATGTGCAAATATACACTTTTTTTTTGGAAAACAGGAAACATTTTACAGAAAAGAATTGTTTTTATCAACAAATTTGCTGTTAGTAACATTATAAAAAAAAAATAAGTTATACAATAAAATATAGGCAATTGACTGATTCTATGACAGTACCATTCAAACATTATAACGTCAGGTATTTTAAACTTTATTTAATAAACAACGAACTGCTTCTTATTAAAAAAAATAATGTATTTTTGCATTTGGAAAAAGACTCAAATAATTATTAATTAAAAACCGAAGAGCCTGATGGTCAATAACAAGGCAAAAAATATATGAAGAAAATATTATTAGTTGCATTGGCACTGACTCTGGGTTTTGCTGCAAACGCCCAGTTTGAAAGTGCAAAAAAAGTCGCCACAAAGGGTGCCAGCAAGGATCTGCCCACATGGAGCCCAATCCACACACCTTTCAGCTCGAACGACATCTACGGTAACCCCGTCAATGTCGCCGATACGCTTGCCGCCGGCAAGTACATAGTGGTCGACTACTCAGCCACCTGGTGCGGTCCCTGCTACCGTTTCCACAACTCCAAAGTGCTCGAGGCTATCCACAACCAGATGCCCAATGTGTGCGTCCTCTGGGTTGAGGCCGACAACAGCACCACGCTGAACGACATCTACGGCACTGGCAGTAACACCCAGGGCGACTGGACACACTACAGCAACGGCGATTCCGTGTCGTACCGTATCATCGACTGCGCATCCTGCGAAAGCATGATTGATCCCACTGGCTATGTGCCTGCCGTTTACTTCGTCACCCCCAGTGGCTATTTCTGCCATATCTACGGTGAAGATTGGGGCGTTTACATCGACCAGCCCGCTTCCGAGGCTATCTCCAACATCAATAGCCTTATCAACAACGCACCTCAACCTGGCGTAGTTCCAACTATCGACATCCAGGGTCCCACCACCGTAATCAACGGCAGCCAGGTGACCTTCACTGCCAACATCGTCAGTGTTGACGCCGTGACCGACATCAGCTGGTCCGCCACCGGCAACACCTTCACCACCAGCGGCAGCGGCAACACCTTCACCACCGGTTGGACCACCGACGGCGACTACACCGTAACCCTCACCGTGACCAACACCACCGGTACCAGCACAAAAACCATCAACGTCCATGTCTTCAGCTGGAACTGGGGCAACACCATGACCTATGGTCCTAGCATTAACGAAGCAAGCGCCGGATTCCGTTTCAACAGCGGCTCCACCAGCACATGGGGTGCCATGTTCCCCGCTCAGTTCATGACTGGCCGCCAGTACCTGAACAACGTCGAATTCTACGCTATCGGTACCATGAACTATACCCTCGATGTCTATCAGGGCGGTGAGACTACTCCCGAGACTAAGATTTACACCCGCACAATGAAGGGCAACGGCGAAGGCTGGCAGACCATGAACATCAGCGGCGCTCTTCCGCTGGATCAGACCAAGAACCTCTGGATCAGCCTCACAGCTCCTCACGCTGCAGGTTATGTCATGAGCCTGTTTATGCAGAATAGCGACTACTACTACAGCGGCGATCCCAATGGATGCTGGGCCAAGAGCAGCAGCGGCTGGACCACAATGGCCGCTATGGGCTATGAAGTGACCTGGGCCATCCGTGCCACCACCGGCAACAACCCCAGCGCCGGTATCAACACCATCGGTAACATCGAAATGGACATCTACCCCAACCCGACCACCGGCATCGTCAACATCGAGGCCGAAGGTCTGCAGAATGTTGAAGTTATCGACATCACCGGCCGCGTCGTCATGACCACCACCGAGAACACTGTCAACATCAGCAACCTCAGCAACGGCGTCTACATGGTTCGCGTAAGCACCATCAACGGCACCGGCATGCAGAAAGTTGTCAAGAGATAATGACAATCATTCCGAATAAAAAAGCTCCGAAGATTTCGGAGCTTTTTTTTTGTTCTGAGTATTATGGAGGGCTCAGGGCTTTAGGTTCTGCTTTATCGCAATCTTTAAGTTGTTAATATAAAACCGCCGGAACATCGACTGCCCATATATACGGCGGTATTTACGCGCATAGCGCATATAATGCCAACTGCGGAGGGCAACACGCACCACTGCCAATCGGTGCCGCTCGGGGCAGTGCATGTATATCTTCTCCAAGTCATCAGGCTGCAGTCCTCTCAAATCGTTTTCACCAACATTTATACCAAAAATACGAGCACAATATGCTGTCATAAGTTCGGCAAAAACCTCGACATCCGTGCCACGCTTCAGCTCATTGAATTTCTTTCGGTCAAAACCTTGCGCTGTTACAAGCATACTCCAGTCGACAAGATCACGCAAACGCAAACGATGATGAAAAAAAACGGAGTGATGCTCTATGTGTTTTGCTATGAAGAAAGCCTCCTGTTCAAGCGGCAAATGCTGCAGATGCAGGCTGTCGTCCATAGTCACAGGTGTCCAGTCAGGGTCGTCACCGTGATAAAGCAACCAGCGATGCAACTCAAACATCACACCGTCGAACGCAAGAGAATCATGGCGCGGGTCCTTGCGGTCAATAGGAACAATGTCCTCAAACAGCCGCGACACTCTGTCTGTGTCCACACCTGTAAGGATGTCGTTATCGCCACATTCACGGTGCATCGGCTCAGGATACAAACGGCCTATCGAACTACCTTTCACAACCACGGTATCGATGCCTAATTCCTCGTTCACCTTCTCGGCGAAGCATGCAAGGACAGTCTCTCTATGGTTGTTGTCGGTCCTTATTGTTTGAGTCATTGAAGCAAAATGGAACAGCACCGACCGCGGCGGTCGCTGTTCTTTAGGAAGTTTCATTATAGCATCATACGTCAATGCCGTGACAGCCTGCCGCCGCGACTCATCGAAAAGGGCGTTCCATTCCGACTCATCCAACGGTTTTGCAAGCACATCTATCGGGTTTGCACCGCCAAAAAGACTGAATTTCAGCAATTCGCTAATCACAATTCTTCCTCCTAAGTTTTCTGCACGCAAACGAAAGCGTACGGCATAGCGGTTCTTTGTATAATAGCCATTCGACAATGCTATATGCCTTTGACAATCCCGAGCCTCTCAGTGTCGGTGACAGCACTGCTTCACGATAACATCGCATCTGAGGCCATGGGCAGCCCTTTACCGTCAACACACGTAAATAAACATAGCGCAACCGCTGGTAGCAATCACTTCCACGAGTAATATCACCATGACTCTGCAAGAAGTCTGCAAACGACTTGAAAAAAGCACAGATGTCGGGCACGAAAACAGAACACCTGTCCTCCGACCACATGCCCGAAGTGGACGAATGTCTGTTGCTATGCCTTATATATGGGCTGATTGTGTCGTTGACATAGATATTTGAGGCCTTCTGCAGCAATAGCAGGACAAAAAGAGCATCCTCAAGAATGGAATGATCCGGATAGCGCAACGATGGATTTTCGAGCATTAGACAGCGAGACACAATATAGGTCGTATGGTCAAGATATGCCGTCTGTGGCACAAATAGTTCCGATGAATTGATTCGACGCGTTGATGAACAATCAACCTTGGTTTGCGGCAGATCACTGCTTTTCGGCGATAATTCAACCATCGCTCCGGTATGCATCAAATCGGCATCGTCAGGGAGTGACTTCAATATCTTAAGCAAATCAACAAACACGTCGGTACGCACCTTGTCATCGGCATCGAAGAACCAGACATAACGACCTGAAGCAATTTCGACACCGCTGTTACGTGCCATTGCAGCTCCCCTATGCGGGCATCTGACAACCTTTACATTGTCTGCCGTTGGAGCAATAAAATTGTCCGACCCGTCATCAACAACAACGAATTCAACATCGTCGGCTGTGCCAAACGACGCGATACACTCATTAAGAGTAAACGAATTGTTGTATACTGGTATGATGACAGATAGTAACACTATATGGCAGTTGAAACCAAAAAAAGGGCTGCGGTTTTCAGGCCGCAACCCAATCTGATTATGAAAAATAATTCTATTTCTCAGGAATAGCCTCCAAAACAGCAATCAGATAGTCGTAGAACTTCTTGCTGCTGGGGATGTTGGCACGCTCGTCCGGGCTGTGGGGGCTCTGCAGCGTCGGGCCAAAGCTGATCATATCCATGTCAGGATATTTGCCGCCAAGGAGACCGCACTCCAAACCTGCGTGGATAGCCACCACAGCGGGTTCTTTCTTGTAGAGCTTTTTGTATGTCTGCTTCATGGTCTTGAGAAGCGGGCTCTTCATATTGGGTTTCCAGCCAGGATATGCGCCGCTGAGCTTGCAGCTGCCGCCAGCCAGCTCGGCGAGGCAGACGAGACGTTCGGCAAGGGCTTCCTTGGCAGTGTCGACCGACGAGCGGAGGAGTGCCTGGACAGTGAAATTCTTGCCGGTAGTCTTGACGATAGCAAGATTCAACGAAGTCTCGACAAGGCCTTCCATATCGCGGCTCATGCGGATAACGCCGTTGGGAGCCACCATCATAAGGTTGATAATCTTTTGGGTGTCGGCATTGCAGATGACGCTCTGGCTCATGCGCACCTTCTCGTATTTCATAAAGAAGTCGGGCTCGACAGAAGACAGCTCTTTCTTAACCCATCCGGCAACCTTGTCGAACTCGGCGAGGATGCACTCGGTGTGCTTCTTCGGGAAAGCAATGACTGCCTCGGCATCGCGCGGTATGGCATTACGCATATTGCCGCCGCTAACGCTTACCAGACGCAGGCCGCATTCAGCCACCCAACGCAGATGACGGAACATCAGCTTGTTGACATTGGCGCGGCCGGTGTTGATTTCCATGCCGGAGTGACCGCCCTTCAGTCCACCGAAAGTCACACGATAAGCGCAGTAGTCCTTCGGAGCCTTCTCGGTCTTGTAGGGAATGCTCAAGGTGGCATCGACACCGCCGGCGCAACCCACATAGAGTTCGCCTTCGGTCTCGGAGTCGAGGTTAAGCAGGAATTCACCCTTCAGCTCACCGGCTTTCAGTCCGAAAGCTCCGGTCATACCAGTTTCCTCGTCAGTGGTGATAAGGGCTTCGAGCGGGCCGTGCTTGATGGTCTTCGACTCGAAAACAGCCATGATGGCGGCAACGCCGAGGCCGTCGTCGGCACCGAGAGTGGTGTCGCATGCGTATACCCAATCCTCAACAATCTTGGTCTCGATGGGGTCTTTAAGGAAGTCGTGCTTCTTGCCGGCACGTGCCTGAGGCACCATGTCCATGTGAGCCTGCAGAACCACAGGACGGCGTTTCTCCATACCCTTGGTGGCAGGTTTTGTCATGATGACATTGCCGACTTTGTCTACACGGCAGTCAATTTTTTTGCTTTTAGCCCATTTTACGAGGAAATCACGCACTGCATCTTCATGTTTCGAAGGACGCGGGCAACGGGTCAGGGAGTAGAAATTGCTCCACAAAGCTTTTGGTTCGAGATCTTTGATTGTCATAATATTACTTGTATTAATTGTTATACATTATTCATTTAGGGACTACAAAAATACTAATTATTTTGAAAGTGACAAAATTTTTTTTCCCCATGAGCGTTGATAAAGCGATGGAACACTGCCAGCAATGCCCTCGTAAATGCCAGAGCCTTAAAAGGTTCTGTAATGCCGACCCTAAACTGCCGGAAGCGGCGGCGGTATACGCACACCTCGGCGAGGAACCGTCGCTGTCGGGCAAGAAAGGCATCAGCAACATCTTTTTCGCCCATTGCAACCTGCAGTGCTGCTACTGCCAGAACAATGCAATTTCACGTGCCGTCGTCGCCCCCGAACGCATCACCCTGCGCGGAATAGAAAGCATTATCGATGCAACCGCCGAGAGCCTGACACATACAGAAAACATTGTGGGACTTGTCAGTGCAACGCACTACGCCGACCTTGTGCCTGCCATCGTCGAAGGGCTGCACACACGCGGCCTTTTCCCCACCATCGTGTACAATACCGGCGGATATGAGAGAGTCGAGGTGTTGCAACGATTGGCACCCTACATCGACATCTACCTTCCTGACTTCAAATACGCCGACCCCGCGTTGGCGCTGCGTTACTCGAAAGCCGCAGACTACCCTGATGTAGCAGGTCGAGCACTGCGCGAGATGTACAACCAAAAAGGGTCGGCACTGCCAACCGACGACGACGGATTAGCCTTCCGTGGACTGATTGTCAGACATCTCGTTTTACCAGGACAGATAGACAACTCCATCCGTTGCCTCGAGTGGATTGCCGACAACCTGTCGGTCAACATCCACATCTCGCTCATGGCCCAATACTTTCCACCCGAGGGCATAGACCTGCCTGACCAGTTGGGACGCAGGCTTCATGCGGACGAATACAGACGTGTTGTGGAAGCCTTCAACGAGTTGGGATTCCATCGCGGATGGGTTCAGTCATGCGACGCAGCCGACAACTACAAACCTCATTTCGACAACAAAACAACATTCAAATAATGGCCAAACGAAAAGTATTCTCACTCTCCAACGACGACGTGCTTTCGCCCTACGACGAAATGCTCGAAAACACCGCTGTGCTCTCGTGGAACACCAGCTATACAGCCTTTTCGTTTGCTTTCTACCTCAACCATCTCTACGGTCTCAATCTGCAACGTCGCGACGACATAACCCTCAGCACTATGAAAGAGACAATCATATGCTCTGTGTTTTCGTGCAACGACGGCGTCAACCACCAGTCCTTCTTCCTCATCGAGAACGGCATGACAGCAATGCAGAAAGTCCAGAAAATGTCGTACTTCGACAAGACCCTCCTTATTCAGGGACCCGATGCCTTCGAAATAGCCGACGGCATATACAATGACATGCTGCGTCCGCACTCCAACGCCGTCGATATCATAGGCATGCAGCGCGAAGAGATGCGGCTAGACTTCGTCAACACAGGCATTGTCGAGACAGTGAAGTTTGACTTCTCAGACCATAACAACCCGACATCGTCATTGATAAAACCTGGCATACCCGCCAGCAGCAAACAAAAAAAATTCCACGAGTTCCAGAAAGAATACATCCAAGGCATCCTTGTGGAAATCGACGACCTGATTGAAGAGGAATAAGGACCTCTACGACTTGTTATTTGATATTTGTGTATCAGAAAAACCGCGAATTTTTGCCACTATCAGTTTTTTTTGTACTTTTGCAGTTCGAATTTGTCGTCACAAATGTCGACAAATATGATTAATCTACTAAATAACAAGTAATTGTAACTCAAATTTAACGCCACAATGGAAGAACCAAAAGAGATGCAGAACGAGGCAATGGAAACCACGGACACTCAAGCCGCCATTACCGAGAATGTACCCGAAACCCTGGCAGAACCCTCTGCTGAACCCACACAAGCGGAAGAGTCCACTTCAGAACTCGAGCACACTGAGAACAATCAAACAATGAATGAGCAGCCTGCCGAAACGGCCGCACCGTTACAAGACAACGAGCCTGCTCCCGAACCCGAGAGTGAAGCTCAACCCAAGGCTGAAACTGTACAGGAAAATGCAGAGTCTCAAACCACTGAGCCTGCTGCAACACAGGATGAAGAACCCACCGTTGACTACAGCAACCGCACACGTGAAGAATTGGTGGAAGACCTGCGCGAACTGCTTCAAACTCCCGACATCACGAGTATCAAGAACCGCGTCGCAGCCCTGAAACTCTCCTTCAACAACGCCGACAAGGAAGCCAAGAAGGCAGCTTTCGACAAATTCATTGAAGAGGGTGGAAACAAGGACGAATACGAAGGCGGCGACGACGCAATCGCCGAGTCGTTCAAGAAAGAGTATTCAACCTACCGCGAACGCAGACAAAAACATATAGACGAAATCGAGGCACAGAAACAGAAAAACCTCGAACAAAAACAGGCCATTCTCGAAGAGCTGCGCAAACTCATCGACAGCGACAACGAGAGCCTTAAACAAACATACGACGAATTCAACGCCATCCAAGACCGCTGGAAAGCCATCGGCGACGTTCCCCGCACCGAAATCAACGGCCTTTGGCAGAACTACCACTTCCTCGTGGAGCAATTCTTCGGCAAGGTAAGAATGAATAAGGAACTCATGCTTCTCGACCAGAAAAAGAACCTCGAGAGCAAGACCCTGCTGTGCGAAAAAGCCGAAGAGCTCATCGTCGAGACCTCAATCACAAAAGCCTTCAAGGAACTTCAAAGCCTCCGTGAACAGTGGCGTGAAATAGGTCCCGTTCCCGTCGAGCAGAACGACGAGATTTGGGCTCGTTTCCGCAACGCCGCCAACCAAATAGACGAACGCCGCAAGGAGTTCTACGAACAACGCCACGAGGAGCAGGAGAAGAACCTTCTCGCCAAACAAGCCCTCGTTGAGAAAGTCAATGAGCTGACCGCCGAGATGCCTACCACCGCCAAAGGATGGAACGAGACATCGGCCGAACTCGACGAACTGCTGAAAGTGTGGAAGAGCATCGGTCCCGTGCCAAAAGAACAAAACGAAGAAATCTGGAACACCTTCAAAGGCGGCATTGACCGTTTCTACGCTGAGAAGAAACAGCATTTCGAATCAGTCAAGGACGAGCAGACCGAGAACTACAACAAGAAAATAGACCTCTGCCTGCAGGCTGAAGCCATAGCAAAACGCGAAGACTGGAAGAAAGCCACCGACGAACTGCTGAAACTGCAGGAGGAATGGAAGCATATAGGTCCCGTCAACCGCAAAGTTTCAGAGAAAATCTGGCAGCGTTTCAGAGGCGCATGCGACGAGTTCTTTAACAAGAAGTCTGAGTACTTCAACGCCCTGCGCGGATCAGAACAGGAGAACCTGCAAAAGAAAGAGGCTATTCTTGCTGAACTGAAGTCATACTCGTTCGGCGAGAACAAGGATGAGAACCTCGACGCCATCAAGGACTTCCAACGTCGCTGGATGGAGGTGGGCTATGTGCCTATCGCCGAGAAACAGCGCCTGCAGAAAGAGTTCCGCGACACTATCAACGGTCTGTTCGAACAGCTTAAGATCAGTGCACGCGAAGCTGAAGCCAACGCCTACCGTGAACGTATACGCAGCGTAGCCGGCAACCGTCAGGCAGCCAACGGCGAACGCGACAACCTGAACGAGCAGATACAAAAGCTGCGCAACGACATCAACCTGTGGGAAAACAACCTCGGCTTCCTTGCCAGCTCGAAACAAGCCGACCTGCTGAAAGAGGAATTCGAAAAGAAGATGCAAAGCGCACGCCAGCAAATAGCTCTTCTCGAAGCCAAGCTGAAGATTCTCAACGAGACCGAAAAGGCTGAAAGCCATCCGACCGGCAACGAGACTGCAGCCGACGCACCCGAGACAAAGCAGGACGAAAAATAAACGACATACCGTCCAATACGAATAGGGTGTTCCACATATAAAAGGAACACCCTATTTTTAACAAAGAGACAAATGAAAATACATAAAATCCTTGTCATAAGCATAGCAATCGCACTCTCGTTGGTGTCATGCAAAAAAAGGCATGTCGATGTCAGCATTACGCGTTTCGACGAAATTTTCTTTGAGACACCTGCCAACGAGCTAGCTGCCAAGCTGAAAGAATTCCAGGCAGATTTTCCGATAGAGGTGTTAAAAGATTCGCCCGATAACCCACAGTATATGGCCACACTTCTTGCGTTCAGAAACGACAGTATTGCGCGCGACATTTACAACATCACACACGAAAAATACAAAGACCTCGGATGGCTTGAAGATGAACTGGGCGACGCTCTAGGCCTTGCACAAAAAGAATATGACGAAATAGATATAGAGCATTTTTGCACCTATATATACCAGTATCAATTCCCGGAAATAAGTTACAAGGACCGCATAATCGTCGAAAGAGAAAAGAAAAGTGTGCTCATAAGCCTTGAAATGTACGCCTTGGACGTGGAGCAATACCAGTACCTCGGTCTGCCTACGTATATGGCTAACCTCTGCAAAAAAGAATACCTTGCCAGCGACATCATGGCAGAGATAGCTAGACAATACATTGCCAAACCGCAAAACAGAGAGCCAAACCTACTCGACCTAATAATAGAAGAAGGAAAGGTTCTCTATTTCCTCGATGAGGTCATGCCAAAGAAAGAAGACCATCTAAAGATACGCTACACACCGGAACAGCTGGAATGGTGCAAGAAGAACGAGAAAAACATCTGGACCTACTTCATACAAAACAACATGTTGTACGACAAGGATTTGCTCAAATACCAGAATTTCTATGACGAGGCCCCGAAGACCAACGCATTCAAGGATTCCGCACCGCGCACAACGCAGTATATCGGCTGGCAAATTGTACGGAGCTACATGAAAAACAACAAAAAATGCGACATGAAGGAACTTTTCGAGAATGATGACTCGCAAGGCATTCTCATGGCCTCGAAATACAAACCTTGACACCTGTTCAATGAAACGGAACCTGCTTTTTATAGTCAACCCCATCTCTGGCATCGGGAAACAGAAGAAAATCGAGGAGATACTCAAATCAACCATCGATAATAGCCTGATAGACTACACCGTGCGCTACACGGAACACATCCATCACGGAAACGAACTGGCTAAAGAGGCTGTAGGGCAGGGTTGTTTCGATGCTATAGTTGCCGTGGGTGGCGACGGCAGCGTAAACGATGTCGTATCCGGCATTGTCGGTAGCGACATGACACTTGGAATCATACCATGCGGCAGCGGCAACGGCCTGGCTCGCAACCTGAAGATTCCACTGACACCCATCCATGCCATTGAGATGCTGAACCACTACAAAGTGGCTGAAATCGACACCATCGACCTCAACGGCCGCACTGTGGCCAGCATAGCAGGCATTGGATTCGACGCACGTGTTGCACGCCGCATGAAACAGGCAAAAGTGCGTGGCCTGCAGGCTTACGCCAAAATAATTCTGACTGACTATCCAAACTACAAAGAGCATGTCTACCAACTGACCATAGACGGCGAGGAAATTGAACGCAAAGCATGGTTCATCAGCTTCGCCAACTCAAACCAGTTTGGATACAACACCGCCATAGCCCCAATGGCAAAACTCGACGACGGACTTATTGACGTATGCATCGTCGACCGCATACCTCTACTGCACCTGCCGTTGACAGCTCCACTTATTTACCTTAACCATTTTGAACTGTCGCAACATGTAGAGATATTCAAGGCCCGTGAGGTTATTGTGCACAACAACACCGAAAGATGGGTCAACATTGACGGCGAAGGCGAGTGCATCGGCACCGAACTGCACTTCCGCAACTTCAGGAAATCACTGAAAGTTATTGTACCCTGATTCTTGAATTGAGGATTCAGAATTCACTATCTGAAAAGCTATACCCTGTATCCGGCATCGCGAAGCAATGCGGTGACCTTCTCACGGAAGTCGCCCTGGACCATTATCTCACCATCTTTGGCAGCACCGCCGACACCGCATTTTGTCTTCAGCATCTTGCCAAGAGCGGCCAGGTCATCGTCCGTCCCAACAAATCCAGTGACAAGTGTTACCTGCTTGCCGCCACGCTGCTTACGGTCGAGCGTAACGCGTAGCTTTTGCCGGTCAGGTGGCAGCGTCTCGACAACAGGCTGCTCGTCTTCGTATGCATATTTGTATTCAGGGTTTGTGGAATAGACCACCCCTACCCTGTTTTTACTTTTCGACATAAATTTTAGATTTATTTATATTTAGTTGTGACAGCCTTATGACGGCCACCCTTGTAGAAGTGACTCTTCCAATAGTTGTTCTCAAGGGTACTGATTGAAACCCCGTTGGACGTTGACGAATGAACAAACATGTCATCTTTCAGATAGATTCCAACATGCGAAACTTTGCCATTCGAATTGGTGAAGAACACAATGTCGCCTTCGCGAAGGTTTGAGCGGCGCACATCACTGACATCTTTCTGAATGTCGCTGGCTGTACGATGCAGCGTAACGCCATAGACCGACTTGAAGACCTCGCCGACGAAGCATGAACAGTCGATACCTTCGGTGCTACATCCTCCATATTGGTATGGCGTGCCAAACCAACTGTCGATGGCGGCATAGAGCTTGGGATTGTCTTTGTCGTTCATCTCGATGCCGGCACTTCCTGCTGTACCTGAGGGCTTGCCACTGCTTTTTTTGTACATGCGGACAGGTGTCTCTTTGACAAGTTCGTCGGCATACAGCTGACCTATGATATATTCCTCTTCCTCGAGGTCGGTGCTGAAAAACTTTTTGATTGCCTTGCACGAACTCACCGACATCGACAAGACGACAGCGGTAAGGGCGAGGGTTATGATTCTGCGAGATTTCATATTTGCTTGCTTGGTTTCAAAGATGATAAGATACTGCCTTAGTCGCGATTTATCAGAAAGACATCCTCGTCGGCACGTTTCATGTAGTATTCTTCGCGTGCTATGGTCACCATAGTGTCGATGTTGTTCATGTTCACGACCCTGATGCTGTCACGCCTAATACCCTCGCGCATCGTATCCTTGGCCATTTGAAGCTTTGTCACATCCTTGCGCAGCGAACGCACAACAAGAAGGTTGTTCTCATCAAGAAACAATATTATAAGCGCGAATACAACGCACGTAATCACGTACTTGTTCTTGATAATCTTCCATACGGCGGTATCCTTGAATTTCATTATGATTGATTAGAGTTTTATGGTTAAAAAGTCATCCTTTTTCATTTCACTTTTAGTTTCTGTCCCACCTGTATCATATCTTTCTTCATGTTGTTCAGTTTTTTTATCTGAGCCACGGTGGTGTTGTATTTCTTTGCTATAGAACTCAGGTTCTCACCCTTGCGTACAGTGTGGTAGACAGTCTCCGTTTTTGGTTTGCTTGCTTTCTTTGTCTCCTTTTTATCTGTTGCCTTTGTCTCTTTTTTCTCTGTTGTTTTCTTTGTCTCAGTCTTGGTTTCGGCTTTTTTATTGGCTGTAGCACTGCTGTCGGTGGCAGCCATAGTCTTGTCATTCTTCACGCTGTCGGCAACAGATGCGGTACTGTCAACTGTTGAGGTTTTATCTGTTGTCTCTGCTGCTGCAGGGAGATAAATTTTCAACTTGGTTCCAACTTTCAGAGTGCTTTTCTTGCCCTTGCCGTTCCAGCTGCGCAGGTTACCCACCGACACACCGTATTTCTTGGCAATCGAATTAAAAGTATCACCTTTCTTGACCTTATGATAAACGACATTCCCCTGTGAGACATTGATGACCGTGTTTTTGGTTATTGTGTCGTGCGATGCCTTGTAGATTGAATCCTCGTTATTTATGAAAACCGATGTCTTGTTCGACGGCAGACAGATAGCGTAGGTACGCGTCGAAGCAGGCACTATGTCGGCACGGTACTGCGGGTTCAGTTGCCGTAGTTGCTCGACAGTTATGCCTGTCAGCTTCTCGACTATGGCGAAATGCACGTCACCATGCAGATGCAACGTGTCGGTGCGAAGCGGGATCTCGTATTTGCCGGCGGTGAGGCCGTGCTCGTGATAGTAGTTCATCACGTATGTTGCTCCAATATATGCCGGTATATAGCCACGTGTCTCGCGAGGCAGATACGAATAAATCTGCCAGAAGTTGTTTTTACCGCCCGATCGGGCTATGGCTTTGTTCACATTGCCCGGACCGCAGTTGTAGGCCGCCATGGCAAGCTGCCAGTCACCATACATCTCATGTAACTTGTGAAGAAACTTTGCCGCCGCCACGGTCGACTTGAAAGGGTCTCGACGCTCATCGACGAGCGAACTGATTTCCAAGTCGTAGTCCTTACCGGTAGAATACATGAACTGCCATAATCCGGCGGCACCGGCACGCGATGTGGCCTGTGGGTTGAGAGCCGACTCAACGATAGTGAGATATTTCAATTCCTCAGGCACACCATAGCGGTCTAGTGTCTCTTCGAAAAACGGGAAATAGTATTCCGTCAGCGAGAGCATCGCATTCAAACGGCGACTCATAATGCGTACATACAGCTTGATATAGGCACGTACCTCGGAATTATACGTCATCGGCACCACCATGTGCATGTCCTGAAGCCTCTTGATAAAGACAGAGTCGGGTATATTGTCGAAGTCGGCATAGGCCTGTGTGGCGCGACGGTCCTGATGGCGCTTGGCCGACTTGAGATATTGCTGCATATAGAACGTATGTAGCAGGCTGTCGTAGTTGGCAGCGTCAACAATACTGAAATAGTTAGTATCAATGCTTTTGTCGGGCTGCTGTGCCTTGGTTCCCCCAGGATGTAGAAAAGCGATTAGGAGTACGAAGAAGAATATATGGCGATTGAAGATACAGCGCATGATTACATTTTTGAATTAGTAACTCTAAATCTTTTGATTTAGTATACAGAAAATGAATTCTCAGAGGAAAAAAGTGGTTAGAACAAAAAAGAAAGAAAAAGTTTTCATAACATAACACGCTGGATGTCAGAATACACAATAAAGTTATCAACAAAATGAAATGTTAAAAAAAGGGATACACCTGTATTTAGCGGTCTCATTTGCAAAAAAATTCTTAATTTTGCACTCATCATTTTGGAATAAAAACAATAAATAAACATATGAGTACAAAAAGATACACGTTGGTAATCAACCCCGGCGCAACATCAACAAAAGCCGCCATCTACGAAGGAGAAAGCGAAGTTTTCACTGAAAACCTGAGCCACCCTATCGAGGAGATCCAGAAATTTAAAGAGGTAGCAGACCAGTTCGACTACCGCAAAACCGCAATCCTCGACATGCTCAAGCGTCACAACGTGGGCACCGACGAGATTGCCATCGTTATGGGTCGCGGTGGTCTCACACGCCCCTGCGAATCCGGCACCTACGAGGTCAACGACCTGATGAAACAGGAGTGCCATGACGGCATCCAAGGCAAGCACGCCTGCAACCTTGGTGCTCTGATTTCCGACAGCATCTCGCGTGAAATCGGCCTCGCCCACGCCTATATTGCAGACCCCGGCATCGTCGACGAGCGTCCCGCTCTGGCCAAAATCAGCGGCCATCCCATTTTCGACCTCGACCCGTCGCGTGAAGGCGTCATCTGGCACTGCCTCAATCAGAAAATGACCGCCAAGCTTTATGCACGCGAGCTTGGAAAGCATTATGAAGACCTCAATCTCATCATCGCCCACATGGGCGGCGGTGTCAGCGTCGGCATTCACAACCATGGCAAGGTTGTCGAGGTGAACCGTGCTCTCTGCGGACTTGGTGCCTTCTCTCCCACCCGCGCAGGCAGTATCAATGCCAGCAAGCTCATTGAAGTGGCATGCAGCGGCAAATACACCGAAGCCGAATTGAAGAAGATGGTCACCGCTGAAGGCGGATTCGTGGCCTACCTCGGCACCAACGACGCCTACGAAGTAGAGAAGAAAGCTCTTGCCGGCGACGAGAAATGCAAACTGCTGGTCGATGCCTTCTGCTATCAGGTTTCGCTCGAAATCAGCCGTCTGGCAGCTGTCGTATGCGGCAAGGTCGATGCTATCCTGCTCACCGGCGGCATCGCATACAGCAAACCTTGGATGGCTGAAATCACAAAGCGTATCGACTGGATTGCACCTGTAAAGGTATACAAAGGCGAAAACGAGATGCTCGCCCTCGCCATGTGCGGCAAGGAAATCCTCGACGGTGCAAAAGCCAAAATCTACGCATAATCATTACCGTAAGAAAATAATCACTTCCCGCATTGGGCCCATGCGCCCAATGCGGTTGTTTTAAACAAACAATACAAAACCATTTTTCTAAAATGAAAAGAATAAGCTTATTTTTATTTGCCCTGGCCTGCGGCTCAGTCGCTATGGCACAGTCGCCCGAAGTCACCATCAAAAGAGGCAAAGCCACTATGGACGAAGCCTACTATTATCAGCTGAAACAGAGAGCCGACTCCTACAGCGAAATGGAACGCCAGGCCAACGACGCAAAAAAACAGCTTGAAAAGGTTACAAACGAGCTGAAAAGAAAAGAAGCCGCAGCACAGATCAAGTCTTTCAACGACTCGGCATCTTACGCCATTGGTAAAGACATCGCCACCAGCTGGCAGCAGCAGGACCTCGGCATCAACCTCGAAATGGTAGCCCAGTCGCTGCTCGACATGGCCCACGGCACTAACAGCTGGACCCGCGAAACGATGACACCTATCCTGCAACGCTTCCAAAGCAACTTTGAAAAACGTCAGCAGAAAAAACAAGAGGAAATGATGGCCGGCCTGGAGGAAAACAAAACGAAAGGCAAACAGTTCCTCAAGGAGAATGCAAACAACAAGTCGGTCTACACCACCAAGAGCGGCCTGCAGTACCGTATCCTCAAGAAAGGCAACGGCAAGCACCCCACAAAGAACAGCACCGTCAAGGTTCACTATACCGGAACACTGATTGACGGCAAGAAATTCGACAGCAGCGTGGATCGCGGACAGCCCATCGAATTCCCTGTCGGCGCCGTTATCCCCGGCTGGACCGAAGCACTTCAGATTATGGATGAGGGCTCGCACTATATGCTATACATCCCCAGCGAACTGGGCTATGGTGACAACCCCGCCGGCGAGATTCCTCCTGGATCAACCCTTATCTTCGATGTCGAACTGCTCGAAATCGTGAAATAAGTGTCTAACACCTTCGGAACACTCTTCAAACTTACAACCTTCGGCGAATCGCACGGCCCCGCCATCGGTGGCGTTGTTGACGGATGCCCCGCAGGGTTGGAAATTGATTTCGCCATGCTACGCGACGAGATGCAGCGGCGCCACATCGGCGACGCTGCCACTAGTCGCCGCGAACTCGACGAGGTTGAATTTGTTTCGGGAGTAATCGACGGTGTGACACTCGGAACACCCATTGCATTCATCATCCGCAACAGCGACATACAAAGCGACGACTACAAGTCATTGTCGACTCTTTTCCGCCCTGGACACGCCGACTACACCTATGAACGCCGCTTCGGTATACGCGACCCTCGTGGTGGCGGCAGAGCCTCAGGCCGTGAAACAGCAACAAGAGTGGTGGGAGGAGCCATCGCCAAAATGCTGCTTGCCAAATCTGGAATAGCAATCCATGCCACACTGAAAGAATGCACAACCCCACCAAGCGATGACAGCACAGGTGGCATAATAAACTGCATCGTGGACGGCTTGTCGGCCGGATGCGGCGACCCTGTGTTCGGTAAACTCAACGCACAACTGGCAGCGGCAATGATGAGTATTCCGTCGGCTATTGGCTTTGAGGTGGGTGCTGGATTTGAGGCCGCAAAGATGACAGGTAGTGAGTTCCGCGACAACTGGAGTGAAGGCTTTACCACATCCACAAACCACTGCGGTGGCATACAAGGCGGCATAAGCAACGGCATGCCTGTGGAATTCAGAGTGGCATTTCATCCTGCCGTGACCATTCCCAGACCGACAGGATGCATCGACCGTAACGGCACAATCCACGCCATAACGCCTGAAGGACGGCACGACCGCTGCCACCTGCCGCGCACCGTGGTCGTCGTCGAGGCCATGGCAGCATTGGTTATTGCCGATATGGCATTGATTGATAGAATTATATAGTATCATTCACATACTTTTGTAAGTTTTTCCTCATTTGAACCGGTAATGAAAAAAAGAATAGTAATATTAACCCTCTCGTTCTTGGTGCTGCTCTGCGCGGCATGTGGAAACAAAGGGAAAAAGACGGAAGACTCAGCCAAGTTTTTTTCCAAGTCGTTCGGGAGTCCCGGCGGTGACTTCACAATCACCGGCAAGCTGCAGAACGCATCCAATCTGACACTTTACTTAGAGGAGATGACTCCCGACAACGGAGCACAGTTCATCGACTCGATAAAGTGCGACCAAGACGGAAACTTCAAATATAATGGCAATATGCCATACCAGACCTTCTACAACCTGCACAGCAGCGAATACGACTATATCGTGCTGCTTCCCAAGGCCGGAGAGGAGATACGCATCAGCGGCGACACCAAGAAACTGAACGAGACATACACGGTCAGCGGCTCATACGAATCACAGCTTGTCTGGCAGATATTGCAGCATATCAACAATACAAATCTCGTCATTGCCGACATCGCCCAACAGGACAAATACAATAAAGCCAAACTTAGCGATGAACAATACGAGACGGCTCACAAGCAAACTGATTCCATCTTCCTGATTGAACGAGAAAAAACCATTATCAACTTCAAGAAGTTCATCAACGACAATCTGGGTTCACTCAGTACGCTATACGCCATCGACGCTCCATTCAATCACGGCTCACGTGTTTTCTACGCCGAAACCGACCCCGACATGTTCGAGATTGTCCTCGAAGGGCTGCAGTCAACACAACCCGACAACCCGCATGTCCAATACTTCAAGCTGCGTGTCGACCGCATCCGCAGTGCACGCATGATGGCGCAACAGCAACAGACAGAACCACAGATAATCATCAACTAAACACACACCATCCGTGCGCAACAAGACTTTCTTCATAACCGACTCACACCTTGGCAGCGGCGATGACTCGCGGCAGCGCGAATGCGATATGGTACAATGGCTTGAACAGATTGAACCCGAAGCTAAAACCATCATAATGCTCGGTGACATCTTCGACTTCTGGTTCACCTACCGCCATGCCGTACCGCGCGGATTTGTCAGACTGCTCGGCAAGATGGCGCAGATGGCCGACAACGGCGTTGAGTTTCATTTCTTTATCGGCAACCACGACATGTGGCTGTTCGACTATATGGAGAAAGAAATAGGTGTCGCCATGCACGACGCACCAGAGGAAATGGTCATTGACGGGAAAAGATTCCTGCTTGGCCACGGCGACGGCATGGGCAACCAGGACAGAAGCTACAACTTCCTGAAACGAGTGTTTCGCTGCAGACTCAACCAGTGGCTCTTCGCCGGCATTCATCCAAATATCGGCTTCCCTATAGCACATAAATGGTCGAATCACAGTCGCAAGAGCCACAGCCGCAAATACAACGGCTATCTCGGCGACGACAAAGAGGCGATATTCCAGTATTGCAAACAACGCCAACAGAGAAAAACGGATGCGGGTGAGCAACCATACGACTTCTTCCTGTTCGGACACCGTCACACCCCCGTGACACGTCCTATAGGTGATGCCCTATACATAAATGTCGGTAACTGGATAGAAAACCGGGACTATGCCGTCTTCGACGGCGAGAAATGTGAACTGAAAAGTTTCAGTAAATAATCAGAATCATACAGAATCGCAGGCATTTTGCCTGCGATTTTTTTACCTAAGCCAACTTCTCGGGTTCTGGCTTTCGGTGCCTTTCCAAAGCTGGAAGCTAAACTCACCGTGGCCGTCACCGTCGGATGCAACCGTACCGATGACCGCACGCGTGCTGACCTGCTGTCCCTGCTTGACACCGACAGTGGCCAGATTGGCATAGACGGTCATATAATCACCATGACGGATAATGACTCCCATTGTGCCGTTCGGACAGGTGAATGTGCGAGTCACCGTTCCCTTGAACACCGCATATACGTTGGTGCCCTGAACAGTGAGAAGGTCGATGCCATTGTTCATATTTTGGCCACCCGACTCATGCGTATACAAGCCATAGCCACGCGAAATAGAGGTGTAAGCCACCGGCCATGAGAGCTTGCCCTTGTTTGAGGCGAAGTCGTTCGAGAGTGCCGTTTCGGCTGAAGAGGTCTTGTCTGTGACGGTGTTGGATGCCGTTGTTTTGTTGCCACTGCCTGTCTTGCCGGCTGTGGTTTTATTTGAAGAAGCTGTGCTCGATTTACTCTTATTGGCCGCGGCCTTCTTGGCTTCGGCGGCCTTCTTAGCCTCGGCGGCTTTGCGAACCTCTTCGTTGATGATATTCTGGATTTGCTGCTGCAGCTTGCGCTTCTGTGTTTCCTTCTTGCTGAGCTGCTGGGCTAGTTTTTTCTCGTTGGCTTTCGACTTCTGAATAGAAGCTTCCTTCTGTCGATGCTCCTTGTTAAGCTGATCTCGATGCATTTTTTCCTGATTCCACAGGTCATTTTGTACGTCGCGCTGGCGCTGCAACTCAGCATTGGCTTTCTGCAGTTCCTCTTCACACTGCTTGATTTCCCTCACTTTGGCAATTCTGCGTTCATTATATTTTTTGAAATATTTGGTGCGTAGCAACGCCTTGTTGTATGAGGGCGTATCAAAAAGCATAACCCATTTGTCTAGGTTGTTGTATTCAGCATAAAGTGCACGGATTATTGCGGCATACTCTTTTTTAAGCATCTGGCGGCGCTCCTGAATCAACGATATACTGTCGCTCTTTTGCAAAATCTGATTGTCAAGATGCGCCAATTGATCTCCGATGTTGTCAATTAGTTTGCTGCGTTCCTTTATTTTCTTTTCGAGCGCGGCCAGCTGGGTGGCATTGAGTTGGGTGTTCTTTTTTGCCTTGGAAAGATCGTCATTTAGTTTCTTGATTTCTGCTTCAAGCTTAGCTTTCTCTTTTTCAAGCTGTTTCTTTGACTTAGATTGTCCCATGGCAGGCATCGACAAACATACGGACAGCACAAACAATAGCGGCAGTATATATTTTTTCAGGTGCATACTTACAGATATATTTTTGCAACGTAACGGATTATAACGTTTTTTATTGCATATACCATTAAAAAAAGAGGATTGCAAAAACTGCAATCCTCTTTATCTAAAACGTTATTATTCAACTACCAGTTGAGCATACGTTTGAAGTCGTAAGCCTCCGGGTTAGGTAAGTACTTCTTTGCGGCCTCGTAGTCGGCTGGCGTGATGTAGTCCATGATGTCGTTGACATAAGACTGTACCTTGTTGCTGTTGACATTGACCAGACGCGGCGGAATCTTGCCTGTGGCGGGATCCTGAAGGTCTTTCAGATACAACGGGCTGACGGCACCCTGATGGTCGCAGTAGACCATGCAGCCGGTGGCACCCTGGTTGAACAAGGTGTGAACACCCATACCCATCAGCGAGCAATAAGTGAGGTCGAATGCAATCGGCGTATGGCAACGAATCTCGTAGCCAATTTCGACGGGACGCGACTTGACCTTCAGACCCAGCTCCTTGACTTTGCGCTCCAGCAAGTCGTTGAAGATATGAGCCTTTGACACCTTGCCCAGTTCGGGATGGCCATGCTCGTCATAGCTGAAGTGGATGCCCGACTTGGCAATCTCCTCATCGCTGAGACTGTGGAACACACCTTCCGAAATCATCGCAGCACCATAATTGATACCCATCATCTTGCGTTTTACGATGCAGGAAATGACCATGTTGACGATTTTCTCGACGGTGATTTCGCTCTTGTTGAAGAACTCGGGAATAATGACCATCGGATAGTGGCATGCGCCGGCGATGCCGAGAGCCAGATGTCCTGCCGAACGGCCCATGGCACTGACCACAAACCAGTTCTCGCTGGTGCGGGCATCCTCCATAACAGCGGTGGCAAGCACACAACCCTGTGCCTTGGCACTGTTATATCCAAATGTCGGGCTGCTGTTGGGCAACGGAAGGTCGTTGTCGATAGTCTTGGGAACGTGGATGTTGGCAATCGGGTAATGCTTGCTCTCAAGGAACTTGGCAATACGGTTGGCCGTAGAAGCGGTATCGTCTCCACCCACCGTAACAAGCAGTTTCACCTCGTTTTCAGTGAAGAACTGGAGATTGAAACGCTTCTCGAAATCCTCGTCGGTAGGTTTGAAACGGCTCATCTTAAGGATTGAACCACCCTTGTTGAAGATCTCGTCAGCTGTGAGGAAATCGAGATCCTGCATACGCGGTTTGTCAGTGAACAGAGCCGAGTAGCCGCCATGCAGACCGATGACGCGATAGCCGTCACGAAGGAAAGTTTTGGCCACAGAAGCCACCACGGTATTCATTCCGGGAGCGGGACCACCGCCCGTCAAAATTGCTATTGATTTTCCCATAATTTATTTTGTTTTAACGATTTTATAATCCTTTTTAACATTCTTTAGAATTGCAAATTTACTAAAAATTAGTGAATAGACAAACAAAAAACTTTTTTTCCTGGCAATCAGCCCTCACTGACAGGGTCGTCACTCCTACGGAATATTTTGTATCCAAGCATGGCGACAATAATTGACATCATAGGCGAAATGATATTGAACAGACAATAGGGCAGATAGTCTAACGTGGGGACTTTCAGCACCATCGATTGCGTCATACCGCATGTGTTCCACGGTATCAGTACCGACGTCACCGTGGCGGAGTCCTCTGTCGAACGGCTCAACAGCCGCCCCTCGAAACCTTTGTCACGATATAGTTTTTTGAAGATGTTTCCCGTAAGCACTATACTCAGGTACTGGTCGCCGGTCACCATATTGGAGAAAAGGCCAGTACCCACAGTTGTTGACACCAGCGAACGCCGTCCACTGATGCCCTTGGCCAAAGCAGTCGTGATACTATGCATCATGCCGCTCCCTGTCAGCGAACCGCCAAACGCCGAGGCACAGAATATCAGGAACACCGTGCTCAGCATGCCTCGCATTCCGCGTGTCTGCACCAAGCCGTCGAGGGCTTCGTTGCCTGTGTCTATAGACGTACTGCTATAATAAGTTAGCATCATGCCGCGGAAACTGCTGCCATCGCCGAAACGCGAAACAATATCGGGCTGTACAAAGAGCATAACAACACCCGCCACCAGCGCCGACAGGAAAAGGATTACTGCCGCGGGCAGACGCATAGCTATGAGCACCGCCGTGAATAGCGGCACCAACAACAGCCATGGACTGATGACAAATGTATTCTGCAATCCTTCGGCAAACGACGTGGCCTGCACGTCATTACCCACTGGATGACAAAGGCTCACCACCAGAAAAACTGTCAACGTGATAGCAAAAGAGGGAACCGTGGTGATTAGCATGTAGCGAATATGCTTGAAAAGCGGCACCTCTCCAACAGACGATGCCAGAACCGTGGTATCGGAAAGAGGCGAAATTTTGTCGCCGAAATAGGCACCAGATATGATGGCTCCTGCAGTCCATCCAACAGGGTAGCCGTGCGCAGTCCCAATGCCTATAAGCGCAATACCAACGGTGGCCACGGTAGTCCAAGAACTGCCAGTAATGAGCGAAACCAGCGCACATACAAGACATGCAACAAAAAGGAACAGCGACGGCGTGAGCACCTTCATCCCATAGTAAATCATGGTGGGGACAACGCCACTGACCATCCAGCTGCCAGAAATGGCACCTATCAAGAAAAGAATCAGAATGGCCGGACCTACAGTCTTGATGTTGTCCACGATGGCGCCATTGACAGAATGCCATGGCACTCGATAGCACAACATGGCTATGGCCACAGCTACCCCTGCCGAGAATAGCAACACCGTTTGACTGGCACCGTCAATGGCGTCGGAACCGAACTGACGGATGACAAGGATTTGCAACACCACAAGCACTACAAACGGCACAAGAGCCACCGTCCAGTGTATACGCGGAACGCCATTGCCCTGTTTTAAATCCTCATTCATCCTGTCAATCAGATTATTAAATAATAATTTTAAATTGATTTGCAAATACAAATATACGAAAGAAAAATGACACTCCCCTACCCTTGCAACCATAAAAAACAGAAATAAACAGCCTAACTGTTGCGGCAACCATAAAAAATGATTATTTTTGCACACATGAAAGAATTGATTTTCGCAACCAACAACAAGCACAAACTAATGGAAGTCAGCGAAATGCTGAAATCCGTAATTAATATACAAAGCCTGTCTGAGGCAGGTCTTTCCGGCGACATACCCGAAACAGCCGACACGCTCGAAGGCAACGCGCTGCAGAAAGCCCAATGGGTTTATGAACGGACAGGCAAGGATTGCTTTGCCGACGACACCGGACTGGAAGTCGAAGCCCTGGACGGGCGGCCTGGAGTCTACTCGGCCCGTTACGCAGGCGAGCACTGCTCGTTCGATGACAACATCAACAAAATGCTCGACGAGATGGAGGGCAAGACCAACCGTCGTGCATGCTTCCGCACGGTAATCTGTCTTATCGAAGGCGGCAAGCCCCGCTATTTCGAAGGACGTGTGGACGGGGTAATACTTACTGAACGTTATGGGAAAGAAGGCTTTGGATATGATCCAATATTCATGCCTGACCGCTTTGCCGTCAGCTTCGCCGAGATGCCCCTCGAGGTGAAGAACCACATCAGCCACCGCGGCCGTGCCGTAGCGAAACTGGTGGATTATCTAAAAAGACTCTAACAATAACCTGCTGACAAATCATTATTAAATAAGGGCTCCGTTCTATTCTCTGAAAAAGCATATCAACAATTCAACAACAATAAACTTGACCTACAAGAAAGTATATCCCACCGAAGTGCTGCAAGGCTTCACCGAATCGTCGATGTTCGTGCTAATGCTTTACGACCCGATGAAAGACCGCAAAGTGCCTGTCATCATCGGCGAACATGAAGCTGAGATGATAATCATGGAGCAGGAACAACGCCAAGCACGACGCCCCATGACCTACCAGCTCATCATATCGCTCATGGAGACCTTCGAACTGACACTCAAACTGGTTAGAATCGACAAGTTTGACGAAGGCATCTTTTACGCCACACTCGTAGTCAGCGACGGCTTCACCACCAAGGAAATCGACGCTCGTGCCAGCGACGCCGTCGTGCTCGCCATGCACCAATCCGTCGACATCGAGATGGCAGAGAATGTGCTTGACGAGGCAGGTTTCACACCTCAAAACGACAACATGAACCTAGGCACATCGCTGTCAGGACAGGACACTCTGGAAGAACTCGAGGCTGAGCTGCACCAGTGCGAAGAGAACGAGGAATATGAACGTGCCGAAGAGATAATGAAGAAGATAAAAGAACTGAAAAAAAGAGGAAAATGACATCACCGCTTATATATTTCGACGAAGCTGCCGATTATCTGCGCAGCAAAACCCACTACCGACCGACAACAGGCATAATACTTGGCAGCGGCCTTGGCAAACTTGCCGATACCATCGAAAACCCCGACATCATACCCTACAGCGAAATACCGCACTTCAAGACAAGCACTGCCGTAGGGCATAAAGGCAACCTGATTTTTGGAACTCTCAACGGCCGCGAGGTCGTCGCCATGCAAGGGCGCTTCCACTTCTACGAAGGCTACACCATGCAGGAAGTGACACTGCCAGTACGAGTCATGTCACGGATGGGAGTCAGCAGACTATTTGTATCAAACGCTGCCGGAGGCATCAATCCGGATTTTAAAGTCGGCGACCTGATGATAATAACCGACCACATCAATTTCATGCCCAACCCTCTCATCGGCAAGAATATCGAAGAGATGGGAACCCGATTCCCCGACATGACTACAGTCTACAGCCGCACGCTTCGCAAGAAAGCCCATGAGACAGCCCACGCCATGGGGCTCACGCTACGCGAAGGCGTATATGTTGCCGAGACTGGCCCAACATACGAAACTCCCGCAGAATACAAGATGTTTCAAATGCTTGGCGGTGATGCCGTAGGCATGTCGACAGTGCCAGAAGTCATTGTGGCACGCCACTGCGGCATGGAGATTTTCGGCATGAGCGTAATAACGAACTGTGCCAAAGATCTTGACGACAACACCCTTAACGACGGTGACGATGTGGTCCGTATCGCCAACCTCGCCGCAGACCATATGACGGAGATAATAAAGAAGATTATCTAAAGTGAAATAAAAGCAAGCATCATAAAATACAAAACGGACAATGGGCTATCCATTGTCCGTTTTTACTTTGCTTTAGCAGCCTGTCTGACACTCATTAAAACACAACAAATGCCAACAGGACAATTACCGCCAATGTATAAATGATTATTTTGCTGGCAGGTACAGGTTTTATCCTGTCCAAGTCATCGTCTTCGAAACGCCTTTTGATGCGTTTAGTCGACATGGGTTCTCTCGACTCGACAGGGGTTTCGATTAAATTGCCATTCTCGTCGAAACGCGACACATAGTGGAACTGAGGCCTCTCACGTTTCCTGAACAAATCACTGGCTTTCAACTTTTGTTTCTCAGCGCGATCTTTTCTATCCAATTCGCGGACCCTACGCTGGTAGTATGCCAAATCAGCGTCTGTGCCGGCCGTCGCCTTAACGTATTCATTATCGTCAAGCGGAAGTCCGTTCTCAAGGCAATACTTTGCTTTCAACATTTCCCACTCTTCCTTTTCTGGGTCATAAAGGCGTGGACTATAGTGGAATTGTCTCGGTTTCGGGGTATAAAACATTGGCATAGCGCAAGAACTATTTTTCAGGTTAACACAAAAATCGGCTTTTTATTGTGTAACCATGAAAGTTATAACATATTGTTCATAACTTTTTTGTCTCGTGTTTGTATTATTTTGAGATAAAATGAGTAATTTTGTTCATTCTTTCCCGCCGAGGCGAAAGTATGATTTAATTGAAATATAATTAAATAAGATATAATATGGATATTACTGGAAGATTAATAAAGATTCTGCCCGAAGTGCGTGGCGAATCTCAGCGCGGTCCCTGGGTAAAAGGCGGTTTTGTCATCGAAACCGACGACACTTTTCCCCGTCAGGTTGCTTTTACTTTGTTTGGCGAAGACCGTCTTGCAATGGTCAACTCATTGACCATGAACGCACCGGTTGTCGTGACCTTCTCACCCGAATCACGTGAGTACAACGAGCGTTGGTATACCGACCTGCGTTGCATCCGCGTTTCGGCGGTCGGTGCAACGGCCGCTCCTGCAGCCGCACCAGCAGCGGCACCGCAACCGGCAGCAGCCCCTGCCGCTCCGGCCCCCGAGCCGTTCGCATCCAAGCCAAGCGACTCGGACGACGACCTGCCGTTCTAAGAAACAAGTATTCAACACCTAATCGGGACGGAGTGAAAACCTTCGTCCCTTTTTATTATGGAAAAAAACGAACTCCGCAAAATTGTACGCGCCGCCAAGAAAGAGGTGCCTTTAGAGGAAAAGATACGTCGCTCGCAGCCGATAATGCACAAGGTCGAGACCCTCGACAAGTTCCGTACTGCAAAAACCGTGCTGTTGTACTGGTCGATGGACGACGAGGTGTATACTCATGATTTTGTAAAGCGCTGGTACAAAGAGAAAACAATCCTACTCCCCTGCGTTGTTTGCGACGACCTGCTGCTGCGGCAATACACAGGTCCCGAAAGCATGGTTCCCGGACCCCAGTTCGGCATCCCCGAGCCTATAGGGCCAGAATTCACTCAGCTCGACAGCATTGATATGATTATAGTCCCCGGGGTGGCATTCGACAAGAAAAACAACAGAATGGGACGCGGACGCGGTTTTTACGACCGTCTGCTTAAGTCGACACCAAAAGCCTTCAAGGTTGGTGTAGCTTTCAATTTCCAGATGTTTGAAGAAATACCCGTCGAGCCGTTCGACGTGGCAATGGACGCAGTGTTGACCGAATAGTCTATCGGTTAGTCATCCTCTTGAAATAGAACATCAGCGCTGTGGTTATCAAAGCCATGACAGCGAGAATAAGCCAGAAAGCAGTAGTGTCGGCTGTGAACGGGAAGTTGACATTCATACCAAACAAACTGGCAACCACCGTCAGCGGAAGCATGATAGTGCTGAAGTAAGTCAGCACACGCATGATGTCGTTGGTGCGGTTAGTCTGCAATGAGTCGAACGTCTTCGACAGACCCTCAATCAATTCGCCGTAGTCCTCAACCAAGTCGTACATCTTCTGGTACTGGTCAAGGATATCGCCCCAGTAGTCTTCCATATCAACCAGTTCCGGGTCAACGAATCCCTTTATACCGCCGCTTTCAAACATGTGCAGCACACGCAGTTGTGGTTTGAATGAGGTATTCAGAAGAATGACGTTGCGTCGGGTTATCGAAATCAGCTCGATGATGCTACGTGCTTTTTTATTGAAGATGTCGTAGTTAATCAGGTCCACCTCAGAACCCACACGCAGGATAAGCTGATAAGTTTCCAGCATCAATCGGTCGAGGATAGTATACAGCAGCAAGTCACTACACGACAGAGCTTTCATCGTATCCTCGTCCTGTTCGGCGAGGTCCTCCCCCATCTCGTCGAAGAGTTTTTTCACCACCCAGTGCGACTTGCCAATGGTGATGATATAGTCCTTGCCCCAGAAGATTTTAACTTCGCGGATGCGGATGAACTTATTGCCTTTGTCGAAATAAGGGAAGTTGAGAATCAGGAAGTAGTAATCGTCGTATTCGTCAATCTTAGGGCGTTGGTTGGTACCGCGGCAGTCCTCGATGTCGAGAGGGTGGAAATTGTATTCGTCAAGCAGATAACGGAAGTCATCTTCGCTCGGATTGGTTATATGTTGCCATTTTAAAGACTTGTATTGAAGAGTCTCAATCATGGTTTCCCCCTTTCTTTTTTAGGCGATCACACTGGTGGTCAATATTCTACATTCCTGTTAACAATTTGATATGAAAGTGCAAAAATACAAAAAAAATAATACAAAGTAATGATTTGAAGAAAAAAACAAATAAAAATAAAAAAATCACGTATTAACCGGAACAGGCGCCAACGTCATTATGAAGCGCCGCACCCTTCACGAACAGTCCAGATTTAGACTGTCTAAGCAAGAAAGAATAGTATTAACCCTTGTGGTTTCCGCCGAAGATGGAGCCTATCCATTGGCGATTGAGTTTAGCGATGTTCTGGCGTTTGATTTGCTTGGGGCATTCTGCTTCGCAGGCATAGGTGTTGCTACATCCACCGAAACCGAGTTCATCCATTTTGCATATCATTTTCTGGACCCTCTCCTGCGACTCAATTTGACCTTGGGGCAACAAAGCCAAATGGGCGACTTTGGCTCCGACAAAGAGCATTGCGCTGGCATTCTTGCATGCCGCCACACAAGCACCGCAGCCTATGCATTCAGCTGCATCCATTGCCATGTCGGCCATACGCTTCGGCACAGGGATGCTGTTGGCATCGGGCACACCGCCGGTGGTAACGCTGATATAGCCTCCAGCCTGGATAATCTTGTCGAAGGCTGAACGGTCTACAACCAAGTCGCAAATGACAGGGAAAGCCTTGGCGCGCCACGGCTCAATCCAGATCTCGTCGCCATCGTCGAACTTGCGCATGTGCAGCTGGCATGTAGTGACACCGTCATCGTTACCGTGCGGGCGACCGTTGATGTAAAGGCCGCACATACCGCAAATGCCCTCACGGCAGTCGTTGTCGAAACAAACCGGATGGGCGATGTGGTCGTTAGTAAGCTGTTCATTGAGAATGTCAAGCATCTCAAGGAACGAGCAGTCCGGTGATATATTCTCAACCTTGTATGTCTCAAAACGGCCTTTGGCTGTGGCGTTTTCCTGACGCCATATATGGAGTGTGAAATTCATTGTCTTTTTTATTTTTGTGTGAATAATAACGCGTACATGTCACAGTTCACATTAATTCTTGTAGTTTCTTGTTGCTATCTTGATATGCTCATAGTTGAGATCCTCTTTGTAGAGCGTCTCCGGCTGTTTATGGCCCTGGTATTCCCATGCAGCAACATACATGAAGTTCTCGTCGTCGCGCTTGGTTTCGCCGTCGTCGGTCTGGCTCTCTGTGCGGAAATGGCCACCGCACGACTCCTTGCGATGCAAAGCGTCGGTGGTAATCAGACGTGCCAGCTCGAAATAGTCAGCCAGTCGCATAGCCTTCTCCATTTCAGGATTGAAGCTCTCAATGTCGCCAGGCACATTCACATGATGCCAGAACTCATCTTCCAGCTCGTCGATCATGGCCTTGGCCTTTGTAAGCCCCTTTTCGTCACGACTCATACCTACATATTCCCACATTATGTGACCAAGTTTTTTGTGGTAGTAATCCACAGTCTTATCGCCTTTATTATTCAATAGACGTTCTTCGCGGTCGCGGACAGCCTTTTCTGCCTCGTCGAATTCAGGAGTGTTGATGGGTATCTTGCCAACAGTGATTTGGTCGGCCAAGTAGTTCTGCAGTGTATATGGCAGCACGAAATAGCCGTCGGCAAGTCCCTGCATCAGAGCCGATGCGCCAAGGCGGTTGGCACCGTGATCGCTGAAGTTGGCCTCGCCGGCAGCAAAAAGGCCAGGGACGGTAGTCTGCAACTCATAATCGACCCACAGACCGCCCATGGTGTAGTGCACTGCAGGATAAATCATCATCGGTGTCTCGTAAGGATCTTTGTCAGTGATTTTATGGTACATCTGGAAAAGATTGCCGTATTTCTGTTCCACGACATCCCTTCCAAGGCGTTCAATAGCATCTTTGAAGTCAAGGAACACTGCCAGGCCTGTTGGTCCCACGCCATAGCCGGCATCGCAGCGTTCCTTGGCGGCACGCGATGCCACGTCGCGAGGCACCAGGTTGCCGAAGGCAGGGTAACGACGTTCAAGGTAGTAGTCGCGGTCTTCCTCTGCTATGTCAAATGCCGTCTTACGGCCATTGCGGATGGCCTCGGCGTCCTCTTTCTTTTTGGGAACCCAGATGCGGCCGTCGTTGCGCAGACTTTCGCTCATAAGAGTCAGTTTCGACTGGTAATCGCCATGCACCGGTATACAGGTGGGGTGTATCTGGACATAGCAGGGATTGGCAAACAGCGCACCTTTGCGGTGACAAATCCATGCTGCACTGACGTTACTGTTCATGGCGTTGGTCGACAAATAATAGACATTGCCGTAGCCACCTGTGGCGATTACCACAGCATGAGCAGAATAGCGTTCCAACTTGCCTGTGACCAAATTACGAACAATAATGCCTCGCGCCCGGAGCTTTCCTTCACTGTCATTGACTAGCACCAGTTCCTCCATCTCACAGCGGGCATGCAGTTTGACAGTACCGCGGTTTATTTCACGGCTCAATGCACCATAGGCACCGAGCAGCAGCTGCTGTCCCGTCTGTCCGCGGGCGTAGAACGTGCGGCTCACCTGGGCACCGCCAAACGAACGGTTGTCAAGCAGTCCGCTGTAGTCGCGTGCAAAAGGAACACCCTGTGCTACACATTGGTCAATGATATCGCCGCTGACCTCAGCCAGACGATAGACATTGGCTTCGCGAGCACGGTAGTCGCCGCCCTTTATAGTATCGCGGAACAGACGTTCAACGCTGTCGCCGTCGTTCTGGTAGTTTTTGGCTGCATTAATGCCACCCTGAGCAGCGATGCTGTGTGCACGGCGTGGAGAGTCCTGGATACAGAAGGTATCGACATTGAAACCAAGCGCACCAAGCGACGCAGCCGCCGACGCACCTGCCAAGCCAGTACCCACAACAATAATGTTGAGCTTACGTTTGTTGGCTGGGTTGACGAGTTTTTGGTTTATCTTATAATTGGTCCATTTCTCGCTAAGCGGACCCTGGGGTATTTTAGAGTCTAATTTCATTTTCTAAGGTCTTTAAAGTCATTATGGTCTTTAGGTCGCAGTGGTTTTACAATACCAATAGAACCCCCAACGGCACTATGGCAAATCCTACGCAAATAACCCAACAATAAATGATTGCCAGTACTTCGATGATACGAGAATACTTGTAGTGGTTCAGGCCGAATGTCTGGAAAGCCGACTCGAAGCCGTGGCGGACATGTATGCCAACAAGGGCGATGAACAGCAGATAACACAGCACTACATGCCAAACACTGAATTTCTGTCGAGCCATATTATAGAAGTCGGGTTCGAATTCGGCTTCAGGGAAAAATTGCTCCATTTCTTCTTTCTGCGATGCATCTATTTTGCGCAGCCATTTATGGTCACTACTTATACGGTCACTGTCGAGCGATTTGGTGATATACCAAGCCGTATGGACTGCTGCAGCGAGTTGTGCATTGTTTTCCACCTCTTTCTTCAGCTCGTCAGGCACCGACATTTCAGACAGCATTCCTTCATTGTCCGATTCCGTAGCCTCGAAATACCACATGAATGCATCAAGTGTCCCCTGGTCAGCCTTCATCAACTCATTTTCAAGCTCCTTGGTCTTTGACAGCTCTTCAGTCTTGACCATGTAAGTGCCCTTCACAATATTAACCTTGACAAAGAAAAAATCGTAGAAGTGGAACAGTAAACACACCAATATCAGACTGCCTGTAATCATAGCAAGCTTGCTGCCCGGAGCCGTCTTTGTCCTGTTCGGACGGTGGTACGGCACCGGACGATTGCGACGGTTTGTGTACCAAAGATATGATGCTAGACACATATGCAGTAAAAGGCTGCCTAGCAATATCAGTTCCATAATCTTGACAAAGATGTTGGTACCCATAAAATGACAGAAAGCACTATAGGCATTGCCACCATCGTTGTAAAGGATGAATAGGTTTGCTGTCATATGGAACAGCAGAAAAAGCAACAGAAAAGAGCCAAGAATGGCTACAAGCAGTTTTTTTGTTATTGAACTGAGTTTTATCAGTTTGTCGTTATTCATTTATATTTGTTTTATACGTTTTCCAATTGCAAAAATAGATATAATTTCAATATCTTCTAACGAGTAAATTTGTGGATGTCGAGTTCATCGGGCGAAACGAACCACACAACATCGTCAGTCATGAACTTTGTATACGAACGCGGATTGAGAATCTGCTGACCGGCACGTTCAATGGCAATAATCATAGCGTTGTAGTGCTGGCTGAACTTCGACTCGGATATTGTCAATCCAAGGAAAGGGCTGCCGTCGTTGACAACCAGACGGTAGATATTCAATTCGTTGTCGCTGTGGTCGTGAATAAGCATGTCGGGCTCCACATCAAGCACTGTACGCAGATGGCTTATCTGGTCCTCGTTGCCCATCACCGACAGACGGTCGCCCGGCATGACCAATGTGTCTTTCGACGGAAGGTCGTGGACAATGCCTGCACGTTCGATTGAGACGACGTTGACCCCATAGTCCTCCCTGAAGTTGGTTTCCATCAGTTTGCGGCCCGCGAAAGGAGAATACTGTGTTACGGGTATTCGCTCAAGATAGAAGTTGTTCTCGAGAAGTGTAGGTATCTTGAACGACTGTTGTGCCTGCCGTGAGTTAAAGTTGGAGATAAACTGGTCCTCGATACGTTGATAGAACGAAATGGTTTTTCTCGAAAACACAACCATAAGTGCAATAAATATGACAAGTATTATCAGGAAACCAACAGCGAGATGAATGTATTGGCCAATAACAAGCCCAATGAAAAAGAGGGCAAGAAAGTAGCGCAGCAACAACACAGGTATCACTACTGCCTGACTGTATTCCTTCGACTCCAACAACATGCGGATTTTCTGTCTGTTAACGTTACGCACTGCAACAGCCCAAACAAAGGGTGTGATGGCCAGCAGTGTAATAACCAGACCAATGAGATTGCCCACAAACAACGGCTCTCCAAATTCGTCAACAAAAAAGCTGTTAAGGAACGGTTTCAGCAATGTGTATGAGAGTAGGATGATAGCAGTATTAATGACACCATATATAAGTATCGAAGAGAACTGTTTTTTCAGAAACAGCCTCACCGACACCTTCTGGCTGGTCTGCTTGGCGGAATTGCTGTATTTTTCAAGAGCTTCCTTGAGTCGTACTGGGAGTTTCGGTTCGACGAATGAAAAGAACGGATTTGCCGCCTTGATCATATATGGCGTAACAAAGGTGGTCACAATGGAGACTGAAACGATAATAGGATATATGTCAGAATTGATGACACCAAACGACAGGCCAAGTCCGGCGATAATAAACGAGAACTCACCAATCTGACAGAAGCAGAAACCACATTGTACGGCGGAACGCAAGGGTTTGCCCGACAATATTACTCCCAGGGTAGCCGAAGAAGATTTGAAGATGATCACCGCAGCAGCAATGACAAGTATCGGCACAAGGTATTCGACCAAAATCTCCGGGTCGACCAACATGCCGACCGAGACAAAAAAGACTGCACCGAAAAGGTTCTTCAAAGGTGTAATAACACGGTGGATTACATCTGCCTCAATGGTTTCAGCAAGGATGGCACCCATCACAAAAGCACCTAGAGCGGTCGAAAAGCCCACATAAGAGGCAAAGACCACCATCATGAAACACAGGCCGACGGCAACCACACACAGAGTCTCCTCGGTCATGTAGCGACGCATCCAACGCAGAAATGTAGGGATCAAGAATATACCGAAAATAAACCACACTATCAAGAAGAATACCAACTTGACCAAACTAAGTGCAAGCTCACCGCCATCAAAGTTCCTGCTGACCGAGATAGTGGAGAGCAACACCAATAAAAGCACAGCAATAAGGTCTTCGACGACAAGCACTGCTGTGACTGATGAAGTGAATTTCTGCTGTTTTAGTTTCAGGTCGTCGAACGATTTGATGATGATGGTTGTCGACGAGATGGAAAGCATACAGCCAAGGAAGATGCAGTCCATAGAATCCCATCCAAGTATTCGACCCAGACTTGAACCGATAAGGAACATAATAGCCAACTCCGTCAGCGCCGTTATAGCACCTGTCGCACCGACCTTCTTCAGCTTTTTGATGCTGAATTCAAGTCCGAGTGCGAACATAAGGAACACGATGCCGATATCACTCCACACATGCACATTGGCGGCATCCTTGACAGCGGGGAACCATGGAAAATAAGGGCCTATGAAGAAACCGGCAACGATATATCCAAGTACAAGAGGCTGCTTGAGCCATTTGAACACAACAGTGATGACTCCGGCGGTGACAAGTATTATTGCTAAATCAAGAAAGAGTGGCGGCATAGCAGAAATTGGGCTTTCAAAAAGATTTGCAAAAATACGATTTTTTCGGGACTTTAAGCAAAGTTTTCATAATTTTCTTTATTTTTGCAAAAAAATAATAAAGAGATTCAAATATTAATAAATTGAAATAGTGAACAATCAACCATCATGAAAAAACAAGACTGGATATTGATTCTTTGCGTCGTCGCGGTGCTGGCACCGTTTTTCATTCCGGCGACAGGGTTCTTCGACTGGTTCTGCAACAGCACAAAGGCGCACCCCTACATCATGGCCTTCTTCAAGTTTGCCATCCTTGCCACACTGGGCGAGTGTCTGGCACTGCGCATCCGCAAGGGTGTTTACAATGAAAAAGGCTTCGGCGTTGCACCACGCATGATAGTGTGGGGTTTCCTCGGCATGGCAATAGCAATGTCGATGGTCATCTTCAAGAGTGGCGTGCCGGTATTCCTTGGCTCGGTGGCAGACGCTCTGACGGGCAACAACGGCCATGCCGCAGTATATGCCGCCGTATTCAATGCCGAAAATTTCACGCTTGCCAAGCTCGGCATCGCCTTCGCTGTCAGCGTGCTGATGAACAGCATCTTCGCTCCCGTGATGATGACTTTCCACAAGTGTACCGACATACACATCACCGACAACGGCGGCACCATCCGTGGACTTCTGCGCCCCATGAAGATGCGCGAGATAATGAGCAAGAAGGTGAACTGGGATGTTCAGTGGAACCTCGTCATCAAGAAGACCATCCCTCTCTTTTGGTTCCCAATGCATACCATCACTTTCATCTTGGACCAAACGTTCCAGGTTCTCTTCGCAGCACTGCTGGGCGTTGCGCTGGGTCTGATATTAGCTCTCGCCGGAGGAAGCAAGAAATGAAAAAGATAGTAATAAGTCTTATAGGGCTTATAGGGCTTATAGGTCCTATACAGGCTCAATTTTCCCTTGACTGGCACGGCTTCGTCAACCCTCACTACTATGCCGACAGTCGCAGCGTGGTGGGTGGACGTGAGGACATGATGCTCTTCTACCCCAAGCCTGTTCTGCTCGACAGCCTTGGCAACGACATCAACGACGGCTGGCAAGCCGACATGCTGGCCATCACTGCCCGCCTGAACCTCCTCATCACCGGCCCCGATATGCTTGGAGCCAAGACCTCCGCATATATCGAGGGCGACTTCACGGGGAGCACCAACGCCACCATCAATAACCTGCGCCTGCGACATGCCTACATTGTCCTGCGTTGGAATCGCTGGGTGGTAGATGATCTGTATGAGACCCGTCACATGCTGATTGCGGGCCAGTACTGGTATCCCATGGTTGTCCACGAAATAATGCCCATGACCAACCCGCTCAATATGGGCGCCCCATTCCACTGCTATGCCCGCCAACCACAGATACGCTACACTTATTCCCTCGGTCATTGGGAAGCGGTTGCTGTGACAAGTTGGCAACTCGACAATATGAGCCAGGGACTCCTAAACGGCACTCCAACCAGCAGCACTCAGTTTGCCCGCCACAGCATGGTGCCGGAGCTGACGGCACAACTGCGCTACCGCACGGGTGGTCTATTCATCGGAGCGGCCGTCAACGCCAAAACCATCCAGCCCATCGTGAACACCACAGGAATGGCCTCGAATCAGCCGTTGCGCACATCGATGACCTACTCGGTCTTCGGCAGCCTGAAAGCCGGTCCAGTCACTTTCAAGGCTCAGACATTGCTCAATAACAGCCTTTACGAAGGATGCTCGCTGGGCGGCTACCTGATGTACACCAGTGTGGCAGGTAACGACGTGATGTTCCGCGACTGGACTTTCAACACCGTATGGCTCGACGTGGAGCGCAACCGCGGCCATTGGCGTCCAGGCCTCTTTATGGGCTATGCCCAGAAGCAAGATGAAGGCCCTGTGCTGGCCATATACGGACCGCCAACGGTATTCGGGCGAGGCTATGACCTAGACTATCTGTGGCGCATACAGCCCCGCCTCACCTATACCACTGAAAAAGGGCTCTCCTTCACCGGCGAGGCTGAATACACCTACGCTGGCTACAACACCCCCGTCGGGAACCTTCGTTTGTCACTAAGTATGGTCTATGCTTTCTAACTACCACACACACTCCCATTACTGCGACGGCCGCGGCGAACTGCGCGAATACGTCGAATACGCCCTTGCCCACGGCTTCTCGGCCCTGGGATTCTCCGGACACGGTCCCCTGCCCTACGACAACAAGTTTTCAATCAAGCAGGAACAATATCTTGACTACTGCAATGAAGTGCGCGCCATGAAGGCCGAATACGAAGGACGCATTGAGATTTTGCTTGGCCTCGAGATGGACTACATTCCTGGCATTCAAGAGGATTTCACACCGCTAATCGAAAAAGGCGGACTGGAATACAGCATCGGCAGCGTACACCTGGTGACACATCCCGACCACGTGGAAGCCCTCCGCAACAGCCTGCTACACAATGACAACAATTCGCAATCAATCATGCCTCACCTCTGGTATATCGACGGAGGCAACCCTGCACACTACGACAATGGCTTGAACGAGCTCTTCCATGGCGACATACGCTACGCCGTGCGCACCTTCTTCCACCAAACCAACGCAATGATTGAGCGTAACAGGCCTACAATTGTTGGGCATTTCGACAAGGTGGTGATGCACAACCGCGAAAGGTTTTTCAGTTATCAGGACAAGTGGTTCCAAGAGCTTCTGCACGAAACAATTGCACTGATACGCGAAACAGGCTGCATCTGCGAAATCAACACCCGGGGCATCTACAAAGGACGGCACACCGATTTCTATCCGGCTCGCGATACCATACGATATATGAACACTCTCGGCATCCCTGTCATAGTCGGTACCGATGCCCACGCCCCTGCCGACCTCGACCGGTTCGAAGGAGCATACGAGTTCCTGTCCGAAATCGGATACCGCAATATTGTAAAAAAGTTAAGTGTTTAAACATTAGTTTTTTAAGTAAGATGAAAGGTGGAAAGAAAATATTATTCCTGATAATTGCCATTGCATTAATATGCTGCAGCTGCTCAGGCTCACATAAGAACAAAGGCAAGACCGACGAATATACCGACGACTACAACCGTACTGTCCAGGTGCCTAAAGCTCCACAACGGGTTGTGTCGCTGTCGCCGGCAGTAACCGAGATTATTTTTGCCATCGGTGCCGACAACCTGCTGGTGGGACGCACCGAATTCTGCATGTATCCCCCTGAGGCTTCAGGAATTGAGGATATCGGTGGCATAAGCAACCTGAACATCGAAAAGGTTCTTTCCGTCAACCCTGACTTGATTATCGGTGGCTCAATGATTCCACAGAAGACAGTGAAGAAAATCGAGGACCTCGGTGTCAGCATAGCCTTCGTAACAGAAAAAAAACACTTTGAAGGCCTGTACGAGAATATCGAGAAGATAGGGCAACTGGTGGGACAAAAGGCCCAAGCCGACAGCCTTGTCAGAGCGTTGAGGAATGAGGTCAAAGCCCTTGGCACTGCCGACGGCACCAAGACCAAATCAGTCTACTACGTTGTCGGATTCGGCAGCGGCGGCGACTTCACAGCCGGTGGCGACACCTTCATCAACGACATCATCAATATGGCCGGTGGCCGCAACATAGCCAGCGACAGCAAAGGCTGGACCTTCAGCAAGGAAGCTCTTATACAGGCCGATCCTGATTTCATACTCATTCGCGCCGAGGACAGCGCCACGTTCTGCCGCACCTCACCTTACAACCAGCTGAGCGCCGTGAAAAACGGCAACACCATTGCCCTTGAGGATGGAATTCTCGATCTGCAAGTACCTCGTAATATTGAACTTATAAAGCGACTGCGCGAACGTTTCAATAAATAATCACCTCTGATTGTAAGTTTTTGTCACCAAAAGGTACAAATTGGGAAAATGAAAACATCATGAAAAGACTTCTTTCAATAATTTGTTTCAGCGTTCTGCTGTTGGCGACGGCAAAAGCCCAGAGCGATAGCAATTTGGTTATCCACAAATTGGACAAAACTCAATACATAATTATTTCACCATCTGATTTATACATTGACAGCCTTATCCGCGACATTGCCGGTGACGAAGAGGAGATGGATAATTTCTACGTTGCCATGGACGATTTGGGATATTACCTCTACCTGTGCGACACTTTGCTGAGGCAGCAAGGCACACAGCCTTTATTTTCCGACTCTGACAGCCGCATATTTCTTGCCGACGAACAACAATGGCTGAGTATGCCAAGCAGGGGCTTCTCAGGAGTGCTTGTCTATCAGCCTGACGGCAGTTACGGCCTTTTCCCCTTGCTTGAGTTCATTGGCACACTGACCACCTTTGACGAAGAGACGAAACAAGATGGTCTTGAATAAGTTTAAAGGGTATTAGTTGTCGACTGAGTCTACATCTTTACTAAAAAAACATTTTGCCAATCGAGAAAAAGTGAGTATTTTTGCAACGAATTTCAAATACTAAAACCCATGAAAGAAAAGAAAGAAAAACTGCGCAGGCACGGATGGAAGAGCCGTTTCGCCCGATTGGCGGCAATGCTGACAGTTTGTTTCAATGCGATGACCACGTCGCTTGTGACAGTGGGCGCAACGGTAGGTGTCGGTGCCGTGGCAGCGGCTGTGATATTGGTAACTGCAAGCTGTCAAAAGGAACAGCCAGAACCAATCCAAAAACATAATGTAGAATTGACATATGGACTAGATCCAGATTCTCAATGGCAAAATATTTCGATGGATACATTATATAAATATAACGCCGATCCAAAGGTTGATACTATATTTATGGTTCCAGAACATTATAATCAATGGGAAACATTCAATGCTAATCAGTTACGTTATTGTATTAATAGATTACGTCCACGTCATAATATAAATCCAAACAAAATCTTCGGCAAAGGGGATTTAATGTTGGACTACTACTCTGTGGATGAAAATCCGGAAATAGTTCGTTTCTTTGCGGATACATTACGTTATAACGTGACATTTTATAACAATAAATCCAGATAATAATCTGGGCAGAAAAAGAGACGGGGTATTCCCGTCTTTTTTATTCCTTTGTCATCCTGAGTCAGATAAAATCCAAATAAATCATAAGCGGCCTTTCGGCTGCTTTTTTTATATAGGAATCAAAAAAAATTGTAATTTTGCAAAAATTTTCGCTCATGTTTATTGAAGTCTTAAAGTCTAAAATACATAGAGTTACTGTAACCGAAGCCAATCTCGACTATATCGGTAGTATCACAATTGACGCCGATATGCTTGAAGCTGCCAATATGATTGAAAACGAACGCGTGGACATTTACAACATAACCAACGGCGAACGCTTTTCGACGTATATCATTAAAGGCGAGGCTGGTAGCGGAGTAATAGGAATAAACGGTGCCGCTGCTCACAAGGCTGGTGTGGGGGATCTGCTAATCATAGCTTCATACGCATCGATGGATTTTGAAGAAGCCAAGAATTGGCACCCCACCGTCATCTTTCCCAAAGACAACCACCTGCAATGAAAAAACGGCTGGGAGACATACTTAAGTTTGTTGTATTCCTCGGCATAGGAATTTTTTTCATCTACTGGTTTCTGTTGAAGCTGGACAAGAGCGAACGCGACGCCATCTGGGCATCGTTCCTTTCGGCGAAATGGGGATGGGTGGCTCTCGTCATGCTATCAAGTATAGTGGCACATTTTGTGCGAGCCCTGCGTTGGCGACTGCTTTTCAAGCCCATAGGGCATAATCCAAGCATCAACCACACTTTCGGCGCTGTCATGGTGACATACCTTGCCAACCTGGCTTTTCCCCGGCTGGGTGAGGTGATGCGCTGTGCAATGCTGCGCACCAGCGACAAGATTCCTATGGAGAAATCGATAGGAACGGTTGTGACCGAACGCCTGTTCGACACGCTGATGTTCGTTCTGATAGTCACCCTCGGCGTGCTGCTGATGTTCAGCAGCGTGAAGGATTTCCTTTACGACGCTCTATCGCAGAAATTCAGCTCGCTGCCTACTCTGGCAGGCATAGCAGCAGGCGGTGTTGTCCTGCTTGTTGTGCTGTTAATCCTGTACAAAGTATTCCACGAAAAGCTGGAACAGTTCAAGCTCTACCGCAAGGTGGCCGATATGGTGCGCGGATGTTTCGACGGAGTGAAGAGTATACTGCATCTGGGGCCGAAACCGACAGTGCTGTTCATCGTATACAGTCTGATAATCTACTTCCTCTACATTGCAGGCGGATGGATAATACTCCAGGCTTTCGCCGACACAGCAGGCATGGGTATGCAGCCGGCATTCGTGATATACCTCTTCGGCTCGGTGGGCATGATGATTTCGCAGGGAGGACTGGGTGCTTTTCCTGTGCTTGTATGGCAAGCCCTGGCCCTCTACGGCATCAGCGAATCGACAGGACTGGCATGCGGATGGATGCTGTGGAGCGCACAACAGGCAATCGTCATCGTCGTAGGTCTGGCCTATCAAGTCTATTTCTCACTGCTCAAGAAAAAGAACACAGAGGCATGAATTACCATGATAACATAAAAGCGAAGATTGTATCGCTCGACACGCTGTGCGAACGGCTGTCGACCCTGCGCAGCGCAGCACAGAAGCCCGTGGTGGTCTTCACCAACGGATGTTTCGACCTTGTACATCGCGGACATGTCGACTACCTGAGCCGCGCCCGCGACCTTGGCGACATTCTTATTGTTGGGCTGAACAGCGACAGTTCAGTGCAACGGCTGAAGGGCCCGTCGCGTCCAGTGTCAAACGAGGCGAGCCGTGCCGAAGTGCTTGCAGCATTCGTATTTGTCGACTATGTGGTCGTCTTCGATGAGGACACTCCTCTGAAGCTTATTGAGGCCGTATGTCCCGACATACTGGTAAAGGGCGGCGACTATGACCGCAGCACTGTCGTTGGAGCAGACTTTGTAGAGGCTCACGGCGGACGGCTTGAACTTCTAAGCCTTGTCCCAGGCGAGTCGACAACACGGCTGGTAAACAAGATGAAAGAATAAAAAAGACAATAACGAAATGAAAGTCACAAGAATAATAGCATTGATTGTCGTTCTCTTGGCTGTGTCATCGACAGCTCAGGCTCAGCATCGCAAGAAAAGCAATAACAGCCGCCAGTTTGACTTTGAATTGCGAGGCGGTCTGAATTTCTGCCAGATTGACGGCGACGGCTCTGGCAGTTACGACAAGCTGGGCTTCCACGGGGGACTGAACACCTCGTTCCCGATATCGGACAACGAACACCTGCGCTTCGTGGTGGAACTGGGCGTAACCCAGAAGGGCTCACATATTCTGACCAACGCAATGGACCGCACAATATCGCTGCTTTATGTCGAGGTGCCGCTGATGATAGCCTACGACATGCTATACAAACAACAGTTGCGTGTCGGCGTGGGTCTGGCTCCCGCCATCCTGGCCAAAGCCAACGTAACAACCGACGGCTCGTATGACCAGTTGCAGTCTGAAAACTACAAACGTTTCGACGCAATTCCCGTATGCGTAAGCCTACGCTACCGCATAACAGACCATATCGGTGCCGACGTAAGATACTACAACTCGATGCTGAACACCGCAAAGGAAAACGGCACAGGCACCTACCGCATTGTGCGCAGCAACAAAGGCCAGTTCAACCGCTTGCTACAGGCAGGCCTGACGATAAATTTCTGAAAATAACCCTTTATCATATAAAAAAATCACAACAATGACTCATACGCGCTGTTTAATTATCGGTTCCGGCCCCGCAGGCTATACGGCAGGCATCTACACTGGTCGTGCAGACCTCAAACCGCTTCTCTACGAAGGCATACAGCCCGGCGGCCAGCTTACAATAACCACCGAGATTGAGAATTTCCCCGGATATCCCGAAGGCATTTCCGGCACCGACATGATGGCGGACCTCCGCAAGCAGGCTGTCAGATTCGGCACCGAGATTCGCCAAGGAGCAATTGAAAACATTGACCTTTCGAAACGCCCGTTCATCGCCACCGACGACAAAGGACAGCAAGTGGAAGCCGAGACAGTCATCATTGCCACCGGTGCTTCGGCACGCTGGCTGGGTCTCGACAGCGAGAAGAAATTCTACGGCCAAGGAGTGTCGGCTTGCGCCACCTGCGACGGATTCTTCTACAAGAACCTCGATGTCGCCGTGGTCGGCGGAGGAGACACTGCCTGCGAAGAAGCAGCCTATCTGGCAACCTTGTGCAACAAGGTGTACCAGATTGTACGTCGCGACGAGCTCCGCGCATCGAAAGCCATGCAACACCGCGTCCTCACCAACCCCAAAATAGAGATGGTGTGGAATAGCGTCACTCAGGAAATCATAGGAAATGACATGGACGGCGTGATAGGTGCCGACGTGAAGAACGTGAAGACTGGCGAAATACGCCGACTTGACATCGCCGGTTTCTTCGTTGCCATTGGACACCAGCCAAACACTGCGTTCCTCAACGGACAACTGGAACTCGACGAAGCCGGATATATCAAAGTAAAGAACCCGAGCAGCGCCACCAGTGTGGAAGGCGTATTCGCCGCCGGCGACGTTTGCGACCCCAACTACCGACAGGCTTGTGTGGCTGCCGCCAAGGGTTGCGTGGCCGGCATCGACGTGGAGCGTTTCCTGCATCAATAAAAGCTGAGTGTCGGTATGGCGAGAGTAAAGTCCATTGTCACATTTGCCCTGCTGATGGCAGCAGGGATTGGTGTGTGGCAACCTCTATGCGCCCAATCGAACCGCAGCAACCAAAACAACCCCTACAATCTGATAACCGGCGAGGAAGAACCCGACACAACACAGAACAAAGAACCCGAGGGCATCATCTACGACACTGGCGAAGAGCCCGACTCCGTGATGCCTGGTTATGTGTTCCGCTTCGATCCGCTGATACGCGATGTAAAAATACGACAACTCTCCCACCCTACACTCGACCCGACAGGAGTGCAGCTGTCCAACCCCGAGAATGTTTTCGACGGCAATTACTATCTTGACCGCGGCGAGCTTGGACTTACACACCTTTCGCTTTACCCCTTCGCTGAGGAAACCAAATATCTGTTTGGTCGCCACGCCTTTTGGATGCCTCTCACACGCCATCTGCAAGCCGATGCCAACCCTGTCTACAGACAGACGCTTCACCGCAATAGATTTTTCCAGACACAGAAACCCTACACCTTGCTGAAATACGGCAGTTCGCTGAACAAGGACTATCAGATAAAGGTAGAACACACCCAGAACATTATGCCGCGCTGGAACTTTGCTTTTCTCTACGACCTTGTCAGCCGCGACGGCCAATACACCAACAGCGAAGTAACCAACCACATTCTCGACATAACCACCAACTACTACTCTGCCGATGCTCGCTACCAGATTCAAGCAGCATTGAGTTTCAACCGTCTGCGTCAACAAGAGAACGGTGGAGTGCAGAACGACACCACCTGCTGGGACTACAGCCGTCTGGCCGGAGTGCCTGTCAACATGTATGCCGCCCAGAACCAATGGCGCGACCTTGAACTGACCGTACACCAGACATTCAACACCGTGCGGCAGTTCCCATACCAACGACCTGTTGTAGAAAAGATTAGAGACACCGTCAGCATCGACACCGGCTATGCAAGAGCAGAGTCATACAACGACAGTGACAGTATAATACGCGTTTACAATTACAATATCATTACTTACGACAGCATTGTGGCCTACGACACAATCCTGCCACACCAGCCACATGTGTACAATACAGGCGTCTTCGGTCTGGACATTCACTTCGGCAAACACCGCCGTATTTTCAGCGACAACCAAACCGACAGCTGGTTCTACAACAATGCGACTCTCGACACAACATTCTACTACGATTCGACTGCTCACTACAAATTTGATGCTGAGCTATATTGGACCAACGATGCCTATATGACACACCGCTGGCGCAACCCGATGGTGCTGATGATTGGCGTGAGACCTGAATACAACCGACTCCAGTTTGTGGGCAGCAATCGCAGCGAATTTTCTGTAAGTCCCTTTGCCAGAATCAAATTCGACTTCGGGAAAGTCTGTCTGAGTGCCGCCGCTGAAGAGGTGACCGGCGACGAACGCAACGGCGACTACCGCCTCTTCGGAAACGCCAACCTGAACATGGGAAGCCACTCCCTCAGCGCCGCACTGCTCAGCGAGGCACAGTCGCCCGACCTGATGTACTACCATAACGAGGGTGTCTTCGCATGGGATTACAACAACTTCGACAAAGTAAAGCGCCAACAGGCTGCCATTGAATACAATTACCAGCGGCCCGACAGCGTGAAGAGCCTGCTATGCAACATCAATGCCTGTGCAAGTGCCAGCCTGATTACCGACAACATCTGGATAAGCGACAATATGCAGCCGACACAGGGCAATGCTACAGGAATGCTTATGCAAGCCAGCGTTATGTCGCACCTGCAATTCGGATGGTTCAATATCCAACTTCAGGAGATGATTCAAAACAGCAGCGACGATGATATAGTCCGCGTACCGCTATTTGCAAGCAAAAACAGTCTCTATGCCGACCTGCATCTGTTCCATCGCGCGCTGCACATGCAGGTGGGCTGCGACCTCCGTTATCATACAAAATACTATGCCGACGGATGGAATCCCGTGCTCGGTGCATTCTACCGCCAGAACGACGTGAAGGTGGGCAACTATCTTGTAGCCGATTTATGGATCAATATGCAGATCAAGCGGGCAAGCATTTACCTGAAGGCTTCACATCTCAACGCACCAATAGAACAGAACCCCTCATATTTCAGCCTGCCACACTACCCGATGGAAGGTTTCGGCCTCTACTGGGGTGTGACCTGGAAGTTCTTTAATTAAGAATGTTAAGAGATAATCTCAATTCCCAATAATATTACCACTGATAATGAAACCATATAGATTATTCATTCTTTTGCTGGCATGCGTCTCGTTTCTGCCGGCATTCGCACAGACAAAACCCGGCGACGAGATATGCGGCAAATACAGCGTAACGTCGCCCAACAGCAACAACACCGCCAAGATAGAGGTATATCGCGCAAAGGACGGCACCTATCAAGCCAAATTCATCTGGACAAGCGCCAGCAACCCTGACGGCAGCCCACTGAAAGACGTAAACAACGAAGACCCAGCCAAACGCAACAGACCCATCATCGGCATGGTTACTATATGGGGACTGAAATACGTCGACGGCGAGTATGTAGGCGGCAGCATCTACGACCCCGTCAGTGGCAAGGTCTACGGAATCAAAGGCAAGAAGGCCAAAAACGGCAAGGACATGGATGTTCGTTATTTCTGGAAACGTCCGGCACTTGGCCGCGATGTGGTTTGGAAAAGGATATAATCAATGGAATCAATAAAACTCATCTTAAAAAAAGGCTACGGACCGTCAAGCAGCCATACTATGGGGCCGCACAGGGCCGCAACTATTTTCCGTCAACGTACCCCTAAGGCTGCAAAATACAGAGTAACCCTCTATGGAAGTCTTGCTGCGACAGGGAAAGGGCACAGGACCGATGTCGCCATACAGGTGGCTCTGCAATCTGTGCCCGTTGAATTTGTGTGGCGCGCCGACATAGTGCCCGAATTCCATACAAACGGCATGCTTTTCGAAGCCCTTGACAGCAATGGCGGTGTCACCGACAGCTGGAAAATATACAGTGTCGGCGGTGGTCTGCTTGCCAACGAGGAATCGCGCGAAGAGGCCAAACCCGTTTACGAACTGTCGCACATCACCGACATACTGAAATACATAGAAAAAGAAGGACTCACCTTCTGGGAGTATGTCGAGATGCACGAAGATGACGACATCTGGGAGTACCTTCAGGAGATGTGGCAGACCATGCAGCAAACCATAGAGGACGGCCTTTCTGCCGAGGGTGTCATTCCTGGCGGTCTGCACCTGAGAAGCAAAGCCCGGCAGTATTATGTCAGAGCATCGAGCTACAAAGCATCGCTGCAGGGACGCTGCCTGGTGATAGCCTATGCACTAGCCACCAGCGAACGTAACGCAGTGGGAAGCCCTATCGTGACAGCCCCTACATGCGGAGCGTCGGGCGTTCTCCCGGCAGTCCTCTATCACTTGAAGAAAAACCATGGTTTCAACGACAGAGACATAATCCGGGCAATGGCAACAGCTGCACTGTTCGCCAACGTCATCAAGACCAACGCCTCGATTTCCGGCGCCGAAGTCGGCTGTCAGGGAGAGGTGGGGAGCGCATGCGTGATGGCCGCTGTGGCTGCCAACCAGCTGTTCGGCGGAAGCCCCCAACAGATTGAATATGCAGCCGAAATGGCCATGGAACACAATCTCGGTTTGACTTGCGACCCGCTCTGCGGACTGGTGCAGATTCCCTGCATTGAACGCAATGCAATGGCCGCCCTTAGGGCTTTGGACATCAACATGTATGCCATGATGAGCGACGGAAAGCACATCATCACTTTCGATAAGGTGGTGGAAACAATGAAAAAAACCGGGAAGGACCTTCCTAGTCTATACAAGGAGACCTCGCTTGGCGGTCTGGCCCTGCTGGCCAACGAATAGTATTTCGGGAACCTATCTCTTGATTTTCTTGAACCACTTCTCGGCAGGAATGTCGAGGGCTGTGCCGTTCATATAGTTGTATGTGGCAGTATACAACACTTTGCCAACAGCGTCGAGATTGTAATCAAAACGAGCTTCGAATGGTATCTCATTGTTGCAGAATGGGTTCTCTCCCACTCTGCCCAGATGACCCGCCCCATAGTTCTGAGGGTTGCAGCCCGACGCACTGTGTACCGTCATTGCGTATCGGTGCCAGAATGCCGATTGAACAATTCCTTCATCAAACATGCGGCGGACATTTTCCAGCGCTCCGATAGTCTCCTGCAGAGTTTCCGTTGGAAAACCATACATAAGGTATGTGTGCACCATGATGCCGGCATCGCGCATATTCCTCGCGGACTCCACTACCTGACGTACAGTGACACCCTTGTTCATTAGTTTCAACAGACGGTCGGATGCAACCTCAAGGCCGCCACTGACAGCTATGCATCCCGCGTCGCTCATCAGCTTGCACAATTCCGCGTCATACGCCTTCTCGAAACGAATATTGCCCCAGAAAGAGACCTGCAGCCCGCGTCGCAGAATTTCCTCGCAGACCTTTCTCAACAACTGCGGCGGTATGGCCTCGTCCACGAAATGGAATCCGCTCCCGCCCGTCTGCTCCTTTATCCGCTCCATCCTATCGACCACCGTGGCCGCCTGAGGAGCATCATAACGCCTTATGTAATCCAACGATGTGTCGCAAAAGGCACACTTGGCCCAGTAGCAGCCATGGGCCATCATCAGCTTGTTCCACCTACCACACGACCATAAACGCTGCATCGGGTTGGACATGTCGGCCAGTGAAAGGTAGCGGTCCAGCGGCAGCCCGCTGAAATCAGGCACGGGAAGAGTATCGTTATCCGTCTGAGTGGGCATGTCGGACGACGTGTCGTCTATCCACACCACCTCACCGTTCATCCTCTTGTAGGTACGCAACAGCCTCTCTTCCGACAGTTCGCCGTCGAAGTATTGCATCAGTCTGTATAGTGGCAGTTCGCCGTCGTCCAAGGTCACATAGTCCACATAGTCGAATAGCCGTGCTTCACGCAGGCTGCGCCATTCAGTGTTCGGAAACCCGCCTCCCATGCAGACCGTTATGCCCGGATGCTGGCGCTTGATGTACTCTCCGCAGCGCAGCGCAGGAAGCAGACAGCCCGGAAACGGCACCGTGAAGGCCACAACGTCGACATCCGTAATGTGTTTTTCAAGCAAACGAAGCATCAGATCTTCTATCGGCGACGGCGGCTGACGCAACGCCGACTCTATCTCGTCGAAACTCTCAGCATACGTACATACATGTTCAGCATAGCGAATCAAGTCAAAATGAGGGTCAACATGCTGGCGGAGCATGTCGGCTATATCCTCCATGTATAGTGTGGCTATGTATCGCGCCCTGTCGTCAGTACCCGAAGTACCGAAACACCACTCGAGATCAGTGATGTCGCTGAAACGCCCGCCTTCAGGCAGCATGGTGCGCGACGCAATACGCGCAGCAATCGTGGGGTCCTCTCCTCGCAGCCAACTCATCACCGCATCCACCGTTGCCACATACTCCTTAGCATTCGGGAATCCATTGGGTAATACCGAAGCAAGAAAACGGGAAGAGTACACATTATTTATCAGCTCTATGCCCAAATCGACCTGAGCCGTCGCATAGCCCCTGCTGTCCAGAAAGGCCTTCAGCTGTGTCGTTGCCGGATAAGGCGTGTTGAGCTGTGTCAGAGGCGGTGTTACAAGCAGTATCATTTGAAACTGTTTTTACCGAACGAATAACTGTAACCTGCCACTATCATTGCCATACCCACTGAGAACGTCGACTGTTCTATCTCGACATGCGCAAAACGGGGCGGTGTAAGTATATAGCGGGCCTCAAGGAATATCTCGTCACGGTTGTCGGGTCGGAAAACAAACTGCAAGCCCGCATCCGACGAAATCAGGAAGTTCGTCTGGTCGTCAAGACGCGATACAACACCCGTACTAATGTACGGCCGCGCCGTGAAGCGCGTGTATGCCCTCTCTGGATACAGGATTCCGGAGATGTCAAGCATGAGGTCTCCCCTCACGTTGTAGTACGAGAAGAGTTCCTCGCTGCTCCTTGCATACAGTCCCGAAACACCCATGCGGATAAGGCATGCAGTGTTTATCCTCTTCCCGAAATTGAACTCTATTATCGGTGACAACAATCCCAAACGGTCACTGAACGAGCCGATACCCTTATAGTTGAATGAGCAGCCGCCCAGTCCGACCTGGAAAAACCAATCGTAGGCCATCCCCCGCGTCTCGAAACGCGACCGGCTCCGTGTCGGGTTGTAGTTGATGTCGTATACCGCACCAAATGTGAGCACAGTATTGGCAGACATCCTCGTGTTGTGGTCAAAGTCCGACGGATGCACGATTGCCTTTAATTCCCCGAACAGTCGCCAATCGCCAACCAGTCGTCTATCTAGGCCCACTCCTGCAACTGCACAAAAGTCGTTGTCTCCACTCATGGTGTGCACAAAGCCAACACCAGCAAGACAATAGCTGCGCCATGCCCGGCTCCGGTTCACACCCCTAAGCGATGTTACCGGATCGAACAAGTAATCAATATGGCCGTAGTAATAAGGCTGCGCCTCGTCAACCCCTTTAGCAAACTGTGGTGAAAACTGCATACGTACACCAGCGGTCGAGACAAGCCACTTGCCATAGGTCACCTCAAATCCAAAGCCCATGTTAGCGCCAGCATCGTTGAGATAGCAATCACCGCCAACGCCGAACGAGACGAAGTTGTTGTAGAAGAGCGAATGCAACTGCGCCTCCACCTGCAAAGGATGCAGAAGGAGGTGCAGCAATACAATTCCGGTTATCCAAAACGCTTTGATAAAGGTTTACATTTTAAGAGTTCACTTATTGACAGAGTGATAGGTGTTGGTGATGCCAGTTGAAGTCTAATTTCACTTCACCTTTTCACCAAACTCCTTTATCGTCACCTTCTCAGCCTCGGGCTTCAGCTGTTCCTTGAAGAGCGCATAGGTATTCTGCGCATACAGACGATCTACAATCTGCTGAACGTTCTGTCTGTCTTTAGCAATGGTGCGTGCCGACTGTTCGAGGCGTGTCTCTCTAGCCTTCTCGTCCTCACCATCCTTCAGTGTGTCGTTCTTGCGGAGTATGTCCTTCACATAGTCCACAATATCATTCTCAGTCGGCTCAATGGTTTTGATTTTGTTCAGAGCACCGTCCACAAACTCCCATTTCAGCGACGGGAGATACTTCTCTGCCCAGTCTGCCTCCAGCGACTCAGCCGTCATACCATTATCGTCACGGCTAAGGATCCAGCGTTTCAGGAATGCTTCCGGAATCGGGGCGTCGAAGTTGTCGATAAGCTGCTTGCGGACTTCGTTTACATAGAGCACCTCAGCCTGCTCGTTGTAGCCTTTTTCGAGTTCTTTGCCGAGCATTTTACGGAACGCAGCGACATCCTTCACCTCGTCGTTGGGGAAGACCTTGGCGAAGAGATCAGCGTTCACCTCGTGGGGAGTGATGTGCGAGCAGCCGCTGAGAGTCAGCTGGACGTCAGACTTGAACTTTTTGGCGGCAGCGGTATCGAGATGGAAATGCTTCTCGATGTCCGAAGCGGTAAAAGCCTTAGCTGCGTTGAAGACGACCTTGTCCTCAGCCTTCTTGCCCACGAAGAGAGGCATGTTTTCCTCCTGGTTTTTCATACCTTTGAGATCGAACGAGACGAAAGTGCTCACGCCACCATCCTTGACGTTGCCTTGCTTGTCCAATTCCTCAGCCTTACCGTAGACATAGTCACCCTCGCCGACCGTTTCGGGGGTTTCGAAGGAGCCGTAACGCTGGCAGATTTCATCCAGCTGCTTGTCGATATCTTTAGGGTTGACCTTAATCTGGTAGAGTTTGGCGTCGACCTTGTTCCAAGCCAGTTCCACTTTCGGGGACAGAGCAGCGTCGAAGAAGAAGGTGAAGTTCTTGCCAGATTCGAAATCAATTTTACCGGTTTTTTCATCGTTAGATAGAGGGCTGCCGATGATGTCGAGTTTCTCATCGTCCAAATATTTGTACAGAGACTCACCGAGCAGAGCCTGCACCTCGTCAGCGACGACGGTGCTGTGATACATTTTGTTGATGAGGCCCATGGGAGCCATACCTTTGCGGAAGCCGGGGACGGTAGCTTTTTTCTGATATTCTTTTAATTTTTTTGCAACATTCTCAGAATAGTCATTTTCGACGATATCCACCTTGAGGAGGAGGTCCAATTCGCCCAAATTTTCTCTTGAAATATTCATCTTATTAGTTTAATTTATTGATTTTTAATATTATTATTCAATCGAAACAATTTGCAAAGATATTATTTTTTTTTGAAAAAAAGAACTTTTTGTAATTGAATATATAAAATAATACCACTTCCTTAGGTTGAGGGATGGGAGAAAGAGGCCATGGAAGAGGTTTTCGAGGACGAGCCAGGGGTAATTATGCGGGTGATGTTAAGCGCACCGACGGGGGGGGAAAAAGGAAATATGGGGACGGTTGATCAGCTTTGCGGAGGTTCAGAAGCCGACGTGGAGCTCCTTGAGTTTTTTGACATAGTCGCTGACGGCTGAGATGGGGGTACCGATCCGGAACGATATGTGATGTCGACGTGCGGCAAAAACTCCTAAACCGCCGTTTATATTGGTATAGGTAAACGGCTCTTGCGACAATGCGCCAGCAGGGTTGCCTGCATAGATGTACGCGGCAAGGTCCTCGGTACAGCAGTAAATGAATACATCCACAGTGTCGATGATATTCTTGTTGCAGGTGTCATTGCCTATCGCGTTTTTTATTGTCGACAGGAAGTAGTTCTGGTCCAGATAGGTGGTGTAGCTGCTGTTGCGCATATTGCTCTTGACCGTATTGCAAGGAATGTCGATATGGTGTGGGGTTATGGTGGTGTCCCACGGGCTGTTGTTACGGTTGATGATGAAATCGCGGTAGTGGAAGCGTATCATAGGCTGGTACTGACGTGCATTGCGAAGTGCAGACCACGTTATCTCGCAGGTCTTGCTACCTGCCGTGCCTCCAAACTGGAACAATGTTACATTATTGGGCTTATGGAGGCTCATAGTACCCTTGATGAGTGTGGTTTCTGCCCAGGCTATAGTATCACCACTGTTGTTATCCACAACTTTGAGACAATAAAGATACGACGTGTCAAGCTGTCCGGCCGTTGGACAGAAAAAGACAGGCTGCATCGTGTTGTAGAACGGTCCTTCCTCTTTGTTAACAATCTCTGTATATGTAAAATTGTAGATTTTGCGAGGACTGTCACCATAACGTTGAGGAATGCCCTGTTCGTCACTCCACATGCGCCATTCTTCCATAAGAACCGATATTTCCCCTTGGGGATAATAGATTGAATCGGCCATCGTGGCGTATTGCGTATGATCGCCATCGCCGAGGAAACAGCGCTGCACGCGGACATATGTCGTGTCGTCGTCCTGGTCAAGGACACAATAAACAACAGGGATATTCTTCCACTCGGCATTGGGAGAGAACTCGACATCGCACGAGGCGAACATTGCGAGAATCGGAATCAGTAGTATTGGTTTGAAATGTTTCAAGGTTGATAGGGTTATTTGTTGATAGGGTGATACGTTGATATGTTGAAAAGTTGATATGGTTATTTAATGATAAGTTGATATGGGAAATTCTATAGAAGATTAACTTCTTTTTTTTTACTTCCTATTGTTACACTTTATTATTTCATCATTACTATAATTATTTACGAGTTATGCAGCGATCAAAAGTCAAACATTTTCGTTTACAATATCATTGATAATCACAGATGCACAGATGCATCCAAAAAGCGGAGGGAGATAAGAGATGGTGCCAATAGTGGTGCGTTTGTTCTCGGAAGGGTCCTCAACCACTGCATGTTCAGCAACTTTCTCGGTTGAGAAGACAACTTTGATGCCGTCATTGATGTTCATGCGGTGCAGCCGTTTCCGTACCACAGCAGCGAGAGGGCAAGTATGGCTCTTGGATATGTCGGCAACAGTTACGGCGAGGGGGTCGAGCTTGCCGGCACTGCCCATGGAACTGACAACGGGGATATTCATGGTTCGTGCATGGTAGAGTAGAAACACTTTGGGCGATAGCGTGTCGATAGCGTCAGCAACATAGCTAAAAGTGTCCGACTGAAGCAGCTCCATGGTGGCCTCGTCCCTCAAGAACTGATCAACAACTCTCACCTGACAGTCCGGATTGATATCGGCAAAACGCTGCCTGAAGAGCTCTGTCTTCGGCATGCCGACAGTGGAATGGAGCGCTATCACTTGCCTGTTGATATTCGACTCCGAAACACTGTCATGGTCCACAATGGTCAGCTTACCCACACCTGCACGGCAGAGCATCTCGGCTGTATAGCCGCCCACACCTCCCAAACCCACAACAAGGACATGGGCATCCTTCAGACGTTGCAGTCCTTCCGGTTTTAGGAGAAGTTGTGTGCGCGTGAACATCGTATATCTTACTTAATCACTTCGTTGAGCTGTATTTCGTCAACCATTATCCAGGGGCGGAGTCCTTTGGCTTTATGCCATGTGGGAATGCGTCCCATATTGGTGGCAACGAGACGTACATACTTGACTTCCGGCTTGTTGACATCAATTGTGACGGTGACAAGCTGCGGTTTGTTCATCGACTCTTCCTCAGGTGCGTATTTCAACTTGGCAGCGATGGCCGGAGAATAATTCACGCCGTCGGACGAGACGAACGCCTGCACTGCAATGGGTGCAAAAGCCCATGCATCAGGGACATGTGCAAAGTTGACCACCACCTGCTGGAGTTCGATGGGTTTGCTAAGTTCAAGGACAACATTAAGGTCGTTGCCAGAGAAACCAAGCCAGCCTCGCGATAATTCGCTGATGTCGCCGTTCTCGCCATCAAAAAGAATAGTCTCCTGGTTGTAGTTGTAAGGAGTATTGGACTTATTGACAAACGACGCATTGACAATATAGTCAAAATTGAAGCGTTTGACAGCTGTGAATGAAGGCGTTGAACCATTCTTGAAAACCTTTGCCTTCACATAGGTCGAGTTTTCAATCACGAAAGGTTTCTTGTAAAGAGGTGACTTGAGATCCGGAGTGCTGCCGTCAAGAGTGTAATGAATCTCTGACTTGGGAGTCGAAGAAGAGAGAGTAATAGTCATCGGGCGGTCAAAACGCTCAAGACTCTTGGTGATTACGGGCATTGGAAGCACACTGGATACGATCTCGGGGTACTGCACACGGCAGAAATCATAGGGGTTGTACTCATCCAGATTATAGGCGCGCATGTGCATACGGAAGTGGTAGCTGCGGGCATCAACCAGGTTGTTGTCGGATACATGGGTACCGGCAAGGGCACTTCCTACAGCAGCCTGACGGTAGTCGACATTGAAAGTCCAGAAGTCCTGTTCTTTGAGAGAGCCGCTGCCTGTTGATTCTGAAAGCTGCAAATCGGTATAGGGGTAGATACTGAAATTGAAGTTGGTATCGAGCAAGTCGACATAGAAACCGATATTGCCATTCTCGACAGAGACCCAACGGACACCTGCACGGTTGCCGCTTTCCTGAGGTTTGTCATACTTGAAGAACATAGAATTTGCGGCACGTTTGTAAGTACCCGCAACACCTGAGGAGCGGCGGTCGCTATAGGTCTCCTTGTCAAGACCAAACCAACGCACTGTGTCAAACTGTCTGGAGAGGCACATCTGCATACCGACTTTGGGAAGGGTTTTAACCTGTTCGGTAGCGACTATCTCGTTGTCAATAAGGACATCACCGGTATAGAGGACTGCTATTGACTGTTTTACGTCGAAGAGCACATTGCCCGATGCGTCGGTGTAGCGCAACATGGCGTCGATACCTACAGTGTAGGCATCAATCTGGCGGTAGTTGGTGGCCACAACTGTTCGGCGCATATTGTCCGGAGCGATGTTTTGCCAGAGACGGAGAGCGTTCTTGTCGACGCGATCGTTGTCGGTCGGAGCACGCCAGAAGTTGACCTGTGGAGATGAAAGCAGCAGGTCGCGGTCGTGGAACTTATAAGCCACAATCTCAGCCATGTTGAGGTCATACCATAATTCAATATTGTCATTGAAAAGCTGTATCACGCCATTATCCTCGTTGGTATTGGCCTTTGTAACAAATAATTCCTCGCGATCGTAGTCGCTCAGTTTCTCCTTCTTTATTTCCTTCATCGGAAGAGGGAACTCCACCACACCAAGCTCAGTGCCTTTAGGAACGGCCTCAGTGTCCTTGCGCTGACGTACAGTGAAGCGGATGAAGAGTTCCTCGCCGGCATAAAGGGTAAGTGCCGGAATTTTGAGCTTGAAGTTCTTGGACTCGCCAGGTTTAAGCGATACAGACACCTCACCTTCTATAATGCGGTTCTTAAGATTGGAGAAAATGGTGTATTCCAATATGTAGTCGTTCAGAGTGAGGAACGAAAGGTAGTTCGTAACGTTGAACTCAGCGGCATCGGGGCTGATAGCCATAAGCTGCACGTCGAACGGACGATAGATGTTGCGGAGCTCGGAGAGATATGGCATCGGTCTACCATCGTCGGTGACCAGACCAGGCAGACGAATGTCGGAATGGGTGGCGACATCATAGCAATCTGCAAAGTTCCAATAGGTTGCGAAACCGCCCTGCAACGAACTGTGACGACGTACCAACTGCCACATAGGCTCAAGGTTACCATATGAATTGCCCTTGGCCGAACCAAATGCCGACAGAATCAACGGACGAGGCTGCTGCTTGGCCGCGAAGAGTTTGAGGTCGTCATAGTCAAGATAAGCAGGAGCGACAGCATCGGTATTATCGGAATAGCCGGCACCCGGGAAAAGGACTGGACGCGATTTGTCTTTCTGCTTAAGAGCCCGATAGGTCTGTTCCATACAGATTCCGTTGTCGACACCGTCGCCAAGCGACCAGGCTATTACGGAAGGATGGTTTTTAAATCGCTCGTACATATTCTGGACACGCGATATAAACATATTGATATAAGCCTTGTCGGTTGCGACAGCCTTAGAGGTTGCCGAGAAAGGCTGAATATTGGCGTCGCAAATGACATAGAGGCCGTACTCGTCGCAAAGCTGATAGAACAACGGTGAAGCCGGAGAATACAGAGCCGTACGCACAGCGTTGATGTTGTACTGCTTCATTAGTTTCAAATCGTTCCGAATCTGCGATTCAGAAGGAATACCGTCCTTTTCGTTGGAAAAGAACGAATAGACTGTTCCCCGCAATGTTACCGGCATACCATTGACTTTGAGCAGACCATCCTTGACCTCTACGGTGCGAAATCCGAAACGACTGCCGACGGTCTCAATGAGTTCCATTTTCTTGTCGCGCAGACGGACAACCATGGTATACATGTTAGGTGTTTCGGCAGACCATGACAAGATACCTCCGAATGTGCGATCAAACTTAATCTCAAGTTCGTTCTTTTTGTCAAACACTACCCAACGACCCATCTTGTCAAGCTGGTGGCCTTTGGTGTCCCACAGCTCGACTTCGACATAGTACTGTCCTTTCTTGCTCTCATTGAAAATATTGAGTTTTGTAAGAAACGAACCTGTAGAGCTAGCAGCGTCATAGTCGGCTGTGATTTGCATATCAAGCACATTCACCATAGGCTTGAGCACAATGAACACGTCGGAGGTGATTCCATTGTAATTACGGGCATAGTTTGATTCAAGCATAGAGCCGTCAGAGACGCTGACCACCTGAACCACGATATTGTTGGTCTTTCCGTAACGAAGATGTTTGGTAAGTTCGAATTCACTGATATCCCGTGAATCCTCACTGTATCCGACATATTCCTGGTTTACCCAAATATAGTAGGCTGATTTGGCCTGAAGATTGAGAAAAGCCTTATAACCCTTCCATGTCTTAGGCACATTAAACTCCTTGTAATAGGTTGCCACATAATTATTTGAACTCGGCATCTCGACAGCGCTCTTTACCTGCGGAGCCGAAACCGTCTTGCTGCCGTCAGACCATCGAGCGGAAGGGACCACGACAGTAGGCCATCCTGCAGCGGAGAAGTCTTTCTGCTCCATGTTTGTAGGACGGTTGGCGAAACCCTTTTTAAGATCCATGTGCCATTCGCCGTTAAGACTGACATAATACGGTGAATGTGCATAGTCATTTTTTTCAATTGCATTCTCGTTGGCGTAGGGAACAACATTGGCACGGGGATAGAGCTTGTGCTGCTCGAATATCTCGACATCGTTCCATTCGTCCTGAACGATAGCCTCGGCGTTTTTGCCTTTTTTATTCTGTGCATTGACTGCACAACACGTAAAGAGGGCAATGACTATTATGAGGAGTTTTTTTTCCATGTTTGATTTAACTTATCTGTTAGAAATTGACACCCAGTCCGCACTTGAAATGATGATATAGTTCGGACATGCGGGTAGCAGCAACGGAGTTGAATCCACGCTCCACGCTGTTGTTATGGATCATTTGGTAGCCCAGGTAAAAGTTGAGGGCAATTTTCTGGCTGATTGCAAAACGCAAGCCACCTTCGAGACCCATTGTGATTCCTCCTTCGTCAATACGAGTGTAGTCGTCGATAGCATTCTTCGACCCGAAGGGGATGCTATAGCCAAGTTGAAACGACGAGAAAGGTGTGAGCCTGCTACGCATGTAATGGCTACGGAATTCAAGGAATACCGGAATCTGAGAGAATGAGCCATCAGGGTCGTTAAGATACGAGAAGCCTATACCCAAGGCCGTTTCCTTGCGGAACTGCCAACCTACGATGGCAGTTATACCACTCAAGGTGTATTTGTCAACGGCATAAACCACATCGCCGGTACTTGGATTCATATACTGGCCTGACTCATTCTTAAAAGAAGTCATAAAACTATAGTCTACAATACCATAGAAGCCATAATATTTGAATTCGACATGCGGAGGGGTCAACAGCGGAGGCTGTTCTGCTTTGGAGCAAACCACAACAGCCATCAGAACAAGAAACAAGAATGATTTCTTCATCAAAATGATTGGTTAGACGTTTTTTCTGGTTAAAATGTTGGAAAAAGGACGGGGATGAATAATAGCCGTCCCCGTCCATGTAATTATAGTCCTACTTTATCTCTTTGAGGTTGGGAGACACTATCAGCGTAGCCTCGGTAGCAGCCTGTACATCAGCAACGGTGAATTCAGGGTTGATTTCGGTGAGGACGATGCCCTCAGGAGTAATCTCCATGACACCCATCTCAGTGATAATCATGTTCACCTGGCCCTTGGCAGTAAGGGGAAGGGTGCATTTCTTGAGAATCTTAGGATTGCCTTTGGCTGTATGTTCCATGGCAAGGATAACCTTTTTAGCACCTACAAGGAGATCCATGGCTCCGCCCATACCCGGGGTTTTCTTGCCAGGAATCATCCAGTTGGCGAGGTCACCGTGCTCGTCCACCTGCATGGCACCAAGGACGCTGACATCGACATGGCCACCACGGATGATGCCGAACGACGTAGCGCTATCGAAAGTCGAAGCTCCAGGTACATGAGTGATGTATCCACCACCTGCATTGATGAACCAAGGATCTTCCTTACCCTCTTCGGGGGTTGGTCCCATGCCAATCATGCCATTCTCGCTCTGAAGGACAACATGCACACCTTCTGGCAGGTAGTTGGGGATGAGGGTCGGAAGACCGATACCAAGGTTGACGACATCGCCGTCGTGCAGTTCTTTGGCTGCGCGCTTAGCGATAAAGGGTTTGATTTCTTCTTTATTCATATTGTTTGATTTTATATGTTTATTTTCAGATTATTTCCATCCACGTGCCACCATTTCCTGTGCTATGAACGAAGCCTCGTCGTCAGCATAGGTGTTTGGTCCGAAACCAGCATCATAGCCCAGTTCCTTGGCCAGCTCATGGCTGATACGGGGACCTCCACAGATAAGAATCACTTTGTCGCGAAGACCTTCGGCTTCGAGCATTTCAACAAGTTCGGTGAGGTTCTTGATGTGAACATCCTTCTGTGTAACCGTCTGCGAGACGATAAGAGCATCTGCATGCAGTTCTATGCCTTTGGCAATGAATTCCTCATTCGGAACCTGACTGCCGAGGTTGTAAGCATCAATCATATCGTAACGTTCCAGACCATAATGACCGGCATAGCCCTTCATGTTCATGATTGCATCAATTCCAACAGTATGGGCATCGGTGCCTGTAGAAGCGCCAACGATGACAATCTTGCGGCCGATATGCTCACGGATGTACTCGTCGCATTCCTTCATCTCCATAGTGGTCGACTCCACCTTGGGGACATGGATTGTCGAGTAGTCAACGGTATGGGTACAGCTTCCGTAGCAGTTGAAAAATGTGAAACCTTCGGTAAGCTCTTTCGAGTACACAACCAGCGGGTTCTCGAAGCCCATTCTCTTGAGCAACTGTTTGGCAGCTTCTTCTGCTTCGGCGCCTGCGTGAACCGGCAGAGTAAAACTCAGCTGAGTCTTACCATCGTTCATGGTATCACCGTATGGTTTTATCTTGGTGAGGTCTAAGGTCTTGTCATAATTCTTAGCCTCCATTGAATAAAGTCCTTCACTCATTTTATCTAAGGTTTTAGGTTTAGGGTTTAAGGTTTATAATTCAGGGTTATCACGTTCAGCGACACTGTCCTCTGAGAGAAAGCACAACCCTTGGACCAGATTATTTTTTTCCTTTCATTAATTCTACAAACGGATTGAAGTAGTTCTCAGCCTTGAGGGAGACACCATCCAAGCCCTTGCCACCATTCTTGGGACGTTTGACATTGGCGAAGATACCCTTCTCGAGAGCTGTGAACAAGCCTTCACGTTCCATGTCTTCAAGCAACTTGGTGGCGTTGTCGAGCACTTCCTTTGCACGGCGGCGGATAATACCATCCTCCTTGAATTCCACCTCTTCACCGATATCCTTCATGTTATTGAAGATATACTTGGCATTCTCTATTGAAAGATAACGGTCGCTCATAAACGGCGTATGGATTGCCTCTGTCGGCATGCCGAGAAGCTGAAGGCCCTGGTGAGTCCATTGTCCGATAATGTTGAAAAGAGCGTCCTGAATATGACCGCGGAAAATGTTGCCAGTCATGAATTTCGTGGGAGGCATGTATTTTAGCGGAGCCTTGGGGAAGATCTCACGAATCATCTGAGCCTGTGCCAATTCATACAGGAAACCGTTTTCGAGCATGGGATCCATCTCGAAAGCATGACCAAGACCCTGCTGTTCCTCTGGCAAGCCAGCGAGAAGCGCCAGCTGCTCATTTATGAAGTCGGAAGCGAGCACGGTGTGAGCCTCTTCGTATGCATCGGCAGTGGTAAGGTAATTGTCCTCGCCTGTGTTGATGATAACACCTGCAAAGCCATTGATTATACGACTGAAATACTGGTCGATCAGTGTACGTTGCATGTTGATGTCGCGGAAAAGAATGCCGTACAGCGCATCGTTGAGCATCACATCGAGACCTTCGAGGGCGCCCATGGCTGCAATTTCTGGCATGCATAGACCCGAGCAATAATTACAAAGGCGAATGTAACGGCCTACCTCCTCGCCTACCTCATCAAGAGCCTTGCGCATGATGCGGAAATTCTCCTGTGTAGCGAAAGTACCGCCAAAACCTTCAGTTGTGGCACCAAAAGGAACATAGTCGAGCAGACTCTGACCCGTAGTACGGATAACGGCGATGATATCAGCACCTTGACGAGCACCAGCTTGAGCCTGAACAACATCCTCATAAATGTTACCTGTGGCAACAATGATGTAAAGATATGGCTTACTGCCTTCACCGATAGTGTTGATATAGTTTTCCCTACGCAGACGATTGTTGCGAATGCGAGTTATCGTTGCATCCACAAAAGGCTGGATTGCCTTGGCGGAATCAGCAATGGGATGCACAGGTATCTGCGTGATATCAAGCTTGCCCGCAACGACAGCATCAGCTATCTGCTGCGGAGTCATTCCAGTCTCAATCACAGCGTTTCCGATAAAATAAGCAACGCCCTGGCCAAGGAGGCCCTTGGACTTCAGAGCGTCAACGACAACATTTGGCAGGGGGACTTCATTTTCATCAATGCCGTCTATGCCAAGTAGACGGCAGATTGTACGTTCAACAGCGACCGTTGTGTAGTTGCCCACAAAGTCTTGCACCTGATCAGCAATCTTACGCGCAACACTTCTGGCATGTTCTACTTTCTCAAAATCAAGTCCAATTTTACTTTTCTGCATAAACAAATAATATATTATATTACACTCATTATCAAACGTTCACAACGCATCCTTGTTGACTATACAAACAAAAGACACGTTGCAAAACGATGTGCAAAGTTAATAAAAAATGTGAAAACTATGACACCTTTTTAAAAGAAAATCAATAATATTATTTTCAAAAGATATGCATTACACTATTAATCAGTGTATTTATAGACAAATAACAAAAAATGGACTAATATAGCAGGGAAGCCTATCTTTCCCTTCGTTCAATGACCTTGTCCAGCCGGTAGCGATTGCCCGTAGCTGGACCTATGGCATCAATAAACGATTGGTTATAACCTTGGGTGTCGTAGCCCCAACGGAGAAACTCGCCATCGTCGCCAACACGACGGATAACCTGATCATTATATTTCACAATAAGATACTTAGCGAGACGCTCCCAACGTTTCATCATTTTGTCGGCATAAGCGATGCTTTTCTGGTTTAGATAACTATGGCGATCTGCCGGCATCATTCCTTCGATGGCATTCAGCACACTGTCCTGGTCAGCAAAGTAGTAATCCTCAAGCTCCTTTTGGGCAACACGCAAGTCGTCAATCATCACAGAATAACGCGGATACACCATATTGGCAACCCAATTGTTCATCCAGAATGCCGATTCGAAAGAGAACTCGGTACGTGGATTGTTCTCCGGTCTGAATGGATCGGGGACCTGTGTTATGCAGCAATATAACGGCACATATGCCACCATGTCGGCATCGTCACAGTTGAACCATGTCACGCCTCCCACATCGTCGGGCAGCCACGATCGCATTTGGCAAGTCATGGTGAAACCAGATTGTTGAGTAGCAATGGGTCGCTCACGATAGAAGTCTGTACTATCGCTAGATTTGAAGTGCATTGGCAACGGACGTATCGGCATTCCCCATGGGCCAGCAGTCATGTCGGAAGTCATATCAAGAGGAGTTCCCTCAAAATGATCACGCATGTCGCGTTGCAAGTCGCGGAGACTCAACGTCGAGTCAGGTTTTACCCAAAGTGGCAGATGGTCACACTTGTCAAAATCGCCATTTATGTATGGCAAATACTTGTCCATGCCACTACAGTGGTGACGGAAGAAGCTCCACACGCGTGCATCTGCATAGCGGACATTCTCAAAGTCGATAGGACAGTAAGCATCGCGGAACGAGAAATCCTCGTCGGAACCAGAGAAATAGCCCAGTTCACGTGCCAAGGTAATGACATCCTCTGCATAGACACACTCAACCTCAGGACGGTTGACATACTTTATATTCTTGCTGCTGATGCTTCGATATGAGCGTTTCTTTTCCAATGGGAAATTGCGTATGCGGCTTAAGTTTGCATGTGCGCATATGCAGTCGTCCGGTATGCGTAAGGCAACCCACACTGCACCTTTGCGGTCTGGTCCCTTCCCTATTATTTCCATAATCCAAGCCTCGTTGGGATCGCAGATAGTGATGCTTTCGCCACTGCTGTTGTAGCCATATTCTGACACTAGCTCACTGATACAACGGATGGCCTCGCGTGCATTTGACGATCGCTGCAGAGTCAAACGCATAAGGCTGAAGTAGTCAAGCAAACCATCATGATTGACCATTTCCAAACGTCCATCGAAAGTCGTCTCGACTATGGTCAGCTGTTTCTCATTCATCAGTCCCACAACATTGTATGTGTACTCCACCTGATTGACATAACGACCTTCGTGTGTCGGTCCCCAGCCGTGGATGGCAATTTTCTCGCCAACAGGATGACGGCCGGCAGGACTGTAGAACAAAGAACCTGCAAAGCCAAAACCGTCGCAATTGTAAGTGCACATTACGCTGCCGTCCTTCGAAGCTTTCTTACCCACAACCAGGTTTGTACATGCATAGGAAGGGATAATACTACAAACAGCAAATAAAATAACAAAGGATATCTTCTTCATATTCTTGTAATTCACCAATTCACTTTTGCTTGTATGGAATCATGTCCCATCTGATACCCGGGAACAGCAAAGCCGTATCGGTATGTTTAAAAGGATAAATTTTTTCGTCACCCTTCATGTATATACGCCCTGAGCCATCCTTCATGTTGAAATCATACCTGAAAGGAGTCGCTGTACGCATAGAAGAGTCGTTGTCAATCGACAAAAGAGAATACTCGCCTGTCGAGTCAGAAAGAAAAACTATTGAAGTGGAAATATAGCTTCCATACAATTCGTCGTGCTCCACAGAATACCATTTTGTCTCAGACAAATTGACTTCTTTTTCAGGCTTCTTCGATTTGCTTTTTTCAACACACGCTACCAAAGCCATCCCTACAAGCAAAAAAAGGAACAGCATCAATAACCTTTTAGAAATCCATACATTATCTTTGTTTTTCATAACACCGAACTTTTTTTAGACAATGCAAAAATACATTTTTTACACTAATTGGAAATAAAAAAAATGCGATGAACCAAAGTCACCGCATTTTATAGCATTTTTGAAGAAGCATGGTCACATTGATATTTCTTCGCCATTGGCGTTGAAAAATTTAGACTCCAGTAAATTGTAACTTTCCGATTGTTTTATTGTAAGACGGATCTTATACTTGCGCTGCCATTTACGCCGAATCGATCTGAAACCCTTTGTCAGATAGGCATAAATATATGGATGGGTTATTATCGTCAACTTCCTTTCACGCTGAGAAGCACTCAGATAACGAAGATTCGATTCTATTTCATCAACAATCACAAGACTCGACTTAATTGTACCGGTACCATCGCAGAACGGACACTTCTCCTGTACGTCGACCTCTATTGCAGGGCGTACACGATGACGTGTAATCTGCATCAGGCCAAACTTACTAAGCGGCAATATCGTATGGCGAGCCTTGTCTTTTTTCATCTCTTCCGACATTACATCGAAAAGCTGACGACGGTTCTCAGCCTTTGCCATATCGACAAAATCCACAATCACAATTCCACCCATATCACGCAGACGTAACTGGCGCGCTATCTCCTTTGCCGACTCAATATTGACCTGCAATGCCGTGTCCTCCTGACCAGTACCAGCTTTAATATGGTTGCCGCTATTGACATCTATAACATGCATTGCCTCGGTGTGTTCTATATAAAGATACACACCTGAACGTATAGTCACAATACGTCCAAAGGCACGCCTTATATCGCGCTGTACGCCGAATTGTTCGAATATCGGTGTTTCAAGTTTATAGTGTCGTACGATATCGCTCTTTTCAGGAGCAATAGTGTTGATATAACTTTTTACCTCGTTGTAAAGATCCTCATTGTCGCAATATATTGTATTGAAGTCATCTGTAAGGACGTCGCGCAGCAGCGCAGATGTCGCATTAAGTTCAGACTCAATCACCTGAGGTCCGTTGACTGTCTTCAAGCGTTCTGTCATCCTGCTCCATTTCTCCATCAAAAGGTGCAAATCAGCATCTATTTCAGCAACCGACTTACCCTCGGCGACTGTACGAACAATGAGTCCGAAATTGTTGGGACGAATGCTCTGCATCAACCTGCGTAGACGGTTACGTTCCTCCGAGCCCTTGATTTTCTGGGATATGGAAATTTTATTAGAGAAAGGAACAAGAACAAGATATCGTCCTGCAAACGAAATGTCTCCCGACAGTTTGGGTCCCTTGGTTGAAATCGGTTCCTTGGAAACCTGAGTCAGAATAAACTGACCGACTTTCAAAGTGTTGGAAAGATTACCTGTCTTTTCGAACACTGGTTCAATGACAAAATTGTCGAGTGTCCGCATCGAGGCATCGCCATTCATTGCATGACGAAGATATTTTTCAAAAGAGTTATATTGAGGTCCGAGGTCGAGATAGTGCATAAAGCCCTCCTTCTCGTCGTTTATGTCGATAAACGCCGCATTAAGTCCAGGCATAATCTTGCGGACTTTTCCAATCACGACATCACCAACGGAAAGATGGCTTGTTTTCTTTTCCGTATGCAGCTCCACCAGTTGCTTGTCCTCAAGCAGTGCGATGCGGACATCGCTGGTAGACCCGGAAATGATTAGTTCTTTTTCCATTAATTATCAGTTGCGTCTATGGCGCTTGGTAAAAAACAAAACAAATTACACAACGTGCCTTAAGGCGCTGTGTAATTTGTTTTAGTTTCTGTTAGATTGCGTAAGAAGTAAATAGGCCGAAGGCTTATTTCTTCTTATGTCTGTTCTTGCGCAGGCGTTTTTTACGCTTGTGCGTAGACATTTTATGTCTTTTGTGTTTTTTACCGTTGGGCATATTATTAAGTATTTAAAATTTATTTCGTGTTGTTTTTAACGTCAGCCATGAATGATTTAGCGGGCTTGAAAGCCGGGATATTGTGGGCCGGGATAATGACGGTAGTATTCTTTGAAATATTGCGGCCTGTTTTCTCTGCTCTTTTTCTAACGATAAAGCTACCAAAGCCACGGAGATATACGTTCTCACCTTCAGTAAGAGAATCTTTTACGACGGTCATCAGCTCTTCGACGACAGTCATGATGGCGATTTTTTCGATGCCCGTTTTCTGGGCGATTGCATTCACTACTTCTGCCTTTGTCATTTCTAATTACTTTTTATTACTTTAGTTATCAAAAATCAAAATGCAAAAGTACTATTTTTTTTTAAAACGTAAATATTTTTTTTCAATGTTTTAAATGAAAAACAAAAAATATAAGCATATATTATTACAATACAATATATTACAACAAAACATAAAATATAAAACGCAAAGGGTCCCCTCAATTAAAACAAGGGAAATCAGGCTTGGTTCGAAGACTGTTTTTCACTTTTTTGACGTAAAAAAAGAGCGTAAAAAATGACCAAAGCAAAAGCAATTCCAACAACAACCACGATGCCCGAAACATGGACATCCTCTGCAATATTACTATTTGTTGTTCCTTGATAATAAAGATAATACAGAATCACTATCAGTGCATTATTAAAGAAGTGCACCACAACGTTTACAAGTATTGAACGCGAATAATGAAACAGGTATCCCAACAAGATGCCAAGCATGAATCGCGGCAGGAATCCAAAAATGTCGCCATGCATCAATGAAAACACCGCAGCTGTAGCTATAATAGCGACATGATGGTTCTTCATCCATCGACAGAAGAAATGCTGCAATGCCCCACGGAAAAAGAATTCCTCACATAAGGCTGGAACAAGAGCAATAACTAACAGATTCACAATCAAAGCAGCCACTCCTTGCTGAGACAGCATTCCCACGACAATCTCCTGAGACATTGCAGATCTTTCACGCAATTGCAATTCTAGTTCTGTGAAACGCTCTGGAAGGTGCATCCCATCATTAATTTGTGCAAGCCAGTCGGAGAATGGCATTAAACAGATAAGAATCACAATCGATGCGATAGCCATGAGCCACTTCTCCGCATGAAAATCAAGTTGAAGTGAACCTCGGACACTATCGGTGAAAAGACTTGCAAAAATAAGGGCAGGCAAAAAGAATGTCAACAACTGAGTAACTGCCTGAAACAGCCACTGAAAACGAACATCGGTTATTTCGGCACCTCCAACCATGGCTATAGACATAATGCTTGTGCCTACAATAAAAAAAAGGACAACAAGTCCGACCAAAGTCAAAAGTTGTCCAAAGGGCTTGGTATTATTGAAGTAACCTTTCATTTTTGTGACCCCGGCGGGATTCAAACCCACGACTTTCGGAACCGGAATCCGACGTTCTATTCAGCTGAACTACGGGGCCAAAGTGAACACAATGGAAACGATGAATTTGCGAAATATTGTGTTATTTGAAAAATAATTTTGTCGTCACTAATTACGACAAGACTCCAATCAACGTAAAGCCATAAAAAGTAAATTATGCATCGGCAAAGACTTTGCCGTCGTTTAGCTTGATTTGCAACTTGGTGTACTCGCAGTGAAAATCGTTTTTAAGACGGTCAAGATAGCGACGGCACTCCCATTTGCACATTGGCAGGTCATGTAGCAGGTAGTTTCCACATGATTCAGGCTGTGTTGCCGGCACTTCGCTTTGAGTGAGTATCCACTCTAGACAATTGATAGTGAGACGACGCATGTCCTGTACGCTATAGTTGCCTGTCATAATAACATACATGCCAGTGAGACAGCCCATCGGGCCGACATATACAACATCTTCCTTGGCCTCGGAGTTGCGAAACCACGTAGCCATCAGGTGCTCAATACTATGCATTGCAGAAGGGGCCACTGCGGGTTCCTGATTGGGTTCGGTGATACGTAAATCGTATGTTGTGAAGCCTTTGTCTTCGCGCGAGACATATATGCCTGGCTTTAAATGAGTATGGTCTATTGTAAAGCTCTGTATTACTTCCATGTAGAGATGAGTTTTATTTTAAAGTCTTTAAAGTAGTTAACGGGCTATTATATGACAATACAAAAAACATTTGAAGATATAATCGAAGCCTTATAATTAAATCGTTTCAAGGAATTTTCTGACGAAATGGAAGGAACGGTCGCACATGTTGTTGAGAAAATCCTCCCACTGCATCTGGTGGTCGTCAGTGCGGCCAGGAGTATCGCTGATGACACGCAGGCTGAGAAACGGCACCTTCAACAGATAACACGTTTGTGCTATTGCCGCTGATTCCATGTCGCAAGCCAATCCGTCTGTGAAGTTTTGCTTTATTCCACTTTGTCGCTCGCGGTCGGTGATAAACTGGTCACCTGTGCATATAAGACCTCTCATAAGTCTCTCGCCTTCTGCGAGCGGCACCATTATCGCATGGTTGAGGAGATGCGAGTCGGCATCGAAGCGTTCCGGGAGACCTTGAATCTGACCGCGCTGGCATCCAAGGCCAGGGCCACAATCGACATCATGATACACGCACTGCGTAGCGGCAAGAACATCCATCACCCGCATCTGCTCGTCGATACCACCGGCAAGACCGGTGCTGATGATAGCATCGGGGTGATGTTCCTGAATTAGACGCATTGTGCCCACTGCGGCGTTGACTTTGCCAATACCACATTGCCAAAGGATTATTTCATTGTTTCCAAGGCGACCTGTGTCGCCACCGATGGCATCGCGCATCTTTTGATACTCGATATCCATGGCTATGATGACTCCTATTTTCATAATTCTATTTCTTCAATTCTTAATAGATTCCGTTCCCTTACTATCTCTTGTATTCCATAGCAGCCTTGACAAAGGCTACAAACAAAGGATGAGGATGCAATGCTGTACTCTTGTACTCTGGATGGAATTGAGACCCAACGAAGAACGGATGCGAGGGTATCTCCACTATCTCAACCAAGCCAGAGTCGGGATTTATACCTGCGGGAACCATTCCGGCTTCTTTATACTCGTTGATATATTTATTATTGAATTCGTAACGATGTCGATGACGTTCAGAAATAAACTCCTTGCCATAGATTTCAAACGACTTAGAACCTTCAACAAGTTTGCATGGATATGCCCCGAGGCGCATTGTACCTCCCATATTCGAAATGTTTTTCTGTTCTTCCATCATATCGATAACAGGATGACTGGTTGCAGGTGCAATCTCGACAGAATGAGCATCGTCATAACCAAGCACATTGCGCGCAAATTCAACAACAGCGCACTGCATTCCAAGACAGATGCCTAAAAATGGAACACGATTGACACGTGCATAATTGACCGCCAGTATCTTACCCTCAATACCACGAGTACCAAAACCTGGAGCCACAAGAATACCAGTAAGACCTTTCAACTGTTCATCAACATTCTCCTTAGTGATGTTCTCAGAATTGATATACGAGACATTTACTTTACAACGCAGCTCGGCACCGGCATGAATGAAAGCTTCTGTGATGGATTTATAGGCATCCTGTAGTTGGACATACTTGCCTACAAGACCCACACTTACCTCTTTTTCAGGATTTTTAAGTTTAAACAGAAATGCTTCCCAATTAGCAAGGTCAATATCTTTCTTGATTGGAACATCAAGTTTCTTTAGAACCTGAATGTCAAGACGTTCGTCATGCATCTTGATAGGAACCTCATAGATGCTACTGACATCTCCATCCTCGATAACACAATCGCCTTCAATATTGCAGAATAGACCTATTTTGTCGCGAACACTGCGGGTAAGCGGTTTCTCTGTACGGCACACGATAATGTCAGGCTGTACACCTTGTTGTTGCAATGCTTTTACACTATGCTGCGTAGGTTTGGTTTTCAACTCTCCGGCAGCGGCAATATAAGGAATATAGGTTAGATGGATCACGATACTATTGCGGCCAAGGGTCCACTTCAACTGACGGACAGCCTCTATGAATGGATAAGACTCAATGTCGCCCACAGTACCACCAATTTCAGTTATGACAAACTCATAATTTCCTGTATTTCCAAGAGCAGTGATACGTTCCTTTATTTCGTTGGTAATATGCGGAATGACCTGCACTGTCTTGCCCAGGAAGTCGCCTCGGCGTTCTTTCTCGATAACATTCTGATAGATTCGGCCGGTGGTCACATTGTTGGCATGTGAAGTGGCCACCCCTGTGAAGCGCTCATAATGTCCAAGGTCGAGATCTGTCTCTGCCCCATCCTCAGTAACGTAGCATTCGCCATGTTCATAAGGATTCAGCGTACCTGGATCAATGTTGATGTAAGGATCAAGTTTCTGGTTTGCAACCGAATAACCACGGGCTTTGAGTAAGCGGGCAAGAGAAGCAGCGATGATTCCTTTGCCTAATGACGAGGCAACGCCACCCGTAACAAAAATATACTTTGTTGCCATGATAATATGTTATGTTTATAGTTGAGTTTACAATATTTAATGCTAATCCTGTGGCTGTTGTAAAGTAAAGCACAGCTCAGAACTGCGTAAAACGATTATGCAAAATTACAAAAAAAAATCAAATTAGTATTTTTTAAGATGAAACAAAAAAAGTGTTATCAACGTAAAACGTTGAAAAGTTATGATAGCGAATTAGGATGAAAAAGACTTTTGTCACGATACTGATAGCATTGTTCACGCTGGCAGCTGCAAGTCTTGTTATGGTGCAGTATGTGCAGATGAAGCGTGCATTCACTGTGAGTGAGAACCTCTTCAATATCAACGTCAACAACGCTATGGACGATATGATAAACGACCTGAACAGGACTCGTGTGGAAGACTATCTTCGTCAAAACGACAGATACAAACTCCTAAAGTTCAGGCGTGTCGAGGAGCTGAACGAACGCATGCAAAATATTGTCAAGGAAAACTACAATGTGTTTTTCGACACTGCTTTGGTCGAGGTCGGAGTAACAATGATTGACAGCATTCATCTGTTGCCAAACGCAAAGGTGACAGTTGCAGACTCAAACGCTATAGCGGAATACAACATGCTTCTGACAACCCGTGACAAACTCATAAACAGCGACGACTTCTATGACCAGTTTGTTACGGACATTTCGGACTATGTGGCTGACAATCTTCTTACATCCAAGGTGTTCAAATACGAGATTCTTGATTCAATCATCACCGAAAAATTGACGACCAACGGCGTAGACGTAAAACCGGTGGTTGGAGTACTCGACTACACAAACGACAATATTCTCTACTGCAGCAAGGGAGACGGCGATGACCTGCGCGAAACACCATTCAAATACAGTTTCCATCCAAGCGGCATCATGTCGCCAAACGAATATTTCATCGTTCTTAGTTTTCCCAAATCAACGATGTTGATGAAAGACAACTCCACTTTGTATTTCGCCATTGGATTCCTTCTCATATCACTGATTTTCATCCTATTCTTTCTCTCCCTACGAACCATATTCAAACAAGACAAACTTGATGAAATGAAGACGGATTTCATCAACAACATGACTCATGAAATCAAAACTCCCATCGCAACTATCGGTCTGGCATGCGAAATGCTCCAGGACAAAAGTATAGACACTGACTCAGCAAGCCGAGGGTCATATGTCGGAATAATAAATGACGAAAACCGCAGAATGAGGATGCTCATCGAGACCATCCTTCAAAACTCAAAGATGTCGAACAAGAACTTCAGTCTTAACCGCAACGAAATAGACCTGCATCGCATAACAGAAAGCGTTTTGAAAAGCTTTCAACTTATTATCTCTAATCGTGGAGGCGTGATTGAAAGTGATCTTGAAGCCAATCCATCAATATTTTTCGGTGACGAACTACATATTACAAATATGATTTACAACCTCGTTGACAACGCCATCAAGTACTCACCAAACACGCTGCACATAAAGATAGCAACACGTTTGGATGGCAAAAACATTGTGCTTAAAGTGGCCGACAAGGGGTTGGGCATAAGTAAAGAAGACCAGAAACATATCTTTGAAAAATTCTATCGTGTGTCGACAGGCGACGTTCACAACGTCAAAGGTTTCGGAATAGGTCTCAACTATGTGCAACAAGTTGTATCATTGCACGAAGGCAGCATAGAAGTGGACAGTACACTGGGCGAAGGCACCACCTTCACCATTACGTTTCCGAGAGCAATCTAATCCGTCATTGTCACCTTCGAATCATAGCAATGCGCGCCGCAAAGATACAGATTTCGTTCACGGACAAAATCATAGAATTTCAAACGGGTCTTCACAGACTTTTCATAGTCGTTGTCATAGCGTGCGCAGCACTCAGGATGCGATAGCTGAAGATCCTGGGCATGAAGTAAATCGCCAACAATCAGACAGTCGCCAACGGTATAGATCGTATGGCCGGGAGTATGGCCGGGGGCAAGATGCGCCTCGACAATTCCGTCAAGCAGCTTGTCACCGTCATTCACAGGCTGGATATTCAGTGCATAAGAAGCGAGGACCTGTTTCCACAGTCCATTTTGGGCAGCCATAGAGCCACCATCGCTCCATGCATTAAACTCATCGACCGAAAGATAAATTATTGCATTAGGGAACACTGGCTTGCCGTCTTTCAAAAGTCCGCCAATATGGTCAGGATGGAGATGTGTCAAAAAAATCGCATTCACTTTTTCCGGCTTCACCTTAAGATAGGCCAATTTGGCAAGTAGAGCACCTCCCTTCTCATTGCCGAGACCAGCATCAAAAAGTACAGTATATTTATCTGTCATTGCCAGATAAACATTTATAGCCGATTTAAATGAGCCATTTGGAGCAAGTCGAGACAGGCATGTGTCACAGCATGAGCCTTTGAAAAGGTCTACTGGCATTTCATTTTCACAATCGCGAATACATGTGATAGTTACCCGGTCTGCATTGTCAACCACCGATACTCCATCGCTGTTTATTTGAGACGAATCAATAGTTGATTCTGAAACTGCCTTCGATTTGCACGAAACAAAGATAATGACAGTTGTAGTCAATACAACCATCTTAAAAACAAAGTGATTTCTGTATTTCATATTATTTTTTTATAAAGCCCATAATATTAAACCTGTGGAGATAATAACACCACTGACAAATAAGTCGATAAGACAAAAGCCCATAATATCCTTTGCACTAAGGCGAGCAATTGCCAATGCCGGTAACGCCCAGAAAGGCTGGATGAGGTTAGTCCAAGCGTCGCCCCACGCAATAGCCATACCAGTAAGACCAGGATCCACACCAAGTTCGGCTCCTGCGTTGAACATGATCGGGGCCTGAATAGCCCAATGACCACCACCTGACGGAACAAACATATTGAGAACCGCAGCACAAACAAACGTCAGCAATGGATAGGTCACTGGCGAGGAAACACTTATACATGCGTTACTGATAACGTTGCCGAAACTTATACCGCTCTCCCCTACTCCTGTAATTATACCCATAATACCTGCATAGAATGGGAACTGCAAGATAATGCCTGCTGCACCTGACGCCGCTTTGCCAAAAGCACGGACATACGCAACAGGAGTCCCATGAAATAGAATTCCTAAAAACAGGAAAAGCATAATTACCGAACCTAAATCAAAAGAACCTCCGCGAAATCCTAGATTCATTATCATGTATGAAAAGCCCAGTAGAACAACCAATAAAGTGAGTAGTCTGCTGTTTTCGACACGCTCGGCAGGTGTTTTCTTGGACATTGTCTTTGTATCGATTGACGGAGAATCATCGACAAGCAGTTCTGGTTCGACAGTGACGACCTTGTCGTCTTTGGGATGCATAAGAGAATTGACAACTGTTATTGCAATAATAACTAAAACCACCATTGCGATATTGATTGGATGCAAAACGGTCTGCGAGACAGGTATTGCATCGACTATTGCACCGTTTGTAGCCTTTGCCAGATCGGAATTCGTTGCAAGTTTCAAAGGTACAGAGCCCGACAGACCTGCATGCCAGACGACAAAACCACTATATGCGGAAGCAATGAGCAAACGATAGTCAACTCCACGCAAACGACGTGCAATTTCTTTTGCGAAGACCACTCCTACAATAAGACCGAAACCCCAATTCAACCAACAGGCCATGGATGAGACAACCGTCACCAAAGCGATTGCCGACACCGGCGTCTTGGGCAGCGATGCTAGGGCCGCAACGGCTCGTTTCAATGACGGCGCCGAAGCAAGCGCGGAGCCCGTAACCAAAACCAATGCCATCTGCATGGCAAACTCAAGTAGCCCCCATACTCCACCACCCCAGTTGGCAACGACTTCAACAGGTGTCTGCCTACATATAGGCATAGCCAATATGGCAGCAACAAAAGTCAGTAAGATAGCAAACAGGAATGGTTCAGGCATCCATCGCTGGATGAGTTTTACAGAGCCGTTTATCAATTTCTGGAACATTGGTAGCTTTAAAGTTTAAGAGTTTGAGATTATAGCGGTAGAAGTTATTATTAATGAGACAGTCTTTTTACAAGTAACTGTAATCGTTAGAGTTATTTATTTAGCAATGGTGCCAGCAGGCGAATAAACACGTCACGTCGAACAATGCGATAATGTTGCTGGTAGGTTTTGTTGAACAGTTCGCTGTGATGTAATGCGTATCCACCTTCCGACAGAAGTTTGTCTATATATTCCCTGTCGCTCTCGAAATTCAGAGGCCGCGGATAGACATCCTCTAGGCATCGCAACAGCGAAGACCATCGTTCTTTCCACATGGAAAGCATGGCGATGTCATCAGTGTTCTTACGGTTGCTATGCAACATAGCTGATACAAGAGTTCCTATGGGTATGACCCCAAGACGTACATAGTTAATGTCAACACGTACATAATCGCCCTTCAACGTAAGAGGATAAACAAAAGGCGGATGCTGCCAGTGAGATGGGTCGGTATTGGCTATCTCGCTTTCGATGTAACGAATAGCGGCAATAGAATCACTCATAATATGTTCCAATCCGAAATAGTCCTGAAAGCAGAACTTATAGACATCTCTCAACTGCGACTGCGGATAACGCCACATATAATCCTGTAAAAGGCGTGTATCCACGCTGTCATTCTGACCTCTTGCATTATGCAACACCATGAACGACAATAATAAAGTTATATATATTCTTATCCTATACACCATCTATTTCTTTCCTTTCGTTCCGTGCAACTACAGTGATACTTAATTCATATAAAAGATATATCGGCAAGGCAACTACAGTGAGTGTGAAAGCGTCACCTGTAGGGGTAATAACAGCAGCGAGGATAAGTATCGCCACGATTGCATGTCGTCGGAACTTACGCATCGAAGCAGCACTAAGCAATCCCAACCGTCCCAACAACCAGCAGGCAATCGGCAGTTCAAACAGCAATCCCATCATAAAGAGGAGCATCATAAACACCGAAATATACGAGCTCAACGAAATCACATTTGGCACGTCGGCCTGCACCTGATAAGTACCAAGAAAACGGAAAGTAAGCGGAAAAATAACGAAATAGCTCAACATCACTCCGCTAAGGAAGAGAAGGTAGCCCGTTGTGACAGCTTTGATGGTCAGGCGGCGTTCATTGTTGTAAAGGGCTGGACTGACAAACCTGAAAAGGATAAACAGAATATATGGTGAAACGACAAACGCTGCCGCCCAGAGCGACATTTTAATGTGAATGATGAATTGTTGAGCAAGCTCAATGTTAATCATTTCAATCTGGAACGCTGGCAACGAACCAACCACATTCTCCATCAACCTATATGTAACGAAGTCTGAATTCTTCGGAGCCAGGATGACAGCAAAGAGAGGATCCTTTAGCAAGAATGCTGCAATAGCACAGAGAAATACTGCAATCACTATTCGTAATAAGCAACCCCGTAGTTCGTCAAGATGTTCCCAAAAGGTCATAGGTAATTGCAGATAATAATATGCTGATGAACTGATGTGTCTAAATTATTAAAGCACACCATACCAACAACAAACGTGTCAGTATATCAAAAAATCAGTTCTCAGACTTCTTTTCTTCTTTCTCGGTTTTCTTTTCTCCGTTCTCTTCGATGCCATTCATTCCGTCCTTGAAACTCTTCACGCCCTTGCCCATGCCACGCATAAGTTCGGGAATTTTCTTGCCACCAAAAAGGAGCAAAACAACAAGCACTATGACGACAATTTCTGTTGTACCAATAGTCAATAGAGTCATGATATTATCGAGGTTTTAATGGTTTTATATTTTAAGGGTTTTAAAGTTTTAGGACTTATTACAGGTTTTCCTCATTTCGCTCACAAAGTACTCTGCTTCAATTCCTCCACATAGTCGTTGATACGAGTCATCTGTTCTGGAATATTGATTTGCTGAGGACAAATGGAACATTTGTTACAGCCTATGCAGTGATCTGCCTGACGGTACGATGGCACGGCCCTGTCATATCCTACAAGGAAAGCTCTGCGTGCCTGGCGGTATAGCTTCTTTTCCTTAGACGAGAAACCTTCCTTCTCATACATAACAAGACCTTCGTTGAGGCATTTGTTGTAGTGGGCGAAGATGGCGGGAATATCGATACCATATGGACAAGGCATGCAGTATTTGCAGCCTGTACAAGGTATTATTCGGAGATTGTCACCATCCTCGCTGACACCGGCATAGACATCAGCAATATCCTTCAGAAGTGCCAATTCCTCAGCATCAAGCGGCTTATGCGGTGAATAGGTGCGTATATTGTCCTGAAGATGTTCCATATAAGTCATACCACTGAGAACGGTGAGAATCCGCGGCTGGTTTCCCGCGAACCGGAAAGCCCACGACGCTATGGATACATCTGGGTTCTGCTGTTTCAGCATCTCAGCGCAATGCTGAGGAAGATTAGCCAGCTGACCGCCAAGGAGTGGCTCCATAACGAAAACCGGGATGTTCAATGCTTCAAGTCGGCTATATAGATATTCCGATGGAGTATTGCGTTCGTTCATCTTCTTCGCATGCTTCCAGTCCACATAGTTGTGCTGAATCAGCACATGGTCCCAATGATACTTGTCGTTGTTGTCGAGCAGATAGTCAAACACCGTTACATCACCGTGATACGAAAAACCAAGATTGTGGATGTGTCCTTTTTCTCGTTCCTCGAGCAGGAAATCAAGCATTCCATTATCAATAAAACGTTGCTTGAAACACTCCATTGCATCAAGTCCGTCGTCGGGACGCGACATGCCAATGCCGTGCAGCATATAGTAGTCAAGGTGGTCTACCTGAAGCTCTTTTTTTGAGTTTTCATATAGTTTCATGCTTTCTTCACGCGACCACTGGTCCGGCGAGAAATTGGATAGCTTAGTGCTGACATAAAACTTGTCGCGGCTGTGACGGCTGAGGGCAATTCCTACAGCGTGTTCTGAATGGCCTTTACAATAAGGAGGCGCTGTATCGAAGAGGTTCACACCGTGTTCAATAGCATAGTCAACCAGCTGATTTATGGCCTCTTGATCAAGTTCCTGGTCTTGGTCGCGACCACTCTGGCCATCAATGGTCGGGAAGCGCATACAGCCGTATCCGAGCAACGAGACTTTCTCACCATGCAAATTTTCGCGCATGGACATCTGACCGACTGGTACCTCGCCAAGAGTGAGTCCTTCCGCCTTGGTCTGGTTGTTAGGGGCACAACCAACAGCCACTGCTGCTGTGGCCAGCGAACCAGCACCAAGTGTTTTTAGAAACTCTCGTCTATTCATTTACCTAGGGTTGAATGGGTTATATTTACTACTTACAAATCAAGTATTCCTTATTTAAAACGGTGTGAAGTCGAAGGGGTAGCTCTGGATATGGCTGCCAAAGAGAGCGTTTTCATAAAAAATTGCACTTCCGTAAGGAGCACCGAAATAGAGAGGACCGAGAGCTCCAGTACGGTCATTAACGACCGTCATGTGGAAATCAATATAGTTGTTATCGCCAAGACGATAGCGCATCGAGGCTGTGAATGCAGTGGCATCAATATTTACATAACCGTCTGTACAGAACCATGGGTTAAATATTGCTGCCGAGGCCAACTGTCCGCCAACATGCATAAGCGACGCAGCTATCCATAGGCGGTCGTTTGCCTTGTACGCTGCTGAAACGTTGACCATGCCAGCCATTGCACCCGAGGGATTGCGTAGTGGCGCCAGATTGCGAGCCTCGAGACCGCGCAGGCTGTAGTTGCCAGATGATAGAGAATAGCTATTGATAGCAGCCACCGAACCTTTAACCACCAGACGGTCATTGGGACGGTAGACAAACGAAGGTTTTACGGCAAAAAGCGATGCTGAAGAGTACGAAGAGCCAATAATAGAAGAGCCGAGAGAGAGATGGAAATCCCACACATTACCTGCGGCGGTGGTTCGAGAAAAATCAAGAGGCAGTTTGTCCTGATTATGGGCGAATACAATGTCGTCCGACGCCATAGCCACCGTGTCGTCGGTTTGAGCTTGCAATGCACCTACAAAAGGGAAGAGCAATAACAATAATATGACTATGTTTCTTTTCATTAGATAAATATAACGGAACACTTTTGTTTTTATTGTGCCATATGGTATGGTTTTTCTATTTCCGTTTAGTAAAGAAAATTATTGTAAGGATAACGGATTGCATGTATACGCTTCACGTGTTCATAAAGCATGTCACGGAGTGTGTCAATATTGGCTCTTGAGGCTGCCGAGATAAATACTGTAGACATGTCGTTGATTTTAGACATCCACGAGTTCTGCAACATCTCAAGAGTCATGTTTTCCTTGGTCATTGGAGACAAATCGTCGTCATCTTTTTTCACATAAGTATAAGCGTCAATTTTGTTGAATACCAAAATTGTGGGCTTGTCGGCTGCACCTATTTCCTGCAAGGTGCGATTAACAGAGTCTATCTGCTGTTCATGGTCAGGATGGGATATGTCAACGACATGAAGAAGGAGGTCGGCCTCACGAACCTCGTCAAGAGTGGACTTAAAGGACTCGACGAGTCCGTGTGGTAACTTGCGTATAAAGCCGACAGTATCGGTGAGGAGAAAAGGAAGATTGCCAATGACCACTTTACGGACGGTGGTGTCAAGAGTAGCGAAAAGTTTGTTTTCAGCAAAAACATCGGACTTGGAAAGGAGATTCATGAGGGTAGACTTGCCGACATTTGTGTAGCCGACGAGGGCTACTCGAACGAGACTCTCACGATTTTTGCGCTGCTGTATCTTCTGCTTGTCAACATCTTTCAGGCGTTGCTTTAGGAGCGTTATTTTCTCGGTGATGAGGCGACGGTCGGTCTCGATCTGCGACTCACCTGGACCGCGCATACCGATACCTCCTCGCTGCCGCTCAAGGTGAGTCCACATGCGGGTAAGGCGCGGCAGCATATACTGGAGCTGTGCAAGTTCTACCTGGGTTTTGGCTATAGAAGTACGTGCACGTTTGGCAAAGATGTCGAGGATTAATGTAGTACGGTCAAGGATACGACAATTGAAAGCCTTCTCAAGGTTGCGGAGCTGTGCCGGGGAGAGTTCGTCATCAAATACAATAATATCAGCCTCTAGAGCATTTTTATATTCCACCACTTCTTCAAGTTTACCGCTGCCGATGTAAGTGCGACTGTCTGGTCGTTCAAGGTTCTGAATAACTGTTTTTACGGAAACACCACCAGCAGTCTCAAGCAGAAAGGCAAGCTCGGAAAGACACTCTCTGGTGCGTTCCATGGTTGTTTTCGCATCACAGACAGATACGAGTATTGCGCGTTCAGGTATAGGATCAGTGGAAATCAAGATATATAAATTGACAAATTAATAAGACGATAAAAGTGTAAGCAGAATCCAGAGGCTAATCTTCAAATTCGTCGTAGACTTGAGTAGATTGATGATGGGATGAAACTGCCACAGAGAGAATTTGTTCAAGTTGTCGGCCTGCGCTCTCCCATGAAAAATTGCTGCGTACGAAGGAGTATGCGTTTTCGACAAGAGTGTCGCACAATTCTTTGTCGTCAAGGAGCCGTAGGATAGCGTCAGCAATACTCTTGGCATCATCGCCAATAAGCAGATGTGTACCATCAACAGCTCCAAGGGAAGCATTGGCAACTGATGTTGTGACACAGGGGATACGCATAGACATAGCTTCAAGCAGCTTGTTTTGGAGACCAGAACCTATGCGCATAGGGGCGACAAAAACACGTGATTGAGCGTAGCTAGGACGAATGTCTGGAACCGAACCGGACACGGTGACCAGTCGGCTAGCAAGCTGACGCACGGATGGTTTTGGTGTCGCTCCAGCCAAGAGCAGACGCGTCTCAGGTCGACTCTGCCAAACAAGAGGCATTACCTGGTTGACGAGGAAGCGCGATGCGTCAATATTGGGCTGATACTGCATATTGCCACAGAATACTATGTCATATTGTTTTTCTATATCCAAAGGCTTGAAATAGTCAAAGTCGACCCCGTTGCGCAGAATATGAACGACAGTATCCTTGCGTTGGGGTATTGCTTCGCTATCAGGCTCAGAAATAATGGTTGCAGTATCGAAGATGCGTGTGGCGTTATATTCAGCAGAGCGTAGCATTTTGAACTCGTAATGCATGGCAAAATATGCGAGTCCACGACGACCACGCATCCTGCGTTCAAGGTTCATGGAAAGAGCATCCTGGAAATCGATGATCTTTGGCAGGTCAGAATGTGCAGCGTATTTCATGGTGCGAACCATCTGTGAGAAAATGACATCGGGGGCAACGCGGGTTTCAAACTTGCGGTAAGAGGCACGAGCCTTGCGTGAAGTCCAATAGCCTATCTGCATGGAACGGATACTGAAAAAGGAGCGCACGACATTGAAGAGGGCAATAAAACGATAGATCCTAGCGATACAGATATCCTTGCAGTAGGTCTGCATCTGCTGTATGTCTGTATCAGAAACCTTGTTGTGAGAGACCGCAAAGAGATAGACATCGTTGTTTGCGGAGAGGGTACGTATCAGATGGTAAGCACGGAGTTTGTCGCCTTTTTCAAGTGGAAATGGAAATCGGGGAAGTATGACGAGAATTTTCATTGGTGAGTTATCGTAAATGGTGAATGGTTAAAAGAGAGTTGTCTGTGTGCCTTCAGCAAAACCTTCTCGGTCATTATAAACAGAGGATTGGGGATCGTCGTAGTTCTCTTGCGGTTCCGTTTCCTCTTCAGGTTCTGGCAGTGAGTCAAGCCAACGGAACTGCTTGACCGGTGATGTGGTGATACGCTTGCCTTTGGCTTTGTAGCCTTTAACACCTACAAAATCGTAGACATCGATGATTTCGGACTCAATTTTTTTGTTTGCGCCCTCATCGTAAAGCACTTCGATACGTGGGAAGGTATCAACACTGAAGGTAACCATACGGTCACCGGAAATATCGTCGATAAAAGGCTGTTTCTTGTCGAACTCGTCAACAAGGAAGCGTTTGAGGTAGTAGCTTTGGTTTTCAGCGGACTGGTAGACGACGCTGACAATAGTTTTCGGGTTGAACTTGCGAATCAAGACCAAGTCGTCATCAAAATGGTTAGAGAGGTCAAAGTTGGTTGTACGGAAGTGGCCCGAAGCCATGATTGTCAATATTTTGTCTTTCCCCTTAAATTCACCCAGACAGAGACCAGCCTCATTGACATTCAGACGCTTGATACTCTCATCGAACCAGATTTTGCGTGCACCAAGAGTGGAAATACCTTCATCCTTAAGATTAATACTGCGCACCGCATTACGGGTCAATATGTTGCCCATAGAGTTGCGGCCCTTGATGGCAAGAGTGGCAAAATTAAAGTCGAAGCTAGTCTTCTTGAGCTTTGGCTTTGAAACGTGATGTACGGTAACGGTTTCAGCCTCTCCATTGGGATTAGCGGTGAAATATAGAATCTTGGAACCTTTAGTACCTTTTGTTAACCAATAGTCTTTGTCGCGGGTGATACCAAGCACAGAGAAGCGCTTTACATATACGAAACCGAAAGCACCGTCGCGATAAATCATATTGTATACAGTTCTTTCATCACCTTTGCGGAAGAGACCAAGATATCTGATTTCCTTGCAATCGGCACTGCCCACAAATCCCTTTTCCTGTACTTTTGAAACCATCATACTGCCGTCCTGCCGGAAAACAATAATGTCGTCCATCTTGGAACAGTCACAGACGTATTCGGCACCTTCATCCCTTTTGAGGCCATAACCAGCAAATCCTGTAACAGGGTTCAGATATAATTTCTCATTTGCGACAGCGACGGTGACAGCCTGAATATCCTCGAAATTGCGTATCTCTGTCTTGCGTTCTCGACCTTTGCCATATTTTTCAAGAATATGACGGAAATAAGAAATAGCATACTCTGTAAGATGTTCAAGATGGTTGCGTGTCTCGTCGATATTCATCTCGATGTCAGCAATTTCCTGGTCTGCACGCTTGATGTCAAACTTTGAAATCTTGCGTACGGGTTTCTCGCACAATTTAAGCACGTCGTCGCGGGTTATCTCACGTTTGAACTTCTTACGGTATGGACCGAAGGCGGCGAGCATTTCGTCGACCTGATCGTCCCATGTCTTGCTGTCCTTTTTCTCCATCTTCTTGTAGATGCCCTTCTCAAAGAATATCTTTTCTAGGGAGACCCAATGCCACTTGTCCTCGAGTTCGGCGAGTTGAATCTCAAGTTCCTGTCGAAGGAGGTCCTTGGTACGGAAAGTAGAGTGACGCAATATTTCCGATGCAGTCATGAAGACAGGCTTGTTGTCGACAATGACGCAGGTCTGTGGTGAGAAACTTATCTGACAATTGGTGAAAGCGTAGAGGGCGTCAATCATCTGATCTGGAGAAACACCTTGTGGCAAATAAACAACAATCTCGACCTCAGCAGCGGTGTTGTCGTCAACTTTTTTGATTTTTATCTTACCTTTCTCGTTAGCTTTCAAGATGCTGTCAATGAGAACATCAGTTGTTACCGTATAAGGCAACTCGGTAATCACGATGGCTTTCCTTTTATCGTCATAGTGCATCTTGGCACGGATACGTAGACGACCGCCAAGAGATGCATCGGCATACTTTGAGACGTCAATCAGTCCGCCTGTCGGAAAATCCGGATAAATCTCGAAAGGTATATTCTGTAGTATTTTGATGGAAGATTCAAGTAGTTCGCAGAAGTTATATGGGAGAATGACCGATGTCAGCGTTACGGCGATGCCCTTTGTGCCTTGTGCCAGCAACAGAGGAAACTTGATTGGTAACGACACCGGCTCCTGCTTACGACCGTCGTAGGATGGTTTCCATTCTGTAGTCTTTTTATTGAAAACCACCTCGTTTGCAAATTTGGAAAGTCTTGCCTCGATATATCGGGCAGCGGCAGCATCGTCACCTGTGAGAATGTTACCCCAGTTACCCTGACAATCGATAAGAAGGTCTTTCTGTCCCATGTTGACCAACGCGTCCTTGATTGAAGCATCACCATGAGGGTGATACTGCATGGTATTGCCAACGATATTGGCGACTTTGGTGTAGCGTCCATCATCAGTCTCCTTCATTGCGTGAAGAATGCGTCGCTGAACAGGCTTCAATCCGTCATCTATGTCAGGCACGCTGCGGTCGAGGATAACATCTGATGCATAGTCGACCCAGTAGTCTTTGAACATGGAATTGAGCGATATGGTCTCGCCGTCGTTCTCAAGAGTTCGACCGCCATCTTCGGCAGGTAAGGTTATATGGTCTTCATTTATCTTATCTTTATCGGTCATGTTAGATTTAGTATAGTTGAGAGGTTAAAGGGGTTAATGTTTTATAGAGATTTTTCCGTTTTCAATTCACGAAGCAGGTCAGCAACTAGGAAAATGCTTCCCGTAACAATAATAAGGTCTGTGACACTAGAGGCCTGGCGTGCGGCAGCAAGAGCAGACATCACATCGGGATAGGAATCGCCATGCCTTCCATGCAATTCTGCTGTTGATGCAAGGGTTGTTTCATCAAGTCCGCGCTCGACCGACGGACGAGTGAAATAATAGCACGCATCTTTTGGCAGCATATCAAGAATGGAGCCGTAATCCTTGTCATTGACACATCCATATACTATATGCAGACGGTGATAACGCATATAGGCGAGCTTCTCGACAAGAGAAGCAATACCGTCGGCGTTGTGGGCTGTCTCGCAAATCAGATTTGGACGTTCGCCGAGTTTTTCCCAGCGTCCATGAAGACCTGTGTCTGTCACATTGGCCAATCCGTCACGAAAGTGACAACGTTTTATTTTGTATCCGATTTCATTCAGAATGTCGTAAGCAGCACATACAGTGGCAATATTCTTGCGCTGATAAAGACCGTCCATTGGAGAATGAATGCCTTTAATGTAGGGCGCTCCGTCATGATATATGTCTGCCAACATTCGGGTTGAACCGTTGTGACGCTCGTCGACAACATAGTGTTTGTCTGCAAACAGTATCGGAGATTTACATTTTGCCGCCACCTTTCTGAAAACAAGTTCGGTTTCAGCGTTTGTCTCCCCTATTACAACGGGAACGCCAGCCTTTATAATGCCAGCCTTCTCGGCGGCAATCTTCGGCAACGTATTGCCAAGAAACTGTGTGTGGTCGAAGCCAATATTGGTAATAATGCTCAAATCTGGATGGACAACATTGGTTGAATCGAGCCTTCCTCCCATGCCAACTTCAATTACTGCCACGTCAACCTTCTCGTTGCGGAAATAGTCGAAAGCCATTCCTACTGTCATCTCGAAAAAAGAGAGCCCCTGTTTTTCGAAAAACGCACGGTTTTGATTGACAAAATCAGTCACATTCTGCTTAGGAATCATCTGCCCATTAATGCGGATTCGCTCTCTGAAGTCTACGAGATGAGGCGACGTATAGAGTCCGACTTTGTATTTAGCCTGCTGAAGTATGGATGCCAAGTAATGCGAAACAGAGCCTTTGCCGTTAGTGCCAGCTACATGAATAACCTTTAGGCCTTTCTCTGGATTGCCTAGATGTGCCATCATCGCCTCGGTGTTTTTCAAGTCGGCCTTGTACGCTGCAGCCCCGATGCGATGATAGGCGGGCAAAGCATGGAACAGATAGTCGAGCACCGCGTCATACTTTCTCATTGGAACTTGTTTTCCTGTCACAAACATCTCAGAATTGTATTACTTTTTAGTTTTCGGAAAGGTGTATGTCAGTCCAATCATCGCATTGAGCCTGGTCGAAGGATAGTTTGCCCAGAGAAAATAGCGCTGGCATGTCACATTGTCGAGTTTTGTGAAGAACGACAATGCGCGGTTGTACTTGTATTCGGCACCAAGCGAAAGACCGAAGCGGGCAGGAATCTTGTCAGTTACAGTCACCAAACCTGTCGCGTTCTCTGTGTAGTAAGCATCTACACTGGTAATAAACAGTGTACGCAAATCGAAGAACCACTTGTCCTTATAGTTGACATCTACATCAAAATGAGCAATAAAGTCTGGAGTATGGAACAGCGGTATGTTGTCGTACTGCTTGTTATAGTACACATAATAGTTTCCACCAAGTGTCATCCTGATCATCTCGTCATTAACAAAAGTGAAGTCTGCACCCAGGTCAAGATTGTTCACATCCATGAAATATGGGGTCATAATATTACCGTAAGTGGTATTAGAAAGACGATCCGTCATGAAGAACATACGGCTGCGATAGAAATGGTTGTCTACCGTAACATTAAGTATCAACTTTTTTGAAAAATTGAAACGCAAATGTGCATATAGGTTGTCGTCAACCGTAGCACAGGTGTTTTCGTCAACAATGATATATGGGTTGTACAGTCTTGTGCTATTCCAATCGTTAACAATGTATCCGCCCATGAAACCACAAGTAAGGCTCATCATGTTGTTCATGAACGACTTGGAGACTGTTATATCGGGGAAAAGATTGTGCGATGTCTCCTGGTCGTTGTCATATCCGTTGAAGCCGAAAGCCAAACCTGCGTGAAATTTGAAATCCCGGAAGAGGAAATCCACGTATGGATTGATTGTCAGCACATGGCGGCCGAAAGCATCCTGTCCGTTAATGTTTGGCACATCCAGATGCTGCTTGTAGCCCTGCCAATTGCCATGCAGATAAGCCACAGCCTTGTATTTGCGGAACATCGGAAAGCCGTAGTGGACATTGCCGTCAAGCTCAATCGACTGCTGTGAACGGTCGTATTTAGTCCACATATTGGCCAGACCGACATTGGCTGCATAGCCGAATTTATTGACATCAGTATGGAGACTGCTTGCGCCAAGGTTCAAGGCTATATTGTTATAGGCAAAGGCCCACAGGGAGTAGTCCAGATCGTCGTGAGTTATTCCGTCGATGCTGAAAAGCGTCGAGTCGGAAAAACCATAATAACGTCCATACTGGCGGTCGAATGCCAAATCAGCCGAGAACAAGTGTTTCTTGTTCAGAATGTACTTTCCAAAGAGACTGAGCATTGTCTCCGATTCGCGGTTGCGACCATAGTAGTCGGCCGACGGAGTGTCCTCATCCTTCTTGCCGTAGGTGGAAAAATCCGTGTTGTGGAAAAGGCGTGCACCATACGATAGGTTGTCGTTGCGGGTCGACATATAATGAAGGTCTACAAGAGGCTCAAAATCGCCGAAGCTGGCAAAGTCGTGACCGAGACCGAAACGCATGTAATTGTTGTACAACTTTGTCGGAGAGCCTACAACCTTGGCAGCCTTGATTCCAGATGTCGGTGTCAGCGAGCTGATACGGCGCGGAGTGATGCTGTAATCGAACTTGGGTTGCATCTCTGTGGCGATGTTGTCGTTGGTAGCCGGTGCCACATTGACTTTTTCTGTCACACCGTCAAGCACAGGATGATAATCGCCCACAACAATCACCGACTCATGATAAACAGAGTTGGTCGAATCGGTCTGCGCAATCGTACGGATGCTGCACACCGTCAAAAACAATGCCAGAATATATGCCGATTTGTTCATCTTCTATAAGGGTTTAAGATTTAATTTTTAAAAGTTTAATATTCAATTCACACATCACAGGTCTCAAGTCACATATTTCAATTCAAAGCTATACGGCAACAAGTTAAAGTCTTTTTTCTATTCCTCGCTGCCAAGGTCGATTACTACTCCAGAGGAGCCACTGCCACCATCGTCATCCTGACTCTTCGGTGCATTAAGTGCGGCAAGGTGCTGTCTGGCTTCCATAACAACCTCTTCGTCAAGGTCGTCTACAACCTCATAGTTGTCTATGATACTTTGCAGCGTCTGACAGGCCTGTGCATCGTTACCACGCTGATGGAAAATGTCGGACCACAATATGAAAGTCTTGGCAAGCCAATAGTCACTACCGGGATTACTGACCACCTCCTCTATTATCTTCTCAGAAGCATCAATGTTGCCCTGCGAAAAACGTATGTTGGCTCTTCTGTAGGCCGCCTCGCCCATATAGTCACCGTTCGACGATTTCATTAGAGCATCATATGCAACAAATGCCTTGCCCATATCATCAGCATAGTAATAGTTTCTTGCCACAAGAATGCGAACCTCGTCTTTCTGCTCGTCAGTGGCCTTAGGCTCCGAAAGCAGTTGTTCGGCCGATACGGCAACATTGGCTGTGTCGCGCAACGCATACCAGCATCTCACCACACCCATACGTGCCTGCAGGCGTGATGCGTCTGACGACGACACCGCCGCCAACGGCACATAATTGTCGAGTGCCTTGCGATAGTTCTTCTGTCCATAATAGATTGTGGCGGCCTGATAGAGACAGTTCTCAGTGTATGGGTTGTTGCCCCGCTCAGCTACCCACTCGTAGTGTGCCAGAGCCTTGTCCTGCTGGCTAGTGCGAGTCAGAGCGTCGGCAAGGTAATAGTGTGCCTTGAGGATAAACAGACCGTGCGGGAACTTCTGGATATAGTTTGAGAAACCTGCAATAGAGTTCTCATAATTCCCAGTGAAATAACGGTTTTCAGCGGCAAGATACATCGTAGAATCCTGTTCTACAGCCGAAACCGAGTGCTTGGTGGTCTTACTGATATAGGTGAAATACTCTTCAACACGGTCCTGCTCGACATAGATGTTCTTAATTGTCGTTTCAGCATCGCGGGCCTCATCGGTGCCGGGATAGCGCGTCAACAGCTTGTCGAAAGTCTCCAAAGCCTTGTCGTTGCGCTCCGTGTTGTAATATATCAGTCCCATGCTCAACAACGCCTGTGGCACAAGACTGCTTTGAGAATACTTCTTGATGAAGTTTTCGTAGTAGAGCAGTGCCATTGCATTGTTATCGCAGATCAGGTACGTATTGGCTATTTCAAACATCGCCTTTGACGACAACGGCGAGTTGGTGAATTTCTCGAAAATATAGTTCAAGCAGTTCAGTTTCTCGTCGTTGTTACCCTTCGCGCCATACGACAAAGCCTTCTGGTACATGGCATAGTCTGCGTCCTGTCCCTTGGCGTTTATCACCTTGTTGTAGTATCCGATGGCTCCGTCAAAGTTTTTACGTACATACATGCAGTCGCCCATACGGTTGTAGGCATCCACGAGCTGTCTTTGTTCCGTGTCGGAATTGGCAAGTTTCAAAAACTCGCCAAACTTATCCTCAGCATCACTGTAGCGTTTGCGGCGCATGTAGACATACCCTGCCGTGTAGAGAGCTTGCGGATAGTAGACGGAACTCTTGCGCGACGATGCGGTGAAGAAACGGTCCAGCAGTTTCTGTGCCTTGCCGTAGTTAGCCAGACGATATTGCGACTCGGCCGACAGATACAAAGCGTCTGTCGTGATAGCAGGCGTAGCGTTTATCGCCACAGCGGTGTCAAAGCAGACAGAGGCCTGCTGCAGGTTACGCTCGTTGAAGAGGTCTATGCCACGGTTCACCAATATGCGTTGGTATGCCTTTCTCATGGTGGCGTCCTTCAGTAATTCCTTCTTGTTGCGCTCAATCAAAGCCAGCGCGTCCTTGTAGTTACGCGTGGTGCAGTAGAGCGAAGTCAATATCTGCTGTATCTCGGCTTTGCGTTTGGTCTTGGGATATCGTTTCAGGTAGTTCTCGAACGATCGGATAGACTCGTTGTAGGCGTTTGGCTCCAACTCGCAGTTCAGCTTCGCATAGTTGAATGCAGCCTCTTCTTGAATCTCAGAATTGAAATTCATGTCCGACGCACTCTTGAAGGCTGTGCGGGCGTCGTTCTTGCGACCAAGCTTTATGTACGTGTCGCCCAATGTAAAAAGCGCATTCTGTGCTGTTGAATCTTTCTCGTTGGCAAATGCCGACAGATATTCGGCCGCCTTGTCATATTGACCAAGCATGTAGTGACAGTATCCGAGAGGGTAGTTGAGCTGCAGGTTGCCCGATGTCCCGTTTTTCTTGTCACCGTCCTCTTTTGCGGCGGTGTAGTATTCAAGGGCCCGGTTGTATTCACCGCGGTTAAAATAGACATCGCCTACAATATGCTCTACTTCGTCACGCAGCACCAAGTTGGGGTCGCTCAGTAACGACGGTGCACTGCGGATCACCTTGTCTTCGCGGCCGAGGTGATAGTCAATGAAGAATTCATATACGGGGACCAGCTTCTTGAACGATTTCTCGTTCTTTATCTTGGCGAATTCCTTCTCTGCTGACTCATACTGCTTGTTTGAGAACAGGATGTCTGCATAGTAATAGGTGGCGGCATTGCGGTAGTACGATTTGCCGTCCGAGACACGCTTGAAGTATTTCTTTGCGCTCTCTTTGTCACCTTGCTGGAAATAGCAGTAGCCTGTTTTGTACTCAAATTCGCTGCGGTGGTTGAAATCAACTTCCGAAGTCTCAAGCTGCAGATACTCGCGCAATGCTGCGTTGTAATCGCCTTTCTCAAAGAAAACGTTACCCAACGCCAGACGAGCCATATTGTTATGGCCGCTCTCAGGATATTGACGCATGAATTCGTTGATGCGATATTCGGCATCGTTGTTTCTTAGTTGCTCGGAACAGACCGCCGAATAGAAAACGGCATCCACCACCTTGTCGACAGGAGCATCACTCTGACGCACAAACTGGTCATAAAGATGTTGGGCAGCAGCATATTTCTCTTTGCGGAAAAGGTCGGTAGCCTCGTCATACATACGTGTCGTCGCTTTTGACGGCATACCTCCCTGAGCCATCGCGCTGGCGGTGAAAAGTGCCAGACCGGCGATGAAAAAGAAGATTCGCTTCATTTTTATATGCATTACTTTATTATGTATTTTGCAATTTAACGACATTTTTGAAAATATATTATTGGAATAATAAAAAAATATGTTAAATGCAATATTTCAGGACGGATGTCGTTTGTAAATAATAGACAGACTCAGCAAAACGTGAAAAACAATCAGGTGATTCAACCCTGTACAAACATATCAGAACCATGATTTACCGCAACATATACGTCGACGGCGTGTTGTCGGACATTACTGTAAGCGGCGGAATGATAACATCCGTTGCTGTGGCTGGATCAAAGCCTGTGCCTGACGAGGATTCTGTCGACTTTCACGGCGAACGGTGGGCTCTGCCTGGAATGGTGAATATGCACACCCACTCGGCGATGACACTGCTGCGCAGCGAGGGAAGCGGACTGCCGCTTCAGCGTTGGCTCAACGAGGCCATTTTCCCACACGAGGCGAAACTGACATCCGACGACATTTACACAGGAGCCCTCGAAGCCTGTCTCGAAATGAAGGAAAGCGGCACAACGGCATTCAACGACATGTATTTCTGCATTGAGTCTACTGTCCGTGCCGCCCACGAAACTGGCATATGCGGTAATATAGCTCTCTCGGTGACCGACCAGGATTTTGACAACGGAAATATTAAAAAATTCCAATTCCTTGATTCCAAAGACATTTCCACCTCTATATCGCCACACTCCATTTATGCCGTCAATGGTCAACACCTGAAATATCTTGCCGATTTCGCAAATGAACACGACACACTGTATCACATACATTTGTCGGAGACTCAGATGGAACGCGAGGACTGCATAAGCGAACATGGTGTACCGCCTGTTGTTTATCTCGACCAGTTAGGAGTGCTTGACAAGGTAGGCAGCCACCTTGTAGCAGCGCATAGCCTATGGCTAGACAAGACTGAGATACAATTACTTGGTGAGCATCGCGCCACGGTGGTGCATTGCCCAAATTCAAACCTAAAACTTGGTTCGGGCTGCAGATTCTTATACACCGAACTACGTGATGCAGGAGTCAATGTCACTCTTGGGACGGATGGCTGCGCATCGAGCGACAACCTCGATATGGTGGAAGCAATGAAAGTAATGTCTTTGTTACAAAAAGGGACACGAAACGACCCGTCTGTGCTGCCGGCCGAAGAGGTGTTTCAAGTGGCTACAAAAAATGGTTATCGTGCTCTGAGACTGGACGATGCTGTTATCAAAGAAGGGCATCGCGCCAACTTTTTTCTTGTTGACATCTCCAAACGCGTTTTCAAAGGCGTTATGGACAATAACATCAACCCAAAAGAGCGCACCAAGCTGTTCCTCAACCGATTTATCTATGCTGCACACGGCGATGCAGTAACCGACACATTTACCGCCGGCAATGCCGCCTGCACACCAGACATAACATCATGAATATCCGTGTATTCATTCTAATATCGATTGTCGCAACGTCTTTGCTTGCATGCCATCGTCCCACGGAAGGCGACGGCAAGATGATATTCCGCTACAACGAGTCGGCTGGCATAGCCACACTGGATCCGGCCTTTGCAAAAGACCAAGCCATCATCTGGGCTACAAGCCAGATTTTCAATGGACTGGTGAGACTCGACACAAATCTTGCAGTCGAGCCGGCCATCGCAAAGGAATGGACTATAAGCGACGACGGACTGACCTACACCTTCACACTACGCAACGATGTCTGCTTTCATAAAAACCATCTTTTCGGAACTGCAGACTCGACAAGACATGTTGTGGCATCGGACTTCCTATATTCATTCAACAGAATCCTCGACCCCAAGGTAGCATCACCGGGATTATGGATCTTCTCGCACGTAGCCGACAACGGATTCGCCGCGCCCGATGACACCACATTCATTGTCAAATTGAAAGAGCCTTTCCCTCCTATGCTGTCGCTGCTGTCCATGCCTTATTGCAGCGTTGTTCCGCACGAAGTAGTGGAGCACTATGGTTCCGACTTCCGTAACCACCCCTGCGGCACTGGACCTTTCTTCTTCCAGTATTGGAAAGAGGGGGTGAAACTGGTGCTTCGAAAGAACCCGCTCTACTTTGAACGCGACGCAGACGGCACTCGCTTACCCTACCTCGACGCAATTGCTGTAACTTTCATTATCGACAAACAGACCGCCTTCCTAGAGTTCGTAAAAGGTAACCTCGACTTTATGAACTCCCTAGACGCATCATACAAAGACGAGATCCTGACACGCACAGGACAACTCAAAGCCAAATATGCGGAAAAAATAGACATGGTATCCATACCATTCCTGAATACCGAATATCTCGGTTTCAAGATGGACAACGCCTCCAACGCACTTTCCGACAGACGAATACGACAGGCCATCAACTATGGCTTCGACCGAAAGAAAATGATGAAATACATGCGCAACAATGTCGGTCGTCCTGGATGCAATGGTATGATTCCATGCGGCTTGGCAGGCTACGACAGCACAGCCAACTATGGTTACGACTATAATCCGAAACTCGCACGCCAACTATTAAGCGAGGCTGGATTCCCCGATGGCAAAGGGCTGCCTGACATTACTCTCGCCACCACAAGCAGCTACCTCGACCTATGCAAATACATACAACAGCAGTTGTCGCTTATCGGAGTAAATATAAAGGTGGATGTTAACCCTTCAGCAGCGTTGCGAGAACAAATAGCACAAGGCAAATCCAACTGGTTCCGTGGCTCATGGATAGCCGACTACCCTGATGCTGAGAACTACCTCACCCTGTTTTGCAGCGAAAACCACTCACCAACAGGACCCAACTACACACATTTCTCGTCACCTGATTTCGACCGTCTATACAAATCTGCATTGAACGAGACCGACAAAGAAAAGCGAACACTACTCTATCGTGCCATGGACTCCATCGTTATGCGCGAAGCTCCAGTCATTGTGCTTTACTATGACCAAATTCTCCACTTCACTCACAAAAACGTATCCGGTCTGCGTACCAACGCAATGAATGCACTCGACCTACGCTATGTAAAGAAAAAGCTTTAAAACAACAAGTCACTAATTATAAACAATCAGTATTTAAATCTTGGTTTTAGAGATTTTTTGTGTACCTTTGCAAAAAATATTTGTCTAATATTACCATATACGTCAATAATTCCTTAACAACCACCCATATGAAAAAAATTACTTTTGTATTAGCTTTTATTGCCGTCGCTCTTGGTGCGTCGGCACAACAGCCAAAACCGCTTGTTCTCACAGACGAGACCAAGTTTGTCGACCTGCCGGATGATTGCAACTGGATCTCCGATCTTGACGATGGCGTTTGGACAGTAAAAAGCGGGAATGCCTTCGGATTCTTCCTTGACGACGGCAGTAAACTATTTGATTTCGAATGGCAATCAAATTCAACCTACCGCGATCCGAAAATGCTCGGTGGCGCGGTAATAATGTACAAAAAAGGTGAAATCTACGACAAACCACAGTACATCCTATACCGAGATGGCTCAATCAAGGAATTGCCTATTGAGTATACTGGCGCAGCCACCAATTTTGTGGATGGTGTGGCTCTCATCGGCAAAAAGAAGAGTTTCTATGGCGTCGACTATGTCTATATCAACGTCAAAGGGGAGCGTGTATACGGTGACTTGGTATCGTCGCCAGACCGTTTCAACGGCGAGAATTACACCCTTCCTCCTTTAAAAGAGGGTCTGCGCGCATTCAAATCACCATCAGAATATAAATGGGGCTATATCGATGCAAATGGCAAAATTGTGATTCCCGCACGATTCAAGAAGTGTCGCTCATTCAACGAAGGATACGCTTTGGTCGAAGAAAACAACAAGATTTTCTTCATAGACAAGAAAGGAAACAAGGTCTTTGAACCCTCATGGGGCAGCGATGTCTACTTCAACGATGTCAGTGACGTTCGCGACGGCTATTTCGTAGTGAACAATTCACCTAGAACATACTACAACATGAAAGGAGAAAAGGTGTTTGAAGGCAAACATGGAACATGGTTCTATGGAGGTTATTCCATCTATGACGACCCAAATGACCAGTATAAGTATAGCCTTGTGATTGACAAAGACTTCAAAACCATCAGACGCATCCCTAACGTTGAATCAGGATGGGACGACTTCGGCTGCACACCTACTTTCACCGAGGCTGGTGTAGCTTCCGTGAAACATGAAAAAATCATTGCACCCGACGGAACAACATTAATACAACACTACCCCATTACAAATGAACGCGCAAACGGCAGCAGCATCGGAAGCTTCTCAAGGTCTGGCTACGCACAGGCATGGCTCAACCACAATGGTGTGCGATACAAAGGTTTTATTAACCTCGACGGCGAATTCGTCATTGTATATGATTGGGATAGAAAAGTGACAGAAATAACCATAGATCCTAACAATCCGATATCAGAAAGAAAGCCGATTGTTGATCCTAGGCGCCCCAAAAAGCCTATCGAACCCGAAGACAAGACACCCAAAGGTCCTAGGACTACAACACGTCAGGATTATACCGTCACTGTCATAGCAAACCCTGCAAATGGTGGCTCCGTAAAAGGCGGAGGAAAATACCACCTCGGCGACAAAGTGTCACTTTCTGCCACACCCAAAGATGGATGGAAACTGAAAGAATGGGAATGCAACACAATGGGATTCTACGCACCTGACTTGCCCAACGGCGTTACCATCGACGGACGCGACCTTTCATTCACCGCCAATTTCTATGAGACACCCAAGAAAGACACTATCATCAACGTTGAGACCTCTGGAGGATTCAGCGGCCACAACAAGGCTCGTCTCGACAAGAAAAGCGACTTCACGCTTGACTTCGACGTGTATATGGAGCTAAGCTCGGCCAAAGACATCAAAAGCCCATACGGCAACAACACCTATGGTTTCTTGACCTGCGTTATTGACGGAACCAAGGACATTGTCGTTCCACAGAAAGTCAACGGCAAAGAGACCACATTGTCGTTCAAGGCATTCTATGTACCGATGAAGGTTTCGGGCATCATCAAGGACAACAAGGACGGCAAGCGTTACCTCGTTCTCGATGGTGGACAGGTTATGGTAAACGACATACACCTTGGCGAAGCCGACCTGTTTGCGGCTCTCTTTGTCAATACCATGCTCGGTGTTGAAGGCACTCTAGGGACAGCATCCAATGCACGCTATCGTCTTGAACTAAAAGATTATAATGAATCTACAGGTGAATGCACTTTCGGTGAATTGTACCGTTTCCATCCAGAGCTGGGATGGGTGCTGACGGACGACTACCCTGTCAAGTACACGAACACCTTCTTCGGAACCAAGTCAGAGGACAACAGCATCAGCGGTGATTTCCTGCGCGGTGTACACATGAAACCCAGCGCCAAGCGCACCGTCGAGTTTGTACCGCCAAAGGGCTGGATTAAGGAAGGCTACGACAGCGCAGTCAAAGCATTCCTCAACGAGATGGGCAACCTCGTAACCGACTGGGACGAATTCTTCAAAGATAAGTAAACTGATTTATAGTACACAAAAAAAAATACCACATGTAAGCATGTGGTATTTTTTTGCTAGCATTAATTATTTCAAGCCTTCCATCTGTGCTTTGATGGCAGCGATTTTCTGTTCGGCGTCGGCTTTCTTCTGACGTTCGACTGCAACGACCTTCTCGGGGGCACCGTTGACGAATTTCTCGTTGCCAAGTTTCTTCATCACACTTGCGAGGAAACCTTCGGCATATTTCAGTTCCTCTTCAAGCTTCTTCATCTCGGCTTCGACATCGATGTTCTGAGACATAGGGACAAAGCATTCCATAGTGCCAATCATGAAACTCACTGCGCCGTCAATCTTTTTGTCAACATAGCTTATCTGCTTAACATTGGCCAACTTACGAATAATACCATCGAAGCGGGTGTTCATGGCAGAGCCGTCGCTACACACTATAAAAAGTTCCAACTCCTCTTTTGGTGACAATCCCTTGCTGCTACGCAAATTGCGAACACCGGCAATAACCTCGCGGGCACGTGTGCAGTCGTCAAGCAGACGCTGGTCAAAGAAAACGCTGGCAGGCATATGCTGAATCATGATGCTACTTTCGGCGATCAGCTTAGCACGACTCTCTTCGCCATGGTCGTCCTGCAGCAGGTGCCATATCTCCTCGGTGATGAACGGCATGAAAGGATGCAGCATATACATCAGCCGTTCGAATATTGATATTGTAGCGTTGTAGGTCTCACGGTCTATCGGACTACCATAGGCAGGTTTCACCATCTCAAGGAACCATGAGCAAAAGTCGTCCCAAATCAGCTTGTAGGTATTCATCAACGCCTCACTGAGACGGTACTGGTCAAAGTCGCGCTCAATGTCGGCAAGCACACATGCCATACGCTGTTCCATCCACTCCACGCTTACAGCGTTCTCGTCACTCTGGTTCAATTCGTCGCTCACTGCCCATCCCTTAACAAGGCGCAGAGCGTTCCAAATCTTGTTGGCGAAATTGCGGCCCTGCTCGCAAATCTTTGTGTCGAAGGGCAGGTCGTTGCCGGCAGGAGCTGTCAACAGCATACCCATACGCACGCCGTCGGCTCCGTATTCATTGATGAGTGCCAACGGGTCGGGCGAATTGCCCAGCTGTTTTGACATCTTGCGACCCTTTTCATCACGCACAATACCAGTAAAGTATACGTGTTTGAACGGCACTTCGCCACGATACTCCTCGCCAGCCATAATCATACGCGCCACCCAGAAGAAGATAATATCGGGAGCAGTGATAAGGTCATCAGTAGGATAGTAATACTTGATTTCCTCATTATCAGGATTGCGTATACCGTCGAAGAGGCTTATAGGCCACAGCCAACTGCTGAACCATGTGTCCAAAACATCCTCGTCCTGACGCAGTTCACCAGTATAACCATATTTCTCTGCGGCTATCTTTCTGGCCTCTTCCTCATTGAGAGCCACGACAGTCTCCGTTCTATGATCTCCATTCTCTGTTTTCTGCTCGAAATACCATGCCGGTATACGGTGACCCCACCACAGCTGGCGGCTGATGCACCAGTCCTTTATGTTCTCCAGCCAGTGGCGGTAGGTGTTCTTGAATTTGTCGGGATGAAACTGTATGGTGTCGTCTTCAACCACCTCGAGTGCTTTCTTGGCGATGTCGGTCATCTTCATGAACCACTGGGCACTGAGTTTGGGCTCGATTACCGCGTCGGTACGTTCAGAATGACCCACCTTGTTGACGTAGTCCTCCACCTTCTCGACCAAGCCAGCCTCTTCAAGGTCTTTCATTATGGCCTTGCGGCACACGAAACGGTCCTGACCAGCATACTTGCCTCCATTTTCGTTCAACGTACCATTGTCATTGAAGATGTTGATAGTCTCGAGGTTATACTTCATACCGAGGTTATAGTCGTTCACGTCGTGCGCAGGGGTAATCTTAAGTGCACCTGTACCGAACTCACGGTCAACATATTCATCCATGATGATAGGTACACTACGACCGACAGAAGGTACAATCACCCTCTTGCCTTTAAGCCACTGGTAACGCTCGTCCTCGGGGTGCACGCACACAGCCGTGTCGCCGAGTATTGTCTCAGGACGAGTGGTCGCCACAACAATGTATTTTGATTTGTCTGAAGAATCAGGATTATCAATATAGTAGCGAAGATAGAATAACTTGGAGTGACTTTCCTTGTAATTCACCTCCTCGTCGCTGACAGCAGTGAGCGCCTGCGGATCCCAGTTGACCATGCGGACACCACGGTAAATAAGCCCCTTGTTGTAAAGGTCCACGAAAACACGTATCACACTCTCATAACGGATGTCGTCCATTGTGAACGCCGTGCGGTCCCAGTCGCAACTGGCACCGAGTTTACGCAACTGCTTCAATATGATGCCGCCATACTCCTCTTTCCATTCCCATGCATATTTAAGAAACTCGTCGCGGCTGATGTCGCGTTTGTCAATACCGCGTTCCTTCAGCATATTCACCACCTTGGCCTCGGTAGCAATGCTGGCATGGTCGGTTCCCGGCACCCAGCAGGCATTCTTGCCCATCATGCGTGCACGACGCACCAGCACGTCCTGAATGGTATTGTTGAGCATGTGACCCATGTGCAAAACCCCGGTGACGTTAGGCGGGGGAATCACAATGGTATATGGCCGACGACGGTCGGGCTCAGAATGAAACAATTTCTTGTCAAGCCAAAATTGGTACCATCTCTCCTCGACGGCACGCGGATCATATTTCGAAGCTATTTCCATTAGAGGGTTTGTAGTTTTTTATTAAGTAACTATTCAAGATTCAATAAATTACACTGTCTAATATCTCCAACAATATTAAAAACTGAAAGAAATTGGCAGATTAAATAAGGCACGTACCGGTTTCCCCTTTATTATGCCAGGTTTCCATTTGGGCATCGCCTTCACGACACGCACAGCCTCTGCACCACAGCCGCCACCGATGTCACGGAGCAATTTAACATTTCCAACGCTACCGTCTTTCTCAACAACAAAACTTAAATAAACAATTCCAGAAATGCCGTTATCTCTTGCGAGAGTAGGATATACGATACTGTCGGCGAGGTATTTGTACAAGGCTGTCTCACCGCCAGGAAACGAGGGGTTTTCGTCGACATAGGTGTACACTTTTTCCACGTCGTCATCCGATATTTCAACAAACTCAATCTCATCGACCTGCGCATTCAAGCCGAATCCGACTGAAATGAAAAATATCAAAAATAGCAATCCTTTGAAATTCAACAATTTCATAAATTCAAGCATTTTTGGTAGAAACTGCAAAAGTATAATAAAAATTAAAAATATCAAAATAATTCGGCAGTTTCATAAAAAGCACTATCTTTGCCCCTGCTAAAATAGACCCTTTCAAAGGCCTATTCCCTTCCTTTTTAACTGATAGCCAATCAGATATGGGGGGGGGTGGGTATTTGTAGGGTATTGTGAAATATTAAAAAAAAATATAAAAACCAATAAAAAAAAGAAGAAAAAAGAATGATTAAGGCTGTTTTTTTCGACATTGATGGAACTTTGCTGAGCTCGCGCACCCATCAGGTGCTGCCAGGCACCATAGCCGCCTTCAAGGAGCTGCAGAGTAAAGGCATCAAGACATTTGTGTCGTCTGGACGCCCGAAAATACTCATTCCCAACATGCCATTGCATTTTGATGGGTATATCACCGTCAACGGAGGCTACTGCATTGTCAGCGACTCTGTCCTGTACAGCAACGCCATCAAGCCCGAGGTATGCAAACGATGGATTGAGTATGTCGAAAAAAACAATATGACAACTATGTGTTTCACTGCTCATGAGATGTTCATCAACAAGATAGACCCTGTAGCGGTGGCTTTGCGCGACCAACTGGGCTTCGAGATGCCTCCCATGCGACCGCTCGACGAGATGAAGGACAAGGAGGTCTACCAGTTCATAGCTCTGCAACCTGCCGAAAAAGACAAAGAAGTCTTGGCACTGCTGGGCGACTGCCGACTTCCCCGATGGCATCCCGTCTTCACCGACCTCATTCCCGATGGCAGCAGCAAGGCTGTCGGAATCGGGAAAATACTCGACCATTTTGGTCTAACTACCAACGAGGCCATGGCTTTCGGCGATGGCGCTAACGACATTGAAATGCTCGACTATGTGGGCTGCAGCGTGGCCATGGGCAACGCCGCCGACATAGTGAAACGACACGCGACTTTCGTTACCGGCGATGCCGACAGCGAGGGAATTCGTGATGCATTGAAAAGACTTCAAATAATTTAAAACGAAGAATACTGAAGAGAGAAACTAAACGGATTAGATGAAGAGAGTACTGCTTGTATTGATATTGATTGTGGGACAAGGCCTGTTTTTCCAGAGCATTTTTGCTCAGGAAATCAAGGCTATTTCCTTCAATATCCGTAATAGCAATGCTCCACGCGAGGACGGCGAATACGCATGGCCCTACCGTATCAACGCCGTTTGTAACATGATAGAGACTGAAAAGCCTGACCTGATTGGCATGCAAGAGCCTCTTCTCAACCAGCTGACTGACATTGACAAGCGATTATACCGCAAATACCAGCGTGTGGGGTGCGCTCGCGACAACGGCATTACCCGAGGCGAGTTCTGCGCCATCTACTACAATATTGACCGCTTGGACCTGATATGGCAGCGAACACGTTGGCTGAGCACCACGCCCTCTAACCCGTCACGCGGATGGGACGCTGCTTGCATGAGGATAGTGACCATGGCTCATTTTGTTGAAAAGAGTACCGGCAAAAGCATCTACTATGTAAACACACACCTCGATCACGTTGGCAGCACGGCACGTGCAGAATCAATCCGACTGATAGCAGGCTTTATTAAAAAATATATTCCCGACGGCGCTGCAGTAATTGTAGGCGGCGACATGAACCTCGACTCCGACAATCGTGTATTTGAACCTCTAAGAGGACTAGGATTCGACTCGGCTCGTGACATTGCACCACGCACCGACTTTAAGAATACCTTCAACGGTTTCGGAAAATTCCAGCCTTCAATGGTTGACCATTTCTTCATTAGAAACATTCAACCTTCCATTTTCAAGACTTTGAAAAAGAAATATGGGATAAAATACATCTCCGACCACTATCCCATCGAAATAATCTTTAGTCTGTAAGGCATCAGCCGAACAGTTTCTGTTTCCATTTCTTCAAGAATTTCGGTTCCGGCTCAGGCTCGGGCTGGCGGAATTGGTAGCGAACACCGAGTCCAACAGTATGATAGTATGCCATGCCGTCAAGAACATCAAGCATTGGCCTGTAGTCAACGGTAATCTGCAGCGGAATCTTCAACTTTAGTTCAAGACCAAGTTGCACATCGATACCCATAATATCTAGGCCATCTTCAGCAAAATAGGCTGTCGCGCCAAGACCTACATAATAATACAGCCTCCACAGAATCTTGTGGTGCCACTGCAGCATGGCGGTGCCGCTGGCCCAGTATTGACGAGTCTCATCGTATTGCAACGTAACCTCGCCCGTGGGAAGCGGCACATATGTGGGATTGCTCAGCAGGGTACGGTGTCCCCATCCAAAATCGAACTCCATGGTCGTACGTTCACCAATAGTGCCAGTCATTACACTTATCTCTGCACGGCGACGGTCGTCATACCCGCCATAATTCGACAACATAGGTCTGAGACCAATAGCGAACTGTGCATTTGCAACAGCGGCAAAAGCGATAAAAGAAAGAAAAGCAAGGAAACGGAAATTAGTTTTCATGGCATTGGTTTTTTCTTGATAACGCAATGCACACGCTTTTATTGTACAGCCTATGCCGTCAGATGCTCTACCAGCGTATACACACCGAGCGCAATAAGTACAAGCCCTGCCGCCACACCTGCTGCACGCTCCGGAACAGGAACCTTGCGCTTGCCCAAAAATACACCGAGCATCGACACAAGGAATGTCATCACCGCTATCACCGCCACCGTCAACAGCACCGACGCCATGTCGTTGCCAAGACCCAGACCAATGCCTACAACAAAAGCGTCAATCGACGTGGCGACACCCAACAGACATATAATGGCAAACCGCGAGACATCAAGCTGCTTATCTTCAGGGGCGTTGCGCAAAGCATCAACAATCATCTTGCCACCAACTATAAACAACAGTCCGAACGCGACCCAATGATCAACAGCCTCCATGACCTCCTTGAAGACTTCGCCAAGCAACGCTCCAATCAAGGGGAAACCACCTTGAAAGAGCGCAAATACCAACGCCATAAGCGTTCCATGACGATAACTCATCTTGCTCTTGAACGCACTTGTGGTCGACACCACAAGTGAATCCACGCACAATGCCATTGCAAGCAATATAATTTCCAATAAATACATTAGAATAATACTATAATATATTAGGAGTCCATTTCATGCCTTTATTCTCGGGATGCAATTGCAGAAATCTGTGAGCCAACATTCCCATTGTATGACGAAGATTGAGCTCGGAGACATAGAGTTGTCCATCTCTTGCACGAATCATATCGACACCAAGGTAACCATCATAAAAAGGAGCAACGTTATTCTCTATCCAATGTGTAACTTTATCTTCCGTCTCTGATTGTAGGCCTACGGCAAGTTTAATTTCATCGTCAGGAAGCAGTATGTTGTACCTGTAAACACCTGACTGAGTCACAAACAAAGACAATCCGATAATCTCAACAACTCCATTCTTGACTTTGTACTCGATTGCAAAATCACGGTCGACATCAAATCTCCTCTCAACCATTACACATCGTTGGCAATTAATGGTCTTCTGAATCCACAGTTCATCGTTGTCTGTCAATGCACTGTCGACCCAACGGATCCCTCGACCCGCACCTGACCATGGCGCCTTCAGCACCACACGGCCATATTCAGAAAGCAACTGTCGAACTTCTTCAATACTGTTAGCCCTGCGAGCATGTGTCTGCAGTGCGAGACAATAAGCACGATGCTGCATTTCGCGCAGACGATCAAGCCATTCATCACCGGGAAGCAAATCCTGCGGTACGCCCTGACGCAATAAAACCTGCTTCAACCTTGAATCCCACCCCCATGCCACTATCACACTTGGGACCTTGCCTGTCTGCCCGTACCATTCACTGTAACCATCGGCAGCAATAACATTGGCATCCATGCCGTAAAGAACACGCATAATTCCGCATTCTTTCCTTGCAAAAGCCATAGCTGACTCCGGCGGCACGTAGTTCTGGTTGCCGTTGGCCAAACAAAGGTCATGCTCTGGGTTGAAAACAAAAAGCGTCATTCTACGAAAAATGTAGCAAAAAACAAGGGGAGGCTTGTCGTCTCCCCTTATCATTGTTTGAATTCTTCTATTATTTATTGACCTGGAATTTCTTGTTACCAGTCTTGAAGAAATCGGCAATCTGGTTGGCGGCAGCGATACCTGCGTTGATGTTAGCCTCTTCGGTCTGGGCACCCATTTTCTTGGGTGTTGCGAAGTAGCGACCCTCAAAAGCCTTGAAGTCTGCATCGGCATCGGGCATGATGTCGGTGATGTACTTCAGATCGGTACGCTCGGCCATGAGCTTGAGCAGACCAGCCTCGTCGATGACTTCCTTACGTGCGCTGTTCACGAGGATGCCACCCTTATGCATCTTGCCAACGAGGTTGTAGTTGATGCTCTGCTTGGTCTCGGCAGTAGCGGGAATGTGCAACGATACGATGTCGCAGGTCTCAAACAGTGCGTCCTGGTTGGCGACGGCGGTAGCCATGCCTGTGGCGTTAATCTGGTCAGCAGTCATAAAGGCATCGTAAGCATAAACTTCCATGCCGAAGCCCTTAGCTATGCGAGCCACGTTGCGTCCTACGTTACCGAAGGCGAGAATACCAAGTTTCTTGCCCATAAGCTCGGAACCACTCTTGCCGTTGTAGAAATTACGAACAGCATAAACAAGCATACCCATGACAAGCTCAGCGACAGCATTGCTGTTCTGGCCGGGGGTGTTCATGGCGACGATGCCACGAGCGGTGCATGCCTCGAGGTCGAGGTTGTCGAATCCGGCACCTGCACGGACAACGATTTTCAACTGTTTAGCGTGGTCAATAACTTCCTTGGTGACCTTGTCGCTGCGGACGATAAGGGCGTCAGCATCGGCAACAGCCTTATAGAGGTCGTTCACGTCGGTATATTTCTCGAGGAGAGCCAGCTCGTAGCCGTTCTTCTCAACCACTTCGCGGATGCCGTCAACGGCCACCTTAGCGAAAGGTTTCTCTGTAGCAACTAAAACTTTCATTTTGTATAAATCTTTATTTCATCGGAAAAGACCGTCAGAGACTCTTTCTTAAATTTCTTCTCGAAACCGTCTCTGACGTCCTTGATTTCAATTTCAAATTAACCGCTATACTATTTGTGAGCTTTCTCAAAGTCCTGCATGCACTGGACGAGAGCCTCGACGGCCTCGATGGGGCAGGCGTTGTAGAGGCTGGCGCGGAAACCGCCAACACTGCGGTGGCCCTTGATGCCGACCATGCCACGCTCCTTGGCGAAAGCCATGAAGTCAGCCTCGAGATTCTCGCGGCCCTCAGCCATCACCCAGCAGTGGTTCATGATGGAACGGTCCTCTTTCTCAACAGTACCACGGAACATGCTGTTGCGGTCGATTTCCTCATAGAGCAGGGCGCTCTTCTTGAGGTTGATCTTGTTCATGTTCTCAACACCGCCGATGGTGTTCTTAACCCACTTCAAAGTCTCGTGCATAACGAAGATAGCACTTACGGGAGGAGTGTTGAACATGGAGATGTTCTTAGCCTCTTCGGCAGCGTGGGTGCGGAAGTCTATCATAGTGGGAAGCGGGTTCATATACTGACGGTCGGTAATCTTGCCGAGGATGTCCTTGCGAACAATGTAGAAAGTGACACCGGCAGGACCGACGTTCTTCTGAGCACCGCCATAGATAAGGCCATACTTCCTCACGTCGACGGGACGGCTCATAATATCAGAGCTCATGTCGGCAACAAGCATCACGTTGTTGATTTCGCTGGCGTCAAAGTCCTTGCGGATCTCGGTGCCGTAGATGGTATTGTTGGTTGTGATGTGGAAGTAGTCGGCGTCAGCGGGGACGGTCCAACCCTTCGGGATATAGCTGTAGGTTTTGTCCTCGCTGCTGGCAACGATTACGGTCTCACCAAAGTTCTTAGCCTCTTTGGCAGCCTTCTTGGCCCAAACACCAGTCTGCAGATAGGCAGCCTTCTTGTTGAGCAGGTTGGCAGGGACATCCATGAAACCAGTGCTGGCACCACCTCCGAGGAAGAGGATTTCGTACTCAGCGGGGATGTTCAGCAGGTCACGCCAGAGCTGGCGGGTTTCTTCCATTGTGCGCTCCCAACCAGGGGTACGGTGAGAGATCTCGAGCAAACCGATACCGGTGTTGTCAAAATCGCGAATGGCATTGATGGTCGATTCTATTGCCTCTTTCGGCAATACGCACGGACCTGCGTTGAAATTATAAGCTGTTTTCATTCTGATTTTTTATTTAAAAGGTTAATTTATAATATTTTAAAATTAATTCACTCATTTTTTGAACGATACAAAGATACGTCTTTTTTATATATAATGAAATATATTCCATAAATATATTTTCCTCTATCTTTCAACACCACAAAAAAAAATGGGAAAAAAGCTTTTTTTTAACTTTTCAAGGTTTATAAAAAAAAGCCCAAAATGGAATTCAATGTAAATGTGACGAGTAACAAAAACACCCATTTTTACTATTTCTAAGAATCAATATTTTACACACAATATTTTGTTTATCAATATAATACAAACACAATTCATAGTAGAGCATTATCAGACAAAGGGTTACTTTTTATTGAAAAAAAAGCAGAAAAAAGTTCATTTTTTTTTATTTTTATTTTTCAATTTGATTTTTTTTCGTATTTTAGAAGGCGCAAAAAACACTATTGTTTTAATAATAAATTGTGATTTAGTCTTTTTTATATTCATTACGTGTTTCGGGAATATTGGAGTCGGATTTGTTTAGTAAAAATAGTTGAACCGTGCAAATTTTTTTTTCAAATGCGGTGAAAAAAAATTATTAGAACTTTGCAAACCGAAAGAAAAAACATCTATTTGCGATAAGTATTTGTAATACCAATTGAAAAAAATTAAAACGATGCAGACATATAAATCCGTTTGGGCAAACTGCTTGAAAATAATAAAAGACAACCTGGGTCCGGAAAACGAACAGGTATACAAGACCTGGTTCGAGCCTATCGTTCCCATTCAGCTGGAAGACAATGTACTGACCATACGCGTCCCCACCCAATTCTTCTACGAATGGCTTGAAGAGCATTTTATCGACCTGCTAAAACGCACCATCCGCCTCCAGTTGGGTCCGAACGGAATGTTGAAATACAGTATACTCATGGACACCAGCATAGCAGACCAGCCCATCTCCACCAACCTTCCATCGACAGGACGCCAGGCTGTGATAAACCGCGCAAAAGATGTGCCCATGTTCATAGGTGCCGACGAGAACGAGCAGAAAATAACCAATCCTTACATATATGTTGGCGTGCAGAAACGCAAGGTACCGTCACAGCTGAACGGGAACTACACACTCGAGAACTTCGTCGAGGGCGACTGCAACAGGCTGGCACGCGCCGCAGGATATGCCGTAGCCGAGAATCCTGGCCGCACCTCGTTCAACCCTCTGCTGCTACATGGAGGAGTGGGACTTGGCAAGACACATCTTGCCAACGCCATCGGCATCAAGACAAAGGAGAAACACCCCGACAGCACCGTTCTCTATGTCACATCCGAACAATTCCTGCAACAATACGTTGAAGCTGTCAAGAACAAAAACACCAACGATTTCGTACACTATTACGAAATGATTGACTTTCTGATTCTCGACGACATTCAGTTCTGGGCTAGCAAAGGCACCCATACTCAGGAAGCGTTCTTCCACATATTCAACTATCTGCACCAGCGCAACCGCCAAATAATCATCACCAGCGACAAAGCACCGTCTGAACTCGGCACCCTCGAGCCGCGCCTGCTGTCACGTCTGAAATGGGGTCTCGCCGCCGACCTTGGCACCCCTGATGTCGACACAAGAATGGCCATCCTTAAACAGAAACTGGCCAACGACGGCATCGAGATGCCACAGGATGTAATCGAATACATTGCATACAACATCAACACCAACGTCCGCGAACTTGAAGGCGCACTGGTGTCGCTCATAGCACAGTCGTCACTCAACCACCGCCAGATAACCCTCGATCTGGCAAAACAGATGATTGACAAGTTCGTAAAAAGCAACACTCGCGAAATAACCATCGACTACATCCAAAAAGTGGTGTGCGACTATTTCAAACTGCCCATCGACTGCATCCAGTCACCCACCCGCAAGCGCGAAATAGTACAGGCCCGCCAGCTCACCATGTACTTTGCCAAGAAGATGACCAAGTCGTCGCTCGCCATCATCGGTCTTCAGTGCGGCAACAAGGACCACGCCACCGTGCTGCACGCATGCAAGACCGTGGCTAACCTCAACGAGACCGACAAGCAGTTCCACTTCTGGGTCGACGAACTGGAAAAGAAGTTCAAGGAATAACAGACCTGTCGATTCAATCAACAGAACGACATAAATATGAAGGTTGCTTTCAAGCCCGGCACAATGATTTACCCTCTGCCTGCAGTGATGGTAAGCTGTGGCGACAGTCCTGAGAATTACAACATCATAACTGTCGGCTGGACCGGAACGATATGCAGCGACCCTCCAATGTGTTATATATCGCTACGCAAAAGCCGCCATTCACATGCAATTATATCACGCACTGGAGAGTTTGTAATCAATCTCACAACTTCTGAACTAGCGAAAGTCACAGACTGGTGCGGAGTGAAAAGCGGTAGCGAACACAACAAGTTCAAGGAGATGAACCTCACACCCGAACCGGCACAACATGTAAAAGCTCCTCTTATCGCAGAATCACCACTGAGCATAGAATGCAAAGTAACCCAGGTCATCGAACTCGGCAGCCATGACATGTTTATGGCAAACGTGGTGGCAATCGATGCCGAAGAGAAACTTATAGACAAATCGACAGGCACTTTCCAGCTCAACCACGCAGGACCTCTCGCCTACTCTCACGGCAAATACTACAGCCTCGGTGAAAAACTCGGGTCCTTCGGTTTTTCAGTAAAAAAGAAACGGTAAAATATTTTTCATATTTTGCCGTTTTTTTGTTTCGAACCATATATAAACTATATAATACAATGAATATCGTATGTGTCGAGCCTTTGGGCATCAGCAAAGAGAGTTTTGAAGCAATCCGGGCCGATTTTGCAGGCAAGGGACATCAATTCAACTATTTTATGGACCGCGACGAATCCGAATCGTCGCTTATTGAAAGGATGAAAGAGGCCGATGTGGCCATCATATCCAACATCAAGCTGCCGGCTTCAGTCCTTACCGCATGCCCCAGCCTAAAGATGCTGTCAGTAGCGTTCACTGGCCTGGATCACATCGACCTTGAATATTGCAGCAATCATGGAATCAATGTAAAAAACGCAGCTGGCTACTCCACGACGGCAGTCAGCGAACTAGCTGTTGGTCTTATGCTCGACGTGTTGCGACATGTCACCGCCCTAGACGACACAACACGCCAAGGCATGGGTCGCGGCAATTTCCTTGGCCGTGAGCTACGAGGCAAAACCGTTGGTGTTGTCGGCACAGGAGCCATAGGCACTGCCACGATAAAACTACTGCTCGCCTTCGGATGCAAAGTTCTTGCCTACAACCGCAGCGAGCATGACGACGTTAAGGCTCTCGGTGTGGAATACCACACACTCGATGAACTTATGCAACTCAGCGACATCGTCACTCTGCACGTACCTATGACTGCAGAGACAAAACACCTTATTGACAGCCGCCGTCTGACCATGATGAAACCGACAGCGATACTTATCAATACCGCCCGTGGCAACGTGGTTGACATTGAAGCCTTGGCAACAGCCTTGAAGGAAGGCAGAATAGCAGGTGCCGGCATAGACGTGTACGAACAGGAGCCGCCTCTGCCGACGACCCACCCGCTGCTTTCCGTGCCCAATTGTGTCGTCGTTCCTCATATCGGATTCGCTACACGAGAAGCCTTCGACATCCGTGCCGGCATTGTCATAGACAACGTGAAACAATTCCTCGGTATTTAAACAATATCCATCATGAAAAGAGCCGCACTCTTTACCATAGCATTGCTATTTCTTTCCAAAACCATTCTCGCCAGTCCAGTATCGGTCACAACAGCTCGCGAAGTAGCGATACAATTCCTCGTAGCCAACGAGCCCCGTGTGTCAACGGCCGACATAGTCATCTGCGACACATGGTTGGATGCTAACGGTACAGCGACAATGTATGTTTTCAATATTGGCGCCGAAGGGTTTATCATAGTCAGTGCCGACGACGAGGTACCGCCTATTGTGGGCTATTCCCTCAACGGCACCTACAACCGCAACCGCATACCCGACAATCTGCGCGGCTGGCTTGAAGGCTATTCGAGCGATGTTGATGCCTATCTCAGCTCCACATCAAAAGAAGGCATTTCCAAAAAAGATCAACAGCAATGGAGCAAAGAATGGGATGCTCTAAGAAACAAAGACATACAATTCTATGCCACTAAATCTGGCGACACAGTGAACGCACTTGTGGAAACACGCTGGGATCAAGGCACAGGCTATAACGACTATTGTCCAGAATGGAGCGAAGCCTATAACGGACGCTGCGTTACAGGATGCGTAGCCACTGCCATGGCACAGATAATTCGCTACCACTGCTATCCAAACGTGGGATTCTACCACCACAGCTATTCGCACAGGACATATGGCGAGCTGTCGGCCGATTTTGACTCGGCATATTACGACTTCAGCCAAATGCCAATCCGCGTAAACAGCTACTCGTCAGCTGCACAACGGCATGCCGTCTCGTTACTTTGCTACCACTGTGGAGTGGCAGTCGACATGGAATATGAAAATCCCAACCATACCACCGGTAGTGGAGCTCACAGCAACGACGTCCCCAACGCCCTCAAGTATTTCGGATACACGAACAGCATCTATATGGCCAAAGGACCTGCCACAAACGGTATTTGGGACTCGGTACTGCACCATGACCTCAAACTCGGACGACCAGTATATTACAGTGGCAGTAGCAACAGCGGCGGCCACGCTTTTGTGTGCGATGGTTACCGTGGCAACAAGTACCACTTCAACTTCGGCTGGAGCGGCTCGGGCGACGGCTTCTATTCACTGTCGTCTGTTAACGGTTTCTCGTCAAACCAAGCCTGCGTATTCAATATAGTACCCTGTGGACTGGGTGCCAACCTCGACACGATATATATTGCCTCCGACGGTACAGGCAACGGCTCCTCGTGGAGAAACGCAAACCCCAACCTCGAGGCCGCACTGAAAATTCGCGGCATGTACAAAAGTGGACAGATATGGGTAAAAAGCGGCACCTACTACGGTGATACCAACTCCACTTCGGCATTCACTTTCATGTACGGTACAACAACCTACGGCGGATTCAACGGAACAGAACAATCCATTAACGAACGTCAGGCAGGCAACGCCCCCAGCATCCTTAGCGGACGCGGCGAGAGACAAGTGGCCACACTACAAGGAGCCCTGTCGCACGATCTAAAGATATACAACATGACCTTCGCCGACGGTATGGCCGACAACGCATCGGCAATCACTGTGAGAGAAAAGGCAACACTCGAGTTCTGCACCTTCGAGAACAACAATGCTGGCCCCGATGGTGCAGCCGTATATGTAGACGAAGGCAGTGTAATCAACAGCATTATACGCAACAACATGTGCGGCGGTCTCATCATGAGAGACGGCAACACAAAGAACAACCTGATTGTCCACAACAATGCCTTCGGTGCCACCGTGACTGGCGGTACCATGACCAACTGCGACATGGTGGGCAATCACGGCTACGGCCTCATCTCTGATGGAATAACTATACGCAACTGCATAATGTGGAACAACGATATGCAAGTGTCCGACAGCAACCGTTCCAACTTCCGATTCTGCGCCATCGAAGGCTTCGACAACGACAGCAACAGCAATATCGGCCTAAGTCATGAAAACCGACCGCTGACAGGCAACGGCCCGTTCTTTATGAATCCCGACACCACACGCGGACCCGCAGCCGTCATGGGCGACTGGCAGCTGAGCAGCCTCTCTCCGCTGGTCGACGCCGGCGACACCGTGCGTAGCGGCGTCTTCATCCGCGACATCGAAGGAAACAACCGCTTCCGCAACGGCCGCGTCGACATCGGATGCTACGAGCACGACCCAAACGTAGGCATAGACACACCTGAGCCGTCGACAGCCTTGCATGCTTACCCTAACCCGGCAAGCACGACGCTGACCATCGAGTCGGCAGCAGGCACCATCCAGATGTTCGACATCATGGGCCGCCTACTGCTCACCGCCAACGCCACCGACGGCCAAACCCGGCTTGACATAAGCCACCTGCCCAACGGCATTTATCTGCTTCGCACAGAAACAACCACAACCAAGATCATCAAAAAATTATAGCATCCGTTTTTCGGCAATAAACAATAATAGCAGGCGAGGCATCCGCGTTCCATAAGATGGTACACAGGTGCCTCGCCTGCTATTAATATAGACCAAGTAAAGTTTACTTCACAGGATGGTCTGCGTGGAATTTCTCCAGACGGACTTTGAGGTCGGGGAACTGGTCGCGAAGAACCAATGCCACACAAGCGCGGATACCCTGTTTGTGGCTTCCAGTGATGTCAAGACTGATAGCACTGATACCGTAACGGATAAGTTCGTTGAGGAGTTCAACACCGTCATAGCCAGGATAACAGAAGGTGAAATAGAATCCGTCACCGATATCCTCGCCCATATCCTTGTCATAAACGATGAAGAATCCGTTGTCGGTGAACATCTGTTTCATGATACCGGCTTTTTCGCCATATTCCTTTATATCCTTGACAAAGTTGAACGTGCCGTCGTTGGCGCCTTTCAGCATGGCCGCCATGGCATATTGTACAGAGTGGGCGGTACCGCTCGAAAGGCAATAGAGAGTGCCGAAAATAAGAGCACGACCAAGTTGAGTCTGACTGTAGTAGCGAGCCAAATCGGGACACTCCATGTTGAACAGTTTGGGACTGCATACCATCATGGCAATACGCTCACCTGCGTAGCTGAAGCTCTTGGAGCCTGAAATCATGATGACATAGCGGTCTGTATACTTTGCAACTGTAGGTTGGAAAGGAGCCTGGCCAGGCACACTGTAGTCCTTGCGGAAATCCATCAGGAAATAGGCGGAGTCTTCCATAACGACAACACCGTATTTGTTGGCCATATCACCGATAATCTGCAATTCGTGTTCGGTGAAGCAGAACCATGCAGGATTGTTGGGGCTGCTGTAGATAAGACATGCCACATCGCCGTCCTTGAGTTCTTCCTCTAGCTTGTCACGCAGTTTGTCGCCACGGTATTCATAGACGTCAAAAGCCTTCATCGGGATGCCCAGTACACGGCACTGCTGTTTCTGGACAGGGAAACCAGGATCAATGAAGAGCACCTTGGTCTTCTTGGCATCATAACGGGTCAGGGTCAAGAATGAAGCAAAACCGGCCTGCATGGATCCCACGGTAGGAACGCAACAATCCGGGGTAACGTCGATGTCGAGGAAGTTTTTGACAAAGCGGGATGCCTCCTTTTTAAAGTCAGCTGTTCCATAGATCTCGGGATATATGGATGCCACGCCGTTGCGCAAGGCCTCTATCTGGGCTTCTACACCCACCTTAGGAGCCGGCAGACCAGGAATGCCCATCTCCATCTTTACGAAACGGACTCCCGTTTCCTTTTCAACGTCCTGAATCATTTTGCGCATCTCACGGATGCTGGCCTTTCCAGGGTTCTGTATCTTGTTTTCGGCGGCGATACGGTCTATCACCTCTTTCTGTATTGGTATTTGTGTCATGACAGTTACTTTTATTTTTGATATTTTATTTTCATTGCGGTCGCCGACATCACTTGACGTTCCAGTCTCGCATCTTAGTGACGTTGATGGGCGAAATGTCTTTGATAATCATATAGACTTCCTTCTGCTCATCGGCAGGAGCGGGGGTGAATATTGACACAATCTCGGACATGTTGACATCGACGAACTGAGTCACCGACAACAGGTTGGCGCGTTTTTTGTGCACCTGCTGCAGGTAACGCAGAGCCTGAATAATGTTCTTGCGGGCCGTCGGTTGGTCCTTGGTCATCATGTCGAGACCAAGACGGTAGTAGTAATAATACACGCTGTGCAGAGCCTCATAAGCCGAGTTGGTATGGTTCTCCATAAACCAATAGCGAGCCTTCTGGCTGTCGCCAGAGCGCCATCCTTTATATGAGGTCGTACCGGCTGTCTGTGAAATGGTGCGCGCCATCTCAAAGAATGGCTCGCCGCCATTGGGGCCGTACGAATCGAAGTACATGCCAAGCATAATGTAGCAATAGAAAGCCAACGTCGACGAGAGGTTGTCGAAGAACGTGTTAGGGTCAAATTCAAGAGGCTGGGTCTCGTTGTAGGAAAACATCAGGTCATTGTTTTCCATATAGTTAAGAATACCGGAAGTGTAGTTGGAGTTGTACACCGGACGGCGGAGCTGAATGGAGAGCTGGCCTTTGAAATCGGTTGCCGAGGTGCGTTCAGAAAGAATCAGGCTAATAGAGCAGTCGAGTTTCTCGTTCTGTTCAAGTTCAAGGTTAGTCCATCGACGGTTGTTGACGAATTCCTCTATGGACTGCTTCATTGTTTCGAAAATCTTGATGTCGCCTGTCTCGTACTGCTGTGTAGTGCTCTGCAGCTTCTGATAGTTGACAGAAACCCCACAACGGAATTCCTGAGCGGAAACCGTCGACAGGAACATACTCATTACCAACGTTATCAGCAGTTTCCTCGACATTAAATCACTATTTTTCAAACTGCAAAGATAACAAAATAAAACAATAGCGCACGCGCGCAAGGCAGGCCTGTCAGGACAAAAGCACACAAAACTGCAATTTAAAAGCTAAAAATCAACAACTTGTAAATATAAAATATTTTTTCACCATTTGTTGATAATTATTGAAAACAAAAGCGTTACCAATTGATGAAAAAAACGTATTTTTGCAAATTCAAAATAAAAAGTAAAGATACAATGAGCGACGAAGTAAACATTTCGAAACAAGAGAATTATAGTGCCAATAACATCACCGTGCTTGAAGGTTTGGAGGCCGTAAGGATGCGCCCCGCCATGTACATCGGCGATGTCAACTTCAGAGGTCTTCACCATCTGGTATACGAAGTGGTCGACAACTCGATAGACGAGGCCTTGGCCGGCTACTGTTCCAAGATATATGTCACCGTAGAGGAGGACAACTCCATAACTGTCGAGGACAACGGCCGCGGCATCCCTGTCGACATGCACGAGAAAGAGCACCGCTCGGCCCTCGAGGTCGTCATGACCGTACTGCACGCCGGCGGCAAGTTCGACAAGGGCTCGTACAAGGTGTCAGGTGGTCTCCACGGTGTGGGCGTAAGTTGCGTCAACGCCCTCAGCGACCACATGACCGCCGAAGTCTACCGCGACGGCAAAATCTACCGTCAGGAATACAGCCGCGGACTGCCCCTCTATCCCGTCAAGCAAGTAGGCGAGACCGACAAACGCGGAACTCGCATCCATTTCCACCCCGACCCGCAGATCTTCACCGTTTCAGAATACGATTATAACACACTTGAAAACCGCCTGCGCGAACTGGCCTACCTTAACAAAGGCATCGAGCTTAGCATTGAGGATCGCCGCAACAAGAACGAACAGGGCGAGACCTTCAAAAAGAAATTCTTCTCGGAGAAAGGTCTGCAGGACTTCATCGCCTACCTCGACGAGAACCGCGAGCGCCTCATGCCTGAATGCATCTACATTGAAGGCGAACGCCAGGGAATACCCATCGAGATAGCCATGCAGTACAATACCTCGTTCAGCGAGAACCTGCATTCCTACGTCAACAACATCAATACCCACGAGGGCGGCACCCACCTCACCGGCTTCCGTAGCGGTTTGACACGTACACTGAAAAACTATGCCGACAAGAGCGGCATGCTGGCCAAAGCCAAGGTCGACATCAGCGGCGACGACTTTCGCGAAGGTCTTACCGCTATCATAAGCGTTAAAGTAGCTGAACCCCAGTTCGAAGGACAGACAAAAACAAAACTCGGCAATACCGAGGTACGCGGTGCCGTCGACAGTGCCGTCAGCGAGATGCTCGAGAACTACCTTGAGGAGCATCCCAACGAGGCCAAAACCATCGTCGAGAAGGTCATCCTTGCAGCCCGTGCACGCCAGGCCGCACGCAAGGCCCGCGAAATGGTGCAGCGCGGCACAGTGTTCAGCAGCGGCGGACTGCCTGGAAAACTGGCTGACTGCCAAGATGGAGACCCGTCTGTATGCGAGATATTCTTCGTCGAGGGTGACTCGGCTGGCGGAAGTGCAAAACAGGGTCGCGATCGTCGATTCCAAGCCATCCTGCCACTGCGAGGCAAAATCCTCAACGTCGAGAAAGCGCTGCAGCACAGAGCTTTTGAAAGTGAGGAAATCAGAAACATCTACACCGCCCTTGGTGTCAAGGTCGGCACCAACGAGGACAGCAAGGCACTCAATATGGATGGCCTGCGCTACCACAAAGTCATCATCATGACCGATGCCGATGTCGATGGTTCGCACATCGACACTCTGATGCTGACCTTCTTCTTCCGCTACATGCCTGAGCTTATCGAGAACGGTTACGTTTACTTGGCCACTCCCCCACTCTATTCTGTCAAGAAAGGCAAGAAGAACGTCTACTGCTGGACCGAAGAGGACCGCATACGTGCCATTGACGAGCTAGGCGGAGGCAAGGAAACGGCAGTCCATGTACAGCGTTACAAAGGTCTTGGTGAAATGAACCCCGAGCAGCTATGGGAAACCACCATGGATCCGGAAAACCGCCAGTTGCGCCAGATAACCATCGACAGCGCCGCCAGCGCCGACCGTACATTCAGCATGCTGATGGGTGACGACGTACCACCGCGCCGCGAATTCATAGAACAAAACGCCACCTACGCTACATTGGATTTGTAATTATTTAAAACAAAAAGTCATGGATAAAAGAAATTTACTGTTAATTAGCAACTCCACCATGCGTGGCGAAGCCTATTTGGGATGGTGCAAAGATATGATTGCGGATTTCTGCAAACGTCATAATGTCAAGAATGTATTATTTATCCCTTACGCTGGTGTAAGCTTGGCTGAAGGCGGCTTGACCAAAAGCTACGATGCTTACGAAAAGAAGGTGGCTGCCGTATACAAAGAGTTCGGCGTAAAGCTCACCAGCGTGCACCACAAGGCATTGCCCATCAACGCTGTGTACGAGACAGATTGCGTGGCCGTGGGCGGTGGCAACACATTCCACTTGGTCAAGGAACTACAGCGCACAGGACTGATGCAGGCTATCCGCCAACGCGCTTTCGACGGCATGCCCTATATGGGCTGGAGCGCCGGATCTAACGTGGCTGGTCCAACACTATGCACCACCAATGACGTGCCTATCGTCATGCCAGCATCGTTCGACTGCATGGGCATCGTGCCGTTCCAGATCAACCCGCACTACACCGACTTCTTCGACCCGAAGCATGGTGGCGAAACCCGCGACGACCGTCTAAAAGAATATATCATGGTGAACCCCAAGGCCACCGTCGCCGCCATCCGCGAAGCGACCGCCCTCCTGCTTGAGAACGGCAAGTTGAAACTCATCGGCAAGCCCAACAAGATGAAGGTCTTCAAGACCAAGATGGAAAACACCAAAGAATACGGCCTCCGCAGCAATATCGATTTCCTGCTGAAAGCATAAGCATTTGCATAATAACGTAAAAAGGCGGCTTTGTAACAAAACAAAGCCGCCTTTTTCATGGAGTTGTTATTCAGTAAAGCACTACTCCTCTAACTGTCAACCTTCTGTTTAATACCAGCAAGCAACTGGACCACAGCACACATAAGGCCGACAAAGAAAAATTCTCCAATTCCACAGCCAAGCAAAACCAAATCTTGGGAGGCTAATGCTGCAATGACAACAACAAAAAGACCTATAATATTGGTTATAAGCACAACCATGGCAAAGACATACCATTTGCTTAATTCTGCACGTTTAACAGTTGCCTTTTTCTTTGGCGCATATTCAAGGAGTTGCTCATACTCTTCTTTAGTCACATCACCAAGGTTATAGCGATAATACCGTCTCTTCTCTCCATCATAGTATGGATACCCCTCACAAGCAAAGCCAGATTCCTCAGTATACTCTTTCTCACCTATTTCCAATTCTGTAGCCAAGCGTACTACCTTCTCTTTAAAGTCTTGTTCATTAGACTCCGATATCTTCCTCTTCCGCTCCTCAATATAATTCTTTATATACTCGTTCATTGTCAAGCGATAATTAATTGTATTACATTTACCAGCATAAAGCAGGCGGTTACTTCTTTCAAAGTACAAAAGTACATACTTTTTATGGTAAAACCAAAATTATTTTACCAAGTCGCAGTTTTTGTGTATCTTTGCAACCAGAAAACTCTGATAGAATCTTCACGAAAAGACGCTTTTTTTCATCTATGTGTAATTTTATTCTCTGAAATGTTACTTATGAAACAGAAAGTAACAAATCATCAAAAAGAGAATCCAACCCAGAAAAAGAGTTTAAAGAAATGAGAAGGAACATTTTATTATTCATTTTAGTATGCATGGCCACGCTCGCAACGAAGGCTATGGCACAGCATACAATAACCTTTTGTGGAGAAACGGTAACCAGTGTCAAAATTATCGAGAGAAATAGTTACATCGATTGGAAACCTAATATCGAGGACCGTGAAATTGTTTTTCCGCCCGAAGCCTGGATCGATTATATGATATGGGAAGATGGCCGACAGATGTTGCTGGAAAGAAAAGCCAAACGTACCAAGACCACCACAATGGACAGTGTTGCATGGCTGCACCTCAACAGCCTGATGGCTGAAATCGGTGTATGCCGTCCTACCACTGCCGCTGACCTTGGTATTACGGAACAGACACTACACAAATACATTACCCGACGCTCTATCCGCAAAAGATATGGTCATGCCTACCTTTTCGACCTCTACAAAGACCAAGTCACATTGGGAAAATTCGACCAATGGCTGACAACACAGTACGAAACTCATAAAGACACAAACATCATACTAATCAGAACGGATGATCCCTTTAGTATAAGAATAGACATCACACTAAAAAACAATAAACATAGATTCGTAAGCATCTGGCGATTTGGACCTGAGCTACCATACTATTTCGACGGAAGAGACAATTTCAACCTGAACATCTACCGTCACCTCTGTGCCCTAATGCCAAAAACTTTCGAATTCAGCTACGAAGATGTACAGAAGAGACTGGTAATTGCATATTTTGACTATTTAATCAATAAATGACTATGACTAAATACATCGGTGCGCATGTGAGCGCAAGCGGCGGCGTGGGAAACGCCATACTCAATGCCGAGGCCATCGGAGCCAACGCTTTTGCTTTGTTTACAAGAAATCAGCGCAGCTGGGTGAGCAAACCACTGGCACAACTTGAAATCGACGGTTTCAAAGCCCTGCTCGTCGACAGAGGTTTCAAGCCTGAGATGGTGCTGCCGCACGACAGCTACTTAATCAACCTCGGCTCGCCAGAAGAAGAGACTTTACAAAAGAGCCGTGCGGCATTCCTCGACGAGATGCAGCGCGCCCAACAACTTGGTCTGAGACTGATGAACTTCCATCCTGGCAGCCATTTGAACAAGATAAGCGAGGAGGAATGTCTCGACCAGATAGCAAGAGAGGTGAACCTTGCACTCTCGAAGACTGAAGGCGTGACGGCAGTCATCGAGAACACCGCCGGACAGGGCACTAACCTTGGATGGAAATTCGAGCATATTGCCCGCATCATCGACGGTATCGACGACAAGAGCCGCGTGGGCGTCTGCATCGACACATGCCACACATTGGCAGCAGGTTATGACCTCTCGACCGAGATGGGCTACATGTTCTGCTTTGAGGAGTTCGACCGTCTGATTGGACAAAAGTACCTCAGAGCCATTCACCTCAACGACAGCAAGAAAAATGCAGGCAGCCACGTAGACCGCCACGAGGTGCTGGGCGAGGGATTCCTAGGCAAGGCCTTCTTCACACGCTTCATGCACGACTCACGCTTCGACGACATACCCATAATCCTTGAGACACCCGACCCTACCCGATGGGCTGAAGAAATCAAATGGCTGCGAAGCCTGTAAAGTATAATGCAACAATAATTCATCTATATTGTCGTTATTTGTACGCGATTAATAAAAACCACGATGAAAAAGTTGATGACCTTAATGCTGATGGCTGCATTCGCAATGCCAGCCTTGGCACAGATAACACACACCTCGAAAGGTGACGTCGACGAAAACGCTGAGAAAATACTGAAGAAAGCTTCGCAGAAAATCAATGCAGGAGCAGTATCGTTCTCGGTGACAATGATTAGCAAAGACCAGAACAAGAAAGAGACCGGCAAGATGAAAGCCGATGTGCTGTACAACAAAGGCAAATACCGCGTCGATTTCGACGAGAATGTCATCTACTGCGACGGCAACTCTACATGGCATTGGAACAAAGAGGTCGACGAGGTGGTAATCAACAAGATGAGCTCTTCGGAGGACGACCTGTTGAATCCGGCAAGCATTCTCGCCAACTATGGCAAAAACTTCAAGGCCAAGTTCATAAGACAAGAGAAAGACGGCACTGCAATAATCGATATGACGCCCAAGAAATCGAAAAGCTACTACAAAATACGCCTGAAAATCAATGCCAACAGCGGAATCATCCAGAGCATGGAGATGCACAACTACGACGGCTCGTGCGGCGAATACAAGGTTAGCAATTTCAAATCGGGAGTCAAGACAAGCGACAGTGACTTCACTTTTTCGAAGTCGAACAATCCCAAAGTCGAAATAATTGACATGCGGTAAACGATATGAAAAAGAACAACCTTATTTGTTTTTTTTTGCTGGCACTGATTGCCGGGGCATGCTCAAAACAGAATTGCTCACTGAGTTTCATTTCGTATAAATATAAAGAAGATCCTTTAGAGAAAACTACAGACACATTAGGCGTCAGATTCGACATTGATATAGATCTCCCGAAAGCCAATTATCTCAACACTGACGAACAGACTGCTTTTAACAGGATAAAAGATACCATACTGGATTACATGCTTTATCCATACTACAGGGGCAAAAGCACAGAAGAGACTATCCGAGACTTCTGTGACAGCTTACGCAGTGAATTCCCCGATTATGAATCATTTTACAATTATATCATAAGTGAGGGATACACATTAAAAGACTGGCAACCTGATTTTTGGTGGGAATATGAAGTAACCGTTGTCCCCTATACCGTAAGCGATGAACTGCTGTCGTTTCGCGGCAGAAAGATTGAATACACAGGTGGGCCATCACAAGTTCAATATACCAAATATTTTGTTTTCGACAGAAAAACAGGTCATCTACTGACAGAAAAAGACATATTCAAGAGCGAGAACTACGATGCGACCTTTCATGAAGTTGCAAAAATGTTGCGGACCGAATTGAAAAGAATGTTGAAAAACCCCTCGGAGTTAGGATTAATGGAGGGTGTTGAGAAAGAGATAGACTGGAAACAAGTTATTCCAAACAGCTGTTTTGATGTGACACCCAAAGGGTTGGTATATTACTATGAACTATACGAAATCGGTCCTCGCTCTGTAGGCTGTCATGATGTCCAGCTGAAGAAATCAAAACTCAAGAAATACTTGAATAAAGAGTCGCCACTATACAAATACTGGTTCAGATAATGAATATCCTACTTTTAGAGACAGCAACACAAATATGTTCGGTTGCTCTTGAGCGCAACGGCAAGCTATTGACCGAGATACACAGCGATGAGCCCAACGCACATTCTTCGCGGTTGTCAGTCTTCATCGAACAAATCTTCAAAGAGACAGGTTTGGCCATGAACACTCTCGATGCCGTCTGTGTGTCGTCAGGGCCAGGCTCATACACAGGCCTGCGCATAGGCGTAAGCAGTGCCAAGGGAATATGCTATGCTCTTGGCAAACCATTGCTTGCAGTGCCTACAATGCAAAACATGGCGGCCTACTACTTCCACCTGCACCCCGACTACAATGGACTTGTCTGCCCAATGATTGACGCACGGAGAATGGAATGCTACACAGCGATATACAGCCGCGATGGTGTTGTCAAGGAAACAACAGCCGAGGTCATTGAAGCCGGCATATACGACAACTGGCTGAATAAGTCGACCGTCACCTTTATCGGTGACGGAGCCGAGAAAACACGGCAACTATTGAGCATCCATCCCAATGCATTGTACGATACAAGCTTCCAGATTTCGGCAGCAGGCATGGCCGAACTGGCTGAAGCCAAGGTGCAAAAAGGCGAATTTGAGGATGTGGCTTATTTCGAACCTTTCTATCTGAAAGATTTCGTCGCCAAGAAATCAGTTGTACATGGCCTTCATAAATAAACAGACATGCTGCGCTACATAGGGAAAAGGCTTTTTTACGGATTCCTCGTCATACTTGGCGTGGTGACACTGGTCTTTTTCCTGTTCAACATACTGCCTGGCGACCCTGCAAGAATGATGTTGGGACAACGTGCAGATGCAGAGAGTATTGAGATAATCAATCGCGATCTCGGACGCGACCGACCCGTTGGGCAACAATTCGTTTCCTACCTCAACGACCTTTCTCCCATATCGTTCCATAACAATTCCGATGCCGACAGCTACTACTATCTCGACCCTGAAAAATACGAGCCCTACGGCACAATACTGAAAGTAGGCACAACTTCTGTCGTTGTCAAAGCCCCATATCTGAGGCGATCCTACCAGACAAAACGCAAGGTGTCGGATGTCATACTGACGGCATTTCCTCAAACAGCAATACTAGCACTTACGGCAATGACCTTCGCATTCATGTTGGGTGTGCTACTCGGGGTTCTCTCCGCCCTTTACAAAGATTCATGGATAGACAAGCTGACACTATTCCTTTCCACACTCGGCATGTCACTGCCTTCATTCTTCGCAGCGATACTGATAGCATGGTTCTTCGCTTTTGTACTTGCCGACATTACGCATCTAAACATGTTCGGGAACCTATACACCGTCGACGACTATGGATGTGGCGAATATATTGATATCAAGAATCTCATCCTGCCCGCTCTAACATTGGGAATCAGACCATTGGCCGTACTCATTGAGCTAACCAAGAACTCGATGCTCGAAGCCCTTTCGCAGGACTACATCCGTACAGCACGTGCAAAAGGAATGCCATACAGGAGACTCGTTTTCCGTCATGCCCTACGCAACGCACTGAACCCCATAGTCACTTCAGCATCAGGCTGGCTGGCTGGGCTAATGGCCGGAGCAGTCTTTGTGGAATATGTCTTCGACTGGAAAGGCATGGGTGTGGTGATTGTCGACGGCCTTGAAAAATACGACTTTCCTGTTGTAATGGGAGCCATCTTGTTTGTATGCATCCTACTGGTTATCATTAACATCATTGTAGATATTCTATACGGCATACTCGACCCGAGAGTGCGTCTGAAATAATATAACAAACTGATGGGAAACGACAATTCAAAAATGGGCATTGGTGGTCTGCTCAAGAAACTGACACCGTTCGTGCTGCCTTACCGATGGCTGCTTATAGCAACCCTGACACTTACGTTCCTCGGGGCCACGATGTCGCAAGTCAACGCCATAGTGTTAGACCGTGCCGTTGACTCCATCAACAGCCTGTTGCACAACGGCAGCTTCGCATGGGGGAAAGCAGCCAGATTGTTGCTTATCGTAAGCGTTGTGTTGCTTGGCAAGGAAGTGTTGGCTGCCATCATCACTTTCGGACAACGTCTTTTTGGTGAGAAGATACGCATCAATGTAAGTCGGGATTTGTCGCTGCGTGTTGTCGACCGCATGTTGAGTTTCCGCATGGCCTTTTTCAGTGCCGACGGCAACGAGCCAGGAAAGCTGCAGACACGCATCGACCGCGGAGTGATGAGCCTCAGCAATACCGTCAAGAATTTCTTCATCGACATACTGCCACTATTTACCAGTGCTATTCTTGCATTGGTGCTGATGTTCGCCGCCAATGTCTACGTTGGATTAGTGGCTATGGCGATTATTCCTGTCTATTTCTTCATTACTGCACGTCAAGGAAAACGCATGAAAGGATGGCGCCGCAATGTCTTCGGCACCCATCAGGCGTTGAACAACGGCATAATGAACATCATAGAGAGCATCGGCGTCATCAAGTCGTTCAACCGCGAAGGAGTTGAAGCTGCACGACAGGCCGCCATTCAGGAGCAGTCGACCGACCAACAGATGAAGACACGCCGCATATCGTTCCTGTTCGAAGGCCTGAAGAGCTTTGTAGAACAGATTGGCACAGTGCTGATTATTATTCTCACCGCTTATCTTGTTCTAACCGACTACCCAGGAATGACCATAGGTAAGATTATGTACCACGTGCTGCTTTTCAACAATGTCAGTGCACCGATACGGCAGCTACACCGCATCTATGATGACCTGAACGACGCACTGATTTACGCCGAAGGATTCTTCGGCATCCTAGAGGCCGAAGAAGAGGTGGAAGAGAGTGGCAAATACAAGCCTGACACAGTGAGAGGCGATTTCAAACTGAGAAATGTTGAATTCACCTATCCCAGCGGCACTCACGCCATCCGCGACCTTACGATGGACATACGTGCCGGCGAGACAACAGCGCTGGTGGGACTGAGCGGAGCTGGCAAAAGTACCATTGTAAACCTTTTGGACAAATTCTACACGCCTGACAGCGGCACCATTACACTCGACGGAATACCGCTGTCCGACTGGGACACGACGGCGTTGCGCGACAACATAGGCCTTGTATTACAGAAGAACCACATCTTCAGCGGCAGCATTGAAGAGAATATCCGCTACGGCAAACCCAATGCCACACACGAAGAGGTTGAGTATGCTGCACGACAAGCGTACATCTACGACCAGATTGTTGCACTGCCTGACGGATTCCAATCACAAGCTCTTCAACTGAGCGGAGGACAACAGCAGCGCATCGCCATCGCACGTATGTTCCTTAAAAACCCGCCAATCATCTTCCTTGACGAGCCAACGGCAAGCCTCGATGCCATTGCTACTGAGCAAATAAAAGCCAGCATCGACAACATCAAGAAAGGTCGGACCGTCATTGTTATATCACATAATATTGGCCAAATTATCGATTCCGACAACATCTACGTTCTAGACACAGGACATGTGGAACAATGTGGAACGCCTAAAGAGGTTTACAGTCAAGGCGGACTGTACAAAGACATCTTCGATGCAAGTGCACGCAGCATGAATGTAGACAAGATAGCAGAGACAATGGATTAGTCATGTGAGGCGCCTGATTATCAAAAATCACACTGTTTTGTGCTTATTTCCAAAAATACTTGTAAATTTGCAAGAGTTTACTAAAACGAAGAATTTGCGATTCTTCCATATATAAATTTAAAATACAATACTTTATGCAAGACAACAATATGTCGTCTGTCAGACATTTGAGTCCCGGTACCACGTTGAACAACGGGAAATATACAATTGAGAAAAAGATAGGTGAAGGCGGCTTTGGCATTACCTATCGCGCAATACAATCCGGTCTTGGCAGAATTGTGTGCATCAAGGAATATTTCCTTTCTGGCTATTGCATGCGCAACACCAACATGAAAACAATAACGTTACAGGGTGTTGACGATGAAATGTTCATGAAATACCGCAAAGCTTTCGTCAAAGAAGCTCAGCTCCTAGCCGGCCTAAGGCATCCAGGCATTGTTGAGGTTATTGACATCTTTGACGAGAACAACACATCATACATGGTGATGCCTTTCGTAGAAGGAAACACACTACAAAGTATTGTCGAGAAAAACGGTCCGCTACAATACCCTGAGGCTGTCAACTATATAGCGCAAGTGGCTGATGCCGTGGGATACATACACGAACGGAACATCCTGCACCGCGACATCAAGCCCGAAAACATCATTATCACTGGCGAACACCGTGCAATACTCATCGATTTCGGATCGGCACGTGAGTTTGTAAACGACAAGACTCAAGCTCAGACCTCTATTCTAACACACGGCTACGCACCCACCGAACAATATTCCAAAACCAGCCGTAAAGGCTCGTACACCGACATATATGCCCTTGGAGCCACACTCTATTTCGTCCTTACTGGAAAAGTGCCCATGGACGCAGCTGCACGTATGACCGATGAAATGCCTGCACCTAAGCAATTCAATCCGTCAATTCCCGACGAGGCCAACCGCACCATCATGAAAGCCATGCAGATGAAAGCTGCAGACAGGCACCAGTCAATGAGCGAATTCATGGATGATTTGCGTAACATCAAACCCTCTACAGCAACCAGAGCTACAAAAATAAAGGGCGCATCCTCTGGATCATCGCAAAAAACCATGATGCAACCACAGGAATCCAAGAAAAGCCATGCCGGAATGATTATCGCAATATGTGCCGGCGCGGCGGTACTGATAGGATTGATAGTGTTCTTGCTGCTACAAAACGGTGGAGGCTCTTCATCTGGACATCACAAGAAGAAAGCAAAAACCGAGCAGGATGATACTATAAAAGGCGAAAACAAATCCGAAGACACAGACAACACCGTTGAATTGATAGCCCAGAGTGAAAGACCCTATTTCTCATTGGGCGATTATGAGAGAGTTGAATTTGCACCCGGAAATCTGCAATATCAACCATCGTCAGGGAAATGGCGTTTTGCACCATACCAGTACTCCTATATTGGCTATGACAACCAATACATCTCCGACTCATACAGCGGCTGGATAGACCTTTTCGGATGGGGAACAGGCAGCAATCCGACAAGAAACACCAATAATGATTATGGAGACTACGAATATTTCGACGACTGGGGTTCCGAAGGCATCGGCGGCGACTGGAGAACACCCTCAAAGGATGAGTGGAACTATCTGTTCAACCGACGCGACAACGCAAGCCAGAAATGGTGGTATGCCACTGTCAACGGCGTTGCCGGTGTGATAATCCTGCCCGACAACTGGTCGCTGGACGGTTATAATTACAGATATTCATCCTACGACTTGACAAACTGGAACAATATGGAACATTCCGGTGCTATATTCCTGCCTGCAGCAGGATGGCGAAAAGTCACTAGTATGAATAGTGTCGGAACTGACGGCGACTACTGGAGTTCTACAAAACATAGCAGCGGTAGAGCGTACAACCTCGATTTCAACAGCAGAGGAGTAACGGCAAGCGACAACAGTCCCGCGACACACGCTTTTGCTGTACGTCTAATACGCAGCATTTAACAAGAAACCGCCAACATGATGAATATAGACGGCAAAAAAAAGAAAAAAATCATACTGTTCGGGCTAACGGCTCTTGCAATTATCATTGTTGTACCCGTTATCCTGGCATTAACTTTGAAAGAAAAGAATATAGAAGACTCTGTAGCCGAAGAAGACCAAAACAACATGACTATTTCGATGTCCAAGGTGCCGGATAATATAATAGACTCGTTAGTCATGCTGTATGACACACTTATTGGCGACAGCAAGCAAATAATTATTGTCTTCAACGACAAAGCATCATTCATTTCCTCACATCTGAAGGCATTCGAACTAAGCGACAGCGGATGGGTGGCTGTAGACAGTCTCGACTTCCCTGCAAATATCGGTGCTGGAGGGTTCGCTCAATACGGCAAGAAAAGAGAGGGTGACAGGAAAAGTCCTACCGGATTGTATACAATAAGACAGTATTTCAGTAAGTTTCCTAATTACGAGGCAAAACTTGAGAAGATTAATGTGACAAAAAACACTATTTGGGTCGATGACTTGAAGGATTCTCTATACAATTCGCTATATGAGCAGGGCAAAATCCGTAAGAATGGAGAGAAACTCCTTCGTCAAGATGCCTTGTACGACTACGTGATGGTAATAGACTACAACACCGAACGCATCCCTGGCTTGGGAAGTGCCATATTCCTTCACTGTTGGAGAGGTCCGGGAAAACCGACTCTTGGCTGCGTCGCCGTTGAAAAGAAAAACATTCTGAAACTTATGAGCTGGATTGATGCAAACAAGCATCCTATAATTATCATGGGTTCGCTTGAAAAAGGTGCAATCTTCAACATCGGCATAGGCGAGACTAAAACCGTCAAAGAAAATAAAGAAGAAATCAAAACCGATAATAGCATTAAAGAAGAAACTGAAACAGACGAAGGGAAAAAGACAGAAACAAAAACAGAAGAAAACAATTTAGAATAATGGAAAGCAGCAATTCACAAATATCCATTGCATTAGGACCAGGCAACACGCTATGCAACGGCAAATATACCATCCTGAAGAAAATCGGTTCGGGAGGTTTTGGAATAACCTACATAGCCACACAAAATACCTTGAACAGGAATGTCTGCATAAAAGAGTATTTCCTGACAGGCCGGTGTGTGCGCGACAACGAACGTCGAACAATAGTGCCTTTGGAGAACGGCATTGAGATTTACGAAAAATACCGTCAAGCCTTCGTGAAAGAGGGACAGACACTTGCCGGCCTTCACCATCCAGGCATTGTCGAGGTTGTGGATGTGTTCGACGAGAACGGAACATCATACATGGTGATGAACTACATAGAAGGTCGTAGTCTTCAGAAGATTGTCGAGGATGAAGGTCCCCTACCCTATGAGGTTGCCGTCAACTACATAGCACAGGTATCCGAAGCCGTGGGATATATACATGAACGCCACATACTGCATCGCGACATCAAGCCCGAGAACATAATGATTACCGGCGACTTCCGTGCAGTACTTATTGACTTTGGCTCGGCACGCGAATTTGTGAATGACAAGACACAGGCTCAGACCTCGATATTGACTCACGGCTATGCTCCCACGGAACAATACTCAACCACCAGCCGCAAAGGTTCGTACACCGATATCTACGCTCTTGGCGCGACGCTTTACTTCATCCTCACGGGCAAGACACCCATGGATGCCGCCTCTCGTATGACCGACGAAATGCCTGAACCCAAGCAGATAAACCCCGCCATACCTGAGGAAGCCAACCGTACCATCATGAAAGCCATGCAAATGAAATCGGCAGACAGACACCAGTCTGTACAAGAATTCATGAACGACCTTCGCAACCTCAATGATGTTCCTGTGAACAATAGTGCAACCAATAATAGAGACTCAGCAGCTGGTGTCCAGACTAACAGCAAGACATCTGTCATGGACGCTAATGGTGACAATGGCGAAAAGAAGAAAAACCACAAAGCTCTTTGGATTGTTCTCGGAGTGATTGGGGGATTGCTTCTCACCGCCGCCATTCTGTTCTTCGCATTAAGAGACAATGACGACGACAGCAGTCGTAGAAGAAAGAAGAAACACAGAATAGTTGAAGACTCAACAGATTATTACAATTATTATCAGGAAGAACAATCTGCAGCAGACTATCCATATTACGGAGATTCTGTCGCCTACGAGCAATACGCAGAAGCAGCAGATGAACACGTAGAAGCGTACTCTTACTGGCAAACATGCTTCCGTTGCAATGGCAGCGGTATATGTCAGAGCTGTGATGGCAACGGATACTATTACATATCATCGGACTACACTACAGTATGCGGCGAATGCAATGGTACAGCATCATGTCCAATATGCCAAGGCATGGGAGGTTATGAGGCATACTATTAATTATACAATTCAAATCCAGTATGTAAGTTAATATGGTTCTCGACCGGTTAGCCGAAAAAAAACACCACACAAAGATAAAACTCAGTGTGGTGTTTTTTTATTAATTATTGGATGGAAATCAGTTATTCAAGCCCAGTTTCTTCATCATGACTGGTTTGATTTCCTCCTGGAATATGGCACGGTATTCGTCGAAAGTGTAGCGGTTGCTGTCGCCCGAGCAGAGGTACCACAGGACCATTGAAAAGTCATACGCCGACTGATAGCCTTGGAGAATCTGCACCAGTTCGCGCGACTTGTTGAAGACGGCAAACGACGGGTATCCAATCTTCTGGCCAAGAATGGCACGTGTGAAAGGATGAGTCTGGGCTCTTTGTCCAGCGGCCTGAGTATTGCTGTATTTGGTTCCGTTCCAAGTGAACGTCGAAGTGCCTTCAGCGTCAAAATGTACGGGGATATAGTATTTGTTGAGGATAGCGGCAACGACAGGGTCACTGAAAGTCTCTTTGTCCATCTTCTTGCACCAACCACACCATGAGGTTGAGAAATCGACAAAGAACATTTTGCTATTTGATTTCACATCCACTGTCGAGGCCTGTTCAATTGTTTTCCATTTCACTTGTGCCGAGAGGCCTCCAAAAGTCAAAACTGCAAGAATAAGCAGCAATAATGATTTTTTCATTCCTTTAATTTGTTGTAATTTTGTTGTAATTATCTTTATGTTACTCTAATAAATGTCCAAAAGCGGATAACTTACTAATTGACGAAATATTATATAGATAATTCTTAAAAAAACAAAAAACTTACCACTCCACTTTCCAATCGCTTTCCATCTCCTGCTTAGCAGGGTCGAATTCCTCTTCACGATCCTGTCTGTCGCGGACACGGAAGAGTTTACCAAGCCAGTCATCCTTTTTCGATTTCTTTTGTCCTGGATTGGCTTTGTCCTCCTCAATGATTTTGGTTATCTCAGTGACAAAATTTTGAACGTATGTTTCCGACACCGACTCATCGCGATGTATATGAGCACCAGTGTAGTAATGACGGATGATGGAGTCGTAAGATATGCCGAGCGAGACCATTCGGATTGTACCTTCCTGACTCAGTCCAACGCCATGACCATAGCCACGGCCGTTGAGGACAACATCGCCAGTCTTTTCGTCAGTAGTGACGGTAAAGAAGGTGGACTTAAGCTTAAAATCAGTACGGACACGAGTTAGTGGCACACCGAGGATCTTGGCCTTGCGTTCAGGCTGGGCGAAAGTGAGCAGCGTGTTGCGCACCGAATCGTTTTGGATGTTAAGTTTATGCGTCTTGGAAAAATAGTTGAGCCACTGGTCCTTCTTAATAACCTTGACCCACTCAGATTGACGCATATGATATGAAAAAGTGTCCGATACGGAACGCAGATATGGCAGCGCGGCACGCCACACATCCTCAGAATTGGCCGTTTGACCGCCCGAATTGGAGTGGAACGGAGTCTCGATGAGCTTGCCATCGTCGCCAACGATGGTCTCGCCAGCCGACTGCATAGTGCCAAGTATGATGTCTGGTCGAACGCAACGGTTCTGATATGCCTGACAATGCACATAGTCACAGAAATTATATCCATCGGACTTGTGTTTTGACATGTTTCGCAACGACCAAGTGCGTGAGATGACAGCCTGGATACGAAAAATATCGCTCTGGTTGCCATATATCTCCGATTGTACAACACCAGCGAGATATGTTTCAAAAGCGACATCGTTGATTATCTTGAGATTGGCTTTGTCGAAAGCCGAAACTATCAAGTCCCCCTCATAGGTGCGCTGCTTGACATTTTTGGGGTTGAGGCACATAATGCATGCCGTATCTGTAGCTTTTAAAACGACGTTCTTGTACGTCCCATATTCATAGCCGTTAACCGAAAGGTAAACACCTGACGTACTAGGTTTCAGCTCAACAGAGATACCCTCGCCAAGATTACTGTCAAGCAACATTGTATCGTTGGCGTAAAGGTCATACAAACCGAGGTCGAACGATACATAGAGAGCCTCTATCTTGACATTGGAGAAGAGACGTATTTTCACTCTGTTTACATGCGCATCCTCTGCGACAGGCTGGCTGGCAAAGGCAAGAGTGCCACAAAAACACAAAGCAAACAATACGAAAAGGAACTTTTTCATTTTAGTCTTACCCTTTCATTATTCTTTCAATTTCCTCTGCAGTTCGGTCGGAAGCGCCTTTGCCGCCAAGGATATCTATCACACGGTCATACTCCGACACCATCCTGTCACGCAACTCTTTGTCGACAGTTATATACTTCAATTCCTTCTCAAGACGGTCAATATTACAATCATCCTGTATCAGTTCGCAGACGACAGGACGGTCGGCTATGAGGTTGACGAGGGATATGTAGCTGATGCGCGAGGCGATAAGACGCTTTGCGATTGCTGCAGAAAGCTTATTGCACTGATAACAGACTATCTGAGGCACGCGGAACAGCGCAGTCTCAAGCGTAGCTGTGCCCGAACAAACGACAGCGGCATACGATGATGCAAGCACGTCGTATGTACGGTCGTAAACGATGTTGACATTCGATGCTCCCGCAGGTATGTATTGACGGTAGAACTCCTCACCAATCAAACTCATACCAGCAATGGTGAATGAATACTCAGGATGGTTTGTTGCAAGTTGCAACATAATTGGCAACATTCGTTTAAGCTCCTGCTTACGGCTGCCAGGGAGAAGAGCAATGACTTTAGACAATTTATTACTGTCTGACTGCTGGCCCTCCTGTGTTTGCGAACGATAATTCTCGACCTCATCAAGCAAAGGATGGCCTACATATAAAGCCTGTGGAAACGAGTTCTCGGCATAGAACTTGCGTTCGGAAGGAAGTATATAGCACAGGCTGTCAAGGTCACGACGCATAGGTTTTATGCGGCCTTTCTTCCAAGCCCAAATCTGCGGAGAAATGTAATACACATTCTTAAAGCCATGTGAATGAGTAAACTTGGCAATCTTGAGATTGAATCCAGGATAGTCAATAAAAACGACAATATCGGGATTGAAATCAAGAATATCGCGCTTGCAGTAGCGTATGTTGCCCAACACCACAGAGAGGTGCGAGACAACCTCGACAAAACCCATATAAGCCAAGTCACGAATATGACGAACACATTGTGCAGACCTCTCAGGCATCTCTGCAGCGACAGCGAACATACGGTCGCCACCCCAATAGCGTATCTGCGCTGACGGGTCGCGGGCTAACAACGAACGCATCAGGTTACCTCCATGCAAATCGCCGGAGGCTTCGCCGGCTATGATATAGTATTTCACAGTGTAAGAGCTTTTGTCTTTAACAAAAAGAACATGAATGCGAGAAAGGTGATGAATAGAGTGATAATAAGGGTCTTGGTAACGATCAATTGCTCCTTGCGCTTGGCATAGAAGCGCAGCGCGAGCACTACAGGCACAAATATCACTGCAAACCATCGCACATTCTCAGACGGTGAATAGCCAGCCAAAAGAATCACGATGTATGCTACAACAAATGTAATCACCTCGAGACCAAGGCATACAACGAGACCGACCTGTATTTTATCTTGTAAAAAATATTTCTTCATGACGCAGAAATGTTTGAACCGAATCGACGAGCGATGATATCAAGACTTCGGAAATCAGTATAGTCTGGTGTTGTCGGAACAATGGATACATATCCGTTCTCGAGAGCCCACTGATCAGTGTCCGGGCCGCAGTCATCACACTCAAAACGACCTGTAAGCCAGTAATACTCCTTTCCATGAGGGTCTACCCTTTTCTCATAGCTGTCCATCCACCGTGCCCTCGACTGGCGACAGACCCTTACACCTTTGAGTATACCATTTGACGGACAAGGAATATTGACATTGAGTGACACCTCGTTGGGCAGACCATTTGCGAGTACATCGGCAATGATATCTCGTATATACGGAACCGCAGCTGTGAAATCGGCATCAGCATTATGGTCTAAGAGAGAGAATCCTATCGCGTTCAAGCCACTGACAGAAGCCTCAACGACAGCTCCCATTGTACCGGAATAAAGTATATTGATAGAAGAATTGCTGCCGTGGTTGATACCCGAAAGCACCAAATCCGGCTTGCGAGGGCAAAAATACTCGTATGCCAGTTTTATGCAGTCGACTGGTGTCCCGTCGCACGAATAAATGCTACACTCCGGTGACTTTGAAATCGTGTTTGCCCTGATTGGACGCATACCCGTGAACGAATGTGCGGAACCTGAGGAATTAGCTTCGGGAGCCATTACGACAACATCGGCATACAGTCTGGCTATATCAACAAGAATGCGTATGCCTTTGGCATCCACACCATCGTCGTTAGTTATGAGTATCAGAGGTCTCATCTAGCGAAATAGTTCTTTTCACGGCCAAGGAAGAACGAGGCTGGTTGAAGGATGTTGTCGAAGATATAGTACTGAATAAGAACCGTATCCTTGTTGTCGACTATTGCATATAGCCTGTTGAGGTCGAAAACGTTGTACATCGTAGTATCCGGCATAGCATATATGTCGTCAGGGTTGGAATACTTTATGTATGTCTTCAGTTCTCTGGTCTTACCTTTTAAATCGGTCACACGCAATATTGTCCGCGGCTCACGAGAGAATGTCGTGTCAAGTTCAGCCTTAGGCACCACCTTGGCATACTCGTCGAAATTAAGGTTTGTAAACGACGACAATAACTGGGCGACACGTGCCGTATCAAATCCATTGACACGTGTTTTGGGATATAGTTTATTAAACACAAAGCCATTGCCTTCTCTAACCACCGAGAACGACTCTTCTGGCATCGAAGGTATTCTCAATTCAACCGATGAGATCTGACGGATAGGCAAATTGACTATGTTGTGGCTGCGCCAGAGATAAGGATCGACAACAAAGCGTGGCGACAGACAGCCACGGAATCCCGGCAAATGAACTATACACGGTTCCTCAGAACCTTCGAGGTACATATATGTAGCCATGTTATCCTGAGTGTCAGGCCCGACATATATCACCTTGCATTGTTCTTTTTTCTTAGAATCTCTGTAATAAATCTCAACCTTAACATGCTTTGCGGCAATCTGTTTTGTTATGTTCTCGACCGCAGCATTGTTGACTTTGCTCTTGACACACATATTCTCAAGTGTTTTGAGCAGCATTTCCTCAATCATATACTGATTGGCAGGATATTTCTCATCTACAAGCCACAGAGAGTCGCTCTGGTAAGTCAATAGCACATGATTATTCTCCTTGTCGACCATGTAAATCTTGTACACACCGTCAGGACCCGGACGAGCAGCCTCTTTGGTCTGTATCTCGGGATTAGAGGTGTTCTTAGAGTCATGTTTACACTTTACAACAGCGACAGTGGCAACCCCAATAAACAGGATTGATGCAATGATTATTATGTTTTTCTTACTCACTTTTTGTTTTTCTTTTTAATTTTAAAGGGAATAGGCTTGCCTCCTTTGCCTTTTCTGTAATTGACATAACGGTAGCTTATAACACCGGCAGCAATTAACAAAACAATAAGTATCGGGAAGCAGATGGCCGAAATCTGGTAGCGAGTCTTGTTCTCCTTGATTTTGAACTCATCGAGACGGCGAATCATGATTTTTCTTGGTCGAGCGTTGATAAGCATCTCGTCGCCTGCCAGATAGTTGATAGCATTTAGAATAAACGTTTTGTTGGCAAACATAACTCCAGTGTTGCGGTCAAATCCAAGTGGCAAACGTTCCAGACCGCCTGTTTGTTGGTCGTCCAGTCTGGTTTGTCGGCGGATGAAATAATCGTTGCGAATCATATCTCCGTCGGAGACAACAATCATCTGAGTAGGTTTATCACAACGAGATTTGTAACCAATCTGTTTCAATGCGGTGAATTCTTCAGTCAGACGTTCCCTAAAGAGTGACTTGAACTGTCCCTCAAGCAAAACAGCAACAGGCAAGTCCCTCTTATTGAAAAACTGAGGGCTGAAAGGCATGTCAATCTCCGAAAGCCTAATCTCAACCGGTGCATTCTTCAGATGGACGTGATCAGAAGTAGAAAGAAGTATTGTCTTCTTAATATCATTATCTATCAATTCAATGCTGCTTATGAAGTCAGTCTTTATTTCGTCAAGATTACGAACTATCACATGGTTAGATCTTGGTTTAATTGTCGGGAAATACAGCCATTTATGCGGAGTCCAGCTACCATCATTACCTATCAATTTTATTTCCCTGCATTTGTAATCCATAATCAAATCCGGTTTGACACGGAAGCCATAATTATAGAAAAGATTGTCAAGGTTGGTCGGTAGTCGTGTAGCGAATGCCTGCGGCTGATGAGCAAGACTATCCATGTCGGCGTCGAGAGCATCGATAAGCCACAACACCTTGCCTCCATACATGACATACTGGTCTAAAAGGTAGATTTCCATATCCGAAAACTCACGCAAAGGCTTCGGTACAACAAGTATGTCATAACGGTTATTGATGTGGATTGATGAGTCGGTCATGTACTGCACATGCGAGGCCAAGGCTCCAATGTAATTGCTTAAATCAACATTATCAACAATATAATCATTAACCAATGCCAACTGGATATCAAGTATCGGAGCACGTTCCAACTCCCCATGTCCTGTCAAAAAACCGATACGGGCACGTGCCGCTTCCGGACGCATCAGTCGGTGGACAGCCAACACAAAATTATACTCAAGATTTTCTATTGATGACCGGATAATCTCATCCACTGATGCAGTGCTACTGAACTCCATAGATTGCAGTTGAATGGCCGTTTCACGTCCCTTGTAGCTTATCTCAATGGCTGGGAGTATCTCCAACTGTGTCTGCTTTCCCTCATCGTTTTTCGATACCACGAGAGGTTGCACACTGCCGAATGACTTCTTATTTAGCTCTATATACAATTGAATACGAGCCGTATCCGATTCAAGCGAATAGGGGTCGAAAAACTCATACTCCACATTCTTGTTGTAAGCGCGGAACTCTTCAAGCATCTCCTTTATCTCATTGCGGAAGCGTCGGTACTCAGCTGGCAGGTCGTCACCGTCGAGATATACACGCACCATAAGTTGCTCGTCAATTTGCTTTACAAAATCCTTGGTCGAATCCGAAAGGGTGTAACGTTTCTCAGCGGTGAGGTCAAAGCGGGTAAAGAAAATCGAGCCTATGATATTGGCTGAGACAATCACCAGCAGTACCGCCAGAAATTCCAGGAGATTGGATAGTCGAAGATTCAGTTTTTTTCTATTTTTCATATGACGTGCTGTGGAGATTAACTATTTTTTCCATTTACGCGATTGAAGCACCATGCGAGTCAGCATGATGAAAAGCGTTATTACCGACAAGAAGAATATCACGTCGCGAGTATCAATCACTCCGCGCGAAATAGACTCATAGTGCATCTGTATTCCAAACCAGCGCATTGTCAGAGCCAGCTTGCCATGCACCATTGTGTATAGGAAATCGAAGCCATAGTAGAACACGGCAGACAGCAAGGCAGCTATGATGAAAGCTATTATCTGGTTACTTGATAGAGACGATGCGAAAAGGCCTATGGCCACATATGCCGCACCCAGGAACAAAAGGCCGATATATGAACCAATCACGCTGGCGGTGTCGATATTGCCAACAGGGTCACCAAGCCGGTAGATAACGAAGTAGTAGACAATCGTCGGTACCAGCGAGATAACCACAACCGTGAAACCAGCCAGAAACTTGGAAAAGACAATCTTGAACTCAGATAGCGGCTTGGTAAGTAACAGCTCCATCGTTCCGTTCTTCTTTTCCTCCGCTATCATTCGCATTGTGATTGCCGGAATCAAGAACAGATACAGCCACGGGCCAAGGACGAACAAGCCGTCGAGCCCAGCGTACTTGTAGTCGAGAAGATTAAATCCTGTATGGAACACCCAAAGGAAAAGACCTGTCATCAGCAGGAAAACAATGATGGTCAGATAACCCATCAGCGATGAAAAAAATGAAGAAAGCTCTTTTTTGTAAAGCGTAAACATTATTTACAGGTGAATTGTGATTGGTGAATTGTTAACTGAATAATTAAACATTAAACCATGAACCCTATACCTTTTGAAGGCTATTTATCAAATCGCACTCGTCTGGAGGCATTCGAACGGCCCTGATACTCACCAAAAGAAAGGTCAAGAACCGTCTCGAAAAGCAACTGCGTGGCCTTCACAATAAAACGGCGGTCGATATTCTCAACGATGTCGCTCGGCACGTGCGCATGCCTGTGTCCCTTGAAACAAGTGATGTTAATAGACGGAATGCCTACATGGTCGAAAGCCACGGCGTCACCCTTCGGCATTGTCTTGTATCCTGTGACAACATCGTTTGTACAATATGTAGTGTCGACTTTTCTTGCCGTACCCCATAGCTTTGGATAGCGTTTGTTACCAAGCACCGCAATGCTGTCGCCGCACCCCACAGAGGATACATTGACAAAAGCCTCTATACCTTTAAGCGGAGTGAAGTTGGACACAAAAATCTGCGAACCCAGGTGCTGCTGTTCTCCAGCCGAAAACAACACGAAAAGCACACTGCGCGACGGCTGGTCTGGCGACTGCTGCAACATGCGAGCCATCTCGAGCAGAGCTGCAACACCCGATGCGTTGTCGTCTGCTCCAGGAAACAGGCATGTCGTTCCCTGCATTCCTACACCGTCAAGATTTGCACCAACAACGACATATTCATCCGACATTTTTGAGTCCGAACCCTCGTAAATACCAATAACGTTGGCTGTCAACGCTGCCGGATGGTAACGAGCGTTGACGTCAATTTCAAATTTCTTACGGAGATGGAAGGACTGAGGTTCCTGCGTCTGTTGAATTTTCTGGACAGCATCCTGAAGTGACATCAGCTCATCCTTAAGCAGAATCTCGCCACACTGACGGGTAGGCTGAATGATGGGGAAGGTAGCCAGATGAGGCAAGTCACCCGAATAGACAGAACCCTGTACCTCGTAAGGCTGGCATGTAGGTGACATATTGACGACCACCAGTGCACATGCACCGTGAGCCTGCGCCGCGCGAGCCTTGTCACGCAATTGCAAATATTTGTCGGTTATTGTGCTTGGAAGGAAATTGGGAGTGCCGCTAAGCACCATGACAATCTTACCCTTCGCGTCGATTTTCTCGTACTCGTTGAATGCCGGAGCGTCAATACCATAGCCGCAGAAAACCACTTGAGCGTCGGCATATCCACGACCTGTCATCCCTGCACAGCAGAAATCACGTCCGAGGACATAAACCTGTCGGTTCTGTGGATTGACATAGCTGTTGAAGGTACAGTTTTCAATTTTGTTATACTCTGTCTCGAAATACTGTGCCCACTCGCCTTTGTACGGCTTCACGCCAAAGCGTTGCAACGCTGAGATGACATAATCGGCCGCATACATATATTCGTCCGATCCAGCCTGACGACCTTCAAATCTTGAGTTTGAAAGGTCACGCACAAAATTCAACAACGTGTCCAACGATGCCTCCTGTGCAACGGTCCTCATAGGCGCAACAACAGCCAACAGCGACGCAATTACAAGTACTTTGCCTAATTTCATATTAATATATATTTATATATACAACTAACAATAAGACAATTAGCATGCATATAGCACACTATATCAAACAACAAAAATACACTTTTTTTCTGATTTATAAAAAGTTTAATCGTTAATGTATTCTTCACTTACAATTCACAATACGCAATCCACAAAAAAAATTGTATTTTTGATATCAAACACAAAGACAGCGATTAATATATAAATAACTATAATTCAAAATATTTACAGAAAGAAAAACTGCATTTTAACGCATAAAAGTTGGATAAATGAGCAAACAAATCATTATTTATGGCAGTCAATACGGTTCAACAAAACGATATGCCAAACATTTGGCTGAAATAACAGGCATTGATGCTATCGATTACAAAGAGGCAAAGAACATCGACAGCCATGATAGAATCATCTATCTTGGAGCACTTTATGCAGGTGGTGTGACAGGCTTGAAGAAGACTGTAGCCAAGATTTCTCCCAACCAGGAGCTTATTGTAGCCACTGTAGGTTTAGCCGACCCTACCGACCAGACAAATATCGAGAACATAAGACGTTCTCTCAAAGACCAGCTTCCTGAGCATTTCCATGATGAAAAGGCATTCTTCCATTTAAGAGGTGCCATAAACTATAGCAAATTAGGTATCAAACATCGTATCATGATGTCTCTGCTACACTCTAAAGTCTCGAAGATGCCGGAGGAAAAGCTCAACGCCGAAGCCAAAGCCATGCTTGCCACATACGGCAAGCAGGTTGATTTTGTTGATTTCAGCACACTAAAACCAATTGAAGAAATAATCAAAGCATGAACTGGATAATACTTGTTATCGCTGGATTTTGCGAGACAGGCTTTACTTTTTGTCTAGGAAAAGCAAAACCTGTGGTGGGTAATGAGTGGTGGGCTTGGATAGCAGGTTTCGCCTTTTTCTATGTGCTAAGTGCCATTCTCCTAGCAAAAGCCACGCAAACCATACCCATCGGCATTGCCTACCCTGTCTGGACCGGCATTGGTGCCGTAGGGGCAGTTCTGCTGGGCATTTTTGTATTCCACGAACCCGCAACCTTCTGGCGCGTTTTTTTCCTCAGCACTTTGATTCTTTCCATTGTCGGACTAAAGATAGTAGAGTAATCCGAAAGCGCTATCGTATAAGAATCATGTATTTACAAGCATTGTGCGAAAATAATGCTTTTTGACAATAGTAAATAGACCATTATGGACAGACGAACATTCATCAAGAAATCCGCTATGGCAGCAGCAGCCGGGGCAATGATAGCCTCACCGATAGGCTCTGTCATAGCTAAAGAAGGAGACAAAGTATCAATACAGAAAAAATTGAAAGTGCTCCTTATCAATGGTAGTCCAAGACAGAACGGGAACACCCATCTCGCTCTCATGGAAGCCGCCAAACAGCTGAATAAGAACAGCATCGATACCGAGCTAATCCAAATAGGTTCACATGCCATACATGGTTGCATTGCCTGTAACCATTGCCACATGACAAATCAATGCGTGTTCAACGACGATATATGCAATCACGCCATTCACCTCATGTCTCAGTGCGATGCCCTTATTGTTGGTTCACCAACCTACTACGGCCAACCCAACGGCACGGTTCTCAGCTTGGTGCAGCGTATGAGCTATGCTGCATCGAGCGTGATGCAAAACAAACCTGCGGCTGCTGTAGCCGTATGTCGAAGGGGAGGTGCATCAGCAGTATACCAAACGCTCCTGATGCCATTCCAAATGCAGAACATGCCAATTGTCACCTCGCAGTACTGGAACATCGTCTACGGTCGTACCGAAGGTGAGGCTGCGCTTGATGCCGAAGGACTTCAGACCATGCGTACCATGGCTGACAATATGGCTTTCATGCTACAACGAATACATGCAAATGGGGAACCGAAATACCCTCAACGCGAGCCACATAAGGCAACCTCATTTATAAAATAAAGCAATACCGTACCCTCAAACAAGAGAGTCTAACAGACTCATCCTCGTATTAACCTCAACGCCAGAAACGATGGGTCATATCTTCAAGGCGACCATCTATGACATAGTAAAGGCGCTGGTTTGTTGTTGTACACCTAAGTGCCCCAAGGTGAGCCAGATAAGGACCCAACTTGATATAATCGAAATTTTTCAAATTGATAGCTTGCGACAGAATTGTGCGTCCACTATACCATGCCGTATGCAGCGACGGGTACCTACCACGCACATAATGCATTATATCATTTACTGCTGCAGCATCAGCATCGCCACCCATAAAAGCCAAGCAGGTGATATTTGAATTACATCCGGAAACAAGAGCATCGACAGCAGCATAGGTCAGGGGCTCACCTATATCTGCCCAAAGATAAGGCGAATGGCATCCCGGACATCGGCAAGGACAACCGGTAAGGTTGACTGCCAACACCACTTCATCGGGAATTTCCTGAAAGACAATGTCGTTATTTAAGAACTTGAGCATCCGTCTGACGTTCTGGTGTCAAGACATTCTTACGCTCGGCGTTGAGCAAGTTAGTCATTGACGGCGACGCAGTGGTGTCGTTCTCAACAAGCTGACGCTGTGTAGCATAGTGACGGCGAGCAGCCTCTTCCTGACGCGGCATGGAGAAGTTGCTAACACGCTTCAAGTAGCCAATAATACGGGTCATATAGTCCACATTCTTTGAGTGGCAATGCGGACATTCCTTAAGGTAACGCTTGTCGATGTGGCCGCAGTCGTTGCAGATTGTATTCGGAATATTAAAGGTGAAGTAGTTGCAACCTTCTTTTGCTGCAACGTGAAGCAGGTGCATATATTGTTCCTGCGACAGATGCTCTTCAAGATTGAGGTGCAGGGCACTTCCACCAGTGAGATGCTTAATATACGGGGCACCATGCAAACGGAACTTTTCAAGGATGGAAATCGACGGGTCCTCAACGACGTAGAAGTAACTGTTGTAGCAGTCACGCGGCACGAAGTAGCCATCTTCACGGTCCCATTTCGCATGTTTGACTCCGACATTCTCGGCGGGAATCATTTCGCAGTTAAACATAACATCCTTGGTGCGATACTCTTTGTTCTTCTTCTCGACAAGACCAAGAACAGTCTGGACGAAATTACGATAGTTTTCGTTATCGTTAATTGTCAATCCCATGAATTCGGCAGCCTCTACCAAACCATTCACACCAATTGTAAGATACTGACGTCCGATATTAATATATCCTGCATCGAACAGCGGCAACATGCCATGTGCTGCGAGTTCCTTGAGGTTCTCGTTGTATGCCAGCTGAACCTTGTGGCAGAGGTCGATAATGTCAGTAAGGAACTCTTTGTAGTCCATCTTGTTGTTGACAGCATACTGAATGCAACGGTTCAAGTTGATTGTCAACACGCTCTTGGAACCTGTTGACACGCCACCGGCACCGAGAGTATAGCTGAAACCATTGTCGGTAATTTCATTGCGCAGACGGCAGCATGAACTGAGCGAATCAGCGTTGTCGCTCATATAGGTGAAGAAACTGTGACCTGCAGCATACATCTCGGCGGTGAACTCGGCCATATCCTGGTCTACCATCTCGCCGTCCTTGCTGAGCAAAGCCATAGTCTCAACAGGGAATGTCAGCACGGCATGTGTGCGCTCCTGGTTAAACCAACGCATGAAGCGTTTCTGAAGCCATTTCAAGCCTTCCCAATCCGGGGCAGAACCGTCGGGGAAACGGAACTCGCCAAAAAGACTTTCAAAATAAGGTTTATCGTAATAAGCTATGTTCCAGAATACAGCCTGATAATTACGGGCACCGGTTGGCTGGTTTAAAGTATAAACAATCTGTTCAAAGCAGTCGGTGATAACCTTGTCAAGAGTACGTTTTTTCAAGCTTAAGTCTACAACCTGATCGGCACGTGTGTAATAGTCCTGACCGTAATCCTTGCCAATAAAGTAGTTAAGATACATCAGGAACTCAGGCGTGGCACAAGCACCGCTGAGCATGGAGGAGACCATGAACACCATGTTGACAAATCCGCCGCAGAACGATTTGAGGTTAGTGGGAGCCGTTGAGTTACCACCAATAGAGGCAGTACCGTTGAGCAGCCATGGATACATCGTGATGCTTGCACAGTAGTTTGCCAGCGATGTCTCGTCATTCTTATATATAAAATGATGAGTGAGCAAGTCTATATAGCGGTCAGCCAATTCTTTGCCGTACATCTGCTTGATGCGATCGGTCAACAGACGGCGGTTAAGACGGATGAAGTTTGACTTCGGCAATTCACCAATAAGAGTGGCAATGTTCTTATGCTCGACATTTGCGTTGGCATCATATTTTGAGCCAGTGGCGGCATTGGCAGCGTCGCAATAGTCGGCAAGGAATTTGAGTTTTTCCATTGTCTCGCGATCCTCAGTATGACGCTGGCGATAAAGCATAAAGCTCTTTGCAACCTCATAATCGCCCTCTTTCATGAGAGCCACTTCAACCTGGTTCTGTATTTCCTCAACGGTTATACCATTGTGAATATCAAGATGAGTAATGATCTTAGAAAGACCGCCCAGGTCGATAGGTTGTCCAACCGCATTGAATGCCTTGATGATGGCATTCATAATTTTGTCTAACGAAAAACGTTCGGCATTACCGTCACGTTTGGTGATTGTCAGTGTACTTGTCTCCATTTAGATGTATTTTTTATGACTGCTTTGGAGTTGCAAAAATAGTACAAAGCCACTGACGCGGCAAATAAAGTTCTTAACGAAAGCTTGTTGATAAGTGGCGAAAGTCAAGCGTTTACAATGAGTTTCAAATATCGCCTGTTTTTTACTAACCGATTGTTCATATCACTCTTCAGACAAAGAAGAGACAAAACGGCGATAGGCCGAAAAGGTGTTGGCCCTTGACAGGAATCCCTGATAGTAACCGTCGTCGTCGATGACGATGAGGTTATAGCGGTTGCCAACCTTGAACTTGTTCACCACCTCGGCCGGTGGGTCGCTGAGACGGACTATGTCGCCCTCCGTGATGTCGCGCATCAGACTCAAGACAGGCGTCGTGTCGTACAACTCCGGGCGGAACATTATTTGCCTGACATCATCGAGATGTATTACACCAAGGAACTTGTCGTCGTCGGCAAGAACCGGGAACACATTGCGACGCGAATACTTGATGGCTTCCACCAGGTCCGACAACATGTCGCCTTCGCGCACGACAACAAAGTTGGTTTCAATAAGTTTGCGCATATCCATCAACTGCCATGCGGAAGTGTCCTTGTCGTGCGTCAGTAGGTCACCTTGTTCCGCCAGCTTGCGGGCATAAATGGAATGGTGCTCGAAAGGCGAGACACACAGATAAGTCACCGATGAAGCAACGAACAGAGGCATCATCAAGGCATAACCGCCTGTAATCTCTGCTATCAAGAATATAGCCATAAAGGGAGCATGCATCACACCTGTCATCACCGCCGCCATACCTACCAAAGCAAAGTTGGCTGTGGACTGTTCAGGAAGGCCTATCTGGTTGCTGAGCATACAGAGAAAATAGCCCGACATACCTCCAATAATGAGCGAAGGTCCGAAGGTACCTCCCACCCCTCCGCAGCCGATAGTAGTGGCCGTGGCGACAGTCTTCATGAGAATCAGAACAAGCAGATATGCAAGTGCAAACCAACAGTAGCCACCGAACTCGGAAAACACACTGTGTTCAAAAAGGAGGTCATCGCTTCCGTTGAGCAACTCAGTCAAAAAGCTGTAGCCTTCGCCAAACAACGGCGGAAAGAGGAATATCATGACACCTAGCGAGATAGCTCCGATGACAGCCTTCTGAGCCTGACTGCAACGACGAGAAAACCACTCCTCTACCCTGTCGGTTACACGCAGGAAATAGAGCGACACCGCAGCACAAAAAACACCAAGCACTATATAGTATGGTATCTGAGAAATACTTACTTCACCAACAACCTGAAATGCGAACTGGACCTCACTGCCCATAAGGAAATAAGCAACCGTGGCGGCGCTAATAGCAGAAAGCATCAGGGGAAGAATGGATGTCGCCGTCATATCGAACATGAAGACCTCTATGACAAAAAGCACGCCAGCAATAGGAGCCTTGAAGATTCCAGCGATGGCACCGGCCGCGCCGCATCCGAGCAACAATTTGACATCATGCGTGTTAAGCCTAAAAAAACGTCCTATATTAGAACCTATTGCACTACCCGTTGAAGCAATAGGAGCCTCAAGTCCGACACTACCTCCAAAAGCCACCGTCAACGTCGAAGCCACAAGCGATGAGTACATATTGCGAGCTGGCAGTACACCGCCACGACGCGACAAAGAGAAAAGAACCGACGGAAGACCATGGCCTATATTGTTTTTGACAATGTAACGCACAAACAAGATAGTCAACAATATGCCGACAGCCGGATAGACAAGAATAAGCATATTGCCGCCGACAAAAGTGGGGATGTTGAATCCCAAGAGCCAGCGGTTGGTGGCATGCACCAGTGTTTTGAGCAAAACAGCAGCAAGACCGGCCAACACACCCACCATTACACTGAGCAGCAACAGGAAGGTGCGGTCGCCCATGTGACGCTTACGCCACACTATGAAACGCTTGTATGTTTTTGCAAACGGCATTGATTTACATATATTTTCAAGAATAGCATACTGAAAATACAAGCGACAAAATTACAAAAAAAATGTAAGATAGAGTGTGAATATCCACATTTTTACAATAAAAACAATAATTTAACGTTATGCAGGCAAAAATACTTCACTATGAAAAAACAGATTGCACTTATAGGCATGTCGGCATTGTTGTTCGGTTCATGCGTGACACTAGGGAAATACGAAGCCCTAGAATCAAAAAACACCCAGTTGCGTCGCGAGTTCAACGCCACACAAGGTGAACTGAACGACCTACGTGAGGAAAATGCAGAACTACAGCGTCAAAACCAATCCCTCAACGCCGAAATCGTAGAGCTTACCGACAACAACAATAAGAACATCGATGCCATCAAATCATTGAAGCAGGAGATGGCTAATATGAAGATGGGCTATGACACAGTGATAGAAAACTACATGCAGCGTATCACAGGTCAGAGCCAGAACCTTGACCGTGCCAACAATCTGCTTGCCGCAAGGACAAAAGAACTAAGTGACAAAGAAGAGGCTTTCAAAGCAAAAGAAGAGACCTTCAGAACGAGAGAGAACGAATTGAGAGCCAAACAAGAGGAACTTGAAAAACAAGAGGCGTCAACTCGCAAGGCACTTGAAGCCAAGGAGAAAGAGCTTGAACATCTGCGCTCGTCGCTCAACAACGCACTTGTGGGTTTCGCTGACAAAGGACTCAATGTCGAGACACGCGACGGCAAAGTATACGTTTCGATGGAAAGCAAACTCCTTTTCCCTTCTGCCAGCTGGACAGTATCGAAAGATGGAGTTGAAGCCATAAAGACTCTGGCAAAAGTACTGGAGGACAACACAGATCTGAACATACTTGTCGAAGGTCACACAGATAATGCTGCATACAAAGGCAGCAACGGAGTAAAAGACAATTGGGATTTGAGTGTCATGCGAGCCACATCAATAGTGAAGCTCCTGCTTCAATATGGACCAAAAATCGATCCTTCACGTATTGAGGCTTGTGGTCATGGTGAATTTGCGCCCAAGGTCCCGAACGATACACCAGCCAACAAGGCGTTGAACCGCCGGACAGAGATAATACTCACACCCAAGATGAGTGACATCTTGAATCTGATTGAGAATTAAAAAAAAGGGGGAGACAAGAAGGATAGCCTACTGCCTCGAATGGCCGTAGGCTATTTCTGCAAATGACCATAAGCCATTGGTGGCATTGAATCGAACATTGCCATCTGGTATAACAAACCAAACTGGTGTCTCCATAGATTGCATACTCGACACATCCTTCTCATTTACAGGAATATCCAAGGCAACCTTATGAGTTACACGGCATGCTCCAATGTAACGTTTCTTATAATAAGGCTCGGTGGAGTGCGATATGGTAATACCTGTCGACGTGGCACTGTGAATGAAATAAAAGCCTTTGTCGTCGACAGAGGTGACAATACCAACGTGACCAATGGATTTGGAACTTCCGCGTCCGCCATAAAAAACCAAATCGCCCTTGCAAATCTCGTTTGTCTTAAGCGATTTGCCTGCCTTGTATTGAGGAGCTGCTGACGGAGCCAATTCAACACCGAACTTCGAATATATAAAGCGTGTAAATCCTGCGCAATCAAACCCTTTGGGTGTCTTGCCGCCCCAGCGATAAGGAGTGCCGATATATTTCATAGCCTCGTCAATCACGAGATCTGCAACGGTACGCGCTATTGGAGAGCAGGCCTTCGACTGAGCTTTGACACCTCCCTGAAAAGAAACACACAAAACTGCAAAAAAACAAAACAACTTTAGCTTTATCGACTTCATCTTACTTATACTGTTAAAACATACCTTCGGAGAGTTTGGGAACCCTCCTTAAACTATTAAAAATACACACTTTGCTACTTATTTCTGTATTTTCAATAAATAGACGCGAAACAACGTCTCTATCACATTTTCAACCACTTGTACAAGCATGCACAATAATGCGATGCATGAGAAAATGCAAAAATACTAAAAAAATGCGGAACGAAGGAAACGAAAACTAAAGTTTTAGTTTTTTTTATGAATGTCCGGTTTTGTATCGTCCTGTTGTTCAGAAATGAGAGTTTTTTTCTCCGCAAAGACATCCATCGACACAATCACAGCCGTAAATGCCCAAAACGGTACCGAGAGTTTGTCCGTATCCAAAAAATTGTTGAAGATGCCATGTACATAATAGGTCATTAGGCTTAACGTGAAGGCAAGGGCCAGCCTGGCAACATTCTTGTCTGCCGCAGTGCGATATACACGAACACCTGTGACAAAAGTAATCATAAACACACACACAACCAACAACGCACCCAAAACTCCCTGTTCGGTAAGCGGACCTATATATTCACTGTGGGCATTGCCTCGGTTGCCTGAATTAGTACTGATGGTAGACAGCTGATAGCTACGCTGGTAGCCGGCATACAGGAACTGGTAGGTCCCCGGCCCGCAACCCAATACAGGACTCTCCTTGAACATGCGGAAAGCCGATGCCCAGCGGTTAAGACGTTCAAGGTTGGAGGCATCGGTCGAGATATTCGAGATGGACTTCACCTGGTCGGCAATGTCAAACGAGGAGTCTTGCTTGTTCTTACCGAGTTTGTAAAGCACATCCGACTGGTGCACAAAGAATACCGCCACGAAGACCCCGAAAAAAAGGAGCATCCAATGGACCTTCATGCCGAACCGTATTGCGAAATAAACAACCACAGCAGCGAGAACACTTATCCATGCCGCACGAGAATAGGAAAAGATCAGACCTGTAAAAAGCAACGCGAAAGCAGCGAGACAAAAGAGACGGAGCCATCCCTTGTTGTTTTTTGACAGAAGAAAGTGAAATCCAACAGGCATGAACAGAGCAATGACACAACCATATGCTGTATGGTCATTATAAAATGGCTGCATGACACGATGAAGAGTCTGCAGGTCGTGGAAATTGCTCATTGTCTTGAATGTAGAAATAACAATGACTGCAATCAAGGCCACCGCATAGCACCAATAGAACTGCCGCACACGCGCTATATTCCTGAAAATCTGAGCACCTGCAAAATAGAACGGGATGACAAACCAAAGACGAGCGGCGAGATATTTGAATGATACATCAGGTAACTGTGATGTCGCCGAAGTAATGAGCATCCATACAAGTGAGGCTATCACGGCAATCGTGACTGGATGTTTCAACAGCCTATGGTCGTAGGTTCGTTCGACCAACACCCTGAAAATAAACATCGCAGTGAAAAGAATCATCATCGGTTCCACCGGCATGGACAGCTCCATTCCTGGGGCCAACGCAAAATCCACTGCAAATGGCGTAAGCAAAGCTATAACAAGCAAGCCTACTTCGAATTTAAGAATAAAAAGGGTGACAATCAGACCTGCAAGAGGGAGAAGAAAGAGGTAATAGAAATCATATTGCAGCATGAAGAAATTCACTGCCAGAAACACAACCGTCACAATGACGGCCGTCAGGACTGCACTGTGTTTCTTCATCCATTCAAACATCACAAACAAGAAGCTAACAGATTATCAATCGTCGTTTTTCCTGCTGCGGTCAGCTATCAAAAGGCCAAGTATGAGAACAAGCAACGTACCGAATGTACCGAGCAGCACAATAACAGCACGTTTTGGATAGGCTTTCTTGTCCGCCGGAGCAGCCTGGTCGAGCCAGAACTTATAACTGACATGCTCGTCACGATCCACTTTAGTCTCAGCCATTCGAGTCTGAAGTTCAGCAATTTGCTTGCTTTTGTACGAGATAAGTTGATTGAGATAGAGATTATCCTTATCCGACTTCCACTGCTCGATATATTTGTTTAAATCAGATTCAGCCTCTGCACAGACCTGCTGCATGACACGATAGGCATCATTGGCACGTTCCTTGAGAATCTTGCTGCACAATGAATCGTAGTTTATGGCAATAAAATTAGCCATGTCAGCAGCCATCTTCGGATCGACATCAAGCACCGAAATCTCAACGCCAAGATACTCAGTACGCTTTACCGAGACATTGCCGATGTAGTAATTATGCAGTTTGAACAAACGTTCAGGATCATTGGAGTCGATACCGTAATGCTCAAGCAAATTAAACTTATTGCATACAGCATCCTCCATTGACTGGGAAGAAAGAATCTGGATTGCAAATTCGCAGTCACGCTCACTGCCGTTGTCGAGGAAGTCCATGCTATAACGCTCAGCGAGGATAGCCTTTGAAACGCGGTTTGAATTAGTCGGAAATAGTATCGCCGTGGACTTGTATCGAGGTGTCACAAGAAACGACGCCACAATAGAAGCTGCCAACGCCAAGACAAATACAACTGTGATTAATATCCAATGGCGTTTCATGAAACGAACCGTATATTTAAACTCATACTGGTTGCCAAAATCTTTCTGTTCCATATTGTTTTTTCTGTTCCTTATTATTTAATATAACGACCCTATGCTTTAATTATTGTAACATTACCACGACAGGTTCATGCTGTCTGTATTCTGTTTGTATTCAAGGCCCTTTTCGGGACGAGCACAGTTGCTGACATTGCTCTGGATGCTGTCAATCTGCGCCTGCGTCAGCCGTTTGCCACTATCCTCTATAAAATGTTTGCGCCAGAACGGAAACTCGCGCGCCAAATCGCCTGAATAATAAAAGTCAAAACCTATGCCTCCAAAAGTGTAAATCTTGCCGTCGATGGTGACATGCGAACCACCGCAACGGGGATCGGCATGTGGATTGGACTGCGAGAACCCCACATTAAACAACGTGCAGAGAATGTCAGGACGGTCGGAGATGTCAAACCCGGCACGTTTCCACTGCAACATTGTCTGGTGCAGGATACAACCTGTATAGATATATGAATAGAGGTGGTTACGATAGTCGACAAGTCGGTTATAACGCTCCATATCATGGTTGTCGGTCTTGAAATCAAGGATATTCTCATATTGTTTTCCCATATAGAACACCGAGGTACTATCCTTCAGGTGCTGCTCAACAGCACGTGCGGTATGTTCCTTGATGCCGTTGACACCATACGAGAACTGTGACTGGACAGACAACACCTTTACCGGACCGAGATATTTCTTTACCATCTCACGGTTCGTATTAAAGAGACGTATCTGTTCACCAACCAGACAAGCCACAATCAGACGTGGCTCGACACCTGTAAGACGACCTGCCTCAACAAGCAGAGCACTGTCTTTCAATATCGAAGGTTTAAGCATCTCCCATTCCGCAGTGGCCATCCATTCAATCACTGTCGGAGACTGCTGCTGGGGCTGGGCATCGTAAATGCTTTTCATGCTACTTAGTAGTTCCTGGTAGCCCGAATTGCTTTCAGTATAAAGCGAGGCGGCGGCGAGCATTCGGTCGACAAGCATAGGGTTGTTGCTAGCCATAGCCGCGTCGAGAATAAGGCAGGCATTCTCGGGATAGAATTTGCCGAAAGCGGCAAGCTTTACATATTGTTCCATCCACAAAGCATTGCGCTGCTGAGGAGTAAGACCGTCCATTTCCTCGGCATTAATCTCGCTGACGAGACTGCGAGCTTGCCATTTATCGTCAATAGCGCCCTTGTTCTTGGTCAAGCCAAGCTTGTATACACCCCATGCCGCGATAATGCCGAAACCCGCAATAGCAAAGAGATAAACGACAATGTTGAATATACGTCTGCCAATCGGAGCCTTGACAGAATTCTTAGATTTGGGATTCTGCATTACCCTATTAATAATTTGAAAGTTGGGATATTACAAAAAACTAACAGAGCATTGGTTGAAGCATTGGGATGCAGGACATGTTCTTCAAGAAATCGACTTTTTCGAACAGTGTAACATCCATGAGAATGAAGACAGCGGCACCCACCAGATAACCCACAAGGGCGAGAAGAGAAATCTTCTTCAAATACCAGATAAAGTCTATCTTCTCCATACCCATAACGGCAACACCGGCTGCCGAACCTATAATGAGCAAACTTCCGCCAGTACCAGCGCAATAAGCCAGAAACTCCCAGAAAGGATGGTTGACACCAAACAGGGGAACAAAGTCTGCTATAGCAGGATCAGTAACGGGATACATACCCTGGACAGCTGCAACAAGAGGTACATTGTCGACAATAGACGAAAGGGCTCCAATGATGATGTCAATGATAAAGAAGCCACCTCCCACGACTTCGCCGTTCTGCACGGTTAGGAAAGTGTCGTTGAGTCCTTGAGCAAGACCGCCAAGAATACCGGCGACCTTTAGGCAGGACACCGCCATAAGAATACCGAGGAAGAACAGAATTGTCGGCACGTCTACATGTTCGAGCGTAGTGACCGCGGTGGGCAACTTGAAGTTTTCTTTGGAGTATTTACGACTCACTATCTCGGTGGTAACCCAGAGCACAGAAAGGCCGAACAACATTCCAAGATAAGGAGGCAAATGGGTTATAGTCTTGAAAACAGGTACAAAGACCAAAGCACAAACACCCATTATCAGCACCATACGACGGAAACGCAGCGGCACTTCGACTCCGGAATTCTCCTCTTCAGGTCGCACGATGTCGCCTTGGAGCTTGCGACACAGAATCCATACAGGCACAGCCATACACACCAAGCTGGCGAACAGTGTCTTGACGATAATATTAACTGTAGTCACCTCACCCTTAATCCAAAGCATGATTGTTGTCACATCGCCAATGGGGCTCCATGCGCCACCGGCATTTGCAGCCAGAATAACCATACCGGCATACAGCCAACGTTCCTTCTTGTCAGCTATGAGCTTGCGCAACAGGGCCACCATTACGATTGCCGTGGTCATATTGTCGAGCAGCGCCGAGAGGAAGAACGTGAGTATAGAGATAATCCAGAGCAGTTTCCTCTTGTCGGTGGTCTTAATCTTATCGGTGATAATGCGGAAGCCCTGATAGTCCTCAATAAGCGTCACAATGGTCATGGCGCCCAACAGGAAAAACACTATCTCAGCCGTCTCACCGAGATTCTCAATCAGATGTTCGCTAATCTCTGTACTCGGTATCACATGATACATCGAATAAATTGTCCATACAAGAACACCAAGTAGAAGAGCTGTTGCTGTTTTGTTGACTTTCAACGGATGCTCCAGAGCTATGCAGGCATATCCGATGATAAAAATGGTTACTAATGTTACAACCATGATTGCTTGTGTTTTATTGTTCTGTTTTCTTGTTTATCGTTTATTCTGATTTTGACGCTGTTTCTGCATCTCCTCAGACATGCGCTGCATTTCCTCAAGACGCTGTTGGAAGCGAGACTTCTTCTGAGGTTTGGTCTTAGACATAGCCTCTGACTTGGCGATGCGTGCACGCACCTTATCCTCTGTGATGAATGCACGGATGGCGAACATCTGGGCCATCGAGAGGAGGAGGTTGAAGAAATAATAGATATTGAGTGCTGCCGACTGGCTGTTGAAGATGAAGAGCATCATGAACGGCATAAAATACATCATGAACTTCATGCCCGGCATAGAGGCCTGTCCCTGCTGCTGTTTCATTGTATATACAGTATAGAAGAACTGCATACCGAACATCAACAGACAGAAAAGGCTGACATGGCTACCATAGATAGGAATATTGAACGGAAGATTGAGTATTGAGTCGAAACTCGACAAGTCATCGCACCACAGGAAACTCTGCTGACGCAGCTCTATTGAAGCAGGATAGAAGCGGTACATTGCGATGAGAATCGGGAACTGGATAAGAGCCGGTAGACAGCCTGCCAATGGACTGATACCAGCTTTCTTATTCAATGCCGACATGGCCTGCTGTTTCTGCAGAGCCTGTTCCTGTTTGGGGAACTTCTTGTTGATAGCCTCCATCTCAGGTTTGAGGTGACGCATCACAGCACCACTCTTGTACGACTTGTAAGTGAGCGGCGAGAGAACCAGCTTGAGCAAAAAGGTAAGAACAATGATGATTATACCATAGTTCCAGCCAAAATTCTCGAGCAAGTTAAACACAGGGATAATTGCATAACGGCTCACCCACTGCGTCAGGAAGAAGCCCCATCCGAGCGGCAACATGCGCTCAAAGTCACGGTCCATACCTCGCAACAGGCGATATTTGTTGGGACCGTAGAAGAGACGCATGTCCATAACGAAGTCAGAGTTCGACGCATCATATGAGTAACCCAGAATACTCGACATGTCGCAGAGATAGGTCGGGTCACCGGATTGATTTTTGTCGAATGCCATATTGAGCTGCTGAGCATTATGGAAGCACTGGTTTTCAGTCATCAGAATTGCACAGAAGAACTGCTGTTTGTAAGCCACCCATTCCACAGGTGTAGTTAACTGAACAGAGCCGTCGTTACCCTCTCTCAACCAATCAGGCTTGTCTTCCTGTGATTTGTAATAGATTGAAGTATAGTTTTGTTCGCCCATGCGGCTGGCCTTGCTGAAAACCGACTTCTCTTGACGGTTCATTTTGTTGTTCCAAATCACATTCAAAGAGGTGCGTTCCTTGACGTAATTGTTTATATTGTGGAACTTAACATCGAAATCAATCTCATAGCTGTCGTGGTAGAAAACATATCGGAATTCCAGATATTTATCGGCAATCGGCAAAGCGTCGTCACATACATAGGCACGGAAGCTCAATGTCAACGAGTCGTTTTCAGGGACAATCAATTCGGACGCTGTAGTAACCTGTTTATCTCCACAATAGAGAGCAAACGGGAGAACACTCGTTGATATCTCTTTACCGTCTACATCATCAAAAAGAATTGTAAAGTTCTCTTTGTTCGGTGTAATAATCTCCAAAGGCCGATTATCGAATGTACTATAGTCTTTCAGCACAACAGACTGTACTGATGCTCCAAGAGTCTGCAGGTCAACCTTGAAAAGATTGTTCTGAACCGAAACGCCAAACGATGGATTGTCAAAATTGGTCTTGAACTTGCTTGTCTTGACCTCGGGGACATTCTCCTGTTGCTTTACAACAGAGTCGGGCTGGTTGATGTTTGCAGCAACGGTATTCTTTGTGGTATCAGTCACAGCCGTTGTGTCATTCTTCGCAGCCTGAGTTTTTTCCTTCTCGGCTTGCTCTGCCCTTCTGACAGAATCCTCTATTCTGGAGTCCTCTATTCTTGACTTCTCAATTTCCTCACGCGAAGGCGTAACCCATTTAATATATCCGAAAAAAAGCAGGAAAATCAGTACCAGACCGATAATCGATTTCTTGTCCATATATCTATTATAACGTTAGTATTCTGTTAGTTTGATACTTTTAACAATCTTTTAATTGAATTTGCAAAGGTACAACTTATTTCTTAAAATATAATGAATATAAATATTTTTTTTTGAAAGCATTGTCAATTGAAGAAAAAAGCGTAACTTTGTCACTTTGAATATATATGCAATATGAAACTTAAGAAAGTATTTTACAGCCTCATACTGACAGCATTTTCGTTGTCGGTGGCAGTAGCATGCAACCCGTCCTCGCAGACAAAAAGCGAAACGAACGACTCGATTGTCAAGACCGATGTCGAAAACCACTATGTTGGCGAGTTTCCTCAAAACGATGAGACATTGACCAACGTAAAAGAATCATCGACGACAGAAGAGGAAAAATCTCAGCCTGCAAAAAAGACTACAAACCAGAACTATGGCTCAGCGAAGGAGACTCTGTACATTTCCACCTACGGAGCCAACGGAAAGGTGTGGGGACACGTCACGATGAACGGAAAGACTGGACGCGGCACCATCCATGACGAAGATGAGAACAGCTATACAATAACCGTGACACGCCATGGCGGCGAGCTATACGGCACCGACCAAAACGGCCGCCAATATGTTTTTAGGATGTGAGCACGTCCAGTGGACGTGCGAGCCGACGCCCGAAAAGTACCCACTTTTCGGAAAAAGCGGAGGTGGGGAAGCTTAATCGGTCTTCCTCAAGCAACGCCCGAAAAGTACCCACTTTTCGGAAAAAGCGGAGATGGAGGAAAAAAGTCTTCATAATTAGTGCAAACAGAGTAATCTGATGCCCGAAAAATGCTGTTAATAAACATTCATAACTTGTTTCAAGCCGTAATGTAATAATTACTATTTTTGCAAAAAATTAAATCTCATAATAAAATGAAAACCACTCAAGAGCTACAGACAATTGCAAAACAAGTCCGCAGAGACATATTACGAATGACCACCGCTGCCAAGTCAGGACACCCAGGCGGTTCGCTGGGCACTACCGACTGGATGGTGGCAATGCAGTTCAACCTGATGCAACACGACCCAGCAAACTTCACAATGGATGGTAATGGACAGGATATGCTGTTTGTGTCGCAAGGTCACATCACCCCGGTGATTTACAGCGTCATGGCACGTCGTGGATACTTCCCGGTCAGCGAATTGGCCACATTCCGCAAATTCGGAACACGCCTGCAGGGCCACCCCTCGACCGAACATGGTCTGCCAGGCATACGCATGGCATCAGGTTCGCTTGGTCAAGGCATGAGCGTGGGAGTAGGTGCTGCTCTCGGCAAGAAGATGACAGGTGACAACACATTGGTTTACACATTGCACGGCGACGGTGAACTACAGGAAGGTCAGATTTGGGAAGCCGCCATGTTTGCCGGTGCTAAGCAGGTTGACAACCTCATCAGCACCATCGACTACAACCATCAGCAGATTGACGGCACTGTGGAGCAGGTGATGAATCTCGGCAACCTAAAGGCTAAATTCGAATCGTTCATGTGGACTGTGATCACCATTGAGGACGGCAACGACATGCAACAGGTTCTCGACGGAATGGCCAAGGCAAAGAGCATGACCGGCAAAGGAAAACCAGTATGTGTCATACTGCAGACCCAAATGGGCTATGGAGTTGATTTCATGCAAAATACCAACAAATACCATGGTGCTGTTCTCAGTGCCGACGATCTACCCAAGGCACTCGCCCAAATTCCCGAGACCGAATTGGGAGACTATTGATTATGAAGAGACTATTCATAGGACTTATATGGTTAATAGGACTTATAGGGCCTATAGGCTGTTCTGTGCAGGCGCAGCAACCTGAAAAGACACGCGTGCTTCTTATCCTCGACTGCTCCCACAGCATGTGGGACCGATGGCAGAGCGATGCTAAAATAAAGGTCACCCAGCAGGTGCTGCTCAAATTCATGGACAGTGTTGCCAACCAGAACAATATCGACGTGGCGCTTAGGGTGTTCGGCCATCTGAACAAGAATTCCTATGGCACACGTCTGGAAGTGCCTTTTGAGGACGGCAACAACTACAAGATTCAGAGCAAGATAAAGACCCTTGTTCCCAATGGTGCCTGCACTGCAGCATCGGCTCTGAGCAATTCCCTCAACGATTTTCCAAACACAGGCGACTCGCGGAACATCATCCTCATCATCACAGACGGCATGGACGACTGCGACGGCAACATCTGCGACGTGGCACGGCAGGTTCAAATGAGCGGCGTAATTGTGCAGACCTTCATCCTCGGTATAGGCAACAAGCAGGATTTCCAGCACAACCTCGACTGTGCCGGCAAGTTCACCTACGTGCCCAACGAGGAACAATACACCGAGACGCTGTATAATATCTTCCGCATGTCGGAAGAAGAGGCACAGGTGGTAATAAGTCTCAACGACGAGACAGACCATCTAATAGAGACTGAACTCCCGATAGCTTTCTATGATCGGCAGACCGGAGTGGTGAAGTACACCACCCTCTACAGCATTGACAGCCGCTACACCCCCGACACTTTGATTATCGACCCTCTGGTGGCATACGACATCACTGTCTTCACGACACCTGAGACCATATTGAAGAACAAGCAGTTCAAAGCCGGGCGTGTCAATAGACTTAACATAACCGTGGAACAAGGATCGCTATGTCTGCGCACCGACGGCAAACGCACCAACTACCAGGTTCCACAATATCAGATACTTGTCTACCGCCATGGTACCAACAACCTCGTCAACACACAGCTGCTTGGCGAACAGCACAATTACTTGTCTGGCAGTTACGACCTTGAGGTACTCTCCACTCCTACCCTGCGACTCGACGACGTGGCCATCGTCAGCTCGTCGGCCACAGAATTGTCCATTCCCACCCCTGGAGTTGCCAATATCAGCAAACCAAAAGCAATCTCTTCAGGAGCGATATTCTCGATGAACGAAGGTGTGCTGGAACATGTCCGCGACCTCGACCCTAACAAAATCAATGAACGAATACTTCTAATGCCTGGACAATACCAAATTGCCATCAAGCCTCAAAGCAGTATAAACTATAAAGATGTCAAAACCGTACGGTTCGAAATTGCATCCGGACATATGACTAATATTAATCTGAGTTACTGAAAACAAATATCGCTTAATTAGATTTCAAACATGGAAAAACAATCCTGACAACAACATAATATATACGGTTTTGAACGCTATCGTGACACATCAATCAATTGTCAAGGATTTCTCACTTATAACGTAGAATAGAAAAAACAAAAAATAATACAATTATGACTCACTACGAAAACAAATCAAGCAAAGAGTTGCGTGCCGGTATGGGCGAAGGCCTTGTTGAGGCTGGCCGCAAGAACGAGAATGTCGTCGCGCTGAGCGCCGACGTGAAAGGCAGCGTCAAGATGGACGGCTTCGCCAAGGAGTTCCCCGAGCGCTTCATCCAGTGCGGCATCGCCGAGGCCAACATGGTCGGCATCGCCGCCGGACTGAGCCTCTGCGGCAAGGTACCCTTCATCGGGGGCTTCGCCGAGTTCGTCACCGGCCGCGTCTACGACCAGATCCGTCAGGTGCTCTGCTACTCGAACAAGAACGTCAAGATCTGCGGCTCACACGCCGGCATCTCGCTCGGTGAGGACGGCGCCACGCACCAGACCATGGAGGACATCGCCCTGATGAAGGTGCTGCCCAACATGACCGTGCTCGTACCCGCCGACTTCAACCAGGCCAAGGCCGCCACGCTGGCCGCCGCCGAGCATGTCGGCCCCGTCTATCTGCGCCTCGGCCGCAGCAAGATGCCCTGCTTCCTGCCGGAAGGTGAGAAATTCGAAATCGGCAAGGCCCAGCTGCTGAGCGAGGGCACGGACGTGACCCTCTTCGCCTGCGGCCACCTCGTGTGGGAAGCCCTGCAGGCTGCCGAGATGCTCGAGAAGGTCGGCATCAGCTGCGAGGTCATCAACATCCACACCATCAAGCCGCTCGACGTGGAGGCCATCGTGGCCAGCGCCAAGAAGACCGGCGCCGTCGTCACCTGCGAGGAGCACCTCTTCAACGGCGGCCTCGGCGACAGCGTGGCCCAGACCCTCGCCCTCCACTGCCCCACGCCGATGGAGTATGTGGCGGTAGACGACAAGTTCGGCGAGAGCGGCACCCCCGACGAGATGCTCACCAACTACCACCTCCGCGCCACCGACATCATGGCCAAGGTCTATGCTGTCCTCCAGCGCAAGCCCGGTGCCCCCAAGCAGCATTTTTGCCAGAGCTGCGGCATGCCGCTCAACGGTGCTGCCGACTGCGGAACTGACGCCGACGGTAGCCTGAACACCGAGTACTGCAAGTATTGCTACAAGGATGGCAAATTCCTGCAGGACTGCACCATGGAAGAGATGATTGACCACTGTGCACAATTCGTGGACGAGTTCAACAAGAACACCAACCAGCACCTTACCGTCGAGGAGTACAAGAAGCAACTCCGCCAGTATTTCCCGCAACTAAAACGCTGGAAAAAAGAATAATTCTTTTGAGGTCCGCGCCTTTGGCGCGGACCTCTTTTAAACAAAATGAAAAGAAAGCTGATTTTTAGCGTGGTGTTCTTCGCACTATACGCCACCGCCTCGGCACAGAGTATTCTTGAGAACGACACATTGTTAGCTCACTTTGTCAATCGCACAATCGTCGACAGGTTTGACTCATCCAGATTGTCCCAACTATCCGTCGAAACTACATGCATAGCTATCCAAACAGATTTACCAGAACGTCTTATAGTCAAGTCTGTTGGTCAATTCCCCGTAAAAGTCATTCCAAAGAATGCAAACTTGCGCAAGCGAAAAAATAGAAAAATAATAAAAGGCACTGTTTTCAATGTATATTTCAAAGAATTAGGTCCCGACACCCTGGATGTCAACCTTGCCGGAATACACTATTATATCATGGATCGAAAGATATGTGGCGAAGTTGAATGCGGAGGCGATATGGGTTATATTCCAAGTGGACGATTCGTCCATAATTCCGCAACAGGTCTGTGGGACTTCATTTCAAGGGAAACAATATATGAAGAAAGATGCAGGGAATACGAAGAAAGATTCAGAAAGAAGTAAGATAAAGGAGAAACAAATACCATAATGCATATATCAGTCTTTTGCGGCTCGTCGATGCCGCACAACAGCGAAATAACCATGGAAGCCAGGAAACTGGGGCGACGTATAGCAGAAAAAGGACATACACTCCTTTACGGCGGCAGCAACCTTGGCCTGATGGGCGAGGTGAGCGGTGCCGCACTCCAGGCAGGAGGTCGGGTAGTTGCCGTTATCCCCACCATCTTCTGCGAAGAGATAATACTGTCGCAGCCTGTCAGCGAGCTCATTCGCGTGCGTTCCATGGCCGAGCGCAAGGAATACCTTATAGCCCACAGCGATGCGTTCATTGCCCTGCCCGGAGGCATCGGGACACTTGACGAAGTGCTTGAAGTTCTCGTAGCCAAACAGCTAGGGCAGACTTCCGACAGGAATGCGACTGGCATGCCTATGGTATTATACAACCCAAACGGTTTCTATGACACCTTCCTGCAACAGATTGAAATAATGGGCCGAGAAGGTTTTTTCAGAAGCGGTAAGGCACCTGAACTCATTGCTGAAGCCGATATGGACAAGTTGCTGGAAAGCATTGGTTGCTGACATTACCTGTAGATGTTTTTCGACTATATGTAAATTTTCTCACGAAAAAGGTACATATACGACAAAAACAAGCCAACATCAAAAGGAGGAGTCACCTCTTATAAAAACTGGATAAAACAATGAAAAGAAACATCTTAGTATTAGCAATGCTTACCATAGCCTTCGTCGGCGGTTTAAAAGCACAGTTTGTAACATACGTCCCATTCCAAAACGGAGAAAAGGGCATCGGACTGAACGTTGGCATCGGTGGCTGGTTTGGGCCTTCGGACTTTATTATCGACAACTCTTCGTCAAGCATCTACAATGGCTATCAGGGCACCAAACTAAAACGTTTACCTTTCAATCCATCGGTGGCACTGCACTACAGACGTGTTCTGAGCGGCAATAGAGTGGACTGGGGCAACAGCCTTATAATAGGTATGAGCTGGTGGAGCGGCAAGGTTGAAGGCGAGCAGACCGCAAATCCAGCCAACACGTTCGAGACCAACTTCAAATACCATAGATTTGAACTTTCAGACCAATATTATATAATGATACCTGTCGGTGACAAGCTGAGCATCAAGGCTGGTATTGGTGCAACGCTATCGTGCAATTTCGACCCGACCTCGACAACTGAGTTCTCCGACGGCACACCAAGCGTCAAATCCGAAGGCGGCCTTGATTTCATGGACCGCCTAGGTTGCAGTATCGACGGCATAGTTGGTGTGGAATATACACTGAACGAGAGCTTCGTTGCCTCCTGCAATCTGACATGTTACGCCTTCGATTTCTTCGGACTTTTTGACGACAGTGCAACAAAAGGTTATCGCGGAGTCGGAGAGGGTCTTTTCGTAAACAAGAAACTTCCCTACCAGTTGACTTTCGGAATAGCTTATGTTCTGTAAAGCAACGTCATCCTGTTGACAGTTCACGCAACGACAAGGCACGCCAGCAAGAACAAATAAACGATTCAACAAACAAATGCCCTCCTACATTGCCATCGACCTGAAATCGTTCTATGCCTCCGTCGAGTGCGTGGAAAGAGGGTTGGATCCGTTGACAACCAATCTGGTGGTGGCAGATGCCTCACGCACAGAGAAAACGATATGCCTTGCCGTTTCGCCGTCGCTGAAAGCCTACGGCATTGGAGGAAGAGCAAGGCTTTTCGAGGTAGTGCAAAGGTTGCGGGAAGTCAATGCCGAGCGTCAGATACAGGCTCCGTATTTCCGATTCAGCGGCAAATCATTCAATGACATAGAGTTAAAAAAACATCCAGAGTTTGCCATCGATTATATAGCTGCCCCGCCACGCATGGCGTTCTACATAGAATACAGCACACGAATATACAACATATATCTACGATACATAGCACCCGAGGACATTCATGTATACTCCATCGACGAGGTCTTCATTGACGCAACCAACTACCTGAAGACCTACAAGATGTCCGCACATCAACTGGCCATCAAAATGATACGCGACGTTTTGAAAGAGACCGGCGTCACCGCAACAGCAGGCATCGGCAGCAACCTCTATCTGTGCAAGATTGCCATGGACATCACCGCCAAGCACATGCCTGCCGACAAAGACGGAGTGCGTATTGCGGAACTTGACGAGATGAGTTACAGGAGACTGCTATGGAACCACCGGCCACTGACGGATTTCTGGCGAGTGGGACGCGGCATAGCCAAACGGCTTGAAAGCAACGAATTATACACAATGGGTATGGTGGCGCGATGCTCCATCGAGAATGAAGAGTTGCTATACAAGCTGTTCGGCGTAAACGCAGAGCTACTGATAGACCATGCGTGGGGATGGGAGCCATGCACGATGGACAAAATAAAAGCCTATCGTCCCGAGACAAACTCTCTAAGCAGCAGCCAAGTCCTGCAATGTGCCTACACCGTTGCAAAGGCCAGAATAGTTGTGCACGAAATGGCCGATGCTTGCGCCATGGGCCTTGTAGAGAAAAGGCTGGCAGCCGATCAAGTGACGTTGACAATCAATTATGACACCGAGAGTCTTGCAAATCCTGAAATCAGGAAGATGTACGATGGCGAGATAGTGTTCGATTATTACGGACGACCTGTACCAAAGCCAGCACACGGCACAGCAAGTCTTGGAGAACTAACGTCATCGTCGCGCAAATTCATCGATGCCATCCTGTCATTGTACGACAACATGGTAAACCCATTGCTGCTTGTGCGACGCATTACAATAGGCACCTTCCATGTCGTTTCCGAAAAAGAAGCCCTGACAGCCAAGAAAAATCCGGAGACGATACAACTTGACATTTTCAGCGACCCTGAGGAGATTGAACGTGAACGCAAACGTCAGGCAAAAGAGCTTGCCAGGGAACGCAAGATGCAGGAAGCAGTGCTCGGAATAAAAAAGAAGTTCGGCAAAAACGCCATACTTAAAGGTCTGAACTATGAAGAAGGCGCAACCGCAAAAGAACGCAACCGCCAGATAGGAGGACATAAGGAATAGTCACAATGAAAGACAACTACGACGACATAATCAATCTGCCTCACCATACCTCGAAACGACACAGACCGATGTCGATGATTAACCGTGCCGCCCAATTCGCGCCCTTCTCAGCACTGACCGGATATGACGACGCAATCCAAGAAACAGCAAGGATGACCGACGATTTCGTAGAGATGGACAACGACATAACCAACACCCTCGACCGCAAACTGAACAGACTACGCAACATTATTGATACCAATACAGTCCCACAAGAGACCACTATCACCTACTTCCTACCCGACAGACACAAGCAAGGAGGCAGCTATAAGACACTGACGACAAAGGTCAAAAGGATTGACGAACATCCAAAACAGATAGTACTGTCCGATGGTTCAGCCATCGCCATCGCAAAAATTGTGGATATTGCAATCGCTGGAGACAACCAGCAATAATCACCTCAACAATAGAACACTGCCTGTACACGTCTGCGGCTGTCGCGGATACTCGGCAACAGTGTATTTCAAAAGCCATACATACGTCCCCTGCGGACAGGCAAAGCCATTGATAGAACCATCCCAACCCATCTCTGGGTCGGTGGAATGGAACACAAGAACACCGCTGCGATTGTATATAAACAGTTCGTAGTCAACCACCCCGTCCATATACAGCTTGAATTCGCTATTGTTGGCATTGTCCGGAGTGAAGGCATTGGGAGCATACACAGAATGGTGGAACACAGGAATCACCATCATAGCAGTATCGGTACAGTGTTCAGAAAGCGATTCGAGCATTACAACCACAGAATCAACACCATGAGGCGGTGTACAGACAATACGTACATCGTTTCCATAAAACACACCGTCAACCCACCACACACGGTCAATGGCGCCGATGCTGTTATCGTAGGCATAGAAATGGTCGTTTTCATTGTCAAGCCTGTCTGGGCTGACCGAGAAACGCGCCTCAGGAATCTTCACTGGCTCGATATAATATTCCCTAGTGGCCGGACATGTATGTTCGCTATAATAATCAGCGGTGATAATCAAAGTTGTAGGCACACGAGGCGAGACCCACACCTGATGCGATGCAGGCTGCCCCCAGTCATAGTTCCAACTGCCGTTCAGGCAACTCCACTCAATATAGTCGACATCTGATTGGGCAACAAGATTATACACCCTGCGTTCACAATCCACCTCTTCTGTGACAGTGATTTTAGGTATCTGCAATTTGGTAAGAATCAAAGTAATGATACTATCGCAATGCTCGACAGTCTCAAGCGTGTCGCGATAAAGGCCGCCGTTAGTGAGGTTACGGCCAGCAAAATAGTATGTCTCACCGGTACAGATACTGTCTAGGATATTGGTCCGTGCAGGCGATTTTTGTCTGAAATCCAGCGTGAGTATGCTGTCACAGCCATCATGGCTTTGCAATGCAATTTGAGGTCCGATGGTTCGTTCCGTATATGTCACGCCGTCAATCCAAGTGTATGGCTCGCAACTCTCGATAATATCATTATAGTTATATACATTATTAATCTTCAATCTAAGAAGCCTGACACTATCGCATCCGTCTACCGATGTCATTCGACGTGTGTACAGGCCATTGTACGTTTCGACGTCAAAAACCGTATCGCACCACGTGTATGGCAGCTCGTCGCGACATATATTGACAGTGTCGTTAAAGCTATAAATCTGATAGACATTCATATCAAGAGTCACAGTGCTGTCGCATCCCATAAGCGTCTGGCCAACAAGCTGGACTATAGAAGAGGTATCCTGCAGAGTGACATTTCTGTCGTGCCATATAATGGGGAATTCATCTGCGCAAAGAGACAATGTGTCGACAAATCCATAGGAAGGATGTATGATTACTTGTTGCTGCAAAGAATCGCGGCATCCATTACCATCGGTAAAGTAGCAAGACACAAAACTCATGTTATCCGGCACATAACGCAGAGTATCGGCTACACCGAGCATATTACCAATATCAGAATACCACTCCGGATTCAAACCGCCATTAAGCATCAACGTCAAAGTATCACCTTGACAAATAGTGTATTCACCAATAATAGCGGCTGTTGTAGCAGGAAACTCGAGTGTCAACATAATCGATGCAGTGTCACGCTGTTCGGAACCAGCCACAGCAGAGACAAGGCTAACCTGATAAGTGCCGGCCGAATCATAAACGAAGAAAGCATTGTAGGCGGTGTCGGTAATGCCGTTCCCGAAATCCCACCAGGCGCTGTCGCATGCCAGACCAGAATTATCAATACTTGAATCCTCAATAATAACCGAGCTCAGATTACTGAAACTGACATAGAAACGGCAGCTATCCGCCACAACGGAGCTGCCTGAGGCTGCCACAGGATAGAATACTGGATGCACAAAATAATAAGGAAAACAGAGTCTTTCCCCTCCAATCGAGACGAAATAGACATCATATTCTCCCCCACTCCGCATTCCGTCCAGAACCACACTGCAGCTATCACTTTGGACAGAGACTACACTATCATTCAGATTATATTCTACATAAAAATAATCATTGTCAGAACCTCCCTGCCATGAAATCCTATGAGAGTGCAGTCCCATAGCAGAATCAACGATTGCCAATGGGAATGGAGAGGACGACAACGACAGACGGTCAAGCCACATCATCTGGTTGCCCATAGTGCTTACAGCACGAATGACCGGTTGCACACCAGACGGCAAGACAAGAGTATCCGGAATTACAAGATTGAATTCCTCCGTAATGCCATCTGCCGTGTTCTGCACCTCTGAAAGTAGCATGAACGACAACAGATTGGTGGTATCAGTCAGTACTCCGACCTGAAACTTTGTATACCGGGATGACTCGCTTGACATCCTCACATTGAACGACTTGCCCAACAGAGATTGGCCACTGACAAGTTGCGGCAACATCACCATTGTTCCACCGTTCATTCCTGCATAGAGGCACACAGAATGCGATCCGTCGGGCATTGAACATATCTCAACGGGGTATTGCTGCGATGTCAGCCGCTTTACAGTCCAATAATCAGGTGTAGCGCCAGCCGGATAATCCTCAAAGTCATTACAATAAGGGAGCATTAGTCTACGGTTCATAGTCACCATCGAAGGAATGCACCCCACCTCGTCGTCACACTTCGAATAGACGTAAACGTCATAAGAGCTGTCTTGGTTAATATACTGTAATGCCATTGACCCTTGAGGGCCGCCAGATACGACTGCAATATGCCAGCCTTGATTATTCTGAGTGTTGCGATAGCCTTGCGGACCATATTCCAGAATGATGCTGTCAGCAGTATGGTGTACATTCCACTGAACCGTGACACCCTGCTGCGTATAGTGAACCCTGAGTCCGTCGACAGCACATCTGGACACAGAAATGTCGTCTACCCAACAGTATGACAACGAATCAGACGCTGAAAAGCGGAACGCCACATATCCGGAAAGACCATGATACAGTGCAAAATCGATGGTAAACTGTTGCCAACAATAATTACAATTGAATTCCAGTGTATCGAGAGGAAGAAACGAGGAAAAACCATTCGCATCAGGCAACAAACCAAGCTCAAGAGTTGATGCTAAAGGTATTGCATTTGTAGCATACGCATAGAAGGACATTACGAGTTCTTGCAGGCTGTCAGTATCGAAAAAAGGCAAGACAGCATAGCTGTAACCCGTGTTGACATTTCCGAATTCCAATGATTTAAGTCCAAGTCGATGGTTTTGTGTCGAAACCTGAGGTGATGTGAGACCTACGACATACCAATCATAAGACTCCGAATCCTCAAAGCCTATACAATAAGGTATTTGTACCGTGTCGGCATTTTGCGAATGTAGTGACGTGCAAATGCAAATCATTGCAAGCAAGGCTGTTGTACGCATAAAAGCCGACTTTTTCATAGTCTTAGGGTGTTTTTGGATTTCGAAGGAGTGCTGACTGCGGAGAAATGCAATCAGTACTGCTCCTTCTCGTTGGGGAAGCTAACAGACTTGACATCAGTAATGTACTGCTGTATTGCAGAAGAGATGTCGTCGCCGAAAGTTCCATAAAGACGCAGATAGCGAGGCTTGAACTGCTGGGTGATGCCGAGCATATCCTGCAACACAAGCACCTGACCGTCAACGCCGCTTCCTGCACCGATACCGATGACTGGAATCTTGACCTCGTTTGCTATCCTGGAAGCCAACGAAGCCGGTATTTTCTCTAGCACCATAGAGAAGCAGCCGACATCCTCAAGAATATGGGCATCCTTTATGACACGGTTGGCCTCTTCCTCCTCGGTAGCTCGCACGGCGTAAGTACCGAACTTATTAATACTCTGAGGAGTAAGACCGAGATGACCCATAACAGGAATTCCAGCGCTGAGTATACGTTGGATTGATTCCAGGACCTCTTCACCGCCCTCCAATTTAACTGCGTCGGCACCAGTCTCTTTCATAATCCGTATAGCAGAAGCTAGAGCTTGTTTGGAGTTGCCCTGGTAAGTTCCGAAAGGCATATCTACAACCACAAGAGCCCTATTAACCGCACGGACGACCGACGACGCGTAAACAATCATCTCGTCAAGTGTTATAGGAAGGGTTGTGTTGTAACCTTCCATAACATTTGCAGCACTGTCGCCGACAAGGATAACATCTATCTTGGTGCGGTTGAGCAATGCCGCCATTGAATAATCATATGCTGTAAGCATGGCAATTTTCTCGCCATGCAATTTCATGTTCTGAAGAACACGTGTTGTAACCTTAGTTACTTCGGTTTGTAAATAAGCCATTGATAGGTTATTATTAAAAACTTTGGAACTTATTCTTCAATCTCTTCGTCGTCCTTGTAGCGGTTGTCAATCTCCTGTTCGTCAATCTCATCGACCTCCTCTTCTATAATACGCATCAGGGCGCGAAGCGGTTTCTTTATCTCATAATTGCCATGACGGTCAAGACGATAGGCTTTGTAATGCTTGCCGTCGTAGGTGAACGAGCCATGCTCCATATCAGTCTTGCACTCGTAGAAATAATCGCTTAGTTCATTGGGTTGTATGCGTTTGCCCAGAAAAATTGTGTCAAGCTGCGTGGCATTGATGGCAGCCTGCACATTGAGCGAGACTTTGGATGGAATTTTCTTGGTAGTCAAAGCCTTGTATTCCACACCTTTTTCTGAATACTTTTTTCCGAAGATGCGAATCTTGTTATCGAGCTGTTCCTGAGTCACAGGGAAGCGGACATATATGGAGTCAGGTAATAGCTGGCTGCACTCACCGTATTTACGATTGACGGTGGAATGCAATACCACGTATCCTACCTGGATGATAATCTGCTTACGATGCGGAACAAGAAAATATTCCTCGACAATAGGCTTATATTCAAGATGCTCTTCGATAGAAAACCTAACATCCGACGGACAGGAGTCCTTTGTGTCGGTAACAGAATAGAGAGCTCCGCGTTTCATAAACACCGAAGCATAATAACCGCGCACCGTGGTGTCCATACTCGGCACCATGCAGCCACGTGCGGCGCCCAAACACTGATCAGGGTCGTTTTTAAAAGTAATCAGCACACAGTTATCTAAATGGATGCTGTTGTTGAAGAGCCGGCGGCTGTCGGGCAAATCGCGCACATTGTATGACTTTTTCTCAACGGGGACCTCATAGCGAACAATCTCCACGGTGTCGCCGTGACAATTGCAATGTATAGGGTTCGTCGCATAACGGATTGGGAACGGAGCATAGCAACGATTGGCAAAATAGTTGTAAATATTGTCCACACGTTCAGACGACAAGCTCTCGCTGCCGCTATAGCCCTCTATGGTGATGCTGTAGAGCTTGGGGTTATCGCGATCGAAAGCAACCCGATACACAGAATCGAGCCAGTCAAGATCGTTGATTCCGTATGTTGCGCTTGAGCCGCTATAGTTAATCAAAAGGCAGAATAGATCAGGATTAACCATTGCCTTTTTCATATTCTTGATAGGCTTTGCGCTGGGGATATATATGCCAGTCTGTGCAACGGCACGGATTCCGGAACCCGTCATAAGGAACAGGCATATAATCACAACAATCAATTTATCAATCCGTTTCATCAGATATAAGGGGTTAAGAATTATAGAGTTTATAGGTTAAAAGTTCGAGCGTTTTAATAGTTTATGATTATCCACTGTCTACAAATCATACACTTTGAATCAGGTCGGAGATGACAGCGTCGGCGGAAATGCCTTCGGCCTCAGCGTAGTAGTTGCGAACCACACGATGGCGCAACACCTCGACAGCCACCGCCTTGACATCCTCGATATCGGGCGAATACTTGCCTGAGATAGCGGCATGAGTCTTGGCACCCATGATAAGGTACTGCGATGCACGAGGGCCGGCTCCCCACGACAGATATTTGTGAGCCAAACCATTGCCTTCGACGTCAGGACGTGTGGCAGTAACCAGACGAACAGCGTAGGAAACGACGTTGTCGGTGACAGGCATCTTACGGATGATTGTCTGGAAAGCGATAATCTCCTCGGCAGAAAGGATGACATTCACCTCGTTATCCTTATCGATGGTTGTCTGCTTTACAATATCCATCTCTTCATCAAACGAAGGATAGTCAAGCTTGATATTCAGCATAAAGCGGTCGAGCTGGGCTTCCGGAAGAGGATATGTGCCTTCCTGTTCTATGGGGTTCTGTGTGGCAAGTACGAAGAACGGTGCATCGAGCGGATAGCTATGTCCCGATACCGTGACAGACTTTTCCTGCATAGCCTCAAGAAGAGCAGCCTGTGTTTTTGGCGGTGTACGGTTGATTTCATCGGCAAGTAGGATATTGGCAAACACCGGGCCTTTGACGAACTTGAAACGTCTGTTCTCGTCAAGAATCTCAGTGCCCGTGATGTCGCTCGGCATAAGGTCAGGTGTAAACTGTATACGGCTGAAGTTCAAACCCAGAGCTTTTGACAAGGTGTTCACCATAAGAGTCTTGGCCAAGCCAGGCACACCTACCAGTAAACAATGGCCGCCCGTGAAAATACCGATGAGGAGGCTTTCCACGGCCTTGTCCTGACCGATGATGACCTTACCGATCTCCACCTTCAAGCGGCGATATTTCTCGACCAGTGCATCAAGAGCCGCACTGTCGGAAGAATACTGTTCGATACTATTATTGTTATACATTAATTACGGTTGAAAGGGTGTTAAAAGTTTAGGGGTTATCACTATTCTGTCCATTTCAGGCGGAAATTGCAGTCCTTGAATTCGTCGTCGATATGGATATAAGTATTCTTGATTGTTTTCTGAGCCCATGACAGGATACGTTCCTGCTTGGCACTTTCGAGAGCGGCATAATAGATTCTGTCGTAATCGTCGGTGAGGTTGGCCTTGTGTTCCGGATTGCGACGTGTGACAGTCACAATACGGTAGGCGTCGTGGTTTTCCTCGGTCTTCATTGCCGTAGCGTTACTGACTTCGCCGGCGTTCATCTGCGAGAAGTTGATACCGCTGTACAACTGCTTAAGTTCGTCGATGGTGAATTTGTTGCCGCCGCGAGACGGATGAGTGACGACACCGCCCTGAATCTTGTTGCTGTTGTCGGAATACTGCTTAGCGGCTTCAGCAAAGGTTATATGGCCCAGACGGATTTCTTGTGCGATGCTGTCGAGCAGTATGCGATTGCGCAGCAAGTCCTCCGACGACACCTTGGGTATCATAAGTATATGTCGGCAGTTCAGAGTGTTGCCTCGACGCTCGATAAGCTGCAGGATATGGAAACCGTACTGAGTCTCAATGACGGGCGAAACCTCTCCGGGTTTGAGCGAGAAGGCCGCAGTCTCAAACTCACTCACCATGTCACCACGTGTAAAGAAACCAAGCTCGCCACCCTTCTTGGCAGAACCCGGATCCTCAGAATAGAGAGTGGCAATCATAGAGAAGCTCGACTCACCGCTGATAATACGTTCACGCATTTTATTGAGTTCCAAACGCACACGCTCGCGTTCATCCTCGCTGACGACAGGCTTGCGGACAATCTCGGCAATCTCGAAGGTCTCCTCAATTGTAGGAATGCTATCCTGAGGAATGCTCTTGAAATATTCACTTACCTCGTGAGGTGTGATTTTAACATTGGAAGTCAAATCGGCCTGCACACGCTGCACCAGCCATTGCTGGCGGATCATTTTGGTAAGAAGGTCTTTCATCTCGTCATAGGTATATCCTGTTGCCTGGCGGATACCTTCACGGCTGCCGTATTGGCGTTCATAGTACTTGAGGTAGTTCTGAACGTTGCTGGCAATTTCCTCGTCGGTGACTTCAGTGCTGTCAAGCTCGCCTTTGTGAGCCATCAGCTTCGATATCATGACGCTTTCAAGAATGTTGCAACGGTTCTCCAACGAGTTGTTATATCCCTGGCGCATGCGTACCGACACAAAGCTGTTCTCGACATCGGAAAGCTTCACAATATTTTTGCCGACAACAGCGACGACTTTATCGATTACAGGTTCATCCTGTGCCCTCAGCGGAGCAACGGCAGCCAGCATGAGGAGCAAAACAAATGATAACTTATGTCTAAAGATTTTTTTCACGATTGAAAGTGAATTGATAAGAATGAATATTAGTATGTTATCTCGTCGATTACATCCTGATGGATAATCACGTTGTATTTTTTCCTCAGGGAGTCAATCAATTGATTGTCGAGATATGTCTGATAGTCGTTGAGATAGTAGCCACGAGCCTCGATTGGCGATTTCAAGCAGGGCTTGGCAACATGCTTCACCCATATCATCTGATATCCTCTGGGCAACGGTTTTGTGAAGACACCAGGTTTCCACTGGCTAGAATTGAGAAGATTTTGGTGTCCTTTCTCAACGACCTCTTCCTCAAGGCGATATTTTGCGTCTTTCTTGCCTTTTGCCTGTATGTTTTGCAACAGTTGGTCGTTATCCCAGTTTTTCTTGGCGGCTTTGTCGACAAGTTTGGAAAGTTTGTTGGGTGCAATAAAGCTACTGTCGCCCACGGTGACAACAACAGCTGTGGCGCGTTCGTTCCAGAAGTAACCCTCGTCAGCCTCGTTATTGATGTCGCGTTCTTTCGATGTGCGGTCGTAGAACTCGGCATAACCTACAGTGTCCCATATAGCCTTCGACCATACCATCTGTTCGTTGTAGGAGAAAATCATAAGTCCACGGCGATACTCTTCAATCAGAGCCGCAAACTCAGGATTCTCAGCCTCGAGATGTGTATCGGCATACTCGAACACCATGTCATTCAAAAAAGAATTGTAACGGTTCTGGATATATTGGTCTAAGTCGTATATTTGTTCTGCATGCTGATGCGAGGCTACAAATTTAAGGAAATCGACAGCAGTGTATGCGGTGTCGCCAATCGAACATAACGGACGCATGTCAGTGACCAAGCCGTCGCGATACTTCCACATACGGTCGAACACCGAGTCGTTCACAGCGGCCACACATTCCTGTAATGAAGCGGCGGGTTCATTAACCGTTTTCTTGCCCTTCTTCACTTTGGTGACAACTTTGGTATAGTCTACAAGGTTGTATTTCTTCTTGCACTGTTCTATGAATTGGGCTTTTGGCTGAGTGCTGCGGATGTCGCGTACCATACGTTGCTTGTAGTAGGGCACCATATCATCGAATGCGGGGATGCTGTCGCGATGGTTAAGCAGGATAATATGCCATCCATACTTTGTCTTGAACGGTTCCGAGACTTCGCCCGGCTTCATTTTTGCCAGATGCTCAACATATTCCGGAGGAATCTGATTAGGAGCCAAGTCTCTCAGCAATCCTCCGTTTAGCGAAGTACTATTGTCATCCGAGTAGTCGGCACATACGCTGCTGAAGCTGCGTCCCGCATTGATGCTCTCGTAAGCCATGTGGGCGCGTTGTTCGGTTTTATAAGGTTCGGCGTCCATGGAGCACCAGATATGCTGGAAGGTGGTCTTGCCGAAATAGGGAGTCTTGCTGATAAGCTTGATGATATGATAGCCGTAGTTAGTGCGAACAGGCAGCGAAATCTCGCCAGGTTGCAGTGCGTAGGCAGCAGACTCGAAAGGATAGACCATATCGAAAACGGTGAAGTTGCCAAGATTTCCGTCATCATTGCGCCGAGGATCGTCGGGGGCCACAAAATCGCGGTCCATGCGCTTATTATTAGCCTCGAGGGCAACAGCGAAGAAGTCCTCGCCCGATTTGACGCGGTTATAGTAAGCCATGGCTTCGTTGTAAGCCTTCAGAGTATCTTCGGGGGTAGCGTTCCTGGTCACCTTGACAAGAATATGAGCGGCATTAAGTACATACTGGTTGCGCTCGTAAGCCTCGTGCAGGATATTGAGCATGGTCACCGAATCGATAAGATAAGGGGCTGCAAGCTCGTCACGATAACCTTTAAGTTCCTTGCGGAGAGTCGGCATCGTGTCATAGCCCTGGACATAAGCATCCTCTAGTTTTGCGCGGAAATTAACGAAAAGCTCCACATACTCCTCCAAAGCCTGACGTTTCTCGTAAGTGCATGCCGTTGGTGCGGCCTTGGGGTCTTTGCCTACGGAACGGAGGAATTCCCTCATGAATTCCGACTTGTATATTGGCTTTCCGTTAATCTCAAAGATTACAGGGTCGCTTGACGACTGAGCACACAGCGATGCTGCGAATGAGACAAAAACAGCTAAAACAAATAATTTCTTCATTCGATGTCAATAATTGAGAATTATCTTGAATAGTTAGGAGCTTCGCGGGTGATGGCTATATCGTGCGGATGGCTTTCGGTGCGGCCTGCAGCGGTGATGCGGATAAACCTGGCCTGCTGCAGTGTGGCGATATCTTTAGATCCGGTGTAGCCCATACCGGCCTTGAGGCCGCCGACAAGCTGGTAAAGCACCTCGTTGAGGGTACCTTTGTAAGGCACACGTCCGACAACGCCTTCAGGAACAAGTTTCTTGACATCGGTCTCCTTGTCCTGGAAATAGCGGTCCTTCGAACCGCTCTGCATAGCCTCGAGCGAGCCCATGCCGCGATACGACTTGAACTTACGTCCTTCGAAGATGATAGTCTCGCCCGGAGCCTCGTCGACACCTGCAACCAGAGAGCCGATCATAATGCTGCTGGCACCAGCGGCAATAGCCTTGACAATGTCGCCACTGTAGCGGATACCGCCGTCGGCGATGGCAGGTATGTCGTAGCCGCCCTGTTTCAGCGCGCTGGAGACCTCGCATACAGCAGTAAGCTGAGGCACGCCGATACCGGCGATGATTCGTGTGGAGCAGATACTGCCAGGGCCAATGCCCACCTTGACTGCGTCGGCGCCAGCTTCGGCCAGCATCAAAGCGGCCTCGCCTGTAGCTATATTGCCAACAACGACATCGAGGTTGGGATATTTTGCCTTGACACTCTTAAGAGCCTCGACCACGCGTATGGAGTGGCCGTGGGCGGTATCGATGACAACAGCATCGACATCAGCGGCGACAAGTGCGTCGACACGGTCCATCATGTCGGCTGTGATACCCACACCGGCAGCCACGCGGAGACGGCCGTTGCTGTCCTTGCATGCGTTGGGGTGCTCCTTGTTCTTCATGATGTCGCTATAGGTAATAAGACCCACAAACTCTCCTGCTTCGTTGACAACAGGGAGTTTCTCGATCTTATGTTCCTGAAGAATCTCGGTGGCTTCCTCGAAGGTTGTGCCGACATGTGTGGTGATAAGGTCAGTAATCATTATCTCGCTCAGCGGGCGACTGAGGTTGCGTTCGAAGCGCAAATCGCGGTTAGTCACCATGCCGATAAGCATCTTGTTGTTGTCCACAATCGGAATACCACCGATGTGATATTCGTGCATGAGGCTGAGTGCGTCCTTTACAAGGGCGTCCTTGCCCAGAGTCACCGGATCGACGATCATGCCATTCTCGGAACGTTTCACCTTGCGGACCTCGTTGGCCTGGCTTTCGATAGTCATGTTCTTGTGCAGAACGCCAATGCCGCCTTCCTGAGCCATGCCGATAGCCATAGCAGCCTCGGTAACGGTGTCCATTGCTGCCGACACCATAGGAATATTGAGAGTGATGTTGCGTGAGAAGCGCGAGTTAACCTTGACTTCGCGCGGAAGTACGTCAGAATAAGATGGAACGAGGAGGACATCGTCGTATGTCAATCCTTCACCGATGAATTTTGTGGAATCTGTATACATATCTAAAAAAAATTTCGTGCAAAATTAGCAAAAAAAAAGCATATTTAAATAATAAAAATAAAAACAATCATTAACATGTTCTTTATCCGACAAATACAACAGCAGCAATTCTATCGGCGACAAGCATAAAGAGGCGTTGCGCCTTGCGGAAAAAGCAGTTTTTTCACGATTATCGAATGTTATAGAAGAACGAAGTTACTGTGCGTTATCAAGACAATCAAGGGAAGTTCATGGAAAGCCATGGAACAGACCGAACATGGCGTCATAACACATTGACACTAAACAATATCAACATCATTCAACTTGACAAATTCCCATTAATCCATTATTTTTCTCCCGAAATGACTCTTCCCAAAATAAAAAGAGGCGTATCGCGTTATTGTTAAAAATTGAAAAAATGAAAAAAATTATCCTCAATCTTATTTTTGCAACGGTTTGTGCAACTACTGCACTCCCCTATGCATCAGCGCAAAGCCTGTATGAACGTTTCGACAAGGCATGTGAAAACACCGACAGTCTGGACTATGACGAAATGGAGTATTGTATCAACGAGATGCGAAGATTGAACGACGTGAGTTCTGAACGATTCATTGACGAGTTCAACTACTATGTCTTCAAGTCATACTACAATTCAGGGATAATCATGTCCACTGAGCTGCCCGACGAGGAAGGCATAAAAGTACAATACGAGATGACGCAAGACGGCGAGATTGAGGGATATATGTACTACATTGAGAAATACGACAACACATATGCCGACTCGGCAATCATGGCCATAAAGGAGGGCATTCGACTCCATCCAGAGAACCTATACATGAGGTTCGGACACATCCACTTCCTGTCGCTTCTGAAGAGATGGGAAGACTACACCGTGGCCATCGAAAACACACTGGACTACAGCAAGAAAATCAAAAACAACTGGTATTATCCCGGTATAGACGCTCCTATGGACACCGTGCTCATCTACTCGATTCTCGAATACGAATCGCGCCTTTTAGATGCCTGCGAGCTAACGCCTGAAACGATGGAAGAGGACGCGGAACTGACCGCCATGATGCGGCGCATAGCCCAGAAAATGCTGGATCTGTATCCCGACAACGGCGTTCAATACAATATCATGGCCGTGAGCTACAACGCCATGGACAATTACAGTCAAGCATTGCCGTGGCTGCTTAAGGCCGAGAAGCAGAGCCCGAAAGACATGATAGTGCTGTTCAACATCGTCAACACATACAACTACCTGTACGACGACAAGAATGTGAAGAAATATCTGAAAAAAATAAAGAAATATGGCGATGACGAGCTCAAAGAGAAAGCACAGAAATGGATAGATGAAATGAAATACGTTCCAAACGCAGAGCGACACTACAACTATGACTAAAAGAATTATATTATTGGCTCTTCTGGCCGCAACCATGACGCTGCGGGCACAGGAGACGGTTCCGCCAAGGCAGCCCATCACGCTCCTCAACAGTGCAAATTCAAGCATGCACATGCTTTACGACGAGCCTCCCTCAACACTAGACATGAGGTTGAGCGAGAATCACCTACTGCTTGACATTGACGCTGCAGGCTTCTTCTTCGATGCCGAGTACGCCACTCCGATGGCAAAAGGCTATACGGTGACAGGCTTCCGACTCTCTCCCACCCTGGTATATGGAATCAACAATCGGGCTCAACTGCGCGTGGGATTAAATGCAAGCCTTTTTGCCGGACTCGACTCGATGTACAGATTGCGTCCGACTTTTTCTCTTGTATACAAACCCTCTGAATGGCTCACACTGGTTGCCGGAACCATCTACGGCAGCTATAGCCATCGACTCGATGCACCTGTCTACGACCCTTCACGATGGATTTACAACTATCAGGAAGACGGGCTTCAGATTCTGACCAAAACCAAAATGTGGAGCAGCGACACCTGGCTGGACTGGAGCCACTACCTCACCCCTTGGACTGCTGATCAGGAGCGTTTCACGATGGGCAGCCAGCATGTTGTAAGCTTTTTTAAATACACCAGAACAACCGGGGAGCCGATCCGTCCATGTTGCGCTGAGCGGAAAGCCGTGCACGACACAATGTGCATAGACACCATTGTAGCCTTTATCGGCGACTGCTTCAGACCAGAGCGACAAAGCTTCAATATCGACATCCCCTTCCATTTTGTAGCCAGTCATAGAGGCGGTGAGGTCAAGACAATAGACACCAACACCGTGACGACATTCAATGAGCGCATAGGGGTTCGTTTGCAGTACACATCTAACAAGAAACACACGCATCGCTTCACACTTGACTTGCCATTCTACTACTATCAGCTTGAAGACAAAGACCTTGACAACGGAGGCAAAGGCTTCTACCCCATGCTCACCTACGAGTTCAAGAGCATAGACAGAAACGAACGCAAAGGATGGAGTCTGCTGGCATCGGCCGGATGGTGGCATGGCGACCACTACTTCAGCGCTTACGGCAGCCCCCAGTTCTGGTCGGTGAACGCCTACTCGTCGCTCCACATGCCGGCAAATGCGGCCACCGTCAATGCAGACATGAGGAACATGCTGACATTCAGCGCAGCCGTCGAACATGAATATCGAGGCCTGAATATCGGTTTGAACGTCAATGCATACTACGACACCGACCTCAAGAAAACCGACCTGCTGTTCGGTTTTTACATGCGATTCAAAGGAAGATTTAAATTATTGTAACAATGAAAAAAATATTTATTCTGTTAGTGGCTGTCAGCCTTGTAGGCGTTGCCGGAGCCCAAACCCGCAAAGGCAAAACAAAAAACAATGAAAAGGACAAGCAAGCATTGTACGAAGAATATCTAAACAATGGAAAATCGCTGTACAACAAAGAAAAATACAACGAGGCGAGAACGCTTTTCCTACAATGCATAGCACTCGACACCACACACGGAGAGCCTTACGCTTACCTCGCAAGCACTGAATATTTAATTAGTCAAGATATCACCTACAGTCTAGACGATATAGAAGAATATTATGGAGAGGAAACGGAAGAGGAATACGCAGAACCCCAATTCACTGAAATTGAGGATACAGAAGCTACAGACATAGATTATGAAGCCATCATAGATTCGATGCTCGCCTTGTCCAACAGCTATTCAGATAAAGCGTTGAAAAAGCTGAAGCCCGAAGAGTACGAACTCACAATAAAGACGCTGTGCACCAGGGCTCTGACCGACAGCGACAATTATGAATTCATTAGCAAAGCCTACGATATTGTACAGGAACACAAAGTATTGGACAATTGTCCCCCGTTCCATAATGTGTGGATGCTGGATTTCAGTGACGACATGGGAGCCTTTCTTGAATATATTTACTCGAAGAAAATTGAATGTGCTGAAAACGAATACTGTGACGACTATATTGGAGTTGACGACAAAACAAGAGTTCTGGCGCTTATCGAGCTTCAAAAAACCGTATTACGTCATACCAATGACAATATGTCATTATTAACCAGCATTGGACAGCTGAAATATAATATTGGCAATGAATACAGTAAATTGGAGATGTTAGACAGCGCTTATTACTATTACTCCATAATAACCGACGATGAGATAAGAGAGAATGACCTGCAAGGACACCACGCGTGGTGTGCGTTTACACTTTATTGCATGAATCGTTACAAGGAATCCATCGACCAGACAGTGAAAAACATATTGATAAAAGAAGATTACGCCTGGTATTATATTCAGATGCCTTTAAACATCGATTATGAAAAAGATTTGACAGACAGACTGATGCAGGTTTCCAACAGATTCGACAATGACGACTGGTTGGAGATGATGAGATACCTTCAAATTCAACAAAAATACGACAAGTCATTAGAGGTATACGACAAGTTGGAGAAAGAGGGAAGAACAAGTCCTGAAATAAAAATAATGCAATGCGTAGGACTATTCTATACAGACAGATACAAGGAAACAATAAAGAGAGTTGACGAACTGACAAAGGAAATGAGCGATGTCTACTCACTCCAATACTATAAATGCATGGCACAGTATGCCCTTGGCAAGAAGAAAGACGCCTATAAAACCGCCTACAAATTCAAGGAAACATTCAATAGTTATTATGCACTGATAGATATTGAATACATGGATAAAAAATTTGACTCTGTAATACATCATACCACCTCAGAAATAGAAAAGTTAATGTTTCCGACCACTAACCAGACTGCACTTGCCTATATGATGCAAAGAGCCTACAGCTATATTTTCACCAACAATACGACATCAGCAAAGGTTGATCTCGATGTAATAGTACACTATTCCAAGAACATAGACCACCAGGCACATGCACTTGTGGAACTTGGGAGAAATGAAGAAGCAATCGACCTAATGAATAGTGTTCGTTCCATCAACGAAAGGAATCCCCGTCACTATAAAAGCCTTACAACGTTGTATACACGCATGGGCAGAACCGACGAGGCTCTCAAGAACCTTGAAAGAGCTTTCGAACTGGGCTACAGCGACTTCTTCTTCCTTGACAACACACCCCTACTAGACCCAATCAGAGACACACCGAAATACAAGGAGCTTGTAAAAAAATACAAGAAAACGCTCTGATAGCCGATATTGCAACCCAGTTGCAGAACTATCGCCATATCTTTGCAATCAGAAACAACAAACCAAAACTGCAAAGATATGGCTCATAATCACCACGATACAGAACATCACCATCACCACCATCATCACCATGAAGGCGAAACGCGTCATGGCGTTATCAATATTATCATCACAGCCGTATTGCTGGCCGCAGCAGTGATAGTTGAACACTCGTGCGACCTTGACACTTGGCAGCTTCTTATCGTTTATCTTGTGCCCTACCTTATGGCGGGCCTTCACACCCTGAAGGAGGCTGCAGAGGGGCTGGAGCACGGAGACGTGTTCAACGAGAACTTCCTGATGTCGATTGCCACCATAGGAGCATTGTCCATTGGTTTTATGCCCGATGCCGAGCCACAGTTTGCAGAGGCTGTGTTTGTGATGCTCTTCTTTCAGGTGGGCGAACTTTTCGAGACCTACGCCGAAGGCAAGAGTCGCAAAAGCATTGAACACCTCATGGACATACGTCCCGATACTGCCACTGTGGAGCGCGACGGACAGACCGTTGTGGTAAGCCCCGACGAGGTGAGTGTCGGCGAGACAATCATACTGCGCCCCGGCGAGAAGGTGCCGCTCGACGCCATAGTCATAGAAGGGTCTACAACGCTCAACACCATGGCCTTGACAGGTGAGAGCATGCCGCGCGAAGTCGGAGAGGGCGACGAGATAATATCTGGCTGCGTGAATATAAGCGGCACCGTGAAGGCACATACCACAAAGAGTTTTGGCGAAAGCACCGTGTCGAAAATCATCAGACTTGTCGAAGAGGCCGGTGAGCACAAGTCGCACAGCGAGGCATTTATAACCCGCTTTGCGAGAATATACACACCGGTAGTAGTCATTGCGGCACTCCTGCTTGCATTGTTGCCCCCGCTTTTTGCCGACAGTTTCGTCGAAGCATTTACAGTGTGGCTATACCGTGCACTTCTGTTCCTGGTTGTCTCTTGTCCATGTGCGCTTGTCATCAGCGTACCGCTCACCTTCTTCGGCGGCATCGGCGGCGCGTCGCGCAAGGGCATACTGATAAAAGGAGCAAACCACATCGACACACTTGCGAATGTCGACACCATGGTTTTCGACAAGACCGGCACGTTGACACGCGGACAATTTGCTGTAACCGCAGTGCATCCAGAGAGCTGCAATGCACAACACCTACTGCACCTTGCAGCCCATGTGGAGCACTATTCCACCCACCCTATCGGGGCAGCACTGCGCGACGCGTTCCCTGACGAGGCCACCGATGGCTGTATTGTTACCGACATGAGCGAAATCGCAGGCCAAGGCATCCGCGCCCGCGTGGGAGACAAAGATGTGTGCGTCGGAAACAGCCGACTGATGGAAAGCATTGGAGCCCAGTGGCACGATTGCGACCACACAGGGACTATAATACATATAGCCATTGACGGAATCTATGCCGGACACATAGTTATCAATGACACGGTAAAGGACGACAGCGCAGAGGCAATAGCCAAACTCCGCGGACTCGGTGTAGAACGAATTGTCATGCTGACTGGCGACCGCAAAGAGACAGGTGCCGCAGTTGCAAAGCAGCTTGCAATAGATGAATGGCATTGCGAACTGATGCCGGCCGACAAGGTAGCAGAAATCGAAAGGCTGACGATATCGGAAAGAGAGGGACATAAACTTGCTTTCGTGGGCGACGGTATCAACGACGCACCCGTGCTGGCACGTGCCGACGTAGGCATAGCCATGGGCGGGCTAGGCAGCGACGCGGCAGTCGAGGCTGCAGATGTGGTGCTGATGGACGACAACCCCGCCAAAACAGCCCTCGCCATAAGCATAGCACGCCGCACACTGCGCATAGCCCGGCAGAATGTCGCCTTTGCCATCGGAGTGAAAGTGGCAGTGCTGTTGCTTGCCGTAGTGGGCGTTGCAACCATGTGGATGGCCGTTTTTGCCGATGTCGGAGTCACCGTGCTGGCTGTATTAAATGCCATGAGGGCACTAAAAGCCAAAGATTAACGTTACTAAGATATGACAGACGAAGAGACTCTGCACAACGCAGGAATACGTGTAACAGCCGTAAGGCTTATGATTTGGAAACAGATACGTCATGGTTTTGAAGGCGTTTTCAGCCTTTACGACCTCGAGGCGGCTCTGCCCACCGTGGACCGCAGCACCCTTTTCCGCACACTGACATTGTTGAGCGACAACCACCTGCTGCACAACGTCGACGACGGCAGCGGCTCACAGAAATACTGCGTCTGCCACCACGACGACACCCGCCAGTGCATGGGCCACGTACACCTGACCTGCACAAAATGCCACAACACCTTCTGCCTGACCGATGTCAAGATTCCGCAGGTGCCGTTGCCTGAAGGCTTCGCGGTTGAGGAAACCGAATACATAGTGAAAGGAATCTGCTCCCATTGCACAAGGAAACATAAATAGCCAAAGTATCCTGTTCTTTTTTATACGTGCACTTTTCTTAGTGCAAACCTCGAAATAAATGCACTTTTTTTAGTGCAAATTATGGGATAAATGCACTTTTTTTAGTGCAGATTGAAAAATAATTCGTATTTTTGCAGCCGGAAATTAAAATAAAATAACACCATGATTGACGATGTACTATACGAGTTTATGCGCGAACAGTTGGCAACGACAAGTCTTGATTTTGTGCGATATATATATACAAAAATAGACTGGTCGCCACGGATGTTTGGACTTGTAGGCCCACGAGGCGTGGGTAAGTCAACCCTTATAAAACAGCATATCATCTTCGAAAAAGAAAACCAAAAGGCCCTCTATATCTCAGCTGACCATAGTTATTTTGCCAGCCATACTCTCTTGGAAGTGGCTTCAGAATGGAATAAAGAAGGGGGCACGCATTTATATATTGACGAAATACACAAATATGAGAATTGGTCAACAGAGTTGAAAAACATCTACGACGGATATGGGGCGTTGAAGGTTATTTTCACAGGTTCGTCGGTTCTCGACTTGCTCAAGGGACAGGCTGATTTGAGCCGCCGTGCAGTCATGTACACCCTACAGGGGCTCTCATTTCGCGAATATCTGGAAATGTTCCACAGTATCAAGATTCCACAATACACGCTGGAGGATGTTATATCCAACAAGGTTGACGACACCCTACTGCCTCATCCGCTACCGCTCTTTAGGCAGTATCTTCAAGATGGCTATTACCCTTTCAGCAAAGAAGGGGCCTTCCGGTCACGACTCGACCAGATCATCACCCAGACCCTTGAATCCGACATTCCGCAATATGCCTCCCTGTCCGTCTCCACAGGTCGCAAACTGCGTCGTTTGATGGGCATTGTGGCGCAGAGTGCGCCATTCAAACCCGACTATTCCAGCATCGCCAACGCCCTTGGTGTCAGCCGCAATGTGGTGCCCGACTACCTTCTATACATGGAGCGTGCAGGGATGATAGGGCAGCTTCGTGATGAAACTGGTGGGGTAAGAAGCTTGGGGAAGGTGGAGAAAGTCTATCTCGACAACACCAACATTATGTATGTCCTCGGGGCGGAGAGTGCAAATAAAGGCAACATACGCGAGACCTTCTTTTTCAATCAGACGCGAGTAGTCAGTGATGTCATCTCGTCCAATGTCTCCGATTTTGTTATTGGCGGCCACACCTTCGAGGTTGGAGGTAAAAAGAAAGGAAAGAATCAAATTGAGAACGTTACAAACGGCCATATCGTGAAAGATGACATAGAGTACGGCAATGGGATAAGCATACCGCTGTGGACGTTCGGGCTACTATACTAATCAACCATTGACACGTGCCAGATATTTTTATTTTCATTTTCGACAGCGTGAAGACTTTGTGGGTTAGCGATGCAGCGAGGTTGCTGGTGGCACGAGAGATACAATTATAATAAGTGGTACAGGTGTTCCTGTGCGGCAATTATGGCTTCCAATGCTTCGCTGTTTATGGTAGGTTGCTGTAAGGGGTGGATTGTGCGGGGGCATATTCATCTTTTAATGGCCTTTTGGCTAGATTCGCAGCGGTCAGGCCTAAGAAACTTCCGAATAAGAAACCGACAACTAGGCACTCCACCACCAGCTTCATCGTACTAACCCTCTCTGCCTTACCGATGTCAAGATTCCGCAAGTGCCGCTGCCTGAAGGCTTCGCGGTTGAGGAAACGAATACAATATGACAAAGATTGTGCAATTGGCGATTGCACAATTTCATCAAGTGGTAATTTACTGATTAATGGTTTGAATCCTTCATTTTGATGATTGCAAAATTACGAACAATTTCCAGATTAGACAAATAAAAAATACCAGTGTCCGACAAAAAGAAAACATTCATTGGTAATTGCGACATAATCATAGATATATGTCATTTACACAACAGCGAGGCATTTGAATTTTGCAATATCAATAATAATGTGTATTTTTGCATCGCGAAAAATGTCAATCATAAGGATATAGTAAATAATAAAATCAACACGATATGAATAAAAAAATAATTCTTGCTCTAGCCTTTGCCTTTATAGGTACTACCCTACAGGCTCAGAAAACCAAAACCGTCACCAATGACAACGGCGGCATCAGCACCGAGATGATGCAGAAAATCAAGAATTCCTATGGCAACACCGCCAGCGACAAGGCCATGCGCAACATAATGGTGAACCAGAGTCCCGCCAAGCTTGCCATGAACTACGAGAACGCCACAAAGTTCGATTCGCATTTCAGCAACCGCGTGGTCAGCAAGGCCGTCACCGACCAGAAATCGAGCGGCCGCTGCTGGATGTTCACCGGCATGAACGTGATGCGCAACAAAGCAATCCGCGAGCACAACCTGCCCACCGACTTCCAGTTCTCGCAGGCCTATACATTCTTCTACGACCAGCTGGAGAAGAGCAACCTCTTCCTGCAGGCCATCATCGACACCTACAAGAAACCCATGACCGACCAGGAGGTGGAGTGGCTTTTCAAGAACCCAATCGGAGACGGCGGCCAGTTCACCGGCATAGCCAACTTGGTTGAGAAATACGGTCTCGTTCCGAGCGACGTGATGCCCGAAACCTACAACACCAACAACACCAGCTCTATCAGCAGCCTGCTGTCGCTCAAGCTTCGCGAGTACGGTCTCGAACTTCGCGAAATGGCAGCCCAGAAAGGCATGACACCCCAAAAACTCAACTCTCGCAAGACCGAGATGCTCGGCACCATCTACCGCATGCTTGCCCTGACCTTCGGCGAACCGCCGACGGAATTCACATGGACCGAGCGCAACGCCAAGGGCGACGTGGTCAGCACCGAGAAATACACCCCGATGTCGTTCTACGAGAAATACGCCAAGACTGACTTCGCAAAGTACTACATGGTGATGAACGACCCGACCCGCGAATACTACAAGGTTTATGAAATCCAATACGACCGCCATGTCTACGATGGCCAGAACTGGAAATATATCAACCTGCCCATGAATGAGATATCCCCGATGTGCATTGCCAGCATCAAGGACAGTACAATGATGTATTTCAGCTGCGACGTAGGCAAGTTCCTCGACCGCGACAAGGGTTTCATGGACCCCAACAACTACGACTACGCTTCGCTGATGGGCACCACCTTCGGCATGGACAAAAAGCAGCGTGTCAGCACATTCGCCAGTGGAAGCAGCCACGCCATGACGCTCTGCGCCGTCGACCTTGACAAGGACGGCAAGCCGCTGAAGTGGATGGTTGAGAACAGCTGGGGTCCCAACTACGGCTACCAGGGCAACCTCATCATGACAAACGACTGGTTCAACGAATACATGTTCCGCGTGGTTCTTGAAGAGAAGTACATCCCCGCCAACATCCGCGCCCTCCTTTCGCAGAAGCCCATCCTACTCCCCGCCTGGGACCCGATGTTCGCTCCTGAGGAATAGCAAGACCTGCAGGACCAATAATCTGTGCCGGAAGCAATGTAATTTAACTTCACTCCGGTGCGTGATTAAATAATATAAGCGGAGAGTATTGCAGCAGTGCAATACTCTCCGCTTATATTTTCGGAATAGTATTATTTATTAACCGTCTGAGTATTTCTTACTTGTCATGTTTTTCTGCGCTATGATGACATTTTGAACATTCGCAAGGTCTCCAATTCATGCCATTAAAACCAGAGCAATTGCATGTACTACCATTTTCGTATACCGAACACTTATTTCCATTATGGGAACTGCAACCACTCCCAAATGAGATATTTTTAGAGCCTCCCGGAGTAGTTATTGTACCTTTACCGTAACAAGAAGCACAAACAACCACTCTATTGCCTCCACAATTTGGACAAAAAACGTAGTTTCCATAGTAGGGAACTAATCCTTGGCCAGCACACTGAGGACATGTTATCTTTCCGTAGCCATTACACATACTACATGTCACGTTTGTTACTGTAGGTTCGGGATAGTTGTTAGAACTGCCCGAGCCACCACTGTCACAAGCTCCCCAAAACAGAGATGTTACTGCCAATAGCGATATTAATTTCCATTTCATCATTATAATATTTTGTTTCTGCTTGTCTGTGCCACGACAAGCACTCTACTAAAAAAGCGTGGCCAATGTACTGATTCTCTGCGTGGATATCTTGGAAATTAGCCTAATATGTAGGAAAGGAAATAGTTCACGCTAATACAGGCAAACCATAATATTCTCTTGCATATCATAGGAAATTCTCAAGTTTCCACACACAAGACGACTAATACAACGCTTCGTTTGATTTCCTTGTGAAATCGACTACAAAAATACACATTTTTTTGTTTCCCACAAAAAATATTTCTATATGTCGAGAATATTTTCTATCTTTGCAGTGCATTTTATGCGAGTAAGTAAAATATAAATAATTATAGTACAATGAAAAAACTTTTTGCAATCCTTGGCGCCATTGCAATCAGCGCCACTACTGTGTTCGCACAGGAAGAGAAAAAAGACGATGAGGGCTACAAGTTCACCATCAGCAAGGAACTGCCCGTCACCTCAGTCAAGAACCAGAACAAGGCAGGTACGTGCTGGTGCTACAGCGGTCTGGCCTTCATCGAAGCCGAACTGCTTCGCATGGGCAAGCCCGAGTATGACTTCAGCGAGATGTTCATAGTCAACAACACCTACCGCGACCGCGCCATGGCTGCCATCCGCACCCACGGTGATGTCAGCTTCAGCCAGGGCGGTGCCTTCAACGACGTGATCTACGGCATGAAGACTTTCGGCCTTGTTCCTGAAAGCGAGATGCGTCCCGGTGCCACCTACGGCGACACCCTCAGCGACCACAGCGAACTCAGCGCACTGACCGACGTAATGGTCGAGGCAGTAGCCAAAGGCAAACTCAGCAAGCTGCAGCGCGGCAGCGACGGCGAGCTTCTCTGCCTCAAGGCCATCCAGGCTGTCCACGACATCTACCTCGGCACCTGCCCGAAGGAGTTCACCTACAACGGCAAGAAATACACCCCGCTTTCGTTCTACGAGAGCACCGGTCTGAACGCCGACGACTATGTTAGCATCACCAGCTTCACCCACCATCCCTTCTACGAGAAATTCGTCCTCGAAATCCAGGACAACTGGCGTTGGGGTCTGAGCTACAACCTGCCCCTCGACGAGATGATGGAGGTGTTTGACTATGCCATCGACAACGGCTATCCCATTGCCTGGGGCAGCGACGTCAGCGAGCAGGGCTTCCGTCTTGGTGTCCGCAAAGGTTTCTGCGTACTCCCCGCCACCGAAGTCAAGGCCAGCATCGGCAGCGACCAGGCCAAATGGAGCGGCATGAAAGCCAAAGATATCCAGGATGAGGCCGCCAACCACCCCACACCGCAGCGTTGGGTGACCCAGCAAGAGCGTCAGGAAGCTTACGACAACTGGGAGACCACCGACGACCACGGCATGTTGATCTACGGCAAAGCCACAGACCAACTGGGCAATGAGTACTATATGGTAAAAAACAGCTGGGGCGACTATGGTGAATACCATGGCATGTTCTATGCCTCGAAAGCTTTTGTCCGTTACAAAACCATGAACATCGTTGTCCACAAAGATGCCCTGCCTCCCGCCATCAAGGCCAAACTCGGCATCCAGGACAACAACGCCAACAACGGCAAGAAAGGTAAAAAGAAATAATTGTTTTTTGGTGTTATTATTAAACACGCCACATCCACAATGTGGCGTGTTTTTTATATAACCACTTCTACAATAAAACAATACAAGATCCGTTGTTTTGGAATTAAAACCATTAATATGAATAAAGATACAATTAAGTATGTGATTGCATTTGTGTTGCTGGCCATATGCGGCAAAGCAGATGCACAATGGTCCTTGGGTTTGCGCACAGGATGCAGCAGCACGACCATTAGCCGCTACGATGCAGGCCGCATGGACGAGAGCTACTCAGCCCTTACCGGCATATCAATAGGCTTGCAAGGACGCTACACCGTCAACCCGTGGCTGGCAGTGCGTGCCAATCCTGCTTTCATGCAACGCTCGCACCGCATGGACCGCAACCTCAACTATCTGGACCTCGTCTATACGGAGCACATAAACAACTACTTGATGCTGCCGCTGCTGGCCGACTTCTCGTTTGGCGGCGAACGTCTGCGCGGACACATGCTGGCCGGAGCCTATGCCGGTTATTGGCTCAGCGAACGCCGCAGGGGTGTGACCTATTGGATGACCGACTATTACGTATACTTCGAAGACTTCGACGAGCGACGCGACTTCACAGAGAGCGACCTGCGGTTCAACGCCGGCATGGCTATCGGTGCAAGCCTCTCATACTCAATAGCCAATAGTTTGGACCTGTACTTTGACGCGATTTACTACTACGACCTCACGTCGCACCACAAAGGCTACGCCCATCTTGCAGACCCTCGCTATCTCAACACCCTTGAGCTTGCCGTCGGGATAAACTATAGCCTTTAAAGGGTCAAGAACAATTCAGATTCATCGAAACACCCAAATCAAAAATCGAAAAAATGAAGAAAAATATATTGTTCATAGTCAGTGCAGCACTTCTTTTCGTGGCCTGTCGCAAAGAGGCCGACTATGTGCCATACGTTGGCGAGAGCAGCAAACTGGCCTACAGCAACTACACCGAGCAGTTCCAATACCTTTGGAAGTGTCTGAGCACATCCTACGTTTTCTGGGATGTAGACACCGTGGACTGGGATGCCACATACGACCGCCTGCTGCCTCAATTCGAAGCCCTCGATGCGAAGTATGCGGACAGCGGATATGTACGCACCGCCGAGCTCCAAGCCCTATACACATCGATGTTGGGCTCCATGCGCGACCACCACATGACCGTATATGTCAAAAACCTACACCCCGAAGTAACAGAAATCTTTCCTTATGTGCAGGTCTGGCCCGGTAACGCCGAGGTCGAAAGCAGAGACTACTACATTGAAAGTCGTGGCGACGCGCAAAAAGCATTGAAGGCATTCCTTGGCAACATTGGAAATCACTACACCATCGCCGTGCACGACAGCGCATCGGCGTCGATTCCAGAACTGGGCGGTGCGGTGGTCTATTACCACTACTGCCTCATCATTCTCAGCGACGGACGCAAGGTGCCATACCTGTGGCAGTCGATGGCAGCCATCACGCCTGTGATGCGCGACATGGTGGGCAGTCCTGCCCAGCAACTCATAGACAAGTGGCTCAGGGCCATTACCGACACACCGCGCAACCAATTGGCGGGCATTATTCTCGACAACCGTGTTAACCGCGGCGGATACCAGGACGACCTCGATTATCTGGTCGGACCGTTCCTCAACGAGCGAGTCAATGTTTTCCAGACTCGCTACAAAGAAGGTCCCGGCCGTTTGGAGCATTCAGCCTGGGCACCATACTACATCGAGCCTAACCAGCAGTATCACCGCGACATCACAGGCGAGGGCATTCCCTATGTGGTGCTTTGCGACATCCTCTCGGTAAGCATGGGCGAGATTGAGCCAACAGTCATACAATCGGTGTTTCCGACCAGTCACATAATAGGGGAACGCACCTTCGGCGGCACCGGCCCATTGCAACCCAACGCCGTAGACCTCAATTACGGAGCCCCGTTCGGGGACATAGACATTTACGACCACTATGTCTACACCTCCACCTTTGAATCCCGCATCGGCGGCCGCGTCTGCGAAGGAGAAGGACTGATACCCGACGAGCAGGTTTTGAGGAAAGACCACGGCGGCAGCTACAAGCCCCAGCTTGACGCCGCCCTCCAATACATACAGAATCACTAATTAAACCATTATTGTCACAGATTGATAAAAAAACATCAATAACATGCATTCAAACTTCATCAAAACATTACGAAACAGTTTTTTACCCATATTATTAGCTGCGACCCTGCTGGCATCATGCACGAGAGAGACATCCGACGATGATATTATCCCGATACCGACCTCGGCTCAGATCACCGACACCGTCCACTACAGCGATTTGAACATGACGGCGTACAATTTCACCTACGCCTCCACCGACCCATGGGGGCAGCCCGTCACCCTATCCGGCACAATCACTATCAGCGACGAACTCAAAAAATCGGATGTTGCCGAAGGTTTGATATTGTACAATCATTTCACAATCTATAGAGCGAACCAGTGCCCCTCTGCCGGAGAGCTTTCCGAACAGGCCATGATTGTAGGCAGCCGTCTGATAACCATCTCGCCAGACTACTATGGGTTTGGCGTCACCACCGACAAACCACAGGCCTACTGTCTGAGCGAGGCCAACGCCCGCGCAGCCGTCGATGCCCTTATAGAAGGCAAGAAACTGCTTCACAATATGGGTTTCAAATGGAAAGACAACATCTTCAACATAGGCTACTCACAAGGAGGCCAGACCGCCATGGCCGTGTTGAGGCTGGTAACCGAGGAATACCCCGACATACATTTCGCCAGGACTTTTGCCGGCGGAGGCTCATACGACCTCGCCTCCACCTACCGCCGTTTTGTTGTTATCGATCACTCTGCCATGCCCAGCACCGTGGTGAGCGTCATGCTTGCCTTCAACCACTTCAAAGAGCTCGGAATACCACGCGACAGCATGTTTGTAGAGCCTCTGCTCAGCCATATCGACGAATGGATACTAAGCAAGAACTACACACGCCAGGAGATTGACGACCTTGTGGGCAACAACAACATCAGTACATATATCGCCCCCACCATGTTGGACACAAACAGCAATTATTCCCACATCATGATGGAGGCACTTGAGAGCGACAACATCTGCAAAGGATGGACCCCCCGCAGCGATGAAAGCATCATGCTGGTACACCACACCCATGACGCTGCCGTGCCTGTCGAGAACACTACAAACCTGATAGCTTTCCTTCAGCAAAACGGGGTGACCAACCTTGACATATATGTTGATAACTACGGCTCATATTTCGGACTTCCAGCCCATGAAACAGGAGCCATGAAATTCATCTCCGCAACAAAGGAATGGCTTTGCGAATACCTTGGAATCGAAAGCTGGTAAAACAGATAATGACTATCAACCCTGCTTCCAAGAAACAATATGACAAAGCAACGAACAATCATACTCATTCTGTTTCTGCTGATTGTATGCAGTAGTCAGGCTCAGTCGCGCAAGCGTGGCAAGCTGGAAGCCGTCAGGTATGACCGCGACAGCAGTCTCTGTTCAAAGGGTAAATGGCAGCTTGTTTTCGAAGACGATTTCAACGGTGACCGGCTCGACACCACGATATGGCAACTCCGGCCATGGGGTTATGGTTCGTATGGCAATGTGCAAGAATACAACACCCTCGACAACGCCATAGTCTCAAACGGAACACTGAAAATAGCCGTCCGTGAGGAACGCCGCACCGACCGCGCCGTCTTCTGGATGGAAGACAACGCCATGATGCCCGACGGCGAGGAGAACCTTAGAACCTTCAACTACTCGTCGTCAAGCATCTGGACACGCCAGAAGTTCAGCTACGGCAAATTCGAGGCCCGCATCCGCATACCAAAAGGCAAAGGCTTGTTCCCTGCCTTCTGGCTCTTTGGCGACAATCCGTGGAACGAGATTGACATCTTCGAATTCTGGTACAACAGTGCACGCCGCTACAACGCCAAGAAATCAGCCTCGACGCTCCACGCCACCGTTCACTACGACTACAATCGCGACGGCAAGACCGACATGAGCCACACCAGCCACAAAGGTGTCGACTACTCGGAAGACTTCCATACCTATACGCTTATATGGGGACGCGACAAGATTGAATGGTTCGTCGACGGACAGCTGATTCGCGAATACTACAGCCACTACACCTCTGGAGTTCGCCGGCCGGTGGGCTGCGAGCTAAGCAAGACAAAGCGGAAGTATTATCGTTCAATCATATATCCGCAGGACCCCATGCAACTCATCCTCAATGTAGCCGTGCAAAGCGGCGATGACGCGCCTGACAACACTGTCAAACTGCCAGCGAGCATGGAGGTTGACTGGGTGCGCTGCTATGAGCTACGCTAATTTTCACTGGAATAATCAACATTCCGCCGCCATTGTGCATAATTGATGCGATTCATCGCACTGTGCTTTATGGCATGACGGAAAGTTGTTTCGTCGGCATCGGGCAACGATTCGAGTTCTGCCTTGCGGTCGTTGCCAAGCGGCATCGATGCAGGAGCCTGTTCATTGTAAGGGCAGGCAAGCTGGCAGATGTCGCACCCGAAGACATAACCGCGGGTGTCGAGTTGCGAGGGCAATTCAGAATCACGATTTTCAATGGTGTTGTATGACGTGCATCGGCGTGCGTCGACATGGTAGGACTCCCCTACCCTGTGCACGATTGCACGGTTTGGGCAGGCATCGACACAACGGCTACAGTCGCCACATCCGTCAGGCAACGGTGTGTCGTAAACGTCGACTACGGCGGTTGTGACCAATTCGCCGATGAAACAATAAGAGCCAAATCGCGGATTGACAAGCAGAGTGTTCTTTCCAAGCCAGCCGAGCCCGGCGCGTGCAGCCCAGTGGCGGTCGCTTATGGGAGCCGTGTCGACAAACGGCCGAGCCTCAAACTCGGGATAGTGTTCTGAGACACGTGTAATCAACTGATAAAGCATGCGTTTCAGCCTCTCATGGTAATCCTCACCATAGGCGTACTGCGCAATTTTCCGGGCACTCTCTATCCGACGGTCAGGTTTATAGGCCAACAGTACAGAAATGACACTGCGTGCACCTTCAACTAACAGCCGAGGGTCCTGACGCATGGCGACGTTCCGCTGCATATAGTCCATACCTGCATTGAACCCTGCGTCGAGCCATTCCTCAAGCATGAATTCTTCCTTGGACAGCATGGCAGCCTCTGCTACACCGCAAGCATCGAAGCCTACGGCGGCAGCCTGTTCTTTTATGAAACTGGCGGGAATCAATCGTTCTTATCTTTCTTGCTGCCCGAATAGAGTTCGAATTTCAGCAGCCTGCAGTCGAGCGAGCCATTGTAGAGCTGAATCTTGCGAGACGGATGGAGACCGATATGCTTCATAGCCTCGAAGTCGGAAGTGATAAGCCATACCTCGCAGTCCTCGCCGTATACACGTTTGAATGTGTCGCCGAGTTTAGTGTACAAATCGTTAAGATCCTCAACCTTGATACGTTCGCCGTAAGGCGGGTTGGTGACTATGATGGTGCGACCCTCGGGGGGCTTCTGGTCCTCGAACGAGCCGTGGTAGAGCATCACATCCTTGTGCAGGCGTGCGTACTGGAGGTTGCGTTCAGCCTGCTGCAGCACGTCGATATCGATGTCGTTGCCCCAAATCTCGCCTTCGAAATCGATAGAACCGATTTTACGGTCGGCAATCTCCTTGACACTTTTCCATTCAGCAATGTTAAAGTCACGCCAACGCTTGAAGGCGAAGTTCTCGTGACGGTAATACTGTGCCGGAATGTTGTTGGCCATCATGGCAGCTTCGATAAGGAGCGTGCCGCTACCGCACATCGGGTCGTAGAAATTGCAGTCGCATTTCCAGCCCGACAGTTTTATCATGCCGGCAGCCAGAACCTCGTTGATGGGCGCGACACCCACAGCCTGACGGTAGCCGCGCTTGTGGAGCGATTCGCCCGACGAGTTGAGCAGCAGTGTGACATGAGTATCAGCAATATGCAGATTAAGTTTGAAATCAGCGTTTTCGGTATCAATATTGGGGCGCTGGTTGAACATGCGGCGGAAACGGTCAACAATGGCATCCTTGGTCTTGAGAGCGGCGTAATAAGAATGAGTGAAGACATCGCCCGATGTTGTCGAGTCAATCATGAAGGTGCCATCGACATCAAGTATTTTCTCCCATTTGATGCGGTAGACATTGTCGTACAACTCTTGGTCGTTTGAGGCCTCGAATTCAGCGAACGGTTTCAAGATAGCAAGGGCCGTGCGGCAAGTGTAGTTAGCCCTGTAGAGAACGCGCATGTCGCCCGAGAATGCGACAGCTCTGGTAAGTAGTTCAATATCCTCGGCCCCGCATTCACGCAATTCCTCGGCAAGAATTTCCTCGAGGCCAAACATTGTTTTGGCAATCATTTTAAAGCTCTGACCCTTGGGACTCTCGGCAGGGATAGTCTTACCGTGTTGTTTCTGAATTATCATTTCTATTTATTTGAAGTTGATTCCGAATTAATTGTTTTATCTGATGGAACAACGCGGTTCCATTTCGAGATGCCCGACGGGCTGTGATAGATATTGGAGCCCATCGGCTGGCGGCACTGGGGATCCTCGGTGCGCAAACGATAGCAGGAACGCAAGCCGAAACGGCGCTTGCGTGTCTTTCGGTTGCGGCGAGAGGGGACGTAGCGTTCCTCGCGGGCATCGGCGATGGCAATATTTACAGCATAGCCCGCAAGAATAACGATACAATTGGCGTATACCCAAAGCATAACAATCAGCAATGTACCGATTGAGCCGTATAAGACGTTGTAATTGTTGAAGTTGTTGAGGTAAACCTGAAAAGCCCACGACAAGCCGAAAATCAGCAACGTGGAAAGCACCGAGCCAAACGACAGAAAGTTGATACGTTGTTTCTTGACAGGTGCAAGATAATAGAGCAAGCTCAGAGTGAAGAGTGTCAGTATGCTGAGTATAATCCATCGTCCGAGACTGAAGGCAAAGAAGCTCAGTGTCGTCGGAGCCATGTAGTTGTTGCTAAGCATGAAACGGATGAAAAGCTTGTAGCCGATGAACAGCGACAAGATGGCCACCACGAGGACATAGAGAATAACCACAAGCACAAGGCAAAGCAGGTAACGATGAGCGAACGAGCGCCATTCGATACTGTGGTTCACCGAGTTGAATGACTGAAGCAGGCCATGCATACCGTTTGCAGCCAAAATTACCGACGCCACAAAGCCTATGGACAACAGGCTGCTGTGCTTGTGTATCATGAAATTGTTGATGATGTTGGCCACATGTTCAAAAATACCATGAGGAAGAATCATGTACAACTGAAACAGCAGTTCGCGCTGCAACCCCTGTATAGGGAGAAACGGTATCAGGGTGAAGAAGAAAATCAGCAGCGGCGGCATTGCCATCAAGAAAGAGAATGCCAGCGATTTGGAGCTCTGCCATAATTCGCGGTTCGAGAAATTCTTGAGTATCTCCATTAGCGGCACGCCCGAACAGCCCGGCAGAACCAGACGGTTCAGGAATGGCATCACGCGCAGACTCCAGAAGCGAAGCAGGGACGCATGTTTTTTCTGCGACCATTCCCCCGCCTTGCTGTTCTTTATCCCTTTGACGAGTCTTTTATCCTTTTTCTTTTGTCCGTCGCGCATGAATCAGTTTTTCACAAGACTGAGGTCCAAACTCTTGATGTGGTGAGTAAGAGCCCCAACAGAAATATAGTCAACACCAGTCTCGGCATAGGGGCGCAGGGTAGCATCCGTGATGCCGCCGCTAGCCTCGGTTTCGAAGCGATGGTCTATGCGTTTTACCGCCTCGCGGAGAGTCGGGATGTCGAAATTGTCGAGCATTATGCGGTCCACACCACCGTGATCGAGCACACGTTGCAGCTCATCGAGGTCGCGCACCTCTATTTCAATCTTCAATTGTTTGCCAGCGCGTTTCAAGTAATCATGCGTGCGGTCGATGGCAGCCTCAATGCCACCAGCGAAATCGATGTGGTTGTCCTTTAGCATAACCATGTCGTACAGGCCGATACGATGGTTGGTGCCACCGCCGCAGGCCACCGCGTATTTCTCAAGCAGACGCATGTTCGGGGTAGTCTTTCTGGTGTCGAGCAGACGGGTGTTAAGTCCGTCGAGCATGGCCACCATGCGATGTGTTTCTGTGGCGATGCCACTAAGACGCTGCATAAAGTTTAGGGCTGTGCGCTCGGCGGTGAGGATGCTTGCCGACGCGCCTTCAACCAACATCACCAAATCGCCTTTTCTTACTGAATCGCCGTCATTTTTAAGCAGCGACACCTTCAGTTGAGAATCCACAAGATGGAACACGCGTTCGCCCACCGCACAACCACAGAGGACACCGTCCTGTTTTGCCACCATCTTTGCTTTGCCTTGCGCAGTTGGAGGAATGCAGGCCAAGGTGCTGTGGTCGCCGTCGCCTATGTCCTCCCTCAGAGCCATTTGAATAAGCTCGTCCAAATTGGGTATGTTGGTCATCATTTCAATGAATCTAAGAATTTGCAAAAATACGAATAATTTCTTGAATGAAAGAAAAAAAACGTCGAATGCCGAAAAAAACGTAACTTTGCAAGCCGAACGCAGACAGGTAAAACCTGCATAGAAAACTGTTATAATGAATATTAGCATAATAAATATAGGCGACGAACTGCTCATAGGGCAGGTGGTGAACACCAATGCCACAAACATGTCGAAAATGCTCATTGCCGCCGGAATGGACGTTGACGAAGTGGCAGTTATCGCCGATAAGCGTGAAGCAATAGCCGACACTCTGAGCCGCACGATAGCATCGCACGATGCAGTGATTATTACCGGCGGTCTCGGCCCCACTAAAGACGACGTGACAAAAAAGGTGCTGTGCGACTTCTTCGGCAGCACACTGGTTGAGAACCAGACAGCGCTGGAGAATGTGAAACGCATCTTCGATGCCCGTGGATATGAGCTGACACCCATCAACCGCCTTCAGGCCTGGGTACCGGAATGCTGCACGGTGCTGAACAACGATCTTGGGACTGCTCCGGGCATGTGGTTTGAACGCGACGGACATGTTGTAGTATCGCTTCCTGGCGTGCCGTTTGAGATGGACTGGCTGATGCGCAACCGCGTGATACCAAAGCTGCAGGCGACATTCAACACCGAGGCAATCGTGACAAAAAACATACTGGTGCAAGGCATCGGCGAGAGTTTCCTATCCGACATGATTGAGAGATGGGAACTTGCGCTGCCAAAAAACATCGGACTCGCCTACCTGCCACAGGCAGGCATGGTGAAGCTGAGGCTGACCGCTCACGGCACCGACCGCAAGGAACTTGAAGAAACCATTGCCGAAAGAGTCAAAGAGCTGTATCAAATTGCTGGACAATACATTGCGGGCGAAGACTGTGAAACGCTACCCGAACTGGTTCATCAGACCCTCACCAAGCAAGGCAAGACCCTTGCCACTGCCGAGAGCTGCACAGGTGGTGCCATTGCATCAAAGCTGACCGCCATGGCAGGTGCGTCGGTTTATTTCCGCGGCGGTGTGGTGGCATACAGCAACGATGTGAAGCAAAGCGCATTGGGAGTCAAAGCCTCAACGCTCGACACTTTTGGTGCCGTCAGCGAGGAAACCGTCCGCGAGATGGCCGAAGGGGTGCGTACACGACTCGGTGCAGACTACGGCATTGCCACTTCGGGTATTGCAGGCCCTACTGGAGGAACGCCAGAGAAGCCCGTTGGTACAGTTTGGATTGCCATTGCAGGCCCCGACGGTGTCGAAACCAGACTCAAAAAATTCGGTGACGACCGCCTGCGGACCATTGACCGTACATGCAACGAAGTTTTCTCCATGATAATTAAGAATATTAAATAACGACTATGCCCAAAGGACTGATAACCGTACTTCTACTGGTCGTTTCAAACGTGTTCATGACCTTCGCATGGTATGGCAACCTGAAATTGACCGAAATGAAAATCAACACCGATTGGCCGTTGATACTGATAATACTGAGTTCGTGGGGAATAGCGTTGCTGGAATATAGCTTTCTTATTCCTGCGAACCGCATAGGGTCACAGATA
>JAGCVI010000025.1 GCA_017962445.1 Bacteroidales bacterium
CTTTGGACTAATGAAAAACGAACTGCTTTATGTCAACAATTTCAAAAACATGGACGACTTCAAGCGCCAACTTGCCGACTATATTGACTATTACAACAACAAACGTATCAAACTGAAACTAAAAATGAGTCCGGTGCAATACCGAACTCATTTCTATAGACAAATTAACTGATTTTATTAATCCGTCCAACTTTTGGGGGTCACTTCACACGTGGAACATCCTTTTTTCTTTGTTTGAAATTGCTTTCTTATTTGATGAGGAACGAGAACTTGTTGAAGTTCTTCAGGGCAATGCCTGTTCCTCGGGCCACGGCGCGCAACGGGTCTTCGGCGATGTGGACTTTCAGCTTGGTCTTCGAACTGATTCGCTGGTCAAGTCCGCGAAGGAGCGAGCCGCCGCCGGCCAGATATATACCGCTTTTGTAGATATCGGCAGCCAGTTCAGGAGGTGTGTCGGCCAAGGTCTCGAGGATTGCCGATTCAATGCGGGCGATTGATTTGTCGAGCGCGTGGGCAATCTCTTTGTAGTTCACAAGTATGTTCTTCGGCAGGCCTGTCAGCAGGTCGCGTCCCAGCGTCTCATAGTCGTCTGGGGGATTCTCCAGCTCTGAAACTGCCGAGCCGACAGATATCTTCACCTTCTCTGCTGTACGCACTCCGATGACAATATTGTGCTGTTTGCGCATATACTCAATGACATTCTCGTTGAACTCGTCGCCAGCCACCTTGATGGACTTGTTGCAGACAATACCGCCAAGTGAAATGACTGCGATTTCTGCTGTACCGCCTCCGATGTCGACAATCATGTTGCCGTAGGGCTCAAGCACGTCAATGCCAATACCGATGGCTGCTGCCATAGGCTCGTGAATCATACGTATCTCCTTGGCACCTGCCTGTTCGGCACTTTCACGCACGGCACGTTCCTCGACGTTGGTGATACCCGACGGGATGCAGATGACCATGCGCAGGGCAGGGGGCATGAACGAGCGGGTGACATTTGTCATCTTGATAAGCTCGCGAATCAGGTGCTGTGCCATCTCAAAGTCAGCGATGACACCGCCGCGCAACGGGCGGATAGTCTCGATGTTCTTGTTGTTCTTGCCATCCATCTGCTGTGCGCGTTTGCCGACGGCCATAATCTTGTTGGTCGTTTTGTCCAAAGCCACGATAGAAGGCTCGTCGATGACAACCTGGTCGTTATAAATCACAATGGAGTTGGCGGTGCCAAGGTCCATTGCCAATTCACGGTTGAAAAATGAGAACAGTCCCATGTTTTTTCTCTCTTAATTCTATTGTTGGTTGGTTAGGTGTTACGTAAAAAGTTCTTTTTTGTTTCAAAAAAATGAAAAAAAACTCTGATTCGGGACTGGTTAGTGCTTGAAATGGCGTTTGCCAGTGATGACCATTGCCATGTTGTGCTCTTTGCAGTAGTCGATGCTGTCCTGGTCGTGGATCGAGCCGCCAGGGTGAACCACGCCTGTGATGCCAGTCTCATGGGCTATCTCCACGCAGTCGGCGAAAGGGAAGAAAGCATCGCTGGCCATAACTGCGCCATTCAGGTCGAAACCGAACGACTTGGCCTTGGCGATGGCTTGGCGCAGAGCGTCCACACGCGATGTCTGGCCTGTGCCGCTGGCCAGCAGCTGTCCGTTCTTTGCCAGCACGATGGCGTTGCTCTTGGTGTGCTTCACAAGGATGGTGGCAAAAGCCATGTCAGAGGCCATTGCGGGGGTTACCTTGGTGGGAGTAACGCTCTCGGTAAGCTCGTCGGCATGCGGCACCACGCTGTCGCGGTCCTGTACAAGAACGCCGTTCAGCACGTTGCGGAACATGGTGTCCTGCATCTTGAAGTTTTTGCGTTTCAGGATGATGCGGTTTTTCTTGCCTTTCAGGATGGCAAGCGCATCCTCGTCATAGTCGGGTGCGATACACACCTCGAAGAAGATTTTGTGCATCTCTTCGGCCACCTCTTTGGTGACGGTGCGGTTGGTTATCAGTATTCCGCCGAAGGCACTGACGGGGTCTCCGGCCAAGGCGTCCTTCCAAGCATCTAGCAGGCTGTCACGGCAAGCCATTCCGCAGGCGTTGTTATGCTTGAGGATTGCGAAAGCGGTCTGCTCAAAGTCGTCGATAAGGCAGCATGCGGCATCGATATCGCCAAGGTTGTTGTATGAAATCTCCTTGCCGTTCAGCTTGTCAAAGCATGCGTCGATATCTCCAAAGAAATAACCTTTCTGGTGGGGGTTCTCACCATAGCGGAGCGTGTTGCATTGGTCGAAACTCTGTTTGAATACGGGCAGGTTCTCGGTATGGTTGAAGTAGTTGAAGATTGCTGTGTCGTAGTGCGAGCTGACGCCGAAAGCGTAGCATGCAAAGCGGTGGCGGTCCTCGAGTGTTGTCTCGCCGTCCTGTTCAGTGTAGATTTTCAGGAACTCTGCATAGCGGTCAACAGAAGGTACAATGACGACATCCTTGTAGTTCTTGGCTGCAGCGCGGATCAGCGAGATGCCTCCAATGTCGATTTTCTCGATGATGTCCTGGTTCTCGGCTCCCGAGGCCACGGTCTGTTCAAAGGGGTAGAGGTCCACGATGACGAGGTCGATTTCAGGTATTTCATACTCTGCCAGTTGCTCTCCGTCGCTGAACATATCACGGCGACTCAGTATACCGCCGAAAACCTTGGGATGAAGCGTTTTGACACGACCACCGAGAATTGACGGATAGCCGGTCAGCGATTCTACCGTGACGGCGTCGATGCCGAGGTCTTTGATGAATTTGTATGTGCCGCCGGTCGAATAGATGGTGACACCATGTTTGTCAAGTTCTCTTACGATGTCCTCGAGACCGTCTTTGTAATAGACCGACACAAGGGCTGATTTTATGCGTTTAGATTCCATTATTATATGTATTTATTCTTTGTTGTTTTGCAATAAATTGACATTACGCCACTTGCGCAGGCGTAATGCGGAAAAATAAGAAATGCAAATTTACATCTTTTTTCCGATTCGGCAAAAAAGATTTTTTATTCTGTGGTTTAAGAATATATAGTGTGTCTATTAGGTCGGTTGGAAATGAGCATTTCCTTTTATCCGCCCATTTCGATGCCGACACCTTTGGCTGTGTGAACCAGTCGCTCGTCGGGATTGACAAGGTGCGGGTTGCGGACAGCCTCCTCGAGCGACACGCCCACGATGTCGGGATGGTGGTATGCAACCATTTGTCCAAACTTGCCTTCGAGTACAAACTCCATGGCGCGTACTCCGAACTCGGTGGCCAGCACGCGGTCGAAGGCTATGGGTGTGCCTCCGCGCTGCAGGTGGCCGAGGATGGTACAGCGGATGTCGTGTTCCACACCTGCGGCTTTCAGGTCTTCGGCCAGCTTCTCGGCAATGCCGCCCAGTTTTATATGCTGGTAGCCTACCTCGCCGGTCTCGGTGCCAGTGACGCTGCCGCCCTTGGGCATTGCGCCTTCAGCAATGACGATAATGCAGTTGCCGCGACGTTTGTTGTAGCGTTTTTCTATCTTGGCTTTGATTCGCTCTATATCGTAGGGTATTTCAGGTATCAGGCACACGTCGGCTCCGCCTGCGATGGCACTGTGCAGGGCTATCCAACCTGCGTCGCGGCCCATGACTTCCATGATGAACACGCGGTTGTGGCTTGCTGCGGTGGTCACCAGCTTGTCAATGGCGTCGGTGCATATCTGCACTGCTGTCTGGAAACCGAAGGTGTAGTCGGTCATCGACAGGTCGTTGTCGATGGTCTTGGGCACGCCAACAATGTTGAGGCCTTTGTTGTAAAGCCCCAGCGAAATGCGTTGCGAGCCATCGCCTCCTATATTGATTACGGCGTCGATACCCAGATACTGCAGTTTGCGCAGCATCTCGTCGCTGCGGTCGGCGGTGGTCCAGGTGCCGTCGGCATTCTTCACAGGCCAGGCGAAGGGGCCGCCCTTGTTGGTGGTTCCCAGAATGGTGCCACCCTGTATCTGCAGGCTTTCCACACGTTTCTCGTCAAGTATCTCAATCTCGGTGGGTTCGCGGAGCACGCCGTTGAACGACTCGATGCAGCCAACCACTTCCCAGTCTTTCTCCTGCGAGGCGCGTTTCACAATGCCGCGAATCACCGCGTTTAGTCCAGGGCAGTCACCGCCACCGGTCAGTACCATTACTCGTTTCAGTGCCATATTGCTTTTTTTTTGATGGTCAGATGCAATACTTAACGTCGTGCTTGCGTTATTATTGTATTATTCATCAATACTTGTTTCCTATGTTCGGCAATTTCACCTATTCCAATCCCACCAAGCTTTATTTTGGTGACGAGTCGTTGAGCTATCTGCACGACGAATTGAAAAACTATGGTCCAACGGTCATGCTCGCCTACGGCGGCGGCAGCATCAAGAAGAACGGTATCTATGATGCTGTGTGCGAGATACTCCATGCTGAGGGCAAGCGCATTGTGGAATTGCCGGGTGTGATGCCTAATCCCACCGTCGAAAAACTTTATGAGGGTGCTCGTCTGGCCCGCGAAAACAACGTCGACCTAATTCTTGCCGTTGGTGGCGGTTCGACTATCGACTACGCCAAGGGTGTCAGCTGTTCGGCATGGTGCGAGGAAGACCCGTGGCAGAAGTACTACACCCGCTTCGAGGAGGCCACTTGCAAGGTCATCCCCGTCGGTGCCATCCTTACCATGGTGGGCACGGGCTCTGAGATGAACGGCGGCAGCGTCATAACCAATCACAGCCTTGGCCTCAAGGTCGGTAAGGTCTTCGGCGACTACGCCTTCCCGAAGTTCGCCATTCTGAATCCGAAATATACATTCACTGTACCGCAGTACCAGATGGTTGCAGGCTTTTTCGACATCATGAGCCACATCCTCGAGCAGTATCTCAGCGGCAGCGACGACAACACCACTGACTACCTCGCCGAAGGACTTATGCGCTCGCTTGTCCACAGCAGCCGCATAGCCGTCAAGAACCCGCAGAATTACGAGGCCCGCAGCAATATCATGTGGACCGCAACATGGGCACTCAATACCCTCATCGCCAAAGGCAAGTCGACCGACTGGGAGGTGCACATGCTGGGACAGGCTATGGGTGCCATAACCGATGCCACCCATGGCATGACGTTGGCTGTGGTGTCGTTGCCGTACTACCGCCACATTATCAATTCGCCCAATGCCAAGGAGGGCGCTGTCGCCAAGTTCGCCCGCTTTGCCGCCAACGTATGGAATGTCGACCGTACTGGCAAGAGCGAGAAGCAGATGGCTGAAGAGGGTCTCAAGGCTTTGGAAAACTGGATGTGCGAGATTGGCCTTGTGATGCATAGCGCTGAACTCGGCGTCACTGAGGAGAACATCCCCGCCATAGCCGACGGCACGTTCCTGCTCGACAGCGGCTATGTCACCCTGACTCGCGACGATGTGGTGAAAATCCTTCGCGAAAGCATGTAGCATGGCCTCAATTTGAAGTCTATCCACGCCCTCCGCAGTGAGGGCGTTTTTTTTATTTTTGTGTTTGAAAAAAAAATCATAATTTTGGCTTCTTGAAAACGAAGTGTCTTTGATTGATGGATTTGTATAAGTTGTTGTCATACGCTTGGTTACAAATCTAGATATCATTTTTTGAAAAATAACAAACAATGAAATTAGAATTTTTAGGCGCGGCAAGAGAGGTGACGGGAAGCAAGCACCTCATCACTACAAAGAAAGGTCTGAAGATATTGCTCGACTGCGGTATGTATCAGGGCAAGGGTCTTGAGACCGATGCCATGAACCGTGACCTGGGTTTCGACCCCAAGGAGATTGACTATCTGGTGCTCTCGCACGCCCATATCGACCATTCAGGCCTGATTCCATATATCTACAAGCTTGGTTTCAACGGTGTTATTGTCTGTACGCCGGCCACGCGCGACCTCTGCTCGATAATGCTGGCTGATGCCGGCCGCATACAGGAGTCGGATACCCAGACATTCAATAATAAACGCCAGAAACAGGGTCTCGAGCCTGTCGAGCCTATCTATACCGAGGCCGATGCACAGGCTTGCATGCAGTGCTTCATCAGTGTGCCTTACCACAAGAAATTCAATATCGAGGGTGAAGTAACGGTGGAGTTCTTCGACGCCGGCCATATCCTCGGCAGTGCCATGGTCTATCTCGAAATCAAGGAGGGTCGCCGACTTATAAAGCTTGGCTTCACTGGCGATGTGGGACGCTACGACAAGCATATCCTCAAAGACCCCGAGCCTTTCCCGCAGGTCGACTACCTGCTTATGGAGTCAACCTATGGCGACCGCCTGCACACTACTCTCGACAACGCAGAACAGGAACTGCTGATGGCTGTGCTCGATACCTGTACCAAGAAGAAGGGCAAGCTTATCATCCCGTCGTTTGCCATCGGACGTGCTCAAGAAATAATATATGCTCTCGACCGCCTGCGCAGCAAGGGTCTGCTGCCCGATATCGACGTCTTCGTCGACAGCCCGCTCAGCGTCAACGCCACCAACATTATGCGTCTGCATACCGAATGCTTCAACGACGACATTGTGGCCTATATGAACGACAATTCCGACCCATTCGGTTTCGACCGCTTGCAATACATCCAGTCGGTCGACGCTTCGAAGGCCCTCAACGTACGTCACAAACCATGCATCATCATCTCCGCATCGGGCATGATGGAGGCTGGACGTGTGAAACACCATCTGGCCAACAATATCGACAACCCGTCGACCACGGTGCTCTGTGTCGGCTACTGCGAGCCGTCCACTCTGGGTGCCAAGATTATGCGTGGCGACAAGAAGGTGTCCATCTTCGGCCGCCCCTACGAGGTGCGCGCCGAGCTGCGTCGCATCGAATCCCTCTCCGGCCACGGCGACTACGAGGAGCTTATCAAGTACATATCCTGTCAGGAAAAACGCCGTCTGAAGAAAATCTTCCTTGTCCATGGCGAAGCCGAGACTCAGGAGCATTTCAAGGAAACGCTCAACAAGCGCGGCTACAAGCGAGTTGAAATCGCCGACTTCCGCGAAGAAGTGGAACTATAAGCGGAAGGCCCCTTGCGGTGAAGACGGGATGTAAGATGTGACAATGTGGGGGCTTGATGTTCTTGGTGGCGTTGCCGCCTGTCGCAAAACTTGAAAAATCATCACGCTGATGAAAAGAAAGAGGGCGTCCCGTAGGAACGCCCTCTTTTGTCTATTCTGATTGGAAAGAGCTGTTATTACTTCTCTTTGAAGGTCAATGTGATCTGGTTGGAGCCGAACATCTCGGCATTTTCGCCATCCAAATCTATGGTCATTGTGATGGTTTTGTCGTCCTTGTTGTAGGTGAAGGGCTGCTCGTCGTCAAACACACCGTTTTCGCCATCGAAAGTGTAGGTGCCATCTTCAGTATTGCTCTCGCCGGGCATTGTTTGACCCATTACCGTTGCGCTGGTGTTCACGCTCATGGTGTAATTGGTCTCGTCTTTGAAGTGGAGGGTCATGTCCAAAGAGATGTTGGCCTCCATACCTTCAATGGAGACGGTGTTGGAATAATTTGCTTTCCATGTGGTGCCAACCAGGTCGACATCCTTGTCGCAGCTTGTGAGAAGCATTACAAAGCAAGCTGCCAATGTGAAGAAGATGTTTCTTTTCATTTTACTGTGTTTTAATTTGTTGATTTGGGATTGTAATTCTTTTTCAATTTGCAAAGGTAGAAATAATATGTGATTAAAACAAACGATTTGTTTTTTTTAACATTCACGCATGATTCAGGCGGAGGCCAAGAAACGCAGGGCTGAGAACGCCGCCCGCGCCACTGCCAAGGCTGCGAAAGAGGCCCGTCCGATGAGCGCCAAGAAGCGCCGTCACCTCGAAGACAAAAAGAAATAATTTTCATTCAAAAAAAATCGTATTTTTGCAGCGTTTTTAAATTGGTTGAAAAATGCTAACATTTATTCTTTCAATTGTTTTGCTGCTGCTTGGATATTTCCTTTATTCCAAGTTCATAGAAAAGCTTATCGGTGTCGACCCCAACCGCACGACTCCGGCAGTGGAGCATCCCGACGGCGTGGATTATGTGCCGATGAAACCGTGGCGCATTTTCTTGATCCAGTTCCTCAACATCGCCGGCGTGGGTCCCATCTGTGGTGCCATCATGGGCGCCCAGTTTGGCACGGCGTCGTTCCTCTGGATTGTCTTTGGATGCATCTTCGCTGGTGCGGTGCACGACTTCATCGCTGGTTTCATCTCCATCCGCCAGGACGGTGCCTCGCTGCCCGAAATCCATGGCAAGTACCTCGGCAACGGCATGAAACAGTTTATGCGTGGCTTTACCGTACTGCTTATGATACTTGTCGGTGCAGTATTTGTAAATACGCCTGCCGTGCTGCTCAACCAGAACTTCACTCCCGACTGGAATATATTTATCTGGGTCGGTATCATCTTCGCCTACTATCTGATAGCTACACTGCTCCCCATCGACAAGCTTATCGGTCGCATTTATCCTGTGTTCGGGTTGCTGCTGTTGGGCATGGCAGTGGCGATAGTGGTGGCCTTCATAGTCTACAAGGTGCCTATCCCCGAACTGTGGAGCGGCATGGAGAACCGCCATTTCGACAATGCAGGGAATCCCGACGCGGCATCCAACCCCATATTCCCGATGATGTTTATCTCTATCGCTTGTGGAGCTATCAGCGGATTCCACGCCACACAGAGCCCTCTCATGGCCCGTTGCATGGTGAACGAGAAACAGGCTCGCCCCATTTTCTACGGTGCCATGATTACCGAAGGTGTGGTGGCCCTCATCTGGGCCGCCGCCGCAACCTATTTCTTCCATGACAAGATGGGTCTCTGCATTGGCAAAAGCGGCAACGACATGGTGGGTGTGATTGCCAATGAATGGTTCCCCAAAACCATCGCCGTCATCTGCATACTTGGTGTGATAAGTGCTGCCGTTACCAGCGGCGACACTGCCTTGCGTTCGGCACGACTGATTGTCGCCGATTTCATGCATGTGGACCAGAAGCCCGTACCCAAGCGCCTGCTGGTGGCATTGCCTGTCTTTCTGCTTGCTGCCGGACTGCTGGTGTTCTCACTGGTCGACAAGGAAGGCTTCCAAGTCATTTGGCGTTATTTCTCGTGGGCCAACCAATTCCTCGCCATGGTAACACTATGGGCCGTCACTGTATTCCTGGCGCAGCACAAGCCTGGCAAGGGATGGTATTGGCTGACCCTTATCCCAGCCCTCTTTATGAGTATGGTGACCGTCAGTTTCCTCTTCGTGGCCGAGAAGGAAGGTCTGGGCAGCGTCCTGCCGCGTCCGGTGGGCTACACCATCGCCGCTGTAATCACCGTGGTTCTGTTTCTCGTCTTCCTCAGATGGAAAGGCAAACACGGCAAGGAAATAAAAAACTCATAGCTACACAATAGAAGTTCCAAAACATCGTTATCAACACAATAATTAATCAGGAAAAAATCAATTTATCGATATGAAAAGACTTATCATCCTCTCTTTCGCATTGTTGACGACAGGCATCGCTATCGCCGGTGGCGGCAATCCCCGCAAAAACTCGCGTACCGAGATGGGCATCAACGGCAACGCCCTTTATGTTATTGAATATACCTACAACATGTATGGCGGTAAGAACGGCGGTCGCCAGCTGGTGTGCATCGACAGCATCACCTTCGACAAACGCGGCAACTTCCAGGATAAGATTCGCCGCACCAACGGTGACTATATCTATTACTCCTACTATTTCGACGTGAACGGCTATGCCCTCGGCTGGAACGAATACAACAAGGCCAACCAGTTGACCGGTCGCACCGCCTACCTCAACGACAAGAACGGCAACCGCATCGCACGTACTGTATACATGAAGGAACGCATGTCGAAAAAGGAGACCAGTAAGTACGACAACAACCGCCTCGTCGAGGAACAGAGCTACGGTGCCGACGGACAGATGACCGAACGCCGCGTCTACAAGTACGACAATATGGGCAACAATACAGAGCTGGAGTTCTACAATCCTGATGGCGACCTCATGCAGCGTTATCTATACAAGTATGACAATCGTGGCAACCGTATCGAATGGCGCTTCTACGATGCCGACGAGTTCCTTGTTGCACTTACGACCTACTACTATGACGACCATGACAATGTTGTCGAAGTCTCTTCGTTCAACTATGATGAACATCTTAACTGGAAGCACAGCTATGTATATGAATACGACGAGGATGACAATTGGGTGCGTCAGACCATCTACCGTAATAACTCGCCATATCAGGTCATTGAGCGTGAGATTGCTTTTCCCGCGGATTGATAATCGTAAAAAAATATACATCTTATGAAAAAAACAAAAATCATCACAGCCATCATCTTTGGAGTGGCTTTTGTCGGCGGTCTGTGGATTGCCGGACATTATCTCTACAAGGCAAAGGGTCAGCCTAAGACAGTTAGTGTTGTCGGTATGGCCGAGCGCGACTTCGATTCTGACCTTATCGTGTGGGATATCAGTTTCGATGTCCTCAATTATGACATCAAGTCTGGTTATGCTGAACTCAAGGACGTTACAAAAGAAATCAAGAAATATTTGATAGAGCAGGGCATAACTGAAAACGAGATGGATTTCCGTGCTGTTACCAACTACAAGGAAACGGAATATGAGTATAATAATGAGACTCATACTTCTCGTGACATCTTCAAAGGCTACCGTCTCACACAGCGTGTACGCATAGAGTCAGGCAATGTTGAGAAGATTGAAAAGGTCCAGCGCCAAATCAGCGAACTGCTCGACCGTGGCATCAATATTGAGGACAATGGTATGTCTTACTACTACACTAAACTCGCCGATCTTAAGGTTGAGATGCTTGCCGAGGCTACCGAAAATGCTCGCAACCGTGCTGAGACTATCGCCAAGAATGCAGGTTCCCGCCTGGGCGGTCTGAAGGTCGCTAACATGGGCGTTTTCCAGATTACTGCTCCCAACTCCACTGACGAGGATTACTCATGGGGCGGTGCATTCAACACCTCTTCAAAGAAGAAACGTGTTAGTATCAACATGCGTCTTACCTACTACGTGAAATAGTCCTTCCGTTAGGATTATTCCATTACATACAGAAATTTAAAGAGGGTGTCCCGAAATTTTTCGGGACACCCTCTTGTTATATAATAGTATGATTCTATTAAAAAAAAGTGCTGGTATATGTTATTTTTGTTTCGAATAGCAACAGATTGTATAAAAGGTTCTGGATTTGATCTGATTGCCTGATTGTAATTTAATGTAAATATGTACTATATGATTTTTTTTTCGTTTATTCTTCAAAAATCAAAATAAATGTGTAACTTTGCAGCGTTAATAGTTAATATAATATCACATTATGAAAGAAATAATCCATAAATGTTTAAGGTCAAGGACACCTAAGTTTGTTATTTTGTTATCGATGATGTTTCCTGCAGTGGTTTTGTCACAGAACCAATGGTTTGAGATACCATACAATGAGACCCCCACAA
>JAGCVI010000002.1 GCA_017962445.1 Bacteroidales bacterium
AACTTGCCGACTATATCGACTATTACAACAACAAACGTATCAAACTGAAACTAAAAATGAGTCCGGTGCAATACCGAACTCATTTCTATAGACAAATTAACTGATTTTATTAATCCGTCCAACTTTTGGGGGTCACTTCATAGGACTCTCTTCTTTTTTTGTGACCCTGCTGCGATTCGAACGCAGGACCTACTGCTTAGAAGGCAGTTGCTCTATCCAGCTGAGCTACGGGGCCATTGTTAATTTTGAATTATGAATTGTGAAATGTTAAATAATGTCCTCTCAAATTTCAAAATTCTTAATTCAAAATTTTCTTGTCGGGATGGCCAGATTCGAACTGGCGGTCTCCTGCTCCCAAAGCAGGCGCGATAACCGGACTACGCTACATCCCGCTGGATAATCATTAAAAAAACGCCTTTCCTTTCGGCGGCGTTTTGCGGAGAAGGGGGGATTCGAACCCCCGGTACCCTAATCGAGTACGACAGTTTAGCAAACTGTTGGTTTCAGCCACTCACCCACCTCTCCGTGGTCAATGTTGAATGCTTATTCCAAGTGCAGAATAACTGTTTCAAACCTCATTGAAATCGGCTGCAAAAGTACTAACTTTTTACAACCTGACAAAATTTTTTTTCTTTTTGGCCTAAAAAACGGTCTCTTCTACTTCTTTGATGCTTGATTAGCAACACTTTCCATCTTCTTGCGGATTTCTTCCTGATTGCCGAGGAAGAACTCTTTCTGGAGCCTCATATTGTCATCAAACTGGAAAATATAGGGCACCGCAGTAGGTATGTTAAACTTGATAATCTCATCGTTCGACATTCCGCGCAGCTCCTTGACGATACCACGCAGACTGTTGCCGTGAGCAACAACAAGGACAGTGTCATAACGGTCGAATGACTTCATAATAACACCCTTGTAATAAGGCATCAAGCGTGCGATGGTGTCTTTGAGCGACTCGGTCAATGGAATCTCGGCATCAGTGAGCTCGGCATAACGTGGATCCATGCGCGGACTGCGTTCGTCGTGCATATCGAGTGCCGGGGGCTGAACGTCGAAACTGCGTCTCCACAACAGCACCTGGTCGTCGCCATATTTCTTTGCGGTGTCTGCCTTGTTGAGACCCTGGATGGCACCATAGCTCTTCTCGTTGAGACGCCAACTCTTCTCGACCGGCAGGTAGTCCATATCCATTGCCTCGAGAACCTGATTGAGAGTGCGAACAGCACGCTTCAGGTAGGAGGTGAAACACATCTGCGGCTTGTAGCCTTCTTGCTTCAGCAGCAGGCCGGCATCATATGCCTCCTTGCGACCGAACTCGGTCAGGTCGACATCGGTCCAGCCAGTAAAAAGATTCAGTTTGTTCCATTCGCTCTCGCCGTGGCGAACCAGAATCAGCTGTTTCATAATCTATAGGTTTTGTTATGATTAAATATCAAAATCGACTGTCTCAGCATTATTGGAGACTTGGTATTGAGTGGTGTCCTCTGGCCAATCCATGGGCTCGGCAACGTCGCCTTCTGTCGTACATGATGCCGCGAGGCTAAGTGTTATGCCTGCAATAATGGCGGCCTTGCCCAATTTGTGCTTCTTGCCAATCTCGCGTTCAAGATAATGCAGTTCGGCATCGCAACGCGGACAGGTGCCTTTGCATGGTCCCTCGTAATGGCATTCGTGCGATTCCAGAGGAATGCCATTGTCGTCTGCTATCTGTTGTCGGATTCTCTTCAACTCGTTGCAGATATCCTTGCCGTTGCCAGTCATGGTTAAAGTGAGTTATTAATTATCATTTAACATCATTCGGTTTCTGGGGCTTCAAAAACAATTTCTCCTCTTTCTCAAGAATGACATGGTTGTTGAACACTCCCTTGTAAGCGAGCATGCACATGGCGACGCCGAGCAGTATGAACGGTATGCTGAGCCACTGACCCATGTCGAGAGCCATGCCCTGCTCGAAGTCAACCTGTTCCTCTTTGACAAACTCGACAATAAAACGGACACTGAACAAAGCTATCAGCCACCATCCAAACATAGCTCCAGTGCGGAGCTTTCCCTCTTTCTTATGGTAAACCAGCAAGCAGACAAAGAAAATAATGAAATAGCTCAACGACTCATAGAGTTGGGTTGGATGCTTGGGCACCGTTTCGCCACGGAGCTCGTAGACAAAACCCCACGGCATGGTGGTCTCAACACCGTAGATCTCGCTGTTGAACAGGTTGCCCAGACGGATGAAAGCACCACCCAAGGCTACCACAATAACGAGACGGTCCAAGAACCAGACAGGATTCATGCGATACTTGCGGAAATATAACCACAGCGCAATCAGTATGCCGCAGGCGGCACCATGACTTGCCAAACCTTCAAAGCCCGTGAAATGCCAACCTTCGGCATCACGTCCGAAGGGAAGTATCATCTCAATCCAATGATCCTTGCTAAGATAATAGTCCGGCTCATAAAACAGGCAGTGACCCAGACGGGCACCAAGAAGGACGGCAAGGAACATGTATATCAACAAAGACTCGAGGTATTTTGAGTCGACTTTCTCCTTCTTGAACATCTGTGAGATAATGTAATATCCCAACAGGAATGCAAGAAGGAATCCCATGGAATACCAGCGCACACCGAACGAACCCAGATGAAACATTACCGGGTCGACATGCCAATGTATAAACAATGTTGACAGATTAAGTCCTAAAAATGTTATCATATCGCAATGTTCATTATTTGCAATAAACTACTTGGCATAGTTGACAGCACGGGTCTCGCGAATGACAGTGACCTTGATTTGGCCCGGATATGTCATCTCGCTCTGAATCTGGCGCGAGAGGTCGTAGCTGAGTTTGTTTGCCTCGATATCGTTGATTTTGTCGGCGCCGACAATGACACGCAGCTCGCGACCTGCCTGGATGGCGTATGTCTTGACAACACCGTTGTAGGTCATGGCCATCTCCTCAAGCTTCTTGAGGCGGTTGATGTAAGCCTCGACAACCTCGCGGCGTGCTCCAGGACGGGCACCGCTGATAGCGTCGCAAACCTGAATGATAGGTGCAATGAGACTGGTCATTTCTGTCTCGTCGTGGTGTGCACCGATGGCGTTGCATACATCAGGATGCTCTTTGTATTTTTCGGCAAGCTTCATACCAAGGATTGCATGCGGCAGGTCGGGCTCGTTCTCAGGCACCTTGCCGATATCGTGGAGCAGACCGGCGCGCTTGGCCAATTTGGGATTCAAGCCCAGCTCGGAAGCCATAGTGGCAGCCAGATTAGCAACCTCGCGGCTGTGCTGCAAAAGATTCTGGCCATACGATGAACGGTATTTCATACGTCCGACCATACGCATAAGCTCGTGGTTCATATTGAGGATGCCGAGGTCGATACAGGTGCGCTTGCCAACCTCAATGATTTCCTGTTCAATCTGCTTGCGTGTCTTGGCGACAACCTCCTCGATACGTGCGGGGTGGATACGACCGTCTGTCACCAGTTTGTGAAGCGACAAACGAGCTATCTCGCGACGAATGGGGTCGAAACCGGAAAGGATGATTGCATCAGGCGAGTCGTCGATAATCACCTCGACACCGGTAAGAGATTCAAGGGTGCGGATATTGCGGCCCTCACGACCGATAATACGGCCTTTCACCTCCTCGTTTTCAAGGTTGAAGACACTGACTGTATTCTCGATGGCATGCTCAGTGGCCGTGCGCTGAATAGACTGGATGACAATCTTCTTGGCCTCCTCGTTGGCTGTGATCTTGGCCTCTTCAACGATATCCATGATGGTGTTCGATGCTTCGGCTTTGGCCTCGTCTGTCATCATCTCCACCAGCTGCTGTTTGGCCTCGTCAGCCGATAGACCGGCTATATGCTCCAGTTTCTCGACACTCTCCTTGTATATCTTCTCGGCCTCAGCCTTACGTTTGTTGAGTACCTCTATCTGGCTGTTGAGATTATCGCTGGCGGTTTTAAGCTCGTTGCTCTTTTTCTGCAACTCTTCAACCTTCTGTGCGAGAGTCTGTTCACGTTGTTTTATTTTTTGTTCCGCCGACTGCAGCTTGCTGTTACGCTCGTTGACCTGTTTCTCATACTCGGTCTTCATCTGCAGATATTTTTCTTTGGCCTGAAGTATTTTGTCTTTCTTGATTACTTCTCCCTTTTCCTCGGCGTCCTTAAGCACCTGCTGGCTCTTGCTCAGCAGCTTGTTTCGCAGAATGGTCGTTGTAGCGGCGACACCTGCGCCTGCTCCTACGACGATTCCAATGATAGGCAATAATATATCCATTTTAGTTTGAAAGATTTTAAGTAGGAATACGGGCGTCTGTCGCGGCATTTTCAAAAAACCTGCACCGTCACCCTCCGAGAGTTATGATAAACTCCATAAAGATAGGATTTGAGCGCCGGGTGTCTCAGCTGTTCCGCCCATCGGAGAACTTGCGCCCTCCATCGGGCAACCTACCCACCCATGAGCAAACTCGGTTCGTAAATTGTGTTGAGTTTACAAACTGTTTTGGGATGGGTGCAGGCTATTCTCTAAAACAGAGTCAATCTCCGTCAGTTTATTTATCAGCTCTGTGTCTTTGTATTGCAGGCTGTCCTGAGTCTTTACAAGTTCTGTCACCTGTGCCAGTGCCACCATAGCCAGAAGGTCCTGCGGGTCGCGGTGTCCATATTGTTTCTTGAACAAGCGAGCCTGAGTGTCTATTAGCGATGCCGCCGAACGCAGATACTTCTCTTCGGAGGCTGCAATGGATAGCTTATAGTCGCGTTCCAATATTTTAACTGTAACTGATACGTTTTCCATCTGGTTAGTCCACTTGTGTCAGTAATGACAGACTTTTATCGATATTGCGGATCAACTGATTGATCTTGAGTTTTATTTCTGTTGAATCGCCTTTTTGAACAAGCGTATTCCTGAGTTTTAATATTTGGGTTTCTTCTTTTAAATTATTTATTTCAATTTGTTGATTACTAATTTTTTCCTTTAAATTTTCGTTTTTTTCGGTCAACTCCATAAGCCTCGACTGCAGCCGGTTGTTTTCGTCAATCAGCTTCCTAATCTTGTATTCAATCCCGCTGAGTTGGGTTTCGAAGTCGAACATTATTAATATTAATTATTATTTAGACGCTGCAAAGTTACAAATTTTTCGATTAATTTTAGAAAAAATAATAAATTTTGCAAAATTACAACTATTAATCAGAATGTTATGATTTACTTGAGATTCAATTTGTGACCCATTCTATCCTGTTTTGTCTTCAAATACTTCTCATTATACTGATTCGGCTCAATGACAATCGGAAGGGTTTCCACAATCTCGAGGCCGTAACCCTCCAAGCCGCTACGCTTGACGGGGTTGTTAGTGATGAGACGCATTTTCTTGACACCGAGGTTACGCAAAATCTGGGCTCCGATGCCATAGTCGCGTTCGTCGGCCTTGAATCCAAGTTTAAGATTGGCTTCCACCGTGTCGAATCCCTGCTCCTGGAGATGATAGGCCTTGAGTTTATTGACCAGTCCTATGCCACGACCTTCCTGGCTCATGTAAAGGATCAGACCTTTGCCCTCTTTTTCGACCATTTGCATAGCACGATGCAACTGATTGCCACAATCACACTTGCACGAACCGAAAATATCGCCCGTGGCGCAGCTTGAATGCACGCGTACCATCAGAGGCTCGTCCTCCTTCCATTCGCCTTTTTTCAAAGCCAGATGGGTAGCACCGTTGTCGAGCTGGGTGTAGGCAATCAAATTGAAGTTACCCCATTCTGTCGGCAGGAACACCTCTTCCTCCTTGCGAATCATGGTTTCGTGAGCCACGCGATAAGAGATCAGGTCCTTGATGGTGACAATCTTAAGTCCGTATTTCTTGGCCACCTCTTGTAACTGGGGCATACGGGCCATAGTGCCGTCGTCGTTGATGATTTCGATAAGGGCAGCTACCGGCTTCAGGCCTGCAAGACGGGCCAAGTCGACAGCGGCTTCTGTGTGTCCCGCGCGGACCAGCACGCCACCGTTGCGGGCACGCAGCGGATTGACATGTCCTGGACGGCCAAGATCGTTGGCGGTGGTAGCATCGTCAGCGAGGGCTTTGATGGTCATTGCACGGTCATGCATGCTCACACCGGTGGTGCAACCATGACCAAGAAGGTCAACGGTGACGGTGAACGGTGTGCCGAGCAGAGAAGTGTTGTCATGCACCTGCATGTCGAGGTTCAGCTCGTGACAGCGGTCCTCAGTGACAGGTGTGCAGAGCACTCCACGTCCGTTTTTTAGCATAAAGTTCACCTTCTCTGGTGTGATTTTTTCAGCTGCAATGATGAAATCGCCCTCGTTTTCACGATCCTCATCATCGACAACAATCACAAATTTACCCTCGCGGAAATCTTCGATGGCTTCTTCTATCGTGTTGAGTTTAAATTCCATAAATATTAAAAAAAATTATATATATAATTAAATAAACATGCAAAATTACATAAAAATTCGGATACACGCCAAAAGTGAAGAGAAATATCTATTTATTGCCACTTCAGAAAAGGCTTTGAACTGAAATTATGACAGTCTGTAATACAATATTTCGACATCAAGCGAGTTTTACATGCATGACTGATTTCATCTTAATAAAGGGAGCCACTGAAAACAATCTGAAAAACATCTCGCTGCGGATTCCGAAAAAACAAATAACGGTCTTTACCGGTGTGTCGGGTTCGGGCAAATCGTCGCTATGCCTCGACACCATAGCCGCCGAAAGCCGCCGCGAACTGAACGAAACCTTTCCCAGCTTTGTACAGCAATACCTGCCAAAATACGGTCGTCCTCATGTTGAACAAATTGAGAACCTGCCTGTCACAATATTAATTGACCAAAAAAAACCTGCAAACAATGCCCGCTCAACAGTGGCAACATATACTGACATCTATTCTTTGCTGAGACTACTGTTTTCGCGTGTAGGCCAACCCTTTGTAGGCTACAGCGACTCCTTCTCTTTCAACCACCCGTCAGGCAGCTGTCCGCGCTGTGAAGGCCTTGGCGTGGTTACCGACCTTGACATCCACAAACTCGTTGATTTCGACAAATGCCTCAACGACGAAGACGTTATACATTTCCCCACCTTCACAACCGGTGCATGGCGATGGAAACGTTATGCCTACAGTGGACTTTTCGACCTGAACAAGAAGATACGCGACTACTCGAAAGAGGAACTTGACCTGTTCCTATACTCACCTCAAGTCAGACTTAAGAACCCGCCGTCGAACTGGCCCAAGAGCGCCAAATTCGAAGGGCTCTATCCCCGCATGTACCGCAGCATCATCACAACTAAGGAAGGCAAGCGGCAACAGAAGGTGCTCGACCTGATGGTATGCTCGCATGAATGCCCAGACTGTCACGGTACACGTCTCAACGAGCGTGTACGCAGCTGCAAAATCGACGGCAAGAACCTGGCCGACGTGGTGGCAATGCCTATCGACAAGGCACTGGACTTTGTCAAGTCTATCAACCATCCGCTTGCTGTAGACATACAGCGCGAACTCGGCAAACGGCTGCAAGCCCTTTGCGATATCGGTCTCAGCTACCTGACCCTCAGCCGAGGTACAGGCACGCTCAGTGGAGGCGAAGCACAGCGCATCAAGATAGCCAAATATATTAACTCGTCACTTACAGACATGGTATATGTACTCGACGAGCCAAGCGTAGGACTGCATCCGCAGGACATTAACCGTCTGAAGAAATCGCTGCAGCACCTTCGAGACCACGGCAACACAGTACTTATCGTGGAGCACCATCGCGAAATCATAGCCATGGCCGACCATGTGGTCGACATGGGACCTGGAGCTGGCGGCAAAGGTGGACAAATCACTTTTGAAGGCTCGTATGACGAGCTGCTGCAATCCGACACCGTGACAGGACGCATGCTGCACCATAGCACTGATTTCAAGAAAACTGTCAGAAAACCCAACGGATGGTTTAATATCAAAAATGCCACTCTACACAACCTCAAGAACCTATCACTTGATATCCCACAAGGGGTGATGACCGTCATAGCCGGAGTTGCAGGATCGGGTAAAAGTTCCCTAATGGAACATTTCATAAGCAACTACGAACAGAAAGATATTATTTTCATCGGACAGAAGAACATAGGTGTCAACCTGCGTTCGACACCTGCCACCTACCTCGACATCAGCGATACCATACGACGTCTGTTTGCGAAAGAAAACCATGTGAGCGCACAGCTCTTCTCATTCAATAGTCAAGGTGCTTGCCCCGCCTGCAAAGGAAAAGGCATCATTGTCAGCGATATGGCCTATATGGAAAGCATCGAAACCACATGCGAGTTATGCCATGGAAGCCGCTACAATGCACAGGCGTTAAGCTACAAATACAAGGGAATGAATATCGCCGAGGTGATGTCGCTCACCGTCGACGAAGCCCTTGATTTCTTTACCGGACAACCTTTCGAACCGCAACTGAAAGCGTTGTCGAAAGTCGGCCTCGGCTATCTGCATCTGGACCAAAGCATGTCGACATTGAGCGGCGGCGAGTTGCAGCGTGTCAAACTGGCCGACAACCTGCACCGCAGAGGCGAGATATACGTTATCGACGAACCTACCGACGGTCTGCACCTCGACGACATCCAGCGTCTGATGCTTCTGTTCGACGAAATGACCGACAACGGCAACACACTCATCCTGATAGAGCACTGCACGGATGTCATGAAACATGCCGATTGGCTGATTGAGCTCGGCCCAGGCGGAGGCGAGAATGGAGGCGAGTTGCTGTTTGCCGGAATTCCCAATGATATTGCCAATGCCAATAAGTCAGTAACAAAAGAATATCTAATTCAATCATGAAATCCGTAAAAATAACAGCCATACGGCAAAGCGTATATCCTGATTTGTCGGAGAAATACGAAAATCCGATAGAACACACCTGCGATATTAAGATTGGCGACAGCTGGATTGCCATCGCCGGGCGGCAGCCTGAAGGTTTATGCGACAGTGCCTGGCAGTCGATGCAGCCGTTCGTCGAAAAACTGGCAGCCGGTGAGGGCAACTTCTACGACGGATGGATGAAAAACCCCTACAGCGCAATGATCAGCTGCAACGACGGCTTCAGACCCATGAGTTTCCTGATTGAAACAATAGACTGATACAAAAAAAGCCGCAACTACACATTGTTGCGGCAATATCAAATAACTATTTATTCTTACTTTTTGTTTTCCATGTAATACTTGAGGGCGCGATGCACGTTCTCAACGACGGCATTGGATGAGTAGGTGGCACCCGCAACGGCATCGACATTGGCATTCAAGGCCTCGTCAACTGTTTTTCCGTTCCATCTGTCGAGCATACCGCCATTAGTCATATGCTGGAAAAATCTTGGTGTTTCTTCATTGTCCAAAGCTGTCACCTTCACCACCTTGTCGTTCTCAATAGTGACAATCAGAGGCGTCGCGCCATTATAACCCTTCACGTCAGCGGCAAGTGATGTTGTGTTGATTTCGTATACATTCCCATTTACAGTCATTACGGCATCCGGTTCAGCAACCACCGTCTGCTCGGAAGTCTTGTTGGTTTGTGCAGTTGCACTCTGCTCAGGCGCCTTGGTTGTCTTGTCGTTTGATGATGCTGAGTCGTTGTTGTTCTTGGCACTGCCGCATGCCACCGATATGGCGACACACGCTGCACATGTTAAAGCTAATAATATTCCTCTTTTCATAATTCTTGATTTTTGCGTCTTTGGAAACGCAACTTCATCAGAAAAATTGTTGTTTAAATAAAAAATGGGCTCTTTCAATCAAAAAAGAGCCCATAAATACATCTTGAAATTTTTTAGCACGCCATAATAACGCAATACATGGGTTTTTGTTGGGTGCAACACCTTAAAAAATCTTAAATCGGCTCTTTTTAACATTTACAAACTTTATCGTCATACAATTACAATAATGATAGAACTATTACGTTATAATAATTTAATATAGCGACACCTTTATGCGACGTATCGTACTAATAATAAATATTCTGGCATTGACTTTGTGCATGGGCTCGTGTGCCAAGCAGGGCATGCCCTCGGGCGGTCCAAAAGATGTCACACCTCCCAAGACACGCGCCACACAACCTGAAAACAAGACTCTCAGCTTCGCAGAGAAGAGTTTTTATGTGGAATTTGACGAATATGTGGTGCTTAAAGATGCCGACAACAACATACTTGTGTCGCCACCGATGAAAAACAAACCAGAATACAAAACCAAAGGTCACGGCATTCAGGTTAAAATCAACGACACCCTGCAACCCAACACAACATACCTTTTTCAATTCAAAAACGCAATTGCAGACCTTAACGAAGGCAACCTGCTGCCATCGTTCGAATACGTGTTCTCAACGGGTGATGTAATTGACAGCTTGTCGTTACATGGACGTGTGTTGGATGCACAACAACAAATCCCGCGAAAAGAGACTGTGACCGTTATGCTGTACGATGCCAGCAAGAAGAATCAGCTGCAGATAGTGTCTGACTCAGACAGTGTAGCGTCACCCGAACCGCTGTATGTTACACGCTGCGACAGCACAGGCAGATTTAAATTCAACTACATACGGGACGGAGTATACTATGTGGTTGCTGTCGAAGACGGTGACAAGAACCTTCAAGTCGGCAAGAGCGAAGCTGTGGCATTCTCCAACAGCCATTACACTGCCACGCCCATGAATGCCACCGACAGCACTGGCAAGTCCGACATCGCGCTGAATATTTTCGAGCCTGATGTTTCTGTTCAACGAATAACGGGAAGCGGTTTCGTCAAACAGGGAATGATAACCGTCAGCACTCTCAAACCGATGCAACAACCTGTGGTCAACGCAGGCACAGAAAAAACGTTCTGTCATCTCAACAATGGACGCGACACCCTGACAATATGGACCTTGAATGAAAAATGCGATTCGCTGCGCTTTGTTGTCAGCGACCCGTCGGGACTGCAGGACACACTAAAACTACGCCTACCGACAAGGAAAAAAGGGCAAGTCGTGCAATCGGATTCAAAGTCTGCCGACATATCGCTTAACTACAAGCAACTACCATATTTCGACACGCTTCGGATAGTTTCTAAAATTCCGTTAGACACAGCCAAATGCTTAACCGACAGTGTGGTCAGTATTCTGCAACTGAAGGACAGCAGTCTTGCTCGTTGTGGCGTGACTTTAGACAGTAGCTTGATGGCTATGGCTCTACCCTACCCTTTCAAACAGGGCGAGAAATATCTGATACGCGTAGAGAAAGATGTTTTTCATGACATTTATGGCAACGCTAACGACTCCTTGCAAAGTGAAGTCAGCGTAACCTCAGCCGAACAATACGGAAAAATCATAATCAATGTGCAAAGCGACAGCCTAATGGCTGAAACTCCTTTGATTGTAGAGCTTCTTGACGGGAAAGGGAATGTGAAAGCCACCGAAAAGTGCAACGGCAACGCAAAGATAACCTTCAAAAACCTTCTGCCCGACAAATACCGTGTAAGGGTTATTGCCGATGAGAACAACAATGGCAAGTGGGACACTGGCGACTACAGCAAGGGTCGACAGCCTGAAAGGGTCATATACATGAAAAAAACCATCGACCTACGCGCCAACTGGGACTTTGAAGAAAAGATGATAATTGAATAATAGAATGAAGAAGTCGCTCCTCTCCGGTCTTTTCTGGATTCTGATAGCAAACCTGCTCGTCAAGCCGTTCTGGATTCTCGGCATCGAGGTGGGCGTACAGAATGCCGTGGGAACAGAGATGTACGGCTTCTATATCGGCATCTTCAATATCACCTATATTTTCAACATACTGCTCGACCTCGGCATTACCAACTTCAACACACGCAACATAGCACAATATCCGAAGCTGATCGGAAAACACCTGCCGTCGATCCTGGGCATAAAAGTGCTGTTATTCCTTCTATACATCGTTATCACATTCAGCGTCGGGGCATTACTGGGCTACAGTTCATTGCAGTTCAAGCTGCTGGCATGGCTCACCTTCAACCAATTCCTCAACTCATTGATACTATATCTACGAAGCAATTTCGAGGGGTTGCTGCTGTTCAAATGGGACAGCCTGCTAAGCATAATGGACCGTCTGGTAATGATAGTCATTTGCGGCTTGCTGCTTTGGGCACCACAACTGTCGTCAAACGGTTTTCATTTCACGATTTTCCATTTTGTCTACGCCCAGACTGCAGCATACGTCATCACAGCTGTCACGGCTGTCGTCGTGTTGATGCATAAGACAGGGTTCCGTGGCATACGCTTCAACAAGCCTTTCTCTCTGGCAATCATCAAGCAAAGCCTGCCATTTGCACTGCTTGTGCTTTTGATGGCAAGCTACAACCGTCTTGATCCTGTCATGCTTCAGAAATTGTCGCCAGGAACAAGCGGCGACTACAATGCCGGCATATACGCAGGAGCATTCCGACTGCTCGACGCACTGACAATGATTGCCTACCTTGTTTCTGTCCCTCTGCTTCCTATTTTCTCGAAGATGACAAAAGGAAATAAATCTTCAGATAGGAAGACTGAGAACAAGGAACTTGGCGACACTGTGCGGACAATGTTCAGCATAGTAATGGTGTTTGCCGTCACGGCGGCATGCACGCTGGCATGTATGAACGAGGAACTAATGGGACTTTTCTACAACGAGAACATTAGCGACTATGCAAGAGTGTTTAAAATCATTATTTTCTGCATTATACCCATTTCGACAACCTACGTCTTCGGAACACTGCTTACAGCCGCCGGTAAGCTTAAGCAGCTCAACCTCTATGCTGCCGCATCGCTTGCGCTGAACCTTATAGTCAACTGCATCTGCATTCCCCGTTGGGGCGCCGTAGGCAGCGCTTGGGCAGGACTTACAGCCCAGATATTCATGGCAGTGGCACAGGTGGTTACGGCCATGTATCTGTTCAGAATGCGATTGTCAGCCGGATACATAATAAAACTGGCAGTGTTTACGTTGTTTATTGTTGCCCTAACGTTCTGCACACCACACGTAACATGGTGGCTGACACTGACGGTGGTTGGAGTACTGGCAATAGTTCTTGCAATGATTTTAAAACTAATCGATATCAAAGAGATTATAAAAACCCTGAAAAGTAAAGAAGAATAATATCAAACAATAACAGAAATGAAAAAAGCATACGTATTTCCCGGTCAGGGAGCCCAGTTCGTAGGAATGGGTAAAGACTTATACGACAATAATAAACAATGTCGCGACATGTTCGAGGCTGCCAACGACATCATCGGTTTCCGCATCACCGACCTGATGTTTGCCGGCACCCCTGAAGACTTGAAGCAGACTAAGGTGACACAGCCCGCCATCTTCTTGCATTCCACCATCCTGGCAGCCTATATGGGCGATAAGTTCCAGCCCGACATGGTGGGCGGACATTCGTTAGGCGAGTTCTCGGCTCTTGTCGCCGCCAAGGCCATGAGCTTCGAAGACGGTCTGCGTCTGGTCATAGCACGTGCCAACGCCATGCAGAAATGCTGCGAGGCCCATCCGTCAACCATGGCCGCTGTGCTTAAACTCGACGACAAAACCGTTGAGGATATCTGTGCCAGCATCAACGACGAAGTGGTTGTCGCCGCTAACTACAACTGCCCTGGCCAGCTGGTAATCAGCGGCACCATCGAAGGTGTCAACCGTGCTTGCGAGAAAGTGAAAGAGGCCAAGGGCCGCGCTTTGCCCCTCGCCGTAGGCGGAGCATTCCACTCGCCTCTTATGGAGCCTGCACGCGTTGAGTTGTCGGCAGCCATCGAGAAAACCATGTTCCATGCACCCATCTGCCCCTGCTACCAGAATGTTTGTGCACTGCCCGTCAGCGACCCCGACGAAATCAAGGCCAACCTCAACAAGCAACTTACATCCCCCGTGCGCTGGACCGCAACAGTGCAGAACATGTTAAAAGACGGTGCATCGGAATTTATCGAAGTGGGCCCCGGCACTGCACTGCAAGGCATGATAAAACGTGTAGATGCCGAAGCCAACGCCCATTCGGCCGAGGTATAGCATCAAACCTTAACTATCATGGATCAGAACGTAAAAAGACTGACACGCAGCACCTCCGACAAGAAAATAGCCGGTGTATGCGGTGGAATCGCCAACTATCTGAACGTGGATCCTACCGTCGTGCGCATTATCTTCTTAGTGGCACTAATATGTGGCAGCATCGGCTTCTGGGCATACATAATCACATGGATTGCTGCCCCGGAAGACAAAAACCTGCAATAACTAACTGAAAAATAAAGAAGACAAAGAAGCTCAATCCTCTTCGTTGAGCTTCTTTGTTTGTTTACGTCCTCGCCACTCGAAGTCGCGACCCAAATATTTCTCACGCACATCCGGGTCGTTGGCCATCTCCTCGGGCGTGCCGTGGTGCAGCACGTTGCCTTCATAGAGAAGATAGGCACGGTCTGTGATGCGCAATGTCTCGTTGACGTTGTGGTCGGTAATCAGGATGCCGATGTTTTTCTCCTTCAGGTGAGCGACAATGTCCTGAATGTCTTGTACGGCGATAGGGTCGACACCGGCGAAGGGCTCGTCAAGCAGCAGAAAGCCCGGATCGTTGGCCAAAGCACGGGCAATCTCAGTACGGCGGCGTTCGCCACCCGACAGCTGGATACCCTTGCTGTTGCGTATGTGCTGCAGACCGAACTCGTCAAGCAGCGACTCCAATTTTTCTTTGCGCTGGCTTCTGTCCAAATCCTTACGGAATTCAAGTATCGACATGATGTTGTCAGCAACCGTCATCTGCCTGAACACCGAGGCTTCCTGAGCCAGATAGCCCACACCCATCTGGGCACGGCGGTACATGGGAAGTTCCGTGATGTCGGTATCGTTGAAGAAGACACGCCCCGAATTTGGCTTGATGATTCCAACAATCATGTAAAACGTGGTGGTCTTGCCAGCGCCGTTGGGGCCAAGAAGACCGACAATCTCTCCCTGTTTGACACTAACGCTGACCTCTTTGACGACGGTACGCTGTTTGTATTTCTTGACAACTTTTTCGGTTCTGATTTCCATACAAAACGTGGTTTCAGTTTGAACAATTAGATAATGCCCTCCCTCAGAATGTCGTGAATGTGCAGCACGCCAAGATAAGCATCGTTGAAATCGACCACGACAAGCTGGGTGATAGCGTTGGACCTCATTATGTTGAGAGCATGGACAGCATATTCTTGCGGGACGACGCGTTTGGGGTTGGGCGACATAATGTCGGCAGCTGTGAGATTGCTGACATCGCGATGCTGTTCCATCATGCGCCGTAAGTCACCGTCGCAGATGATACCGACAATTCTGCCATTATCGGGAGTGTCAACAACCACGGTGCATCCCAAGCGTTTGGAGGTCATCTCTAAAACCACATCCCTGATGGATGTTGTCGGAAGCACCTGTGGTTTCTCATTTTCGCGATAAAGGTCGTCGACACGCACATAGAGCTTCTTGCCCAAAGCACCGCCTGGATGATAGCGTGCAAAATCGCGAGCCGAGAAATTACGGCACTCAATAAGAGCCACTGCAAGGGCATCGCCCATCACGAGCTGAGCGGTGGTGGATGCCGTGGGAGCCAGGTTGTTGGGACAGGACTCGTGGTCCACCGAACTGTTAATCACTATGTCGGCCTGCGACGCAAGGAACGACGATGTATTGCCGACAATGGCTATCAGGCTGTTGCCAAAGTTTTTAATCAAAGGAACCAATACCTTGATTTCAGGAGTGTCGCCACTCTTGGATATGCATATAACCACATCATCGGGCTGCACCATGCCGAGGTCGCCATGGATGGCGTCAGCGGCATGAAGAAACAGTGCCGGAGTACCAGTGGAATTGAAGGTAGAGACCATTTTGTTGGCAATATTGGCACTTTTGCCGACACCCGTTACAACAACGCGTCCACGGCACGAAAAAATGGTTTCGACTGCCTTCACAAAGCCATCGTCAACGTATTCAGCAAGTTGTGCGATAGCTTTTTTTTCATCGTTAATAACCTGATAAGCAATATTTTTTATTTCTTCTGGCGTTCTCAAATCAAAAAAATTTTGTCGTTTAGAAAAATAAACGTAACTTTGTAAACAATATTTTCATTTTTTATAACGCCACTCCGTCTGGAAAATTATAACAAACTAAAACTTTATTTATCTTAGCCCCGCAAGGCCGACTCAAACGAACTATGGAGACGAGCATTGACCTCAAACAGAAGCTGAAGGAAATATTCGGTTTCGACAATTTCAAAGGCGACCAAGAGCATATTATCGAAAGCGTCCTGGCCGGCTATGACACCTTTGTCATTATGCCGACCGGTGGCGGAAAATCGCTGTGCTACCAACTGCCGGCAATGATACTTGAGGGAACCACGATAGTTGTTTCGCCTCTGATAGCCCTGATGAAAAACCAGGTCGACGCGGTGCGCTATACCTCGGGGCATGATGCTGTGGCTCACTTCCTAAACTCTTCTCTCAACAAGCAACAAATCACTGAAGTCAAGGAAGACCTTATGCTTGGCGGGACCAAACTGCTCTATGTTGCACCCGAGACCCTGTCGAAAGAAGAGACCGTAGAGTTTCTTAAACACCTGAAAATAACCTTTTTCGCTATAGACGAGGCACACTGCATATCGGAATGGGGACACGACTTCCGCCCCGAATACCGCCGCCTGCGCAACGCCATCAACCAGATAAACAACAAAGTACCTATCCTTACACTGACAGCATCGGCCACTCCCAAGGTACAGCAGGACATCATCAAGAACCTGCAGATGGAGAACGCCAAAGTGTTCGTGTCGAGCTTCAACCGCCCCAACTTATACTACGAGGTGCGTCCGAAACCTGCCGAGACACTGCTGCTGCACAAGGAGATAATCAAGTTTATCAAGGAAAACAGCGGCAAAAGTGGCATCATCTATTGCCTGACCCGCAAACGTGTTGAAGACCTCGCCGAACTGCTGACGATAAACGGAATAAAAGCCCTGCCCTATCATGCAGGCCTCGACTCGAAGACACGCGCTGAAAACCAGGACAAATTCCTGATGGAAGAGGTCGACGTGATTGTGGCCACCATAGCCTTCGGCATGGGCATCAACAAACCCGACGTACGTTTCGTTATCCACTACGACATACCCAAGAGCCTTGAAGGCTACTATCAGGAGACCGGTCGTGCAGGCCGCGACGGCGGCGAAGGCAAGTGTATAGCCTTCTACTCTGAACACGACATCGAAAGACTATACAAGTTCTTCACCGACAAGAATATAACCGAGCAGGAGATGGCTGGCCAGCTGGTACAGGAGATTGTGTCGTATGCCGAAAGCTCCATGTGCCGCCGCATGAACATACTCCGCTATTTCGGCGAGGAATACAACGAGCCGAACTGCGGCAACTGCGACAACTGCCTGCATCCCAAGCCGCGTGTCGAGACGAAAGAGGAGATGGTCTATGTCCTCGAGACAATCATAGCCATGAAGCAGGCCTTCAAGTCGAAAGAAATCGTGGATGTAATCATGGGCCGCACCAACGCCCATACGCGCATATACAAACATAACTTATTGGAACAATTCGGCAAAGGCACCGACCACAACGACCTCTACTGGAAAGCCGTGATTCGCCATGCCGTGTTCGAGAAACTGCTGAGCAAAGAGATTGAGATGTACGGTGTGCTGAAGGTCACACCTGCAGGATACAAATACATCAAAGCTCCTTACACTGTCTTCGTGCCGTGCGACCACGACTACACCAACACTGGCAACGACGACATTGAAGACATCGGCATTGGTGGCGCTGGCTCGGCAGCAGGCGACGAAACGCTGTACATACAGCTGAAAGGACTGCTGCGCTCAATAGCACAAAAAGCTAATTTGGCACCGCATGTCATCTTCGAGGACCGCTCGATAAAAGACATGACCATCCAGTACCCCTGCACCATCGAGGAACTGAGCCGATGCACAGGCATTGGCATTGCCAAGGCACAGAAAAACGGCGCACCCTTCGTGGAACTGATAAAGAAATATGTCGAGGAAAACGAGATTGAGCGTCCTCAAGACATAGTGGTGCGCTCGGCGGTCAACAAATCAGGTCTTAAGGTCTATATCATCAAAGAGATAGACCGTCAAATGCCACTCGAGGACATTGCCCGCGGAAAAGGCATCACGATGAAAGAGCTGATAACCGAAATGGAAAGCATTATCTCGTCGGGAACCAAGTTAAGCATTGACTACTACATCGATGCAAACATTGAACAGGAACACCAGGATGTGCTGTTCGACTACTGGCACGACACTGAAAGCGACTCACTGGAAGAGGCTTACGAAGAGTTCGAAGACGATCCAGACTACACCGAGGAGGAGATAAGACTTATGAGAATCAAATTTTTGACGACAGCAGGTTTCTAAACAAAAATATTATGATTATCAATATTTTACCCCCCCCGTGACAACAAAAACAATTGTCGTGAACAAAGCAAGTAATAATTAACCTTTTTTCTAATCATATATTAATTTATCATTTATGCGCGTACTTATTGCAAAAGACTACGACGAAATGTCAGTAGCAGCGGCCAACTATGTGGCCAAAAGAATTGTTGATTTCCACCCAACTGAAGACCATCCCTTTGTGCTTGGATGTCCCACCGGCAGCTCACCGCTGGGTCTCTACAGCCATCTGGCCCTGTTGAACCGGAAAGGGTTGGTAAGTTTCAAGAATGTGGTGACTTTCAACATGGACGAATATGTAGGACTGCCCGAAGAGCATCCTGAAAGCTACCACAGCTTCATGTGGACCAACTTCTTTAACAAAATCGACATACGCAAAGAGAATGTACACATTCTCAACGGCAATGCACCTGACCTGACAGCCGAGTGCAAACATTACGAAGAGTTGATTGCACAGGCAGGCGGAATCGAACTCTTTATGGGTGGCGTTGGTCCTGACGGACACATAGCCTTCAACGAACCCGGAAGTTCGCTTTCCAGCCGCACCCGTATCAAGACACTAACCACCGACACCATACAAGCCAACTGCCGCTTCTTCGACAACGATGTCACTAAAGTGCCCAAGCAGGCTCTGACTGTCGGTGTAGGCACAGTGATGGATGCCAACGAGGTTCTGATTCTCTGCAACGGCCCGAAGAAAGCACGTGCACTGCACCACATGATCGAAAATGGTGTCAACCACATGTGGACCTCGAGCATGCTGCAGATGCACCAGCACGGCACCGTGTTCTGCGACGAGGAAGCCACCGTAGAGCTGAAGATGAGCACATACGAATACTTCAAGGACAAACAGACCATCGAAAAAACCCTTGAACGCTTCAAAGGCTATTTTCCCCTTTAATCTTCATTAAGAGCCGTGCCATGGCACGGCTCTACTTCAATTCAAAATCCACAACAGATGAAATACAGAAATCTTAGTAACATAGAGGCAGAACAACTGAAATTGCAAGGCAACCGCGCCGAAAACTGGGACAACATCCAGGTGACAGACACGTTCAATCCTGCCAACATATACGGCAATTTCTTCGGAGGAAAAATATTCATCGGTGACATCACTGACGACCTGCTCCGTGACGGCGACCTCGCCCTGCCTGAAGGCATAAGCAACAGCATGTTGCGCGACTGCGTTGTCGGAAACCACTGCGCAATCTACAATGTGAAGATGCTGTCGGGATACACCATCGGTGACAATTGCCTGCTTTTCAATATCGACGAGATGACAGCCTCGACCGATGCCGACATCAAGTACGCATGGCTCGAACCCATGAACGAGAACGGCGGACGCCGCATACTGCCGTTCAGCGGCATGACCATCGGCGACGCCTACATGTGGGCACGTTTCCGCGGACAGGCCAAGCTTATGGAGCGCCTCGAAAACCTAACACTGAAAGAGCTTAAAGGCAGCGAGAACGGCTACAACCATGTCGGACCGCACACCATCATAAAAAACACCAAGTGCATACACAACGTGGCAGTGCGTGGCAGTGCTGACGACCGTAGCCGCATCGAGGAATGTATCGTGCTCCGCGACGGCGTAATAGGCTTCGGCTGCAAACTTGAGTACGGCATTATCGCCGAACGTTTCCTGCTCGGCGAACATGTACATCTTGAATACGGACTGCGCCTCAACGACACGGTGGTTGGTGACAACTCGACACTGGCACGCTGCGAGGTGGGCAACAGCATCATCTTCCCTGCCCACGAGCAGCACCACAACAACTCGTTCCTTATCGCCGCGCTAGTCATGGGACAGAGCAATATCGCCGCCGGCGGCACCCTCGGCAGCAACCACAACAGCCGTACCGCTGACAACGAAATCAGCGGTGGACGCGGCTTCTGGCCGGGATTGTGCGTCAGCGTGAAGCATAGCAGCCGTTTTGCAAGCTACTGCCTGCTCGCCAAGGCCGACTATCCGGCAGAGCTCAACATCACCCTGCCCTTCGCACTCGTCAACAACAACGCTGAGAAGAACCGCCTTGAAGTCATGCCGGCCTATTGGTGGCTCTACAACATGTATGCCATGGACCGCAACAGCAGGAAATTCGCCGCCCGCGACAAACGCCTCTATAAGGCCCAGCATGTGGAGTTCGACAACCTCGCACCCGACACAGCCGAGGAAATCATCATCGGCCGCGACCTTCTGCACATGTGGACCGAGGAGTCGTACCGCGAAGGCAAAACCGACATCGAAGCACACGGCATGGAGAAAGGTAAACGCAAGACCGTCATCCTCAAGGCCGGCGAAGGCTACAAAGCCTACTACGACATGCTGGTGTACTACGCTATGAAGAATCTTGAGCCCGTCTATGGCAACAACCTGCCCGATGCAACCCTTGGTGATGGCGAACGTACAACCCACTGGGTAAACATCGGCGGACAGCTGATAGCCGAATCCGATATGAAACAGATGATTTCCGATATCGAGAACGGCGCACTCGACAGCTGGGGAGCCATCCATAAACGTTTCGACACGCTGTGGGACGACTACACGACGGCAAAGCAGAAACATGCCTATCAGGTGCTCTGCCACCTGTCGCAGAAGAAATCGCTCGATGCAGCCGAATGGGCCATGTACAACAGCGAGTACCAACGCATACAGCAGTACGTCAACGACCAGAAAGTCTTGAGCCGCAAGAAAGACGACCAGAACGAATTCCGCCACATGACCTACTGGAACGATGCCGAGATGAACGCCGTCTTAGGCTGATGCTTCCCGACTCCACCTGCGTTCCCATTGTAACGCCGATAATCTAAAAAGGATGCCAAAAATTTTGACATCCTTTTTTATTCGGACAAATCCACGAGTGAGTTATTCTACGTGGTTTTTTGAATTGGGGAAATGCTTTTGAGAGTGAAAATATGTGAAAGTCAGCAGAATCAAGGGAATGTCAAAGATTTTTGAATAAGAATAATTCGATTGTATTTCATTCGTTTTAAATATATTTACGTGTATATTGTAAAGAAGGCGCCACCTTACTCTGCTCGGTTCAAGAAACCTCACATTGGTATCGACGAGGGTAAATTATTGCCTAGTCTTTCAAACATCCTATTGGAATAATCTTCACTCCATCGGGACGGGTATAAGCCATCTTGCCTCCCGTAAATACAATCATTAGGTCAGGCTCACGGATGGTCATTTGCTTCTCCTTCTTGTTGTGCTCGCAAATTAGGCGTTTCAGCTCCACAAGGTGTCCTGCTCCCTCTTCAATCTCACGACTTCCGAGTTTGCACTCTATCAGCGCATACCGTCCGTCATACAGATGCAACACCCAGTCGGCTTCAAGTCCATAGCGGTCGTGATAATACGACAAATGTGTTTCAATATCCAGCGTGTATGCTTTAAGGTCGCGGATACACATCTGTTCAAAGATGAAACCGAACGTATTTAACTGTACCATCAGTGCCTCTGGCGTCAGTCCCATAGCAGCTACAGCTATCGATGGGTCAACAAAGGCCCGTTTCATTCCGCTGCGTATGGCGGTTTTGCTGCGTATGGCGGGACACCATGCCTCTACGTCACATATTACAAAAAGTTTCTTCAGCGCCCCCACATAATCATCAAACGTTGGTTCGCTGCAAGACACCTCGCCAGAAGCCGCCACATCAGCAATCATCGACGACTTTTTGGCAAGGGTGGAAATATTCCGTGCATACGACCGAAGAATCATCCGAGCCAGCTGTTCGTCACGTTGCACGCCGTCCACCCTGTTAATATCCTCCGAACAAACGGTCTTGATATAATTCTTCGCAATCAGCAGCTTGGCACTATCTTTCTTGATATTCATTGTGCCAGGCCACCCTCCGCGGCAGGCACTGAAAATCAAGTCTTCAACCGTCATGTCAGACTCGATGCCGTCAATATCAAGGTTTGGATTATCAAATAGTTCCATCAGCGAGATACGTCCGTTCGATTCCTGTGACTCCCATAGACTCATCGGAATCATTTAATTTTCGGACTCACCAAATTGTTTTTGGTTTTTTGTGACATTTTACTTTTGGTTTTTGTGGTATATTATTTTGGTTTTTTGTGGCACATTGTTTATGTTTTTTGTAAATTATCGAGATTCTGTTTTACCCCGACTATGAGTTCGGTACTTTTGGTAAGGTTTCACCGAAGTCTGACATGGCATCCTTGCGTGCCGAAGGCTGCCGACCGAAGTAGAGGCAACCAAGAACTCTACCAACGAAAAAGACAGCCATTGGTATTGACTGTCTTTTGTGGAGTATGCGGGACTCGAACCCGCTACCTTTTGATTGCGAACCAAACGCTCTACCAGATGAGCTAATACCCCAATTCCCATCAACAAAAAAAGTCACCTTTCAGATGACTTGATTTGTGGAGTATATCGGAATCGAACCGATTACCTCGTGACTGCCAGTCACGCGCTCTAGCCAAGTGAGCTAATACCCCGTTTTTCAGGTTGCAAAAATACAACTAATTTCCAATTCACCAAAATTTTTTTTTAGTTAATTGAGTTTCAATGTGCATTTTCCATATTGACAACTGGCAGCATGACAACCGGCAACTGCAAAGCAGTCTATTTCAAGACTCGTTGCATATTCTCCATTGCCTGTAAAAACAAAGGGGTATTACCACACTATAATAAATGGCTTGTCATAACAGAAATCATCCAGGCGCTCAATCCGAAAGAAGTGAGAGACTGTTTCTTTCTGAACATGATGAATGGCTTCCTTGCCGACACTTCCATTAAGGGAAATGATTGTAAATGATTCGCTTGGGAGGATCTTTTTTATAAATGTACATCCTATCACTGGAGGAGGGGGATACCCATTGCTAAAACTTATATTTCCATCATTGCATAAAAAATCCAGTCCTAATTCACATTTAGGAGCACGGATGTATTTAAAAAAGAGCTGAATATTCTTCTGTTTTAACGACAGCGAGTCATTACCAACAGTGTCAGTGTCAATCCAAATATAGATAGTATCTTGCGTCCTGTTTCTTACAACATACTCTGCATAGTTTAGATCCGAAGAATCATATTTGAAAATAACTTGTCGGCTCTCTTCTATTTCACATTGCCCAAACGCAGGACAATATAAGAAAAAAGAGGAGAACAAAATACAAATACCGAGTGCTGTTTTATCTATTATAAGTTGCAACTTCATTTTGTGCACGTTTTATGCGATTTTTAAGTTCAGAATTACTGTTTTTGTCGTCATCTTTTCATATAACGGATTGAGAGCCCACACAGTATCTCGTGATTGATTTTTGCAATGCAGTCATATCTGCCACGGCTGAGCCCTAGCTTCCACCGCAGCAGGTTTCAGCATTACTTCTCTACACAATTATACCATGTTTCGTCTTTGAAATATAAGTCAATAAAATAAACCAGACCATTGTCATTTTTGATTGGGAACAGTGAAGGATCCAAATAACATTCCAGACAATATTTCCCGACAGGATAACAATATGACGTGTGTACACGGTCTTTCCTGTCTGGTATATTGTAATCAAATAACCTTACAATAATTGAGTCGGCATTTATGTAGTATTGTCTTGGAATACTCAAAACTGTTTCTCCGAAGCAGATTGAAGTCTCTTTAACAGAAGTACTATCAATGGTATATGGTAGAAAAATTTTTCCTTGTTTGCAAATCACCTTACTCTGAGCCAACACAATACCATTGCAAGAAATAAATATTGCAATGAAAAAAAATACAGCAAATCTTAATATTTTATTGTGGCAAAGCATTTAAAATTCCCAACCGCTATTTTTATCGTTATCTACAAAACAACCGCTTATTGGCAAGGTGAATTCAAACGTTCTTTGCTTCTTGCCTTGCAGATCCTTCATGACAGTATATATTATCAACTGATTGACCGCCGTTCCGTAAGATTCTGTTGGCTCTTCATACTCATTGATTGAAATACCATGTTTCCATAGAATCTCTTTCATTGGAACCTTTATCGTTTTAATAATTGAATATGCAGGGTCTTTGGCCTGTTGTACATATTTTATGGCTGCATCAAGATCAATAGTGTCATTCATTAATGTGTATCCATCGGTTCTTTTAGGGTTGACAACATAGAAACTGTTGTCCATTTCACCATACTTAAAACTGATAGACGATTCCACAATGCATTTTCCAAATATGACACTATCCAATTCACCACTCATTACATCCATGTCTGTATAGAGATGCATGTTAATCAACAATTGATTGGGAATCCTCCGGGTTGTGTCCACCTGATCACTTGTGTACCAATAGTTCGTCCAGTAATCCACTTGAGTAGATTTGCTGACATATTCATTATAAAGATGTGGTTCTATGAGGAATCTATTAAACAATGTAGATTCCTCTTTTTGTGCTAGACATAATGTCGTTTGAATTAGAAAACACAGGCAAATCAGGTATTTCATATTAAGGAGTTTCTATTTCGTATGTCAGTTTTAGTAGTCATGTCCTATATGTAACATTTCTTTACGAAAATTTACACTTAGGTGTATTTTTTGAATCGGACTTATGTGTTAGAGACACTTCCTTTCTGTTGATGATTATTGTTTGTATATCAGTTTCGACCGTAGAAACGAATTTGTCAATATTGTTCAAAGGTATTGTTTGAAGGTATCATTAGCTTGCCTTCATTTCGAATAAGCAGATTAAGGCTTTCGTCATAGTCATAGCCATCCAGGTGTCGAAAAATCATTTCACTGGTTTTAATTCCGCTTTTTAATTCAAAGTGAGTATTTGACTTCAAAATCAGAGGAGTTATTGGATATTCTTTCCATCCGAATGGCACAAAGAAACTCTCCTGAACAATGTTGTTTGTGTCAACCTTTGTAATTACCGCCTGTCTTACAAAAGCATATCCGCCATCAACAGACTCCCCATATATATATCTTTCAAAAAATACTATACTATGGTTTCCAGGTTTAATAGCAAAAACACTGTCAAGATCCATCCCCGTAGAATCCATAAATAGACTTATGTTTTGGATTCGATTATTGTATAAATCTGATTTCTCATACCTTTGTGTAATCCAGAAGTCCACGTCTTGACCCGAAGCGTTATAACTTAGTATAACAACAATTATTAATACAATCTTTTTCATAGCCAGTTTTTAGTAATTCCGATATTGATGATTATTGTTTTTAAACATCAGTTTCGACGGTAGAGACAGATTTGCATAGTCGCAACGGCGTCCAGCGGTGGCCTACATTGTGAAAACTCAGACATCCCATTTCATTTCCGACAATGGCTTTACACCATCTGAATGAATATCCTGACGGTCGTAGCCTGCATGCTGTTCACGGCTGAGCTCCTGAAGATGACGCAGGCGTTTTATACCTTTCTTCCACAGGAATATGTCGAAAACAATGAACACAACAAACAGTATGATTGACAATGCTGTCTCAGCCTCTCCCATTGACTCTGGAATCATCAGCAGGGAGTCAAAAGTGCCATGCATCAACATCGGGACAAGAAAAGCCAGCATCAAGTTGCGCCTACGCTCAGCAGGGCGGAATTTGGCCAACGCAAAGAAATAACCCATGGCGACGCCAAACAGGAAATGCCCGGGCACTGAAAGCACGGCACGCATTGCCCCTGTTGTCAATGCTATTGCAAATGACCCTGACTGAAAAACATACATGAAGTTCTCGACCGCCGCAAATCCAAGCGACACAAAACAGGAGTAAACTATACCGTCGAAATACTCGTTGAAATCTCTGCTCTTCCACACCGCCCACGACAATAGCAGTATCTTGCTTAGTTCCTCTGAACATCCGGCAACAACAAAGCCGTTGTAAACACCGAACAAGGGACCTGACGGAGCAAAAGCGCCAAGCATCAACTCAAGTATCACGGCAGGTATGACCGACAGACAACCAAAAAAGAAAGCCTTGAACAACATGCGAAGCGGCTCCTTCTCGTAACGGTCGCTGCGATAAACATACACACCAAGTACAATAACAGGCAATAAAGCCAAAACTATCAGTATTATATCTGTATTCATGAGGGTTATAGGGTTTGAGGGTTTTAGTTCAAGGTTAATTATGGTCAATCCGCTATCGATTCATTACATTTTTAGGTGGTCGCAGCCTACAACACACTGGTCACAGGTCACTGATCACTGACCACTATTCATAATTCAACATTTTTACATAGTTACATAACATATTTTAAATCATGTTTGCAACTGCAAAAATACATATCTTTCAGCAATTATGAAAATATTTTTTCACATTCCATAAAACTTGCGTAATTTTGCAGAAAATTTAAAAAATCTCGACATGACTGCCAAAAACATGACCGTCGGCATCTTCATACCCTGCTGTGTAGACCAGTTTTCAGCCCAGTCGGGCCTCAAAATGCTCAATCTGCTGCGGGGTCTCGGCTTGGAATGCCATTATCCTCAGAATCTGACCTGCTGCGGCAGGGAACTGTTCATACATGGCGACAGGGAGACTGCCAAAACTCTTGGAACCAGACTGATAGAAGACTACACAGAATGCAGCCATATCGTTTCGTGCGGAAGCGGTTGTGTGGCATACATGAGGACGCAGTTCCCTAAGCTATTCCACAATACAACTCTCCACAACAACTATCGCCATTTTATTGACAACCTGTACGACATCAGCGACTTTCTTGTCAACACCATGCACTACCAGCCCTCCAATGCCAGTTTCCCGCACCGCGTGGCCTTGATGGACCACTGCACAACATCGCACGACTATCTGCCTGGCGGCCTGCACGACGAACCGAGGGCCCTGCTGAAAGCTGTCGGCGGCCTGCAGCTGGTGGAGATGGAGCAAAACGAGGTATGCTGCGGCTACAGCGCCACACTGACAACACAGTTCACCCCAATCTCGGACAGCCTGGCCAAGCGCAAGGTGGACAACGCCCTGGCGGCAGGCGCGGAATACATCACCTCGACCGAACCCACTTGTCTGCTGCATCTGCAGTCGTACATCCAGAAAAACAACATACCCCTTAACTGCATCAACCTCATCGACATCATCACCGCCACCCCATGAACCTGAACCCATGGGGCGACAATCGTCCCTACAACTCATACGCCAACTTCTTCAAGAAACGTTTCGGACACAGGCTGCAGAAACTCTGTGTGGATGCGGGTTTTTCGTGTCCCAACCGCGACCCGGACGACCGCAGCCGTGGCGGCTGCACATTCTGCAACAACAATGCTTTCACCCCCTCATACTGCAACCCGTCGAAATCAATAACACAACAGCTTGACGAAGGTATCCTTTTCCACCAACGACGCTACAGAAAAGCTCCCGCATACCTCGCCTACTTCCAACCCTATTCCAACACCTTCGCTCCCCTACCCCATCTGCAACGCGTCTACTCCGAAGCCCTCGCCCATCCGCTGGTGGCCGGTTTGATAATCTCGACACGCCCCGACTGCGTGGATGACGAAAAACTAGACTATATCGCAAGCCTCTCAGAAAAGACATTCGTGGCTGTGGAATACGGCATCGAATCGTGCAACGACGATACACTTCGAACCATTAACCGCAGACACACCTTTGCCACCTCGCGCAAAGCCATAGAAATGACCGCCGCTCGCGGCATACACTGCGGAGCGCACATGATTGTCGGTCTGCCAGGAGAATCACCGCAGTCGATACTCGACCAGGCATCTATAATCAACACGCTGCCCATCGACACACTCAAACTGCACCAACTGCAGATACTCAACGGAACAAAGCTCTGCACCGCACCGCACCCGGCACAGATGAGCCTTGAGGAATATATCGGGCTGGTGTGCGACTTCTTGGAACGGCTGCGACCCGACATCATGATGCAACGCTTTGCCGGCGAAGTGCCGCCACCCTATCAGGCCGAGCCTCAACGGGCATGGCGACGCACGGACGGCAAGCACCTGCGCAACCAGGAAATACCCGCACTAGTGGAAGCCGAGCTGAACCGCCGCAACACACACCAAGGAAGCAAATACTCAGGCCAATGAAAAAGAGACTGCCCATAACTATATCCATCATCCTGCTGCTGATATTGCTTGCAGCCACCGTGATTGCCAGTCTTAGCGTCGGCGTGGCTGACATAAGCCTGGAACAGCTTTTGCATTCGCCCATACTATGGAAACTGCGCATGCCTCGTGTGCTTCTTGCAGCTACGGCGGGCGCGGCACTGGCCACATCGGGTGCCGTCTACCAGTCGGTGTTCCGCAATCCACTGACCGACCCTTACGTCCTTGGCATTTCGTCGGGCGCTTCGCTCGGAGCGGCATTGGCCATTCTGCTTGGCCTCGAAGCCTACCTCGTCGGTGTAGGCGCAGCGGCGCTGACCACTGCTCTGCTCACCATGCTGCTGCTCTTCAAGACATCGACACGTACCAACCGTATCGACACCAACACCCTGCTGCTGACCGGTGTATGCATGACTTTCCTTATCACCGCTGTCATTTCGCTGCTCATGGCTCTACGCCACGACAAGATGGAAAGCATCATTTTCTGGACCATGGGCAGCTTCTCGTCGGCATCGTGGCTTGACCTCGCTATACTACTTCCCGTGACAATGTTGTGCCTGGTTCCTGTACTGTATCACCGCAAGGACCTGAATCTGCTGCTGACAGGTGCCGAAACAGCTCAGAGCCTGGGTCTCGATGTCGAGAAAGTGCGTCGCAGACTACTGATAACCACAACGCTTATGGTAGCCTTCACTGTGTCGGCATGCGGCGTGATAGGATTTGTGGGACTTGTGGTCCCGCACGTGGTGCGCCTTGTGGCAGGAACAGACAACCGCAGGCTGATACCACTCACCATACTGACAGGTGCGATATTTCTACTTCTGTGCGACACGCTGGCGCGCATCCTGATACCCCCCAACGAACTGCCGGTAGGCTCAATAACATCACTAATCGGGGCTCCTATGTTCATCTATCTTCTTCACAAAAACCATCGCTAATGCTTACGCTCGACCATATAAGCCATCGTTTCGGCAAGAAGGAAATACTCAACGATGTAGACCTGACCATCGCCGATGGCAGCTTCACCGCCATCCTGGGTCCCAACGGCAGTGGAAAAACAACTATGCTGCGACTGATTGCCAACCTGATAACTCCATCTGCAGGTTGCGTGCTGATTGACGGCAAAGCGGCAAGCGAATATCCTGTACGCCAACTGGCCCAGAAGATAGCCATCGTGCGGCAGAACGCCTACACCGATATCGACTTCACCGCCAAGCAACTTGTGATGATGGGTCGAAATCCTTACCAGCGGCCTCTGCAGGACGACACACCGCTCGACCTTCAGATTGTGGAACAGGCCATGCGACAGACCAAATCGTGGCATCTGCGCGACTCGCTGCCAACCCAGCTCAGTGGCGGCGAGCTGCAACGAGTGATGATAGCTCGTGCACTGGCACAGCAGACACCAATACTGCTGCTCGACGAACCCACATCGAGCCTCGACGTGTGCCACCAGTTCGAAATCATGGAACTGCTGCGTACCATCAACCGCGAACAAGGAAAAACCATACTCATAGTGCTGCACGATTTGAACCTCGCACTGCGCTATTGCCCCGAAACTATACTGCTTTACAACCAACAGCTGTACTTCCACGGCCCAACGTCTGAGGCTCTTACTTCCAAGAACATAGCTACGGTGTTCAGCATTACAGCTATCGCCACACCCGACAGCCAGCTGTCTCTACAGCCCATGCCCGCCGGACAATAAAAAACCTTCAACATCGTTAACAATAAAAAACTTATCAATATGAACATTCTCCTTATCGGCTCAGGCGGACGCGAACACGCCATAGCTGCAAAAATAGCCGCAAGCAAGAAATGTAGCCAACTATACATCGCCCCCGGCAACGCCGGCACCACCGAATGCGGCACCAATGTCAACCTGAAGGTCGACGACTTTGAAGGAATAGGTAAATTCGTGGTCGACAACGACGTGAAGATGGTTGTCGTAGGTCCCGAAGCTCCTTTGGTTGCAGGTATTGCCGACTTTTTCGCCTCCAAGGAGCAATTGCGCAACATCATGGTGATAGGTCCCCGCGCCGACGGAGCACGCCTTGAAGGAAGCAAAGACTTCGCCAAGCAGTTCATGCAACGTCACCGCATACCGACAGCAGCATACAAAACGTTCAACAAGAGCACTCTGAAAGAGGGACAGAAATTCCTCACGACGCTGAAGCCGCCCTTTGTACTCAAGGCCGATGGTCTTGCAGCAGGCAAGGGAGTACTGATTATCGAGAAGCTGAAAGAGGCCCAAAAAGAGTTGAAGGCCATGCTGGAAGAGGAGAAATTCGGTGCAGCATCGAGCAACGTGGTGATTGAGGAATACCTGTCTGGCATCGAGTTGTCGGTGTTTGTGCTCACCGACGGCAAACACTACAAGATTCTTCCCTCGGCCAAGGATTACAAGCGCATCGGTGAAGGCGACACAGGCCTCAACACCGGCGGCATGGGCTCGGTAAGCCCTGTGCCATTCGCCGACAAGGCCTTCATGCAGAAAGTCGAGCAACGTATCGTCGCCCCGACAGTGAAAGGTCTGCAAAAGGAGAACATCAACTACAAAGGCTTTATCTTTGTCGGACTGATGGCCGTGACAGGTGCCGACGGTTCATTGGACCCCTATGTCATAGAGTATAATGTCCGCATGGGCGACCCCGAAACTGAATCGGTCTTTCCGCGCATCAAGAGCGACGTTGTAGAACTGTTTGAAGCTGTTTGGAACGGCAACCTGAATACAGCGACTCTCAGCATCGATGAACGAACCGCAGCTTGCGTGATGCTCACCGCCGAAGGCTATCCAGAAAGCTACCGCAAGGGCGATGCCATCAATGGTCTTGAAAAGGTGAAGGAAGGCATCATCTTCCATGCCGGCACTAAGATGAACGACAAAGGCAAGATACTCACCAATGGTGGACGAGTGCTGTGTGTGACATCAATGGCCGATAACCTACCGGCAGCGCTGCTGAAAAGCCTGCAAATGGCCGAGACAATCAAATGGAAAGGCCGCTACTACCGTCACGATATTGGACAAGACTTACTGAAAAGAATAATAGAGAATTAATAATATCTGTGACCTGTGATGTGTGACCTGTAGGAAGTAAAGAAGGAAGTTAATCTTCGATGGAAGTTAAATGCTTCGCACAGGACAATACGAATCATTTGTCCATTTTAACTCCCTTTTTAACTTCCACTTTTACTTCTACTTATACTTTTTACTTCCGCTTTTTAATCCCGTTTTTATTCCCTTACCTTTTTTTTTCACTTTCACTTAGTGGATATTTTGCATCCCAGGTGCGGTAGACAAGCACTGCTCCGTCACCACGCAACGATAACCGGAAGAAATCTCCCTCGGCCTCATTGAGTGTGGCCTCCCACAAAGCATGGAATACTCTTTGTTCTATAGGATATTTTAGTCCTTTGGACGTCACCTCGATGCCGCAATCCATGGCAAACAGCGATACCTGCTGCCGTGCAAAAGACTCCAATTCGACATCGGCCTCGCCACATGTCAAAAGCGGTGTAAAACGTCCATAATCCGTCCACATTTCCACCTTCAACATGCCACCATTATTAGTGGCCATCCTCGCATACTCTGCCAGCAGGCTTATATTACCCAGCGTGTGATCCTCGCGCAAGCCTGTGGCACCAAGAATAACCAGTCGCTCCATACCAATAGAGAGAGCGTACTTCACCGCTTTAGTGAGGTCATTGGTGTCCTGGTCGGTGTATTTGTCGACGACAACGACCGGAAACGGAGATTCGACACATATAAGCGAGTCACCGTCACCGACAACATGGACAACTCCACGTCTTTGTTCCGTTATAAGCTTCGTGTCGACAAGCTTGTTAAACGCTCCGTCACAGCACACTATGCATTCGGAATGCATCAAAGCCTGAAGAGACTCTTCGCGCTGGGGGAAAGAACCGTTGGCAAGAATTATAGCTTCATTCATTTTGTTTGTATTTACGATACCACGACACTATGCCAAGTATGCAAAAGACTTCATAAACAATATACAGCACAGCCGAGGCATAGTTGCCGCTCATCCAGAAAAGAGCTACCATGACAGGCTCCACAAGCATCCAGCAGAACCACTGCTGCCACCATTTCTGTGCCAGCATCCACATGCCAACAATGGACAATGCTGATGAAATACCGTCGAGGAGAGGATAATTGCTTTCGCCCAACAGCCTCAGCAGCCACCAAAATACGGCCGACAGGACAACCACAGCAATGATGAGCCATGGCACCTGCCCCACAGGACACGAACCAAAGGGACGCTCCTCCTTTGTTCTGCTCTGCACGATGCCTCGCCACACAAGAATGCCATAGACAGACATCAAAAAATTGTAGATGCAAATCGAGCCGTTGGCATAGTACCCTGCCATGAAATCAATTACAATATAGAACAACGACATCAAAAGGCACGACGGCCAGAACCATCGGTTTGCCTTATATTCACTCACGATATAAACCAAACCGATGGCTGCGCCGACAATGTCGATAATTGATATTTGAAGTCCTAGGATATCTATCATTTAGAATCGGTATATCACACGAGCCATAAAGTTGGTGCCAGGTTGCTGCAGGAAACCGCGGCTGTGGTAATAGTAGTCGGTACCCGGCGTGGTGTAGTCGTCAATCCAGTCGCCCACCCAGGCACTCAATCTGTACTGGTGGTTCAAGACGTTGTTGACCAGCAGCTGAGCCTCTATCTCGTTGCTGCCGCGAAGATGCCACGTGTACGAAGCCCTGATGTTCAACAGGAAGTAGGGGTCGACGGCGTAGCATTCGCGGCTGGTGTTGTCGGCATACTGCTTGCCGACATATTTGCCAACAATCTGCAGCTTGCTGTTCTTGATAGGCGAGAAAGTGGCGATAGCGGCACCGACGATATCAGGCGAGAGGGCGAGGTCGGTTGTTCCAGTGACGAGGTTGGGATTGGCATCGCCGTCAGCAAAGTCAGCAAAGTTGTAGTCAATCACCTTGTTACGGCTCAGCGTGAGGTTGGCATCCATACGGAACCAGTCATAGAATTTGTAACCGCCTTCGAGCTCAATGCCGATGCGATAGCTCTTGTCAACATTCTCCATAAGCGCGTAGCCGCTGCTGCTGAGGTCGCCGTTTGGGGTGAGTTGGTCTTTGTAGAGCATAGCGTAGACGTTGACATTGAAAACGCCGCGTTTGCCGGCCAGCTGATATCCCAGCTCGAAGTCAAGCATAGCTTCCGCCTTTACAGTGTCGCCGCTTTCTATGGCGTCCTTGATGTCGCTGCGGGTGGGCTCGCGGTGGCTGATGCCGGCAACGAAATAGGTGCGCTGGTGGTCATTTATGCGGTAGTTGACACCGGCTTTGGGGTTGAAGAAGAAATAGTCCTCGTTGAAGTCCATCTCGCCGATGTCGTCGTCCAAACCTGTAAGCGTATAATCGATTGTGCGCAGCTGCAGGTCGGCATAGGCATTGAATTTGTCGCTGAAGCTGTAATTGGCTTTGGCGAAGACGCTGTTGTCAATCTTGGTTCCACGGTAGCGGTACCATTCAAACGGAAGGTCGATATGCAGCGAGGTATCGCGACACCACAATATGTTGCCGTAATGGTAGCCGTTGAAGTAGAGTATATTGTCGCCGAACGAGAAGTTGAGCTTCTTGCCGTTATAGTTCAGAGCCGCAACGCCGGTGATGCCGTCGTTGTACATCTCCTTGCGGATTATGAAGTCCGAGCGTCCCGAGCGGTTGATGCCGTATTTCGTGAATTTCTTGTTCTCCTTGTATTGCTCATAGTAACCGTCGCCACGGGTATAGTCGACGGTGGCTTTCAGGTTCCACCTGTCGCTCAGAAGGTGCGATACGTTGAGCTGGTAGTGCTGCTGGAGATAGTTGTCGGTCTCGTTGCCATAGAACATCGTGTTGCCGTCCACGTGGTACATACCGGCAGGATTGTAGGTGGGGTCGGCGTCGAGCTCCTCGGCCGATGCTCCGTCCCAGGTGATGCCGGCCTTAGGGGCGCCGATGATGGTGACAAATTTGACAAGGGTGCGGTCGCCGTACCACGACAGGCATCCGAAGAAACTCTGCTGCTCGGTATATCCCCCGCGGACAAAACCGTCGGAAGTGAGGCTGCTGTATGCCAAATCCAACGAAAGACCGCTCTTCATAATGCCGGTGCCGACAGCGAGGCTGTACTGGCGTGTGTTCCAGCTACCGTAGCCGAAATCGGCCGTGCCGTAAGGGCTGCTCTGCGCGTTGATTGTCTGCATATTGATAGCGGCGCCGAATGCGGGGCTGCCGCCCGTCGATGCTCCAAGACCGCGCTGTATCTGCATACTCTGCGCCATCCCTCCGAAGTTGGGGATGTTGTACCAAAAAACTGACTGGCTTTCGGGGTCGTTCAGCGTGATACCGTTGATGTTCACATTGATGCGCGAGGCGTCGACTCCACGGATGCGGATGTATGTCGCTCCAACAGTGCCGTTCTCGCCGCTGGCCACCACCGAGGGCAGGGTCTCAAGCATATAGGGGACGCTAACATTGCCTTGTGCCTCGTTGAGCTGTTCGCGGCTGACTGTTGTTGTGGTAAGCGGTGTCTTGTTGCTCACACGCGAGTCGGAGATGACAATCCTCTCCAACCGCTGAACCGTTGCGGTGTCGCGCTTATCGGTTTGACCATACGTTGTAGCTGTTGCGGCAAACATAATTGCCGCGGTGCAGAGCGTCTTGCTCAGTGCACCCATTCTAATCTGGTGTTTTTTCATAAAATTTTCCTCCGCCGGTATTATCCGGATCAGGTTCGCGGGGTATGTTCTCAGCCCAGCATTACGCAGGTGGGGCACCCCCAAGGTTAATAGATATTGTTAATTAAAAGTTTCTCAATTTACTCGTTGATAATATTTCCACCACAACTCTGGCATCTCGTTCTTCTGTGCACGCTCGTAGTCGGCATAGGTGCATGGAACAAGCAGGTGGCGTTGATACTGCTCTTTCTGTTCGCCGTTGTACGGAACCTCCATCCACCAGCGATCGCTCTTCTTGCTCTTGTAGAACGAAATCTCGACATCACCTTCGTTGAGACCGACCATATAATGCTTGTAGTTCTGCTTGTCGCGATGCGGGAAGTCGGCCACACGCTTGTAGTAGCCCTCGATGAAGTACCACACTGCATGAGCAATCAGATGCGCAGTCTGGCCACGACGGTCATACAACGGGTTGTAGCCGTAAAAACCTATGGATGTCAGCTTATCGCTCATGCCCGCGAAGCGGGTCAGTCGGCACAGCTCCTCACCATAGAAGCCGTGTGGCGATCCCTCGTCCTGGCCAGGGGCGTCGGACAGGCGCACCGAAGCGATGTCGACAGAAACAAGGTCGGCCTGGCGCACAAGCGTCTCTGCACGCTCCATGTCGCCCTGTATCACGCCGAGACGATAGGCGTCAAAGTCCAGTTCGTCCATCAATTTGGCCAGCCCTTCACCGTTGAAGTAGGTCTGGTAGCCCATGTTGGAGAGGTTGAACAGATAGTTGGGTTGCTGAGCCACGATATGGCTTATCCAGTTCCTTGGAGTTAGTTCGGCAGTGTCGTTGCCGATGTCGAGCAGCGAGTCGACAGTGGCGATGTTTATCACTCTTCCCAACACCTCGTAGGCCTTGTAGTTGCTGAAGGTTATATCCTGTCCGCCACCGAGAATAACCACGGTCATATTCCTCTCAAGCAACTTGTACAGCACTTCGGTTATCGCGAAACGGGTGTCTTCGGGTGTGTTGCCTAAAACCATATTGCCGAGGTCGACCAGACTGACACCGTCGCAGGGCAGCGACAGGCGATAGAGGTAATGCCTTATCTCGTCGGCGGCCTCGTCCTGCGACATGCCCACCAGAACCAGACCGGCACCGTCAAGCTCGGGAAAGTCTCCATCCTTGGTATAAATCCTGCCCACCATGCCGAGGTTTGTGAAGAAATCGTTCTTCACCAAACCCACTCTATCGAGGTCAACAGGTTGGAAATATGTACTTAACTCCATTTCAGATGATATTGTTTAAGGATGTAAAAATACGAAAAATATTAAAAACGAACCACACCTTACAGACCCCACATGAGTTTCTCCCTTATAGCCGAGAAGAAATTCTGTTTTTCAAGACGCACTAGCTTGGTGCTGTAGTTTGCTTTATGAACCTCTATCACGCTGTCTCCGCCCAATCGGCAAACATAAGAGTCGACGCCAAGAGTGAAATGAACGTCCCTCTCCTCGTCCTGCAGCCGGAGTCTCACATTGTCGCTCAGAATCACGGGCCTTTGTGTCAGCGTGTGTGCCGCAATAGGTGTTAGTACCAGGCTGCCCGAACCAGGGGCAAGTATCGGACCGCCGCAACTCAAAGAATAGGCCGTCGAACCTGTCGGTGTAGCAACAATCAGACCGTCGGCGGCATAGGTGGCGACACGTTCGCCGTCTACTTCCACTTGCGTGTGAAGCAACGGGCTTTCCTCGCAACGATGCAGATAGACTTCATTGAGGGCATTGAGACTTCTGAGCTCGCCGTCGGCATAAACACCAACTTCCAGCATGGTGCGCTGCTCTATGCTATACCGGCCTTCCTTAAGGCATAGCGCTAGCTTGTCGATGTCGTTGCGTCCCGCCGTGGTGAGGAAGCCGAGGTGACCGAAATTAATGCCAACCACGGGGATTCCCTCGCGTCCTATCTGATGCACGGCGTTCAGCAATGTGCCGTCGCCGCCTATAGAAATCATCATGTCTATCGGCACACCTGTCTTCCAGTTTTCTACAACTTCTATTCCCTGTTTCTTAAGAGCCGATACCAACTCTATCCTGCCGTTCTCATGCTCTGCCGTTTTGTTTTTGGTGTGTATTGCTACCCTCATGGTTGTTGAATATTATTTGTTTACAAATTCTTATCTTATCAGTGTGACTGTTCCCTTCATTTCTTGTATTGTGCCGTCGCTTTGCCTGAAACGCAGCGCATAAACATATGCTCCTGCCGGCTGAGCAACACCGTTCAGGCGACCGTCCCATTCGTCGTCAGGGTTGGACGTTGAAAAAATCAGCACTCCGTAACGGTTATAGATTGCAAAAAGATAGCCTTCTGCATCCATGTAGTTGAACTTGGGGCCAAAACGATTGTTCGACGACTCATCGGGCATGAAGGCGTTGGCCATCCACACCGTGGAGAGCTGCTTCATCTCGAACACGGCACTCTGAAGGCTGTCGTCAAGCATGTATTGGGAATTGTAGCCCTCCGTTGCCACCACCTTGTATCGCCTTGTTCCTGTAGTGGCCCCGCCGGCATCGAGAATTTCCTGGCCGATACCTGCACCCACCGAAGTCCAAATTCCGTCATCGGCATTGCATGCCATGAGCTCATACACCGTTGTTCCGCTCCATCCCTCATAGGCATTCCACTGCACCGCGACATCATCGCCGCTGGACTCGAGTTCAAGCAACAGGGTGCTGCCTTTCTGTGTCTTTATCTCATTGAGGCCGCAGCCGTCCTCGACACCGAAACAATAGGTGTAGACGTGTTCCTTCGGTCGCACCGAGTAGTCTTCCCACCGCAGCATACCCTGGGCATCAGACTGACAATGGCCAACTACCGAGGCGGCACCGCCGTCTTCCGAGCGATACACCTTATAGTCGCCAGCGGCGAAAGAGGGGTCGGTCTGGCCTATAACGGTCACCCTGTCGCCGGCATCGGAACAGGTCACTTTCCTCAAATAGAGGTATGCCGGACGCTCCGCCGTGGAGAAAGTGTACTCCTGTCGGTTGCTTTTCGACTCGTATGCTGTGCCGACGGCCTTGACGTATGCCACCAGACTCATAGTGCTTTCCGCCACATCGAAATTAGCCGACACGGCATCGGTGGTTGTGGCGGCCAGCCTGAACTCGCCTCCGTTCTCGCTTATCCACACTTCATAGCGTTGCACGCCGCCTGGCATGTTCACGTAGCTGTTCCACACGGCATTCACCGTGCGGCTGCAAGGCGCGCTGGAAAGGGTGAGGACGATGTTATTGCAATTATCGGTCAACGCGGATGCCTGACGGCAGGTGTCGAAAGCGCAGATGCGGAACTGGAAAGCCTCGGAGCAGCTGTATTGCGTCGCCGAATAGTGGGTGTTTTCCCTGCCAAAGACAGTGTCTATCACCATACTCGGCATACCCTCGCATATCATGTACCCCATTATGTCGCTGTCGGCACTCGCCACCCAGTCCAGCTCTATGCTCTGGTTCTCCACTGTAACGACGCCCCATTCGGCTGCCGACGTAGCGTCCATGTCCAAGACGTTCACCGCTACATATCCATTGTTTTCAATGCCAGCTACCGTCTGGCTTATGCTGTAGTGCACCGTGTCGTCGCAAACGGCGCGTGCATGATGGTCTGTGAATGTGGTGCCTGTGGTTACTCCTATCTCTGTTTCAACACTCTCGCCAGGATATCTGCGACTGATATGAGTTTCGACCGCCGCATCCCAGGTCAGCTCAACAGTGCGCGTGGCCGTCTGTGTGGCCTGCAACGGAATTGTGTCACCTGCCGGCGGAGCAAAAGCCTGTACAGCATTGCAGAGGCCGCCCACAGCAAGCAGCACCGTCGTCAAATAATATTTCAAGAGTGTTCCTTTCATCGTAGGTACCTCTTCTCTTCCATGCTGTAAACCTTGTCACACCGCGCTATTGTTGAAGCCCTGTGGGCTATGACGACCACTGTCCGCCCGCCCATAGTGTCGCGTAGCATATCGCTGAAATGCTGCTCGGTGGCGGCATCTAGAGCAGCCGTGGCCTCGTCCATGACTATCACATCGGGGTTGCCGGCCAGTGCCCTGGCGATGTTCACACGCTGCCGTTCGCCACCCGACAGACGGCTGCCGCCGTCACCGATGTTGGTCTGCAAGCCTTCTGGCAGGTTACGCAATATTGGTTCCACTTGGGCAATCCTTACTGCAGCGTCAATCTGCTCGCGCGTAATCCATTCGCGACCGAAACGTATGTTGGCCTCGATGGTGTCGTTGAAAAGCATCGGCTCCTGGGGTATATAGGCAATTCTGCCGGCACGTTCCGCGCCGTTGCATGCCTTGCCGCCAATCAGCACCTCGCCTTCGTCGGGCTCTATCAGGCCGACAAGCATGCGGCCAAGCGTTGTCTTGCCCGATCCGCTTTCACCGACAATGGCTGTATGGCAATGTGCCTCGATGGTCAAGTCAAGATGCTCTATCACCTTTTCGCGACCATAGCCGAAACTGACGTCTTTAAACTCTATAACACCGCTGCATTCTGCACTCCTCCCCGACTCCTCGTTCCAATCGCCTTTCACATTCAGAGCCTCCTCTATCCGTTCAGCGACACCCATACCCTTCTTCAGCTGCGCTATGGCGTTGCTGAAATCCTTTATCGGTGTAAGCAGGAGGACGTAAATCATTATGTACGAAACGAAAAGTGCAGGTGTCATCGACGCTGCGTCGCCAAGCACACGCTGTGCGCCGAGCATAAGGATAACAACAACTATGGTGTTGCCGACAAAGTCGCTTATCGGCGATGCGGCATAGATGCGTCTGTACAGCGATATACGCCGCTGGGTGAACAACTTGTTCTGTTCACGTTGGCGTTCATTGACGTATTCTATTGCCGTGGCGGCCTTGATTTCCTTGAGCGAATCCAGGGTTTCCTGCGTTGTCGACATCAGCTCGCCGTTCAATGCCTGCAGCTTTTTTGATTGTCTCTTCAGCTTTCTGCTTACCGACAGCAGCCACGTGCCTATGCCCATCACCGCGACGACAAGCAATGTCATTTGCCAGTCGAGATAGAAAAGCATGAAGACGTAGACTACCATTGTGAGTAGTGCACTGACAAGCATCTGTATGCTGTCGAGCACATTGGCCTCGTATTCTGCCACGTCGTTGCTCATGCGCGAAAGCCATTGGCCTTGCTGCTGACTTCCCCAATGGGCGAAATTCTGCCGCAAAGCTCCTTTGTGCAGGCCGTCGCGCACCTCACGCAACACTCCTGTCTTGACCTTGGCATACGACACCGCAGCCACATAGGAACACACATTCTTCATGCCATAGAGCACGAAAAGAAGCATGGCGTATAGTATCAACGCCCGTTGCGGACCTTCGGCGACAAGCAGTAGGTAAACCTTGCTGAGAAGCCTTTCTATCGGGTTGACGCTGCCAGTCGAAAACGAAAGACCCTGTTCGCCTGAAGGGAAAATGAGTTGCAGAAAGTCGGTTACACTCAGTGCCGTGGCCATAGTAAACAATGCGGCCAACGCTGCGACTACCACATAGAGACACAGCGATCCCGCCTGATGGCTCATACCACTGCGAGTGATTCCTTTCTGCATCGTTCAATCAGAATTCTTCGGCATAGCCAAGGTAGTTGTGCGGCGTGATTTTGTGCAGCCGTTCCTTCACCTCGGCGGAGACTTCAAGTCCGTCGATAAAAGCGCTCATAGTCTCTGCAGTGACTTTCTCGTTGGTGCGTGTCAGCTGCTTCAACGCCTCGTACGGGTTGGGGTAGTCCACGCTGCGCAGCACCGTCTGTATTGCCTCTGCGGTTACAGCCCAGTTGTCCTCGAGGTCTTCGCTCAGCTTCGCCTCGTTCAGCAACAGTTTGCCAAGACCCTTCTGCAGCGATTGCAAGGCCACCAGTGAATGTGCCAGCGGCACACCGAGGTTGCGTATCACCGTCGAGTCGGTCAGGTCGCGCTGCATGCGCGAGATGGGCAGCTTCATCGAGAAATGGGTGAACAGCGCATCGGCAACTCCAAAGTTGCCCTCGGCGTTCTCGAAATCGATGGGGTTGACTTTGTGCGGCATGGCAGAGCTGCCAACCTCTCCGGCTTTTATCTTCTGACGGAAATAGTTCATCGAGATGTATGTCCAGATGTCGCGGCATAGGTCTATCAGCACCGTGTTCATCCTGCGTATTCCGTCCATATAGGCGGCCAAGTGATCGTAGTTCTCTATCTGCGTGGTGAGCTGCTGGCGTTCCAGACCGAGATGTTCCTTCAAGAACCTGTTGCCGAAATCACGCCAGTCGATATCAGGGTATGCCACCCTGTGGGCGTTGTAGTTGCCTGTGGCTCCGCCGAACTTGCCGGTGAACGGTATGCCGTCCAACGCCTTCAGCTGCTCTTTCAAACGGTACACAAACACCATCAGTTCCTTGCCCAATCCTGTCGGCGATGCAGGCTGTCCGTGGGTATGTGCCAGCATCGGTATGTTGCGCCATTCCTGAGCCAGCGTCTCCAGCTTCTCGATAAGCGCAACATACGCCGGACGCACCACCGTTTCGTGCGACTCCTTGATCATCATCGGGAAAGCGGTGTTGTTGATGTCCTGCGATGTCAAACCGAAGTGTACCAACTCGCGCGGCAGCTTGCTGCCCATGGCATCCAACCTCTCCTTGATGAAATATTCCACGGCCTTCACGTCGTGGTTGGTTGTTTTCTCTATCTCTTTGACTCGTTCTGCCGACTCGGTGTTCCAGTTGCGGTACAAGCCACGCAACGCCTCGCTGTCGACAGGCTCCTTGACGGTGCCAAGCTCCTGCATCAAGGCGATGTAGTATTCAATTTCAACCTTCACGCGATAGCGTATCAGTGCCGATTCCGAAAAAAATGCGGCCAACGGCTCTGACTTTCCATGGTAGCGCCCGTCTATAGGCGATATTGCGTCTAATATATTCATAATGTCTTAATTATTTGTCTTCTACCAGATATTTGTTTTGGAATTCCTCCTTCTCGATCAATTGTATTATCTTGCGGTTGGTCGATGCGTGGCGTAGAGCCTGGGCATACATGGTGTTGTGCATGTCGGTGCCGAGAAATTCTATCCATCCGTTCTCTATGAAATCGAAAGCCTTCTTGCGAGCCTCTTCGCCATAGAAACCGTCAAGCGACAATATGTTGGACTGGAAATAAACGCCTTGCTCCTTCATTTGTTCCAAGCGGCTACTGTGGCTGTCGAAATAGGGATAACGCTCCGGATGGGCCAATATCACGTCGTATCCTTCCATCTGCCGCTCAAACATCACCTCCTCGAATCCCATCACCGGCTGGTGCAAGGACAGCTCCATAAGCAGAAAACCTTTCTTTGAGCCTTTTGAAGGGTCGCTGAAACGGAACGTCAGGATTTCGTCCCGCTTAATGTGTTCACCGAAACCGTCGTCGATCCTGTACTCTCCCGAAATGCCGTTAATCTTGGGCAGATCCCTGTCGCCCCGATTTCTCTCAATCTCTTCAAGAAAGTTCTTATAGCGCTCCAGTATGTCGCTCTCCACATTAGGAAAACGCGGATATTGGAAATGCGGCGTCAGCTTAATCTCGTCGAAACCGACCTCCTTCATAGCCACCATCGACTCTAGAGATTCTTCAAGCGATTTGCTGCCGTCGTCCACCAGTGGCAACAGGTGGCAGTGCATGTCGGTCTTCAACGGCGCGAAAGTAGGCAGGGTCTTGTTCTTCTTAAAAAGTCCAAACATTTTTTTTATATTGTTTTCGTTGACAGGTTGATTCGTTGAATTGTTTATGAGGTCTTAAGTTTTATGGACAACGTAAAAGCCGTTGTTGTCTCCTTACAGCCTCTTTATATGGGCTCCGAGGGCGTTGAGACGCTCGTCGATGTTCTGGTATCCACGGTCTATCTGCTCGATATTGTCAATATGGCTCACTCCCTGTGCTGCCATGGCTGCTATCAGCAAAGCCACGCCGGCACGGATATCTGGCGATGTCATGTGGGTGCCGCGCAGTGGGTGTTCACGGCCAAGACCTATGACGGTGGCGCGGTGAGGGTCGCAGAGTATTATCTGTGCACCCATGTCTATCAGCTTGTCGACAAAGAACAGGCGGCTTTCGAACATCTTCTGGTGTATAAGCACGCTACCTCGCGCCTGTATGGCAGTAACCAACGCAATACTTATCAAGTCGGGCGTGAAACCAGGCCACGGAGCATCAGCGATGGTAAGAATAGAGCCATCCATGAAGCGGTCTATCTCGTAGACCTCCTGTGCCGGAATGTACAGGTCGTCGCCTTTCTGCCAAATCTCTATGCCAAGGCGACGGAAAATCTGGGGTATCAGACCGAGGTGCTGCAGCGCGACATTGCTGATGGTGATGTCGCTCTGTGTCATGGCGGCCATGCCTATGAAACTTCCCACCTCAATCATGTCGGGCAACAGGCGATGGCAAGTACCGTGAAGCTTTTCAACACCCTCTATCGTCAATAGGTTGCTTCTGACTCCGGAAATCTTTGCTCCCATCCTGTTGAGCATCTCGCAGAGCTGGTATACATAAGGCTCGCAAGCGGCGTTCATTATTGTTGTGGTTCCCTTGCCCATGACAGCGGCCATGATGATATTGGCCGTACCGGTGACACTGGCTTCGTCAAGCAGCATGTAACAGCCGCTCAGTCCATTTTCAGCAGTGAGGCTGTAGCCTCCATAGTTGTCTCCTTTCTTTTTTCCTACCGTCGGTGTGCGGAGCAGGAAATCGTCTATCTTCGCTCCCAGGTTTTCAAGTCCTGTCATGTGGGTGTCGACTCTTCGACGACCAATCTTGTCGCCACCGGGTTGAGGAACAACAGCGCGACCGAAACGAGTCAGCAGCGGTCCGGCGAGCATAATGCTGCCGCGCAGACTTGACGCCAAGGCGCAGTATTCGGATGTGCCAAGCATGTCGAGGTTTATCTCGTCGCACTGGAAAGTGTAGCTCTTTCCTACACCGTCCCATGGCTCCTCCTTCACTTTGGCACCCAACAGCTGCATCAGCTTTATCAGATGGTTCACATCCCTGATGTCGGGGATGTTCTCTATTTTTACCGGTTCATCGGTCAGCATGACGGCGCATATCACCTGCAAGGCCTCGTTCTTGGCTCCCTGAGGTGTTATGGTACCGTGCAACCGGTGTCCGCCTTCTATTTCGAATGTTGACATAATACTGGTTTTTGGTTCGTCGCCGTATTATTTTTTCTTTTTCTTCTTCTTGCCTTGCGACTGCTCTACCGGCAGGCTCGCATGGTTGACATATATGTTCTTGCCTTGCAGTCTGTCTCTCACCCGCTCGTCGCCCGACATCTGTACAATCTGATTGACGACAATCTCATCATCCGAAAGGTCACCGTTCCACACCAGGTACGAACGTTTGGCTTGCTGAGCTATCAGCATCACCAGCGAGTCGTACTCTTCGCCGTCGGGCAAATCCTTCAGTTTTTTTATCATCAACTCCAAGTATTCGCCGTAGTGACGGCGGTCTATCTCGGTATTCTTGTATTGCAGTCTTTCGTGGGGCTTGTTGGTTTCTTCACTGGCTCTTTTCTTTAATTCGGCAAGTTCTTCTTGCGCGAACGGCCATGCCGATTCCAGTCTGAATTCCGACATCACCATAAGGTGGTCCCATAATTTGTGCAGCGACACTTCGTCGCGCAACGACAGCCCGCTCACCTGACCCATCACCGAAATCAAAGCCCTTGTGGCCTCCTTTCTCGGTTCTCCTTCTTCAACGGCACACACGGTCTCTATCATCTTCTTTATGTTGCGCCCATACTCACGATACTGCATGTCGCCTCTTTTCGTATTGTATTCCATTTTTCAAAACTTTAAATAAAATAACGCGGCACCCTTATTATTTATTATTTTTATTTACGTTTCTTTTTTCAAAAAGGTCCAGGAACTCCTGCGGTATGGGAGTTTCAAGTCTCACGTCCTCGCCGGTCACCGGATGGTGGAAACAAAGGCGGAATGCATGAAGCGCCAGTCTGTTCAACGGCGACTTGTCGTCCTTGTAGCCATAGATGGGATCTTTCAGCAATGGATGTCCGATGTCGCGCATGTGAACCCTTATCTGATTGCGTCGGCCTGTCTCAAGCTGCATCTGCACCAAAGCATACCTGGCGTTGCTCTTCAAAGTCTTGTAATGCGTCACCGCCAGCTTTCCGCCGTTGTCGGTGGGTGACGACAGTACCGAGTACTCGCCGTCTGTCAACCACGACCTCACCATTCCGTCGCGTGGCACAGGCGTGCCCCATGTAACCGCAACGTAGGCTCTGTCGTACACCTGCTCTTTCCAGTTCCTCTCAAGCATCATCGACACCTCCTTGCTTTTGGACACCAACAACAGTCCCGATGTGTCCCTGTCGAGACGATGGACTACATGTGCCCTTTGGCGTGAACGCCGACGGATGAAGTATTCGTTCAGCTCGGAGATGACAGTGATATCGTTGGGGTGACTGCTGCTGCTCAATACACCGACAGGCTTGTTGACCACCAAGAGGTGGCGATCCTCGAAGACTATTGGCATCATGCCGCCCAACATTTTCATCCTGTTGTCGTCGCCCTCTATTATTACCTTCATCCCTTCGTGCAGCGGGTAGTCGTACTGTGTCACTCTCCGCGAAGCAATGACAACGCGATGTGCCAGTATTTCCTTATGTTTTGTGCGGCTGCTGTCGGGGAAAACCCGTTCTATCAACTCAAGCAGTTTTATCGGTTCCTTTATCTCGATTTCTAAAGTCTTCATCTATGTTTTTACTATTTGTTTTTTGCTTACTTTTTTCATTCCAAATATTATCAAATCAGTCACAAAAATGTTTCACATGAAACATTACGATAAGTTATTAACAACCAGTTTGATGAATATTATCTCTATGAACATTTTCCTGCACGTTTTCAACAGTGTCCTTATCGTACAGTTTCAGCACCTCGAATTGGTTGCCGATATTATTGATGAATTTCAGCATATCCTTGTTCGAAATCACCAGCGACGCCCTGTTGTCGTTTGGGTGGAAACTCACCTTTTCGGCCTTGAGCAAACCCTCATCGACAAATAAGATCACCTCGTGGTTTTCATCGTTGACAAGGTTGAACAGGCTCACCGAGCCGGGACGCACACCGAGGTATTTCATCATCCGTTCCGGCGACGCAAAAGAGAGCTTGCCTTGATGCAGCATCTTCTCGATGGCATGGATGTCCATGTCATGACGACTGTCCATGATGACGAGGTAATGTTTGTTACCTTTATGGTTGCGGAAAAAAAGGTTTTTGCACAGCGTGGTGCCTTCTCCTCGGTAGAACTGTGCGGCTATCTCTATCGTCGGCGCTTCCGGATGCTCGTAATATTCATACTCCACGCCTATCTTCTCCAGGTAGTCGTAGACTTGCTTCTGACCTGTCATTTTATTATTCCGAGTTCTTTCGACATATCCAGCATCCGCACAATCGGTGTTTTGGCCTTCTCAATCAAATCGCTGTCGAGGATTATTTCCGGTTTTTCGTCACGCAGGCAAAGATACAGTTTTTCCAGAGTGTTCATCTTCATGTACGAGCATTCGTTGCAACTGCAGCTGTCGCTGCCCGATGGGACAATAAATTCCTTGTCGGGATTGTTCTTCTTCATCTCGTACAGGATGCCTGGCTCGGTGGCGACGATAATACGCTTACTTTCGCTTTTCTGTATATAGTTGAGCATTGCCTTGGTCGAGCCGATGAAATCGGCGACAGCCAGAAGTGCCGAATTGCACTCAGGATGGGCAACCATCGGTGCGTCGGGATATTCAGATTTTAGCTTCAGGAAACTCTCGGCCTCCATGGCGTCGTGAACCACACAGACTCCGTCCCATAAAACCATGTTGCGGCCAGTCTTGCTGTTTATGTATCCGCCAAGGTTGCGGTCGGGAGCGAAAATAATCTTCTCGTCGGCCGGCAAAGCGTTGATGAGTTTCTCGGCATTGCCAGAGGTGCAAATCAAATCCGACTCCGCCTTGACTTCGGCTGAGCAGTTGACATACGAGACCACAATATGACCTGGATATTGTTCTTTGAATTTTCGCAGGTCCTCTCCGTTGCACGACTCGGCAAGCGAGCAACTGGCGGCAACGTCAGGTAAAAGGACCTTACGCGAAGGATTCAGTATCTTTGCCGTCTCCGCCATAAAATGAACGCCGCAAAAAACGATTATATCAGCATCGGTGCGCTGAGCCTCCTGCGCCAAGGCAAGGCTGTCGCCTATATAGTCGGAGATATCCTGAATGTCGTCAATTTGGTAATAATGTCCCAAAATGACAGCCCGTTTTTCTTTTTTAAGCCTTATAATCTCGCTTTTAAGCTCATCCTTTGTCATATTATTTCATTTTTATGTTCAAACTCAATATGAGTGATATATATCACTCATACAAGTTAAATTGTTTTTGCAAAATTACGAATTTTCAAAAGAATACTAAAATCATTTTTTTGTCAACACGAATTTATAAAAACAGAAAACAAAAAAGATATTTTTAAAAAGTAATTTTTTTTCTTCTTTTTTCTTTAGCTGTTCATTTGTTGAAAAAGGTTGTTTATTGACAGTTTTTCTATCATTGTCTTAACATATAAGAAACAACTTATCACCGTTTAATTGTTATTGTTTCAAATTGTTGTTTAATTATAAACATATTGTTAATTCTACTATTTCACAATACTCGAATAGATCTGTTTTTTGTTGAGAACGATGATGAAATACCATTAATATCTTTTCATATTTTTGTCGTTTTTCAACAATTATGCAGTAATTGACAATCGCCGTTTTTTTTCAACAATTTTTCAATGCATAATTCAACTTGTAGATGTTTATAAATTTCCTCTGAAATAACGGCGAATAAATTTAATTATACGAAATTACACAGGTCAAAATATTCGAAAGATTGCGTAGCTTAGAGTAATTCGAGAAATTCGCCGTTTTTTCAAATGTCAAGATATCTATGTAAATTTACAGTTGTAAACAAAGGATGTGTTTCCTCTAAAATAACGGCGAATAATTCTAACTTGACGAAGCCGCACATGTCAATTTAGGACAAATTATCCGAATGTTTGACAATCCCACTTTACATGCGTAGCTTAGAGTGATTCGAGAAATTCGCCGTTTTCATATGTCAAGACATTTATGTAAATTTCACAGTTGTAAACACAAGGTGTGTTTCCTCCGAAAAAACGGCGAATAACTCTAATTTAAAGAATCCGCATAGGTCAATTTAGGGAAGATTACCCGAATGCTTGGCAATCCGCCTTACTTGCGTAGCTTAGAGTAATTCGCAAAAAATCTGTATGATAAGGGCAGCGTAGATTATCGTAATTCGAGAAATTATCCGTTTTTTACATTTGTCTGTGTTTATGTCAAGATATTTTTGTAAATTTGCAGCGAAAAAAAATGTGATTAAGAGAAAATGAAAAATAAGGTGAGATGGGAGAAAGAGTAGAAGTTAAAGAGGAAGTTAATCTTCGATGGAAGTTAAGTGCTTCGCACAGGACAATACCGATTCATTTGTCCACTTTTGCCGAAGGCTGCGTGCCAGAGGCTGCGTGCCAGAGGCTGCGAACACCTTATTAAAAAATATTGTAGTGAGCAACACCTTAATTAAAATTTATTGTGGTGAGCAACACCTTAATTAAAATTTATTGTGGTGAGCAACACCGTAGAAATAAAAGAAACTACAGTGAGCAACTCCCATTTTTATTTCCCATCGTTCCACTTTATTATTTCATCAATAACAATACCAATCTATAACTCTATCATATCATGCCAGAAATAATACCAATTGCCTCAGATCATGCAGGCTTCGAATTGAAAGAAAAAGTAAAACAGTATCTGTCTTCCAAAAATATGGAAGTCAAGGATTTCGGAACTTTTTCCGCCGACAGTGTCGACTACCCCGACTATGCTCACCTCATCGGTTCTGCAGTCAACCGCGGCGATTTCAAGCGCGGCATCGTCATCTGCGGTTCCGGCAACGGTGTGCAGATGACAGTCAACAAGTATCCAAACGTGCGGTGTGCCTTGTGCTGGAACGAGGAGATTGCCTCGCTTGCACGTCAGCACAACGACGCCAACATGATTGCCATGCCTGCAAGGTTCATTCCATCCGACTTGGCTCTCCGTATCGTCGACATCTTTCTGTCCACTCCTTTCGAAGGTGGCCGCCATCAACGTCGTGTAGAAAAAATTAATCACTTGTTATCTTGATTTTTGATGAATAAAGATTTTTACATCAATTTTTTAAGTAATTCAGAAAAGGCTGTCAAGGAAAGTCAGGGAGCGGCAGTTTTTCAAAAGCATGCCGACAACCTCCCTTTCGTTGACTCTGATTCAGCGGCGAAGTGTCTGCACAATGCCCAGCTGCGCACCATCGAGAACCTTGACGAGGAATTGAACCGCTTCGAGAAGAATTTCGCCAACAAGCACAACTCCGTCTTCTGGGCCTCCGATTTCAACGATGTGTTCAGCAGTTTGAAGCAACTCTTCAAGACCCACAAAGTCAAGTCGGTGCGACTGCCTAATGTCAAGGCTTCGACAATATTCCGCGAGCTCGGCATAAAGTATTTCCTCAAAGAGGAAAAGATATCGCTTGCCGACGATGCCGACATGCAGTTTTTCGCCGTCGACATGATGGTTGCCGACACAGGTTCGCTGCTCTTTGTCAACCAGAGCAACAACTCGCTGTCGAAGCTTTCGAACAACCGCACCAATGTCTTTTTCGTCACTGTCGACCATATCCTTCCCAACGCTTCGAAAGTGGAGGTCTACCAGCAGCTTGTCTCTTATCACAATGGAGCAGCACAGCAGGACATGTTCCTGTTCAAAGGGTCGCCAAACTGCAACAACTACCTCTTCATTATCGACAACCAGCGAAGCACATTGCTGAAAGAAAAACAGTTGCGTCAGTCTATGACCTGCCTTCAGTGTGGACGTTGCAGCGATGTGTGTCCCGTTTTCCAAACCATCGGCGAGGAACCTTACAATAATGTCTTCACAGGACCTGTCGCCAACATCATGCTCCCCTGGCTTGAAACCATCGAGTCGTACAGGCATGTTCTTTACACCTGCACCCTTTGCGGACGTTGCGAAGAGGTCTGCCCTGTCGACATGCCTATCCGCGACATGATTCTTGATGCCAGACATTCATTTTTCATCAACGGACAGATAGACAAAAAGGACAAGAAAGTGATGTCGGCAATGCGCAAGACAGCGCTGAGCCGCTCAAAGATGAACGCATCCAGCATGTTCCGCCGCCGTCGCCTGCGCAAATTCCTGTCGTCCGATTTCCGCCGCCGTCGCAAAACCCCACCCCTGAGCAAAGAGACATTCAACAGGTTATTCATGAAATAAACTATAACTATCAGCTGCGTTTACAACAACATGCCATCATCACTTACCACCCTTTTCTCCTGCATCGACAACACCACCCTCAGCGGCACCGACAGCGTTGAGTCGGTAGCCGCCTTCTGCAAGGCCACTGCTGCCATGCAGACCATCGAGGTACCCCATGTCGCGTCGGTATGCGTCTATCCTCTTTTTGTCGAGACGGCCAAGAAGTCGCTCGCAGGCACATCAATACGTGTCGCCTCGGTGGCCGGCGGCTTTCCGGCAGGACAGATACCTCTGAATCTGAAACTTGACGAAATCCGCTATGCCATAGACTCTGGTGCCGATGAGATAGATTTTGTCATCAACCGTGGACGCTTTCTCCAGGGTGGCGAAAACCATCTTTTCGACGAGGTGGCGGCAGCCAAAGAGGCCTGCAAGGACCACACCCTCAAGGTTATCATCGAGACAGGCGAGTTGGTCGATGCCGGACATATCTACAGTGCCTCGATGGTTTCTCTCAACGCCGGCGCCGACTTCATCAAGACCTCCACGGGCAAGATACCCGTCGGAGCCACCCCCTTTGCCGCCTATACCATGTTGTGCGCGTTGCGTGATTTTATAAAAAACAATAAAAAAGAGGTCGGTTTCAAGGCCGCTGGAGGCATTTCCACACCCTCCGACGCTCTGTTCTACTACAATTTAGCAGAAAAAATATTGAAAGATAAAAATATTACTAATCAGAATTTTAGAATTGGAGCCAGCCGCCTGACAGCAAAAATGTTTAAAATTTTAACAGAGTAGTTTTGTGTTTTTTCGATTTTTTTTTGTTATTTTGCACCTTATTTAATATATCAACTCGTCTTTTTAAATGAAACCATTACGACAAAAACTCTCCAGATATACCGCCCCACAGGAAGCCAAAGCCAAGGGCGTTTATCCTTATTTCAGAGAGATTGCTAGCGATCAGGACACTGAGGTTTTGATGAATGGAAGAAAAGTCCTGATGCTTGGTTCCAATAGTTATTTGGGTCTTACCAATCATCCTAAAATCAAGGAGGCTGCCAAGGCCGCTATCGACAAGTACGGCACCGGCTGTGCAGGTTCTCCCTTCCTCAATGGTACCCTTGATATTCATATCAAACTTGAAAACACTCTTGCCGAATTTCTTGGTAAGGATGGTGTTATGCTTTTCTCAGCTGGCTTCCAGGCTAATTCCGGTGTCATCCCTTGTGTTACGGGACGTAACGACTACGTCATTTTCGATGAGATGGACCATGCTTCCATCATCGAAGGCAAGCGTCTCACCTTTGCCTCAACTCTCAAATACCGTCACAACGATATGGCAGACCTTGAACGTGTGCTGCAACGCTGCCCACTCGATGCCGCCAAGCTGGTGGTCACCGATGGTGTCTTCAGTATGGAAGGCGATGTCGCCAAACTTCCCGAAATGCAGCAACTGTGCGACAAATATCAGGCCACCCTCATGGTTGACGAAGCTCACGGACTCGGTGTTTTCGGACGCGAAGGCCGTGGTGTGACAGATCATTTTAATCTGCTTGACAAGACGGAGCTTATCATGGGCACTTTCTCCAAGTCGCTCGCTTCTATCGGTGGTTTCATAGCTGCCGACAAGGATACCATCAATTGGATGCGTCACAACGTGCGGCCCTATATTTTCACCGCCAGCATCCCGCCATCGGCTACAGCATCTGTCCTTGCAGCCCTCGAAATCATGCGCAGCGAGCCCGAACGCCAGGAAAATCTTTGGAAGGTGGCGAACTACGCCCTCAAATCATTCCGCGATGCAGGCTTTGAAATCGGCAACACCGAAACACCTATCCTGCCTCTATATGTGCGTGACAACGAGAAGACCTTCATGGTCACACGTATGCTCCTTGACGAAGGTGTATTTGTCAACCCCGTCATCTCGCCTGCCGTGCCTCCCGAGGACACTCTCATCCGTCTTGCATGGATGGCAACCCATACCCTCGAACATGTCGATTTTGCAGTCGAGAAAACGGTGAAATGCTTCAAAAAACTTGGTTTGCTTTGATGGGAGCCCTCTCCTCACCATCAATTCGTAATTAGGAATTAACAGTTTCATTGCCATTCAAAACCTTTCAACCATGAAAGACATTGTTATCAGTGAAGTCAAAGGTCGCCGTGACCTGAACAAGTTCATTGCATTCCCTAACAAGCTCTTCAAGAATGTACCCACCTACATTCCTCCGTTGAATCGCGATGAGCGTGCTTTGCTGACCGACAAGAACCCCTCGTTAGAACATTGCGACCTGCAGATGTACCTTGCCACTGTCGACGGCACAATCGTAGGTCGTGTTGCAGCCATCATCAACCACACTGTCAACGAGCATTGGAACAAGAAAGCCGTCCGTTTCGGATGGTTCGATTTTGTCGAGGATTTCGATGTCTGCAAGGCTCTTTTCGACAAGGTTGTGGAGTATGGCAAAAGCAAGGGCATGACCGAAATAGAAGGTCCGTTCGGCTTCACCGACATGGACAAGGAGTGTTGGGTCATAGAGGGTTTTGACGCACGGCAGAACCTCAGTACTCTATACAACCCGAAATATTATATCGACTTTATTGAACGGCTCGACTGCAAGGTGCTTTGCCGCTGGCAGCAGTACAAGATGCCGGCAAGCCAGCCCATTCCCGAAAAGGTGGCGCGCATCAACGAGCTTATCCTTCAGCGTTACAACCTTAAGCTCTTGCGTTTCAAGAAGCGCAGTGAAGTTTATCCGTATGCTCGCAAGTTCTTCCACACCTTGAACGACGCTTTCAAGGACCTGTACGATTTCGTGCCGATGACCGAGAAGGAGATTGATGTGTATATCAAGGAGTATTTCCCGTTCATCAATCTGGATTTTTGCAATTTCGTTGTCGACAAGGACGACAATCTTGTGGCTTTCGGCCTCAGCATCCCGAGCCTTACGGAGGCTTACAAGAAGGCAAACGGGCATCTCTTCCCGTTCGGGTGGTACCATCTGTTGCGTGCCCTGCACAAGTATGACACCATCGACCTTCTGCTTAACGGAGTTCATCCCGATTGGCAGAAGCGGGGTGTGCATTCCATCTATTATGCCGAGATGAACCGCAACGCCATCAAAAACAAAGTCATTTGGGCCTACACCAACCCGCAGATTATAGGCAACGAAGCCGAGAAGATATGGGGCACCACCTACCAGACCGAGCCTCTGATGATGCGTGCCGTCTTCGGCAAGACTTTCTAATATCCCTAAGACGTATCAGGAGCAGGTACACAAAAGCCTTGCCTGCAATACCACACCAATCCTTATTGGCATAAAAAAGCCCCTGTCGTGAAGGGAGCAGCCGGTGGCTGCTCCCGATAGCGAAGCGGAGAAAGCGACCCTTGCGGTCGCTGCGGCCTGTAAGGCCGCTCCGCCGATCCGAACACGGCGGGATTTACATAGTGCAACAGCAGTGTAGCTGTAAAAATTACACATCACACATCCCACATCATACATCACTCATCACTCCACCACCAGTTTCTTCACTGTAATCCCATGGTTTGTGGTGATGCGGACGAGGTAGGTTGCGGAGGGCAGGGAGCGGGTGTCGAGGGTGGCGGAGGTCTCGTTGGGGTGCAGCTCTGCCACTGTGCGGCCACTCATGTCGATGATTGTCAGCGTCAGAATTGTCTCGTCGGACGAGACCAGCACCGTCTCCTTGGCTGGGTTGGGGGTGACTGTCAGCGAGGGATTGCCGTCGGGGCCGTCGATGGCGAGGACCTGTGCGAACATGGCCGTAAACGCGGTGTCCTGGGTTAGGGTGAACATGCGTGGGTTGTTCCAGTCGCCGTCGTTCCACTGCTCGAAGGCGAAGGTGTCGTTGACCGGCTCGGCAGATATGGTGACAATGGAGCCGTAAGGGTAGGAGCCGTCTCCGCTGACGGTACCCCAGTCGGGGTTGTTGGCGGTGAGCTGCACGGTGTGGTGCTCGTTCTCGACAAAGTAGGCTGTGAACACGGTGTCTTGCACGGCCATCACCACGCGCGGGTTCTCGGTGCTGCCGTCGCTCCAGTGGGTGAAACGGAAGCCGGGGTTAGGCTGTGCGCTGATGGTGTCGTACCAGCCGTCGGGTATCAGTCCGCCGCCGCCGACACTGCCCATCCCGGTATTGTCGGAGCGCACCTCGATGTTGAACTTGTCGACAATGGCGAGGTAATAGCCGTAAGGGTTGTCGGGCCACGGACTTTCCCACAAATCCATTGTTATCCCCGACCAGTGCGTGCCGACATAATGCAGGCGCAGCCATGTCGACAGGTCGTTCGGGTCCACGTTCAGGCAGTTGAGGAACGACGGCAGGATGTCGGCATAGAGGGTCTGTGCATAGTTACGATGGTTGTGTGTCGTGCCCCAGAGGAAGAAGACAGAATCCACTGTGGCCGGTTTGTCGAAATAAGCCTCGAAGACGTAGCAGTACTGGTAGTGGACGGTGTCGGTGAGGCCCTGCGATATGGCCATGATGCGATACTGAGCCGTATCCCAGCGCGCCGAGTCGACCGCTATCATGCTGTCGTGGACATGCCAAGCCTCATGCAATGACAGAAGTATGGAATCAACATGGGTCTTCCTGGTGAGCTGGAACACCCCAACGTATTCGGGGATGTACTCAGGATTTATGTTTGGGGAAGTGTTGTCGTATATCAGCAGGGCCGCGATACCCTTTATCTTGAGCGGCTGCGGGGTGCGTTCATACTTCGCCACTATTTCGGCATCGACGCGCTGCCCTACA
>JAGCVI010000026.1 GCA_017962445.1 Bacteroidales bacterium
CGGCCCCAAGATGAGACTTCGTCACAGGGTGGTCGAAGACTACGACCTTGATAGGCCGCAGGTGTAAAGGCAGCGATGTCAAAGCCGAGCGGTACTAATTACCCGAAGACTTTCCGTTATGGTTTTCCCTTATATGTCTTGAGCCAATGTGCCAAAACATTATTTTGGTGGCTATGGAGTGAGTGTTCACCTCTTCCCATTCCGAACAGAGAAGTTAAGCCTCACATCGCCGATGATACTGCACTTGTTTGTGGAAAAGTAGGTCGCCGCCAATCTTTTATAAGGGAATCACGAAAGTGGTTCCTTTTTTTTGTAATATATCCAGGCGATAAAAAACTGAGGAATATTTCTCATAACCCCACACTGACCATGGTGAGTGCAGTGTGGGGTATTCGTGTTTAATCACTGCGTGTCGGAGACACGCAAACATCATTGATAGCTGCTATTGTAACGTGTCTTCGACACGTCGTCAAGAAAACTTACTTCTTAACAAACTCCACGCGGCGGTTCTTGGCGCGGCCTTCGTCGGTGCTGTTGTCGGCGATGGGGGAGTGCGAGCCCTTGCCCACGGCGGTGAGGCGTGAGGCCTCGATGCCCTGCTTCACGAGCTCAGCCACGATGGACTCGGCGCGTTTCTGGCTCAGCGGGTCGTTCACCCTGTCGGAACCGGTGTTGTCGCAGTGGCCTTGAACCTCGAATTTAATGTCCTTCTTTTCCTTCATCAACTTGGCTATACGGTTGATTTCCACCATCGATTCAGGCTTGAGGTCAGCCTTGCCGGTCTCGAATGTAATGGCGTAGGTCACAATCTTGCCTTCGCTGGTCAGGCGGTCGTAGAGCGGCACGGCACCCTTGGCGACACGGATATTCTTGAGGTAGAAGTTAGGATTATCCTCGGCGGATACGGAGCGGATGTTGAACTTCACAGGGCGTTTGGCGTTGGGGATATTGATCATGCGAACACCGTTCACATAGTATTTGAATGCACGTTTGTTGAACGAAGCCGACACATGGAGCCAGTTGTTGGGCTGAATGAGCGGCACCAGAGCTTCGCCTTTTGCTTCGGCTTGGCGGATATCCCCCGTGGGCGTTTGGTAGTTGCAGCCGACACCGGCGTGCACACTATTGTCTGCATCGTTGAAATCCGGGTTCAGTCCCGTGACAATCGCTTCGCCACCATCTTCGTCGAGCATCACCAGGTCAATCCAGTTGTTGCCGCTGTCGCCGTTCTTGTCCTTGGACCACACGTCGAACTCGACGGTGAAGTCTTCCGGCAGATAGTTGGCCTCTTTCATCAGCGGAGTAATGGAGGTGTGCCAGCCCGAAATCTTGATGACCTGCTCTCCGTTCAAGGTAATGATTTCGCATTCCTCGCCGCCGATAAAATCCCAGTGCGAGGGATACTCTCCAATCTTCTCGTTCTCAACAGGATCGTCGAAGAATATTTCGTCGCCAGGAACAAAGTCGCTCTTTGCGTAGGCCATAGTGGTCTGCTTCTTGGCGGCTGTCTCAGAACCGGACTTCTTGGCACCGCAGTCCGAGCAGAACTTGCCGCTGTTTCCATCCTTGCCGCAATCCGGGCACTTCCAGCCGGCATCATTTTCTGGTTTCTTGGCGCCGCAGTTCGAGCAGAACTTGCCGTTGTTGCCCTCTTTGCCGCAATCCGGACATGTCCAGCCTGCTGCAGCCTCTTCCTGGGCATCCTGTTCTGTCACATCGTTCTCCTCTTGGTTATTCTGGTTGCCGTTGAGCACGTCGTTCACTTTTTTCTCAACTTTTTCCTTGGCCTTCTGTCCGAGGCGTTCGAGAACGTTTTGTGCGTTGGCAGCGCTGCCGGCAAGCATTAGGGCAGATACAAACAGTACAAGTCTTTTCATAATTGTTTATTTTTTTTAGTTTTTATTCAGTTCGCAGAAACTGGCGGTTTTCGTCGAAAACGTCAACCCACCCGTCTTTGCACGTCAATTTGAAGAAATCTCCAATGTGATAACGTTGAATGTCAATCAGGTCTAATTAGAAAGCACAGCAAGAAGCCGAATAGCGCAACCCGTTGGCTACTTCTTTATCACCTTGAAAATCTCGTTTCCGCAACGCAGCAAATAAAGTCCGCTCCTTAATCCGCCGAGGTCGATTCTCCTGTCTCTGGTCACCAGCAGCACCCTGCCCATGGCATCATACAGCGTCACTTTCTCTCCTTCAGGAGCTACCACCGTCACCATTCCGTCGGTCGGGTTCGGGAACACCGCTATGCTTTCTCCTTCGGCGCTCCTAATTGATGTTTTGACTACATAGTTGGCATACAGTCTGTTCATTCCGCTCATCTCGACCCATGTTGCCGTCGTTACACCGTTTGTGTCCGTTGTCATCAGTTGTGGGTCCACTGTCGTGCCGTTCAGCGTCAGGCTTCCCAGTTCGTATCCCGGTAGCGCCCTTAGCGTAACCTCAAACCCCTCACCCTCAGCTACTATGCTGTATCCGTATGGTGCTATGTCTCCGTTCTCGTCGCATTCCGCCAACACCAGCGCACCGCGTCTCAACTCCACGTCGTCGATGGCTGCAAAATTTATGCTGTCACCTGATATTGTGAATCTTATGCGGCTATAATCACCTGCTTCCGGCAAGAACACATAAGCATCGTTCCATGTTGCCATGCCATAGTGCCAGTCAAAACCAATAACGCTGTCCCAGCTCTCGGTAGGTGTGCGTCTGAAGTCTACTCTCAGCCTGCTGTTTTCGTTAAGCATGTAACTGAATTTCAGTACTGCGCCATGCGTTGTGTCACTATATCTCAATGGCGCTGTGAATGCTTCCGTGCCGCCAATGCCTCTCAGCACTTGGCGTTCAGCCACGCTGTCCACCGTCCATTCGCCGTTCCAGCATAAAGGCATGTCACCAATCTCAGTGTTGTCGAAATTTTCTGTAGTCCAGTCTGTTCCCTCGCAGGTAAGTGTTGTTCCATCTGTCTCCACGCCAGCCGAATAATGCAACCCGTTCCAGCGCGAGAACAACTTGAAATAATACTTGCTGCCAGCCTGCAGGCTGTCCACTATCACTCTGGTTCCATTGCCGTTATATACTACAATGCCACCGCCTGTCAGCGTGTCGCCAACCGTGAGGTGTCCTTCTGGCACACCGAAAACAGCCTCTTCGCTGTTCATCACCACCAATGTCGAGTAGTTTCCATAAGGATTCCAGCGTACCTCTATGTGGCTCATGCTCACGCCTTCTGCCGTTACCTCAGAGGGGTCTGGCTCTCCGTTGTTCAATATGAAATATAATTCCTTGGTGCTCTCTTTTTCGGATATATTCTTGATTTTAACGTTGTTCTCCACGCCCGACCAAGGTCTGATCCATGGCACGCTATTGTCCGTCAGCGAGTCCTTGAATCCGTTCAACGAAGGGTAGGGGGTCATATCGTTGTTCAACGACCCATAGCTTGCCGGCGTTCCATCAGGATAGGAATAGATGGTTGTATGTGCCAGGATATAAATCTGTTGCGGGTGTTTTCTGTTCGAAACACTTGCTCCGTGTGCGCTCGGATGTACATGATATACCAGCATTCCATGCCCTGGTATGCCGCTGTCCCAGCTCTCTTTCTGACGGTTTTCAATCAGGAAGAAGTCGCCTGCAGTGCTGGTGTTCAGTCTGTAGAAATCACTGTTCGAGCGTGTTGCAGGCAACATTACATGTTTGCCGTCCAGGTTGTTCAGTGTGTCGCACGTCGCCCAGTTGTATATGTACAGTTTCGTGTATGGGTTATGGTTTGCAGGCACAATCCCGCCTCTGTTCCAGCTGCCGCTCGACATGATGTCCCATTGGCCAAGTCCTGGAAACTCGCCGCCGCTCTGGCCGTAGTCTGTGTCGTAGTAGTCCGGAGCTCCGAACACATGACCCAGTTCATGGCATATAACACCTATGGCTGTCAGTATGTTACCGTCGGTGCCTTTGCACTCTGGCGAGCACGAATAAACGTCCACCACCGTGTTGTTGTATGTCGGAGGATTGAAAATGTTCCATTTGTGCGACCAGATGCAGTCTGCCGGAGCGCCTGCCTCTTCGCCGTATCCGGCAAAGATGATGTGCAGTCCGTCAATATATCCGTCGCCGTCGTTGTCATAATTTGAGAAATCAACATACTGCGCTGCCGAGTCTACTGCCTCGTGGGCGAAATCCTGATATCCGTTATCCGTGTTGCCATAATGCGCTGTATTGTAAATGCCTGTAAATGGTCCCACAACGTCAACCTTCAGCGAAAACAGTCCGCCGCTTACCGCATAGTAATAGTCGTGCACGCTGCCGTGTGCACCGTTGGCTGTGTAGTTCACCTGGTTGAACAGATTCTTGAATGCTCTGGCTCCATGGCCGAACGGCTTGTCCTGGAATGCAAACAGGATAACCAGGAATCTCTTCTCTCCCAACACGTTGGTCATGGTTTTTGGTCCGCTTTTTGCATCCTCGACCTGATTCCATATTCTTAACAGCTCGTCTATTTGTTCTTGGCTGAACCTCAGTCCTTTGGGTGTCTTCTTAAGAAATGCTTGCACCTCAGCACTCCTCTCTTCCTGTTCCGTTGCCAGCAGTCCCGATGCCGTCATGCCTCCTTTTCCGTCGGGCATGGCGTATTCAAGTGCACCATTGTCGTTGTGTACCAGGCTGTAACCATCCATGCTCTCTGCCCAATGCACCTTTTCGTCGCCCTTAAGCCATATCCATACCTGCGTCCTTCCGTCAGGCTGTCTGAATTGGATTTTCTCTGGATATGCTGGTACCGCCTTTGACATTCCCCACGGCATCATGGCTATGAGAATCAGTATAAAATGAAATCTCTTCATATATTTCAATTGTTGTTTCAAAACTATTAAAAACTACTTTCGGACTTTGGAAGCTGAATCTTCTTGTTACGAGGAAACTCTACAGAAATGCTTTCTCTTCGTACTCCTCCACGCTGCATTTTCCCACATCCGCGCCGCCGTCTTCGCTCCAGGTGTATTTTATGTATGTGGAGTTTGCGCTTTTGTACAGGTCTTTCTCAAATTGTCTCAGCGAGTTGCTTATCGGAAGGTCTCGCAGCACGTAGTCGTTCACCTTCTCCACCAAAAAAGCCCTTTGGGCCGTTCCGTTGTCGAAATCATGTTTTTTTGCGAAGGCTGCGTCACTCTTCATCTTCACTGGGTCGCCTTTCATGTTCTTTGGTACTTCCTTTGTGGCTAGAACCCAAGTGTGCATCATGTCGTGACCGGTCTTTGTCGAGCGCAGCTGGTATTCAAGGCATGCCGTCCATGTCCCGTTGCCCTCTTTCCAGCTTTGCAGCGTCACCACAAGCACTGCGTCAACGCCGTAGTCATTGTTCAGCATCGTGATGTCGCCCGATGCCCATTCTTTTTTCGACAGGTTCACGCCGTCGGCCACGGCTCTTCCCGCCATGGGGCCTATCACGTAGTATCCCTTTTTCAGCAGCGGACTGTCCATCGTTGCACGCAAATATGCCGTCGCGGTGTTCACCGCGTTGTTGTATTCTATGTCCGAAGGGTATTTTTCAACCTTGCGTTCGGCGTTGTCTATCACCGGTGCTATCAGTATCGTGGTCGGTTTCTCTTCGTAAATGTCGCTGTAATAATTGATTTTCTTCTCGCTCTTGCATCCGCATGCCAAGCCCGATGCCACCACCGCTGCAATCAGTATGTATCTTTTCATTTTCATGGCTGTTCGTTTTTGTTATTCTCTAACGTCTTCGTCATCAACACTCTCATGGCTTTCGTCGTCGCTGCCCTCGCCTTCGGATGGCAACTCTTCTTCTGTCACCGTCGCGTCTTCGGTCTCCTCTTCGGGCAGACCGTCGTCAATCACACCCGATGCTCTTTCCTCTGCGGCAGCGCGTTTTGCCGGCGGCAGCGCGTTGAGTTCCTCACTCTCTTCGTCGTATTTCAGGTTTATCTCGTTGTTGTTCTGGTATTCCGGTATCAGGTCTCTCTTCAGCTGCATAACCACGCCTCTCGACACTGGAAAAGCCTCCATCTCCTTGTTAAACCAGCTGTTGGCCTCTGCTCTGCGGTCCTGCTTCACCAGCCCAACGGCATAGTCGCTGTAAATGCCAGGCACTTTCACTCCCTCTTTACGGTTCTTGTTTATTGTGCTTCCGTATGCCTTGGTCAGGTTCTCCGTGGCCGTTGCGTCCTGCCCCTTCTCGTAGGCCAGGCGTACCTCGGGGTCTATCATGCCCGCATTGCTGCTGCATCCTGTGCAAATCACAATCGCCACAGCTGCTGCTATAAACAATTTCTTCATATCTTGTTTTATTATAATCTTTTGTTTTTTAGTTTTATAACTTATGGTGTTTCGTGCCGGGCCAAAGCCTCGCGCGCACGAAAACAAATTGCAAAAATACAAAAAAAAATATAATTATTGCCTATTCATCCCAAAAATCTGTTTCTTTTTGCATTGTCACTCCTTGTTGAAACACATGTCGTTCACTATTTTTTTTGGACTTTTTCTCTCCGTCTCGACAAAAAAACGTAACTTTGCATCCTGAAAACGGCAACCGTTCTATCGCCGGCAGTGTGGAAACCGTCAGTGACATCTCCGTCTCTTTTTGGCCGTTCCCATTCTGCGGGAGGAAAGTCCGGGCAGCACAGAGTCACCATACTTCCTAACGGGAAGGGACGCAACCCCAAAGGACTGCGCCACAGATAGCGCCACAGAAAACATACCGCCGCTTTGCGGTAAGGGTGAAAACGCGAGGTAAGAGCTCACGACAGGTCCCGGCAACGGGCCTGATGGCAAGCCTTATGGGCTGAAAAACCAAGTATATCGGCATTCAAGGGTTGACTCGCCCGCTGCCGAGGGGTGGGTTGATTGAGGCAGTCGGCGACGGCTGTCCTAGATTAATGATAGAACCGGCCGCTCTGCGGCCGGAACAGAACCCGGCTTACAGGTTGCCGTTTTTTTTTAATTCTTGTGTTATGAAAATAGAACTCACCCTTTCGCCGCCACTCTACTCTCATCGTCAGCTCGTCAGTCCCCAAGTCGCTGTCGCTGTCGACGTACTGCGTGCCACTTCGGCTATTCTCGCCGCCTTTTCTGCTGGCGTTTCCGAAGTTGTTCCGCTCGCCGACCTCAGTCGTGCCGAGGAATACCATTCTAAAGGCTATCTCCTTGCTGCTGAGCGCGAGGGTGTAAAACTCTGCGGGGCTACCTGCGGCAATTCTCCGGTCTCATACCTCTCCATGGACCTTCATGGCCGTCGTCTCGCGTGGTCGTCCACCAACGGCACCGTCGCCATAACCACTGCCGAACCTCATGCCTCGCGGCTCTATGTCGGCGCCTTCGCTAACCTTTCTTCGCTGGCCGCCCGCATCACTGCCGATTTCCCCGACAGCCTGCTGATACTTTGCTCGGGCTGGAAGGGCGACCCCTCCATCGAGGACACTCTCTTCGCCGGCGCTCTAGTCTCTGCTCTTCAGCGGTCGCTGCCCGATGTCACCCTCCTCAACGATGCTGCCTCCGCTTCGGTCGACCTGTACAATCTCGCTTCCCACGACCTCTATTCCTATTGTCTTAAGGCCACCCATGTCCAGCGGCTGCTGCGACTCGGCTGCGAGGACGATATCCGTTGGGCTCTCCGTACCGATACTGTTCCTCTCGTGCCTTTTTTCAACCCCCAGTCCGACTCTCTGATTCTCTGATATTTTTATGCGCCGTCTGCTGACATATCCGCTCCTCGTTCTCGCCTGCCTCATTGCCTCAGGCCCTTCACGTGCGCAGGACTCCGTAGCCGCTCCGCCGACACCTTACATTTGGAACAGCCCCGTATCTGTTTCCACCGTTGGCGCTGTCACTCTTCTCGGTGCCTCAAACTTGATCGACGGCGCATTCAGCAAACCTAACCTCTTCATCCGTGAGGAGTTCCAACTCTGGCGTCGCAACCACACCGACAACGTCCCGCTCACCTTCGACAACTACATTCAGTACCTGCCGCTCTCGGCACTTCCGCTCCTAAAACTCACAGGAATTGAATCACCCCATTCTTTCGCCCAGCTCACCATCCGTGCCGGCTGCGGGCTTCTGCTCACCACCTGCATCGTACAGCCCCTCAAGGGCATTGTCTTCGAGTGGCGACCTGACCGCAGCTCCTCTACCAGCTTCCCGTCAGGCCATACTGCGGCTGCTTTTACTGGTGCCGAGATGCTTCGCCTCGAATACGGCCGCGTTTCTCCATGGATTCCCGTCGCAGGCTATGCTGTGGCTGCTTTCACAGGCTTCATGCGTGTCTACAACGACCGCCACTGGACCTCCGATGTCCTTGCCGGTGCTGGCATCGGCATCCTCTCCGCCAACCTGGCCTTCTGGCTCTCCGACCTCCTCTCTCCAAAACTTCAGGATAAATTTCCGCGCCTATACGCGGATTGTAATAGGTACGTATTGTCCCTCTAATTCCATTAACTCCATAGTTCAGAAACCTTATGCAGCTTTCTCCTATAGCCCATATCCATTCCCCGCATACCGCCAAATTCGCTATCCCGCGGCAAAGCAACATCGTCCCAGGTCTTACCTCTGTCGTGACTTTCCTGCCGCCCTATCGCGATCCTCAGGCTCTGCGTGGCATTGAGCAGTTCGACTACCTTTGGCTCATATGGCTTTTCTCGGCCAACCCCGACGGCCAGTGGTCTCCCACGGTGCGTCCGCCGCGTCTTGGCGGCAATGCACGCATCGGTGTCTTTGCTTCGCGTTCGCCGTTCCGTCCAAATCCGGTTGGCCTCTCTTCCGTCAGGCTTCTCTCTGTCAATCTCGACACCCCCGACGGTCCGCAGCTCGTCGTCTCGGGCGCCGATCTCCTCGACGGCACTCCCATTCTCGACATCAAGCCTTATATTCCTTATACCGATGCCCATCCCGACGCAAACGCCGGTTATGCTTCACAGCCTCCTCAGCCGTCGCTCACCGTCGATTGCCCTGAACATTTGCTCGCTAAAATACCGGAGTCTCAACGTCAGTCGCTCCTCCAACTCCTCGCTCTCGATCCTCGTCCTGCTTATCACAACGACCCTGAACGTCTGTATGGTTTTAATTTTCTCAACCTGGAAATCCAATTCAAAGTCCAGGAAAATAATGCCTTGTGTGTAATTAACATCTTTTAACAATTATACACGCAACATTTTTGTCATCACTTGCGACATACTTTCAAAAACCCGATATAATAACTTGAAACTATCAACGGAAAAAGCACAACGACTAATTGACGGCTGCTGTCGTGGCGACCAGCGCGCGTGCAAGGAACTCTACGACCTCTTCGCTCCTAAAATGTACGCCATCTGTCTCCGCTATACCTCCGACACCCACGCCGCCGAGGAAGTGCTCCAAACGGGTTTCATTAAGGTCTTTGAATCGCTTAACCGTCTAAAGGATGTCTACGCTCTCGATAAGTTCCTCTGCGGAATCTTCGTCCATACTGCCATCAGCTACTATCGGTCCATGCGGCCTGTCGCCGATGTCGACTCTTATGTCGAAACTGCCGACGACCTATACGCCGACTCTGAGAAAATCTACTCGCAAATCGACATTCATATCATCCTGGACGCCATTCGCCAACTACCCGAGCGCTACCGCTCTGTCTTCAACCTCTGCCAGATAGAGGGCTACTCTTTCGATGACGCTGCTGCCGAACTCGGCATTCAGACATCCTCAGTCCGCTCCGACTTCTTCCGCGCTCGTGCCATCCTCGCCCAAAAACTTCAAAAATATCGGGAAAAATAAACCAGATTGCTTTAAATAATTGCGAAAATAACTCTGAAATAAAACATAAAAGATATGTCATCACTTAAGGAAAGATTCGACAACTTCACACAACAGCCTGACCCTAAGGTATGGGAAAATATTGCTTCATCCATGGCTGCAAATGCCCGCCGTCGCAATGTACGCCGCGCCGTTGCAGCTGGCACTGCTGTCGCTGTGGTCGCCGCTGCGTTGCTCGTCTATTTCAACACTCGCCCTGATTCCGCCGCCAATAGCAGCAAATCTGCTTCCGGTCCTGTTGTTGCCATCAACAATATCGCGGCTCCTTCACAGTCCAATCCTAAGGCCGAGGAAATCACTGTCGTCGACTTCCAGTCCGATGACGCTGTCCAGCCTGCTGCTGTCCAGCCAGTGGTTGTTGACGGTCAGAAGGTCGATGTCACGACCTCCAACGAGGCCTCTGTCCCTGCACAGGTGGCTGCATCTCCCTCTGCCAGCCAGCCTGCAGCCGCTGTTTCCCAGCCCACGGCCCAGAGCCAGCCGGCTTCAAATGCCGTCGCTGAGTCCAAACCAGTGGTCAGTCACAACTCCAATAGCGATGCGGTGGCTCAGAACCAGGCTTCTACGTCGAATAAACCGGTCAATTCAAAGGCCTCCGAAGGCACACCATACTCTGGCAAAGCTGCCAACGACTCCCTCAGTGTCTGGATTCCCAACGCCTTCTCGCCCAACGACCCCAGCGACGATGTACGCCTCTTCAAGGTTATACCCAGCAATGATGCCAGCGTCCTCTCCTTCGAGATTTACATCTACAACCGTGGCGGTCGCATGGTCTTCCACAGCCGCGACATCAACCAGGGTTGGGACGGCACCTCCAACGGCTACGACCAGCCTATGGGCACATATGTCTACGTCATCGAGCTTCGCGACGCCGTCAAGGGCATCCAGCATAAACGTGGCACCCTCACCCTCATCAGATAAGAAAAGTAATAGACATACAAAAAAAAGAGGATATCCTGCGATATCCTCTTTTTTTGATATTAATTAATCTTAGGGATTTCTTGTTTTTTAGAAATCAATGTCCATATCCGACATATCCATGGCATCCATATCCATACCTTCCATATCTCTAGCATCGCCCCAGTCTTCCATGTCGTCACTATTATTCTGCATCTGCATCATGCTAGCCATATCCTCTTGAGATATATTGTCGTTGGTCTTTGCAGATTCTTTGTTCTCTTTCTTAGTAGAATCTTTCTTAGTGGTATCGGTACCTTTTTTGTCGCCGCCACAAGCTGCGAACATAGCTACTACTGCCATAGCGGCAACTGCTACTAATACTTTTTTCATTTTTGATTTAGTTTTGAAGTTTAAAAATTGGTTTCTTAATTGAATTGCAAAAGTACACCTTTTTCATATCCAGAATGGCATTTTTAATGTTATTATTTCTTAATTATTCTGTAAAATGCTGAATTTCCTTATTATAAGAAATTATTGTTTGTCTTCAGTATCCATTCTTTTTCCTGCTTTTTTCTGCATTTTTTTTATTATTGTCCGCAAAAACACACATGATATTTAAACAAAAATCTTTGGCATCTGATAGGATGTTATACAATCTTTGCTATTTGCGGTCACCAAACTAAGCAACAAAGCATGGAAATAGTAATAAATAGTATTAGGCACAAAAAAAGAGGATATCTCAAGATATCCTCTTTTTTCTTGATAATAATCTTAGAGATTATTATTTGCTAGCGTCTTTAGCGATATTGATGCCTTTTTCAGCGAGATCCAGAACTCTTCCGGCATTGTCAATAGCATCGCCATTGTTTTCGTTAACAGTGGTGGTCTGGGTTGTAGGAGCAGTTTGCTGCTGAACTGTTTCCTGAGTTTTAGCTTCAGTGTTTTCTTGCTTGGTAGAATCTTTCTTGGTGGTATCGTTACCTTTTTTGTCGCCGCCACAAGCTGCGAACATAGCTACTACTGCCAGAGCGGCAACTGCTACTAATACTTTTTTCATTGTAATTGATTTTTTTTGTTGGTTAATAAAATATTTTCTAAATCAGGTTGCAAAAGTACACCTTTTTCTAATTCTGAAACAAATATTTAGTGTTATCTTTTCTTAAAATTTTTATAAATACCTGAGTTTTAATAGTATAAAAACTGTATTTTATAGCTTGATTACCCTCTTTTTTCTGTTTTTTCTGCCTTTATTTCAAATTATTATCGCAAATAACATTAAAAAAGCCACGTCTTTTTATAGACGTGGCTCTCTCTTTATGTAAGAAAGTATGTATCCAAATATACTTTACTTGATAACCTCCACAGCTCCGTTGCGTTGTATATCGCCAAGGTAGCCCTTGCCGACAAATCGCCAAAAGTACGTTCCTGCGGGAATGTTGTCTGCTGCAGGATCCCAGAAGTCTTCTTCCGAAGCAATGTTCTCCTTGTAGTATACCCTCTTGCCCCAGCGGTCGTATATCGCCAGCGAGTTGTTCGGGTATCCAAGGCCATGGACAAGGTTCTTTATCTCAAAGCGGTCATTTATGCCGTCACCGTTAGGTGTCACAGCCGTCGGGAACTGCAGGAAGTCGTTCACAAGCAGAATGGTGTTCTCGATGGTATCGCGGCATTCTACAACGTTGCCGCTGGGTCCGCGGTTCTCGGTCTTGGCTATCAGGCGGGCAATGTAGTTGCCAGAAATGTCCTCACCGTCGGTGTACCATTCAAACGACGGGTTCACTTCCTTCATCGTATGGTACGATACATGGTTGTCCTTGTCGTACTGTATCTCCCAGTAGTATTCGTTGTCGTCCGACTGCGGTACTGTCAGGTTCTTGAATTCTACCGATGGGTGCAGCACTGTCGGGTTCATAGGTTCCCATGAGAATTTGGCAACCGGACTCGAGTAGACGGTAATCAGGTCTTCGTATACCAGCGAATCCTTGCATCCGTATTCGCTCGAAATGAAGTATTTGAAGTCGTACTGGCCAGTGCCGTAGGTATGTGTCGGGCTTTCAGCTGTCGACGTGTCGCCGTCTCCGAATATCCAGTAGTGGTAGTCGCCGTTTTGCGACATGTTGTTGAAGTGAACTGTGAACGGTTCGCATCCTTCAAGCGGGTATATTCCGGGGTCGAAGTTAGGCAAAGGTTGAGGATAGATCTCTATTCTCACCGAGTCACGCGTTGTACAAGTTACCTTTTCTTGGTTGTTCTCCACTTCCACTGTATACAATGTCGATGTTCCGCGCATAGGAGTGGTGCTTATCGTGTCGGTAGTCTCGCCGAAAGGTGACCATTTGAAAGTCTGGTTGGTGATTGCGGTGTGACGGTCTTTTCCGTCAAGTAGCAGGGTTTGGATGTCGCAGATAGATGTGTCGTTGCGCAGATGCGGCTTAGGTGTCCAGATGGTGGTGATACGTGTGGTGGAATCCCATACACATCCGAATTCGTCGTACAGCGTCACAAGAATCGGGAATGTTCCAGCTGTATCGGGGGTCATAATCCACGAGTTTACACTGTCAACTTGTTTGATCTGCAAACCTCTGTAGTATCCAAGGTCCCAGTCGCCATAGGTCGAGTCGGGAACCCATTTGATCGAGTCAAGTCCAACCTGGTATTCGCATCCTACACCCGACGAGATTCCGCAGATGTCAAGTGCCCAGTTGAAAATCCAGCCATTGTCGACTTTCCAAGTGTCGCACACCTCAATGCTCCAGTTGCCGTTCAGCGGGCATCCTACCAATTGGCTGAAGTCCTCACCAGGTTTGTAATAGTCATATTTCTCCTCGTGGTTGCTCGGACGTCTCAAGTTGAATGTCGACGTTCCGCATGTAATACCTGCTTGGTAGAAGGGTGACGGAATGGTCGGGAAAGTGTATGTCACCTGGTCTACGTAGGTGGATTGGTTGTATGCAATGAATTGGGCTGCATCGTCAACAACAGTGTTTGCGGGGTCGCCGTTGATCAGTGTGTAGTTTTCGTTGCGCGAGAAGCAGTAGTCCTGACCGATTCCGTACATGTTGGGCAGACTGTCGCAGTACATGCAGTTGGGTTGTGTTGGCGGGCAGCTATTACCGTTCATTTTCTCATCATAGCCCGTGTCATTGGATCCGCCATACGGATAGCCGTAGTATGTGCTGCCGCCGCCACCGGCTCCTTCGGGGATACCTGAACCGGAACTGTTCTTGAATTTAAGAACTGATTTCTGTCCCGTAGGACATACTATGGAGTACTCAAGGTCGCCAGGGAACGAGTGCTCCATATTGATGCATACCGAGCAGATGTCGGCCTTTGAGGTAACCGTGCGTCCTGCAGGGAACTCGTCAAATAAGATGTCTGCCGTAAAGCAGGGATTGTCGCAGTATAAGCCGTCAGGGATGAATGTCTTGCAGTCGATTGCCTTCGACTTCATCTTCTCGAAGTTGATATGCTTCAGCGTGATGGTTCCGTTCTCGCCCTCATATCCCACATTCACGCCCAACGAGTCGCTGTTGCAGATAGTGGCAAGGTCAAACAGTGTCTTGATGGGGTTCTGGGCTACACGCACACGTACCGTCTCCAATATGGTTGAATAGCATCCTTGTTCATCCATCAGCTGCAGCGTAACGTCATAGCAGTCCAGGTCTCTGTATCGGCCCATGATAGTGCGTCCGCCTATCAGCGAGTCGGCTTGTCCGTTACCAAGGTTCCATCTGAACATTGTTGTGGCATCGGTCGGGTAGTAGAAACCATGCTCGTTGGTGTAGGTTCCATGTGAATAGAACATCACATCCTCGCCCTGGCACAGGTTGATGCCTCTGAAGATGTTCGGCTGCAGCACTGTGTCGGGATTGCCGTTCAGGTCAACATTTATGACTGTGTCGTAGGTGATGAACGGACGGATATATGCAGTGTCATACGGCACACCGTTGCGGTATTTCACATACATCGAGTCAATATGCGGTGTTGGAACTTCGCATGGCAGCTTGCATACTACATAGCACGAAAAGCCCTTGGCCTGATACCAGTTGGTGTCTTCAATGGGTTGAGGGTTGGCCTTAAGTCTGAAGGTAAGGCATCCCGTGGTGTTCAGCAATGACGGGTACACATTATGGTTCAGCAGCGGGTTCAGGTTGTTGTTGGCCATTGTAAGTACCGGCACTCCTGTTATTCCCACTCCATCATATATATATAATGTATCGCCGGGATAAATGTCAAACTGGTTGAATGCAACCGACATCACGTTTGGTGCCTCGCAGCTGGTGCATATCGTTACCCAATAGTCGGTTCCTGGTGTGTAAAAATTGTTGTCCACACCGTCGTCGTCGGTAAGGAAGCAACCGTCGTTTGAACTGATATTAAGTGTCGTCCCGCTGAGTGTCGCGTTCAGTTTGTGAACGGGTGCACCGCCCTGTGCCATGGCGGCCACGCTCGACAGCGTCAGTGCTATTCCTATTATTATTGAACGTATTTTCATATCTCGTCAGTTTTTTGGTTACTTATCTATTGCTAGTTCTACTCGGACCCCTGTCGTCAAGTCTTGGGTCTATGTCGCCGGTCATATTCATGACTTCTCCATAAGGACGAACGCCAAGATAGCGGTGCTCCGACGCAGGTGTCTCGAAGTAAACAGCGTTGCCGTGCAGCGGCTGGTAGTTCGAAAAATCGTACTCGTAGATGCTCAGCACGCTAAGGTCAACAATAAAACTGCTAGTCAGGTTCTTGCCCGACTTCAGGGATTTAATTACGTTGATGTTCATCACCGTGGCTCCTTCAGGAACCTGGTCGGTGACGAAGAAAGTATTGCACGACATACGGCAATAGTGGTCTTTTTTCGCCAAGGGCAACGCCTCCATTATCTCTTCCGACCAGTTGTATTTGGCTCCGACAATGTAGTCGCAGTTCTGCGCGAAGGCTCCTCCTGCCAGGACTGTCATCATGATTAGTCCTATTAAAGCTTTTCTTTTCATGGATATATCGTTTTTTTATTTTTCTTTCCTACTCGGGTAGTGCTTTTTTCCGGAAAAATAGTTTCAGGAAAAAACTTAAAAAATGTTAACAGGGGAAATTATGCTTTCGACTTGCTGCGAATGTGGTTGATAAGTGCCATCAGCAGGCCCAGGCAGAGGAATCCGCCGGGTGCTAGGATGAACAGCAGCATGCCGTCGGCTCCGCCCATGAAGCTCTTGCCGAAGAAACTGCCAGAGCCAAGTGCTTCACGCACAATGCCGAGCAATGTCAGTGCCCATGTAAAACCAAGGCCGATGAAGGTGCCGTCAATGAACGAATGCCATACATTGTTCTTCGAAGCAAATGCCTCGGCGCGGCCAAGCACGATGCAGTTCACCACAATCAGCGGAATGAACAGGCCCAGCGACGCATAGAGATCGGGGATGAAACCCTGCATGACCATCTGCACTATCGTAACAAAGGTGGCGATGACCACGATGAAACAGGGTATTCTGACTTTGTCGGGAATGACGCTCTTCAAAAGCGAAATAACAATGTTGCTCATCATCAGCACAAAGGTTGTGGCCAAACCCATGCAGAGGCCGTTGATGGCCGATGTTGTCGTTGCAAGGGTAGGGCACATGCCGAGTATCAGAACCCAGGTCGGGTTTTCCTTGATAAGTCCGTTTTTTATGATTTCTGATGTTTTCATCGTCTTTTTCCTCCTTGGTTATTGTTGATTGTAGGCATCGTATGCGTATGCTATCAGTCGGCAGAATGCTCGCGAGGTTATCGTCGAGCCGGTTATTGCGTCAACTTCGCCGCCGTCTTTCTTGACGGTTATCTTGTTATTCTCGGGGTTCAGCCCTATCACTTTGCCTTTGCCGTCGGCTTGGAACCACTTGTCGGCCTTGGCACCCAGACCAGGGGTCTCCGACGATTCAAGTATCTCATATCCTGTGATGTTTCCCTCGGCATCAAAGCCTACCATGGCGGTGAGCTTTCCACCAAAGCCATTCTTGTCGAACGCCTGCACGGCCTTTCCAACCAGCACGCCATCCTTTCCGGTGGCGGTGTAGCGTGTCATTTCCTCTTCTCCCTTATCGGTCTTCACCTTGACGATATCGGTCTTCAGGTCGTATTCTTTGCCCTGAGGCAGCACCTTGGCAACGGCATTCTCTATCTTCTCTTTGTTCACTTTTTCAATAGGCCCTTTTGTTACGTTGTTCACCAAGGCCAGCGACAAACTCGCCACCAACGCTATCAGCGTAAGCGACAAAAGCATGTTCTTCAATGTTGATTCTGCTTTCTTTGCCATAATTATCTCTTTTTCAAAAATTCAACAATCAGTTAGCAAAACGTTTGGGTTTGCACCAACGGTTCAGCAGCGGCGTCACCGAGTTCATCAGCAGGATGGCGAAGCTCACACCTTCAGGATACTGGCCCCATTTGCGGATGATGATGGTCAGCAGGCCGCAGCCGATACCGAATATCAATTGTCCGGTCTTGGTCATGGGCGATGTCACCATGTCTGTTGCCATGAAGCAGGCTCCCAGCATGATACCGCCGGTTAATATCGTCGACAACGGATCCATGTTGCCGCCCTTGTCGCACAGCCACAGTATTCCTGCAAATACAAACGCAGTGCCTATAAATGATACTGGAATGTGCCAGCTGATTATTTTTCTCCACATCAGGTAGAGGGCACCTATAAGGATGGCTAACGCCGAAACTTCACCCATCGAGCCGCCCATATGTCCAATGAAATACTGCATCACGTCGCCGGTGGCGCTGACTCCGCCTTCTTTGAACATGCCAAGCGGTGTGGCTCCCGTGGTTGCATCGACTGACATGGAAAACAGGTTATCGCCAGGCTTCGGCCATGTGGTCATCTGCACAGGGAAGGAAATGAGCATGAACACACGTCCCACCAAAGCAGGGTTGAACGGGTTCTTGCCCAATCCGCCAAAGCTCATTTTGCCGATACCTATCGCCACAAGGGCTCCGATGGCCACCAACCAAATCATCTCGCGCGTGGCCGGTACGTTGAAAGCCAGCAGGAGGCCCGTCACTATGGCCGAACCGTCACACACGGCTGACTTTGTCTTCATGATACACTTCTCAATAAGCCACTGGAACAGCACGCAGCTTGCCACGGACACCACAGCTATGAGCAGCGCATTGATTCCGAAAAATGCTATGGCTACAATCAGTGACGGCACTAAAGCTAAATTTACGCGCCACATGATTCTCTTTGTCGATTCGTCACTGTGCACATGTGGCGATCCCGAAACATTCAGCAATTTCATATTGTATCTTTTTATTATTTATTCATTATTTATATATAGCTCTCCGTCTTCCGTTTATTTCTTTTTTGCCATAAGAATTCCTCTGTAGAGGTTCTTTCCAAGACGGATTTCGTCGAGAAGCGGCTTGTTGGCTGGGCACGAGAAGAAACAGCAGCCGCACTCAATGCAGTCAAGTATGTTGTGGGCTCCGGCTTCCTCAATGCGGCCGTTCTTCACCAGCGACGAGAAAAGGTAGGGTTCCAATCCCATTGGGCATGCATGCATGCACTTGCCGCAGCGGATGCAGTTGCTCTCCTCGGCACGAGTGGCTTCGCTTTCGTCAATCACCAGGACACTCGATGCTCCCTTGGTTGTCGGTGCATCAAGGTTGCTCACGGCTTTGCCCATCATCGGGCCTCCGCTGATGACCTTTCCTGTGGTCTCGGGCAGGCTTCCCATCGAATGGGCAATGATGTCGTTGTATGTCGTGCCGAAACGGACATGGTAGTTGTGCTGCTTGTCAAGTTTCTTGCCGGTGACGGTCAGGATGTTCTCCATCAACGGCTTGTTCTTCTGGATGGCCTCGTAGACGGCGTATGCCGTTCCAACATTGCTCACCACACACCCGACGTCGATAGGCAGCTTGCCCGACGGCACGCGGCGGCCGGTGATGGCGTTGATAAGCTGTTTCTCGGCACCCTGCGGGTACTTCACCTTCAACGGCTCAACGATGATGCCTTGGAACTTTGCGGCCATGGCTTTCATTACGGCTATAGGCTCGGGCTTGTTGTTCTCAATGCCAATGTAGGCGTTCGGCACACCCAGCGCCTTGCGCAGAATGCTTACACCTATGCATATCTCCTCGGCATGCTCCATCATTACACGGTGGTCGGATGTCAAGTACGGCTCGCATTCTACAGCGTTTATTATCAGGTACTCGGCCTTCTTGTCGGGCGCGATGGAATACTTGATATGTGTCGGGAAAGTGGCACCGCCAAGTCCTACGACACCCATTTCCTTCAGCTTGTCGACAATCTGCTTGGGCTCGAGGTCGCATTCTCTCTTGATGTCGGGGCTGCGGTCTATGCTCTCTTCCCATTCGTCGCCCTCTACCTTGATATAGATTGCAGGCTTGGCAAGTCCGAAAGCATCTTTACAGGTGTCAATCTTCTGCACCGTGCCGCTGAACGGCGAGTGGACATTGGCACACATGAAGGCCTCAGCCTTGCCTATCAGCTGGCCTACCTTCACGGTGTCGCCCTTGGCAACACACGGCGTGGCGGGTGCACCAAGATGCTGGTTCATCAAAATAACAGCGGTTTCAGGCAACGGGAATTCTTCAATGACAGCCGTTGTCGATATCTTGTTTTCTTCAGGGTGGACACCACCCATTGCGAATGTCTTCATTGTCTGTGGAATGGGGATTTTATTGGTTGTTGTTGGTTTCAGTTGCTGGCGTTGTCGCCGTCGGCTCTGCCGTTGCAGCTGCAGGGGGGGGGGCAGGGGCAGGCTTTGGCGGGAAGTTCACGGCGTGGATAGCACCGGTCGGGCACTCGGCAACACATTTGCGACACAGTTTGCAGACTTTGTAGTCTATGTATGCCACGTTGTTCTCAACGGTGATGGCTCCGAACGGACAGGTCTTGGCACATTTGCCGCAGCCAATGCATGCTGCCGTGCAGCTCTTGCGGGCGTCGGCTCCTTTTTCTTTGTTGCGGCAGGCTACATATACGCGACGGTTCTTCATGCCTTTGTTGCGCAATTCTATGATGCCGCGCGGACATGCCTTGACGCAGGCTCCGCAGGCAACGCATTTCTCCTCGTCAACAATAGGCAAACCGGTCTCTTTGTCCATGGTCAGCGCGTCGAACTGGCATGCCCTGGTGCAGTTGCCCAGACCAAGGCAGCCGAACATGCAGCCGCTCTCTCCGCTGTAAAGACTGTTGGCAAAAGCGCAGTCCTGCAATCCGTCATAGTTGCTCTTGGCTTTGGCATTGGAGCAGCTTCCGTTGCAACGCACCACAGCCACCTGCGGCTCGCTCTCCTCGGGCGTGCAGCCCAGCAGCGCTGCCACCTTTTTGGCTACCTCGTCGCCACCGGCAGGACATTTCAATCCTTCCATGTTGCCTTGCTTTACAAAAGCCTCGGCCATGGCTCGGCAACCGGCCTTACCGCATCCACCGCAGTTTGCACCGGGAAGGACCTCGGCTATTTCATCGATAAGCGGGTCTTCAACCACCTTAAATTTCTGAGCTACAAAGTAGAGCACCAATGCAAATATGGCACCCGTAATGCTTAAGACTAATACTGCAGACCAGATTCCTGTCATAATTGTTGTTATTTAGTTTTTATGGTATTGTTCTCTAATTATAAATTGCAAATTTACAATTTTTTTTATTTGTGAAAGCATTTTTTTTTGCCTGATACTAATGTGTTTATGTTAATATTCTGTGTTTTAGATATTTACTAGGTAAAATCTTTCATGATATTCTTTTACAACTACTTCTGAAATCGTCTTTTTTTATCATAAAAAAACAGAAATTTTATTTTTTTTTTGTCAATTGAAAAAATCTGCGTAATTTTGTAGTCTCAATATCAACTAAAACAATCGCATTTATGAACAATATTATCGTTGGATTTGACTTCTCTACGGGCTCGGCCAATGCTGTTGATTTGACTATCGATCTCGCCAATCGGTGGCAATCCGATATCCGTCTTGTTTATGTTAAGGAAAAGTCTGAAGACGAGGCTCCGATTCGCGCCGAAATTGAACGCCGCAACGCTGGTGTGGCTCATCTCCTGAAAGGTGTTAAACTTGAATATGTTATCCGTGAGGGCAAGGTCTCTGAACAACTTGCAGCCCAGGCCGAGGAAGACGAGGCTCTTATGATTGTCGTCGGCACCCATGGTATGTCAGGGTTCGAGAGCAACTGGATTGGTAAAAATACTTACCGTACAATCACTGATTCACCTGTGCCCGTTCTCTCTGTACGCGAGGATTTTAACTTCAAAAAGGACCTTGAACGCATTGTCGTCCCGCTCGACAGCACCACCGACACTCGACAGAAGGTTCCGTTTGCTGCACGCATGGCCAAGACTTTTGGCTCGGAAATACATCTTCTTGGCTTGAATACGTCTGATTCCAAGGATATTAAGGCTCTTGTCAAAGGCTATGTAAAACAGGTCGAGACTTTCCTTGACAAATACAACGTCAAGCATGTCACCGAGTTTGTAGACGCACGTAAAAACCTTACTGTAACTACCCTCGAGTATGCTGACCGCATCAATGCCGACCTCATCGTCATCATGACGGAACAGGAAAAGGCTTTCACAAGCTGGCTCATGGGCAACTACGCCCAGCAGATGCTTCACCTTTCTAAGCACCCCATCCTCTCCATCCGTCCTGAACAGGTCAGCTCTCAGGCTCGATAAACTTATTTATTTTATTGTAGATGAATTCATCCCTTTCCAAGATTCTTCTTGCGGTCTTGCTTTTTATGCCGCTTGTGCTCTCTGCCCAGAATAAAAAAGGAACGGTGGAGATTACTGGCGACACTCAGGTCGGCGATTTGGTGAAAAAACACATCGAATTCAATGAGAAGATGCAGACTGTGCCGGGCTTTCGCATACAGATAGCCTCGCTCTCGGGCCCTAATTCACGCAATCAGGCTTTCGACCTCAAACGCCGCTTCAAGGAGGAATACCCCGATGTCGAGGTTTATGTCTTTTTCACCGACCCGAACTTCCGTATCAAAGTCGGCGACTTTACAAGCAAACTCGATGCTTTCGTCTATATGAAGCTTATCAAGGACCGCTACCCTGGAATGATCGTCGAAGACAATGTCTATCCCATCCACCTCGACTGGAGCGACCTTATCCCCGAAACTGACGAGGACGCAGGGAATTAAGCAAATAAGCATAAAAAAACAAGCCGCAGAATTCTGCGGCTTGTTTTTTTCTATTCAATTGCTCTTAGAGATATGCAATAAGATGCTTGCTCTTTGAGCTGGATTTCAGTCGTTTCAGACCTTTTTCCTTGATTTGGCGGACGCGCTCGCGTGTCAGGCCGAATTTCATGGCTATCTCATCAAGACTCAATGAGTGCGGTATGCCGATTCCGAAATACATCCTGATAACATCGCGCTCAATCTCTGTGAGTGACGACAAAGCCCGCTCAATCTCCTGCGACAGCGACTCCTGCATCAGCGCCTCGTCGGTGGCAGGGGTGTCCTCGTTGGGCAGCACGTCGACATAGTTCACGTCGTCGTCGCCACCGAGTGGTGCGTCAATAGAGATATGACGGCTCGATATGTTCAATATGCTCTTGATTTTGTCTTCCGGAATGTCGAGCATTTCGGCCAACTCTTCTTCCGATGGCGGACGCTCCAGCTTCTGCTCCAGCTTTGATATCTCTTTTTTCAGCTTGTTCAATGCTCCAAGCTGGTTGGACGGCAGACGTACAATGCGCGAGTTCTCGGCTATGGCCTGCAGTATCGACTGGCGAATCCACCACACGGCATACGAGATGAATTTGAATCCACGTGTCTCGTCGAAGCGCTTGGCGGCCTTTATCAGTCCCACATTACCCTCGTTGATGAGGTCGGGCAGGCTGAGACCTTGGTTCTGGTATTGCTTCGCAACCGACACCACAAAACGCAGGTTGGCCTTCGTCAAGCGGTCAAGGGCGGCCTGATCGCCTGCCTTGATGCGCTGGGCCAGCTGAACCTCCTCCTCGGGAGTGAGCAGCTCCTCGCTGCAGATGTCCTGCAGGTACTTGTCAAGCGATTTGATGTCGCGGTTGGTGATGGAATGAGTAATCTTTAGCTGTCTCATATATTGGTTTTAGTGATTACATTTTTTTTTACGCTCTCATTAACGTCGTTTTGTGAAAAAAGTTTCATAAAATAGAAAAAAAACTTTAATAGTCGCCTTTTTTTTCTTACTTTTGCAAGCTGTTACTTTGCGCTATATCAGCCGCCGTTGGCAAATATAGTGTCTGTAATTGTTTGAAATCAAGTTTGTTTTCAGCAGGCTTTGTTGTTGCTGAAGACATTTTTGAGTGTTTTGTTTTTGTAAAAAATAAAAAAATATAATAATATGTTCGAAAATATCAGCAGCAAGATTGAAAAAGCGTTGCACACTCTCCGTGGCAAAGGCTCAATCACCGACATCAACGTTGCCGAGACCGTCAAGGAAGTCCGTAAGGCTCTTCTCGATGCGGATGTCAGCTATCCCATAGCAAAGGAATTCACCGACCGCGTCAAGCAGGAAGCTATGGGTCGCAACGTCATCCAGTCAATCGAACCGGGTCAGCTGATGGTTAAGATAGTCCATGAGGAACTCACCAAACTTATGGGTACCGAGGCTGTCGACATCAACATCAAGGGCAGCCCCGCCATCATCCTCATAGCTGGTCTTCAGGGTTCTGGTAAGACAACATTCAGCGCCAAGCTGGCTTATCACCTTAAAAACAAGAAATCTAAGAATGTCATGATGGTCGCCGGCGACGTCTACCGTCCTGCTGCTATCAACCAGTTGCAGGTACTCGGCGAACAGATAGGTGTGCCCGTCTATGCAGAACCCGGCGTCAACGACCCGGTGCGCATCGCCAAGGCTGCTCTTCAGGATGCCCGCCTGAAAGGTGTCAACGTACTCATTGTCGATACCGCCGGTCGTCTTGCGGTCGACGAGCAGATGATGGACGAGATAGCCAACCTCAAGCAGGCTCTCCAACCGCAGGAGACTCTCTTTGTTGTCGACTCCATGACCGGTCAGGATGCCGTCAACACCGCCAAGGCATTCAATGAACGTATCGACTACGACGGAGTGGTGCTGACTAAACTCGATGGCGACACCCGTGGCGGTGCTGCCCTCACAATCCGTTATACTGTCCAGAAACCTATCAAGTTCATCGGCGTGGGCGAAAAAATGGACGCTCTCGATGTGTTCCACCCCGACCGTATGGCAAACCGCATACTCGGCATGGGCGATGTGGTTTCACTCGTCGAGCGTGCCCAGGAACAGTACGACGAGGAAGAAGCACGCAAAATCCAGAAACGCCTTGTCAAGAACGAATACAACTACGAGGATTTCCTGTCGCAGATAGCTCAAATCAAGAAAATGGGTAATATGAAGGACCTCCTCGGCATGATACCTGGAATGGGCAAGTTGACCAAGGATGTGGAAATTGGCGACGATGCATTCAAGCCCATCGAGTCAATCATCGGCTCAATGACTCCATACGAGCGCCGCAACCCATCGTGTATCAACGGAAGTCGCAAGCAGCGTATTGCTGCTGGTAGCGGCCGCACCATTCAGGAGGTCAACCGTCTTGTCAAGCAATTCGAGGACACCCGCAAAATGATGAAGGCCGTCTCCACTAAGGGCGGCAAAATACCCATGCTCAGAAAAAGAAGATAAGACCTGATCCCAAAGATACATAGGACCTGCAAATTTTTCCAATGTTTAATCTCTAAAACTTACAAACTCTCTATATGACAAATATTCTTGACGGAAAACAGACATCGGTTGCTATTAAGGAAAAAATAGCCAATGAAGTAAGATTACATACCTCCCGCGGCCTTCGTCCGCCTCATCTTGCAGCAATACTCGTCGGTGACGACGGTGCCAGCCAGACCTACGTGGCCAACAAGGAGAAATCGTCGCATGAAGTCGGATTTACCTCCTCAGTCTATCGCTATTCGGCCAACACATCCGAAGAAGAACTGCTTCGTGCTATTGAGTTTCTCAACAACGACGACGACATCGACGGATTCATCGTCCAGCTGCCTCTGCCCAAGCAAATCGACGAACAGAAGGTTATCAACGCGATATCGCCCGACAAGGATGTCGACGGCTTCACGCCTGTTAACATCGGTCGCATGGTGCTGGGCGAAGATGCATTCCTCCCGGCAACGCCTATGGGTGTCTGCTCGATACTCGAGCACTACAATATCGAAACCGAAGGTAAGCATTGTGTTGTCCTTGGACGCAGCAATATCGTTGGAACCCCTGTCGCCAACCTGCTGTCGCGCAACCGCAAGGGTGCCAACTGCACTGTCACCCTGTGCCATAGCCGTACAAAAAATCTAAAGGAACTCACACTGCAGGCCGACATTCTCATCGTTGCCATCGGCAAGCCTGAGTTTGTCACCGCCGATATGGTCAAGCCGGGTGCTGTTCTGGTCGATGTGGGAATACACCGCATACCTGACGACACCAAGAAGAACGGCTACCGCATCATCGGTGATGTCAAGCATAGTGAGGTCGACCCCATCTGCAGCTGGGTGACACCTGTACCGGGTGGCGTGGGACCGCTGACAATAGTCTCTCTTCTTCAAAATACCATGAAGGCTTACAAAAACCGCTTCAACCTCTAATGTATGAAAACCATCATTGTTGTACCTTGCTACAATGAGTCACAGCGTCTCCCTCAGGATGCGTTTGTCGACTATGTTGATAAAAACCCCGATGTGGCTTTTCTTTTTGCTAACGACGGCAGCAAAGACAACACCCTCGAGATGCTGCAGTCTCTGACTTCTCGCCATGAACGTCTGCTGCTCCTCGACATACAGCCCAACGGCGGCAAGGCCGAGGCTGTGCGTCGCGGCATGATTCACGCTGTCGAGACCTACAAGCCTCAGTATGTGGCTTTCTGGGACGCCGACCTCGCCACACCTCTCAACGAAATCCAGCCTATGGTTGACTGGGCCGAAAAGGGCTTTGACGTTGTCATGGGCCTTCGTCTGATGCGCCTCGGCGCAAAGGTGAAACGCAAAACCTTGCGTCACTATTTGGGACGTTGTTTTGCCACCGCAGCCTCCATGATGCTTCACTTGCCGGTATATGACACTCAGTGCGGCTCCAAACTGTTCCGTGCTGATGTGGTGGAAAACCTCTTCAGCGAGAAGTTCATCACTCGCTGGCTGTTCGATGTGGAGCTGTTGGCTCGCTATAAGAAACAGTATGGCGTGGAACGCGCCACAGAAAAGATATACGAATTTCCTTTGTTCCAATGGGAAGACATCGACGGCTCGCAGCTTAAAAGCCGTGATTTCTTCAAGGCTCCTGTCGAACTTTTGAAAATAAGACGGAAATACAAATAATCGCATCATCTTGGATATTTAGACCTTATCATCATGAAAAAACTCTTCTCTGATAACAAAAACAATATCTGGTTCTGGCTCTTCGTAGGTGTCGCTGCCCTGTTGTTCTTCGCTATGCCTCTCTTGAGCCGCTCGGCTGGTAACAGCGGCGACGAGGACAAATTCCAAATTCCGCAGGGACGCTATGTCATCGACTACTACAAGTCTCACGGAAAGGACACCACATGCCTCATGGACAGTATCGATCGTGACCATAACGGAAACATCATAAATTGGAACCTCAAATACTACGGATGCTCCTTCGATGTAGTCACTGAATGGATCAACCAGACCTTCGGTGTCAATGACATAGCCAAGACACGCCATATGTGCAACGCTTTCCTCGGCTGGATTATTGTCTTCTTCGGAGGACTCATAGCCTATCGTATGGGCAGCGTCCGCAGACGTCCTGACGACGAGACTGAATGCAAAGGCTGGCGCGCAGGCGTTTTCGCCATGCTGCTGCTCTTTTTCTCACCGCGTCTGCTTGGCCATTCGTTCAACAATCCCAAGGATATACCTCTCGCTGCAGGCATCGTCATGACAATTTACTACATGATGATGTTCTTCCGCCAGGTGTCTCCTGAAGGAATGGAGAAAGTCAATGTTAAGGGCAAGAAATCTCCCGACCGCCCATTGTTTGCCTCGCTGCCGTTCAGTGAACGCACGGTGTTCATCATGGACATTGTTCTCCTGGTCGTTAGTGCAGTCATCCTCTTCGTCACTGCTGGATTTGGACTGGGATTCTTGATTCTGCTCATTGCAGTGGCTGCGTTCTATTTCTTCAAGAATGCACCCAAGTTCAACCCGTTGACTCTGTTCATGCTGGCTCTCTCACTGGCTCTGGCTGTCAGCAACCGTATCGGCGGACTCATCGTCGTCGGCTACATGGGCCTCTGGGGTCTGCTCTGGCTCGTTCGCTATGGCAAACAGGTCGGTTCATCCACCGTATTCAAGACTATCCTTGTGGCTGTCGCCGTTTGTGCTGTGGGTTTCTTCGCAGGTCTGCTGCTCTGGCCTTTCGCCATGCAGAGCCCTGTCCACAACAGCATCGAGAGCTTCAAGCTGATGTCGCAGTTCGACGTGTCGCTGTCGCAGCTCTTCGAGGGTGAGCTTGTGTCGTCAAGCAGCCTGCCGTGGTATTACACGCCTAAGTTCATGCTTATGACCATTCCCATCGTTGTCATGGTGGGTTGGCTGCTATATCCTTTCTTTGGGGCCTTCAAGAAAGATCGCCGCATCGACAGCATAATGATTTATTTCTGCTTCCTCTTCCCGGTGTTCTGGATTGTCGTCACCAAAGCCAACGTTTACGGCGGTTGGCGCCACTCCATCTTCACTTATCCACCTATGGCCATTGCCGCTGGTCTCGGCTTCGATGCCTTTGCTGCATGGCTCGGCGCAAAGACAAAGAAGCGGCTGTGGGAAGGCGTGGCTGTCGCCCTGCCGTTCTTGCTGATGCTTCCTCCGGCTCTCCACACCGTCCGCAACCACCCCTACGAGTACGTCTATTTCAACGAACTCTCGGGCGGCGTCAAGAAGGCTTTCGGCAAATATGAACTCGACTACTACTACCACTCCATGCGCGAAGCCACCGAATGGGTCATGGAGCATGCCGAGCCCAAGGCCGACGGCAGCAAGATTCTCGTTGGCTCGTGGCATATCGAGTCCACCCGTTATTTCCTGCGCACCGACACGGTTCATTTTGCAACTCGCTATGCAAACTGGCGCAATCGATATGAATATGAATGGGACTATATGGTCTATCCTATCACGGGCTCTCTGACGAGCGAGTATTTGACAGGACCTGCATTCCCACCAAAAGATTGTGTCCACACCATTAAGGTCGACGATGTTCCTATTGCTGTGGTACTCAAACGCCAGACGATGGACGACTACAAGGCTGTGCAACTCTTGAAAGGTAAGAATGTCGACAGCGCAACGGTGGCACAGGCAACGGCGATGCTCAACAATGCCCTGAGTCTTAATCCTTACAATGAGACGGCTTTGATCTATATGAGTTACGTAAACAACGACCCCGCCGCTAAACTCGACTACGCCAAACGTCTGAACGAGATTGACAGCCGCAATCAGCAATACATACAGATGCTGGTCGAGGCCTACAACAACAACGGCGACCCGCAGGCAGCGATAAATCTGCTTAACGACATAAAGAAGAAATGGAACGAAGCATACTCATACGTTCTTCTCGCTCAGCAGTATGCTCTCCAGGGCGACCTCGATAAGGCCCTTTCCGAAATAAATACGATGCTGAAAAGCGGTATTTTGGATTTCAAACGCGACCAGTCGTTTGGCAATGCAATTAACCTGTATGCTCAGCTCAACGAGCGCATGGGCCGCGACCCGAATATGGCGGTAAACACTTTCTACTCCTCCTACAAGAAAGGTCTTAAGGAGAACGGCAAGAAGAAACTTGCAGAAGAATTTGAAAAAGAATTGAAAAAAGCTCAGAAAAATAGATAATGAAAAAACTTTGGATTGGCATAGTACGCCTCTTTGGCTGGAAGTTCGACCTTCCGCCTGCCGACGACTGGAAACGTCTGCATCATTGTGTCATTATTGAGGCTCCGCATACAAGCATCTACGACTTCTTGCTTGGCGGTGCCTGTGTGTGGAAACTGGGTCTGAATGGACGTTTCTTCATCAAAAAAGAGTTTTTTGTCTTTCCTCTCCGTCACTTCCTGCGTTGGAGCGGTGCCGTCTCCATCGATCGCGGCAACAGTAGCAACCACATGGTCGACACCGCCGTCAAGGCTTTGGCTGAGAACAACGACATGACGTTCATCATCACACCCGAGGGCACCCGCAAACAGGTGAAACGTTTCAAACGCGGCTTCTATGAAATCGCTACCCAGGCTGGTGTGCCTATAGCACTGAGCTATGTCAACTACAAGACACGCCACATGGGAATCGGCCCGGTAATCGAACCTTCGGGTGATTTCGATGCCGACATGATGCGTATCCTCGATTTCTATACCAATGTCTCGCCTCGCAACGAAAAGGGATGGGACATCAATCTGCTCAAAAAGACTTACAGCAAAGAAAAATAAAATCCTCAATATGAAAGTTAGAAGAATTTATGTAGAGAAAAAACCGGCTTACAACATCAAAGCCAACGAGCTTCAGTCTGAAATGCTCAATTATCTCAACATCAAAGCCGATGGCGTTCGTGTCCTGATACGCTACGACATCGAGAACCTCTCTGACGAAACTTATGGCAAGGCTCTCGTCACTGTCTTCTCTGAACCGCCGCTCGATAACGTCTACGAGGAACAGTTTTTTCATGCCGACAACGATTTCTGTTTCACTGTCGAATATCTGCCTGGCCAGTTCGACCAGCGCGCCGATAGTGCCGAACAGTGCTGCTGCCTTCTCAACGACGCAGAACAGCCTATTATTCGCTCGGCTACGACTTATGTCATCAGTGGCAACCTCAGCGACGAACAGCGTCAGGCTATCGTGAAGCACTGCGTCAACCCTGTCGACAGCCGTGTCACTGACGGACCAAAACCTGACACACTCAAGGAAATCTTCGACGAACCGGCCGATGTGATAGTGTTCGATGGCTTTGCATCAAAAGACCTTAACGACCCTGCAGATCTTAAGGACTTTAAGGACCTTTATGACTCTCTCGGTCTCGCCATGACTTTCGCCGACTTCAAACATATACAGCGTTACTTCCACGATGAGGAACATCGCGATCCAACGATGACCGAAATCCGCGTGCTCGACACTTACTGGAGCGACCACTGCCGCCACACCACCTTCGCCACTGAGCTGAAGGACGTGCATTTCGACGATGGCTACTACCGTCCTCTTATCGAAGGCGCTTTCAAACAGTATCTTGCTGACCATAAGGAGCATTATGCGGGCCGTAACGACAAGTTCGTATGCCTTATGGATATCGGCACTCTCGCTGCCAAAAGGCTTAAAAAGGCTGGCATCCTCGACGATCAGGAACCTTCCGATGAAATAAATGCTTGCTCCATTGTGGTGCCTGTCGTCATCGACGGTAACCGCGAGGAGTGGCTAATCAACTTCAAGAATGAGACTCACAACCACCCGACTGAAATTGAACCTTTCGGCGGTGCTGCAACATGTCTTGGAGGTTGTATCCGCGACCCGCTTTCGGGACGTACCTATGTCTATCAGGCTATGCGTGTCACAGGCGCTGCCGACCCAACTAAACCTCTCAATGAGACTCTTGCCGGCAAGCTTCCGCAGCGTAAAATCGTCACCACCGCTGCCCATGGATATAGCTCCTATGGCAACCAGATCGGTCTCGCAACGGGTCTAGTCAACGAAATATACCATCCTAATTATGTGGCCAAGCGTATGGAGATTGGCGCTGTCATCGCTGCTGCTCCGCGTCGTGCCGTGAAGCGTCTCACCTCCGACCCCGGTGATGTTATCATCCTGCTTGGAGGACGCACTGGCCGTGACGGTATCGGCGGTGCCACAGGTGCTTCAAAAAGCCACACCACCAAGTCGCTGACAACATGTGGTGCCGAGGTGCAGAAGGGTAATGCCCCCACCGAACGCAAAATCCAGCGCCTCTTCCGTCGCGAGGAGGTCTCCAGCATCATAAAGAAATGCAACGACTTTGGTGCTGGCGGTGTCAGCGTCGCTATTGGCGAGCTGGCCGATGGTCTGCAAATCAACCTCGACAAGGTCCCTAAGAAATATGCAGGTCTCGACGGCACTGAGCTGGCTATCAGCGAAAGCCAGGAACGTATGGCCGTCGTCGTCGATCCAAAGGATGTCGACCTAATGCTTAAGTATGCCGACGAGGAGAACCTCGAGGCTACTGTCGTGGCTACCGTTACAGAGAACCCTCGTATGGTCATCAACTGGCGAGGCAAGGAGATTGTAAACCTCAGCCGCCGCTTCATCGACACTAATGGCGCCCACCAGGAGACGACAGTGAGTGTCACCATGCCGGAAAAGGACCTTAAGGACCTTAAGGACTTTAAGGACATTAAGGAGCTCTGGCTGTCCACTCTTTCTGACCTCAATGTCTGCTCGCAGAAGGGCCTCGTCGAGATGTTCGACAGCAGTATTGGTGCCGGTAGTGTGGTCATGCCTTTTGGCGGCAAATATCAACTCACCCCCACACAGAGCATGATTGGTAAACTGCCTCTGCTCGACGGCAAGTGCGATACCGTCACAATCATGTCTTATGGCATGGATCCTTACCAAACCTCTTGGAGCCCCTTCCACGGTGCTGTCTATGCTGTCCTTTCGTCGGTGGCCAAGATCGCTGCCGCCGGTGGCGATGCCAGCCGTGTACGTCTCACTTTCCAGGAATATTTCAAGAAACTCGGCAACGACCCCTACCGTTGGGGTGAGCCTTTCTCAGCCCTCCTCGGTGCATATCATGCCCAGATGGGACTGAAACTGCCTGCCATCGGCGGCAAGGACTCCATGTCGGGTACCTTTAATGATATAGACGTACCGCCGACGCTGTGTTCCTTTGCAGTTGGTATCAGCGATCTGCAACATGTCGTTACTCCTGAATTGAAAGAATCAGGCAATAAACTCGTCTTGCTCGACATCAATGAAAAAGAATTCGGCATGCCCGACTATGAGGACGCTCTTAGCCAGTACGCCGCTCTTCGAAAAGCTATCGAAGCAGGCCAGGTCCGCAGTGCCTATGCTCTTGGCTTTGGCGGCATCGCCGAGGCTGTCAGCAAGATGGCATTCGGCAATAAACTTGGCGTGAAATTGTCTTCTGCATCTGGCCTTGCCGAAAAACACTATGGCTGGATTGTAGTTGAGGTGAAGTCTGCCAGTGACCTATCGTTCCGCTGCAAGGAGATTGGCGAGGTTACATCTGAGCCATTCTTTGAGGCCGCAGGAGAAAAGATTTCCATCGAGGAAGCTCTCGCTGCCTGGCAGAAGACTCTCGAAGGAGTCTTCCCGACCCGCTCCGCTGCTGCCAGCGACCTTAAGGACCTTAAAGATTCTAAGGACCTTAAAGACTTTAAGGACATCCACCTCTGCTCCCACAAGGTGGCGAAGCCGCATGTCTTCATTCCTGCCTTCCCAGGCACCAACTGTGAATACGACTCCGCCCGTGCTTTCAATCGCGCTGGCGCAGAGAGCGAGATAATTGTCTTCCGCAACCAGAACGGACAGCAAATCCGTGAAAGTGTCGACGCTTACGTCAAAGCTATCAAAAACAGCCAGATTATTATGATCCCCGGTGGCTTCAGCGCAGGCGACGAGCCCGAAGGTTCTGCTAAGTTCATCACTAGCGTCTTCCGCAACCCGCGTATCGCCGAGGCCGTTATGGAACTTCTCAACAAGCGTGACGGACTTATGCTCGGCATCTGTAATGGCTTCCAAGCCTTGGTGAAATTGGGTCTTGTGCCTTATGGCGAGATCCGCCCGCAGGCTGAGGATGCACCCACATTGACTTTCAACACCATTGGCCGCCACCAGAGCAAAATGGCATATACACGCGTCACCTCTAACCTCAGTCCTTGGCTGCAGCGTGCTGAACTCGGTGCCACCTACGTCATTCCCATATCGCATGGCGAGGGCCGTTTCGTGGCTCCTCAAGAGTGGATCGACCGTCTCTTCAAGAATGGCCAGGTCGCCACGCAGTATTGCGACCTCAATGGCGTGCCGACAATGGATGAGGAGTACAATATGAACGGTTCATATTGTGCTATCGAGGGCATCACCAGTCCCGATGGCCGTGTATTCGGAAAGATGGGACACAGTGAACGCCGCAGTGTGAACAAGGTGACCGCTTCCGACGGAAGCGAGCGTCTTGTTCGTACGGCCCTCAACATCTTCGGCAACGACGACCAGCAGATTTTCGAGTCGGGTGTTCAGTACTTCAAGTAGTAAAAAAAAAGACTATCAATGGCAAGCAATCCTGATTTTGTGCAATACATCGTCGACCAGTGCGGTGGAGCAGGGCATATAGAAGCGCGGAAGATGTTCGGCGACTATGGTATTTATTGCAATGGTAAGATATTTGGTCTTATCAGTGATAACGGCTTTTACGTGAAGCCCACCGATTCAGGCCGTAAGATGTTGAAGATTGAGGATATGCGTCCGCCATACGATGGTGCAAAACCTCACTTCTACATTGAGGATGTCGACGACCGCGACTACATTTCTTCACTTGTACGTACCACCTGTGCCGCACTGCCCGAACCGAAGCCTAAAAAAACGAGAAAAAAGGCTACCTTGTAAGTGATTATGGATTTAATACTCAAATACTTCCCTAAACTGACTGAACGGCAGAAGGAACAATTCGCCGCACTGCCAGAGTTGTATTCCGATTGGAATAGCAAGATAAACGTCATATCGCGCAAGGATATGGACAACTTTGTGGAGCACCATGTATTGCACAGTCTCGCTATTGCCAAGGTTTTGCAATTCAAGTCTATGGCTGAGATCCTTGATGTCGGCACAGGTGGAGGCTTCCCGGGCATCCCGCTGGCAATTATGTTCCCCGATGCCAAATTCTATCTTGTCGACTCCATTGGCAAGAAAATCAAGGTGGTCACGGATGTTGCTCAGCAACTGCAGCTGACGAATGTCCGCGCCGAACAGATTCGTGCCGAGCAGGTGGATGGCGATTTCGACTTCATAGTGTCGCGTGCCGTCACAGAGTTGCCCCAGTTTGTGAAGTGGGTGAGGGGCAAGGTGTCGGACATTCAGTACCATAAGTTGCACAACGGCATCCTTTACCTCAAAGGCGGCGACCTCACTGAGGAGTTGGCTCCGTTCCGCAAAAAGGCTCATGTATTTGATATCCATGATTATTTCGAGGAGGAATATTTCGAGACTAAGAAGATAATACATTTACCTATAGGATAAAAACCTATGAAGCGTGTCCTTATATTCTTCGTTGTCGTTTCAGCCATCCTTTTGGGTTGCACACACAAGAACTGGCAGTCTTGTGTCGAAAACTGGCAGTTCGAATACAATGGACACTACTATGGTGCCACGGTGCCGGGTTTTGTCCATACCGACCTAATCTCCAATGGCATCATTCCCGACCCTTACTATGGTACCAACGAGGATTCTGTTCGTTGGGTGGCAGACAGCGTGTGGCACTATGTTTTGGACATCGACCGTTCCTCGCTGCCTCATGGCGACAGCCTCTGGATTGTATTTGAGGGTCTTGCAGGCAGAACGGTGATAGAGGGCATAGGCGACAGTGTCTATTATGTCGACAATATGTTCATCGCACGGTCTTTCCCGCTGACAAAGGAATGCAATAGAATACACCTGTTTTTCCTTCCGTTGCGCGATTCTCTGTCAGAACGTAACTATGGCATCGCCCTGCCAGACAGGCGTGCCTTCACTCGTATTGCTCCCTACCAGCAAGGTTGGGACTGGGGCCCCAATCTGCCGACCTTCGGTATCTGGAAACCTGTGTATATCACCAACCAGCGCCCCTGTACTACGAACAAATCAATTGTTCTGAATAATCAGAATAATCCAGGAATAGAACTTAGGCAGGAGAATGACTCCATTGGACAGAGTTTTACATTCTACCGTGATGGCAAACCTCTCTTCATGAAAGGCGCTAACTGGATTCCTGTCCATTCATTCCCCATCCTCGACGAGGTGCAGAAGGCACGCTACCGTCAAATTCTGACTTCAGCCAAGGAAGCTAATTTCAATATGATTCGCGTATGGGGTGGCGGTATCTACGAGCACGACTATTTCTTCGACCTCTGCGACTCGCTCGGTCTTATGGTCTGGATGGACTTCAATTTCAGTACGATGCTTTATCCTGACGCTCCGTGGATGCTTGAAACAATCGAAGAAGAGGCCCGTCAGAATGTTACCCGCATAGCACGCCATCCTTGTGTTGTCCTCTGGTGCGGCAACAACGAGGTCAAGAACGGCTGGGAAGACTGGGGGTGGCAAGAGGTATACCACTGGACTCCCGAACAGCGGGCCCAGCTGCAGCATGGCATCGACACCATATTTGGCGAGAACGGCATCCTTGCTAAGGCCATCAACGATTGCGACCCGCTGCATAGGCCATATATCACCACATCGCCGCTCTATGGCTGGGGACACCCTGAGTGCGTAACTCACGGCGACAGCCACTATTGGGGCGTATGGTGGGGTGAGGAACCTTTCGAGAAGTATGCCGAAAAGACAGGCCGCTTCATGTCGGAATATGGCTTCCAAAGCTACCCGCTCATATCTACAATCCGACGTTTCTGCCCTGACGACCAGCTTGATATCGGTTCTCCGACTATTCGTAACCACCAGAAACACAGCCGTGGCCGCGAAATCATCGATAAAGCCATGAAGCAATACTATGGCTTCGACAGCCATATGCTGAGCCTTGAAGACTATGCCTACGTCAGCCAACTCCTTCAGGCTTGGGGCACAGGCTACGGTATCTTCCAGCATATCAAGCAGCAACCCCATTGTATGGGCACCCTATACTGGCAGCTTAACGATTGCTGGCCCGTGGCTTCGTGGAGCAGCATCGACTACTATGGTAACTGGAAAGCCCTCCACTACCGTGCGAAGGCTCTCTTTGCCGACAGTGTAGACCTCGTGGCATGGGGAAAATACTACAGCACATACCCTAAAGATAACCCTGATGTCCATATTCCGTCGAACTATTACTATGAATATTGGATTGACGATGATTCTACATTGACAGTGACATTGTTCTCCAAAAACAACCTTTACGATGTCTTCATCGACACAGAACCTCACATCGACGGTCATTTTACAACCAATTTCTTCGACCTCCGCGCCGGCGAAATGTTCACGACCCGCTTCGTTCCCGCTGACCCTGCAGCCGATGTGAGTAACGTGAAAGTGAAAATTATGACATTGAATGATATATATGAAAAATATAAATAAGTGAATTGTGACTAGTGAATTGAACTAAAACCCTATAACCTCTTAAAACCCTCTATGAAACACATACTCATTGCTCTGTCTCTGTTACTTATGGTCCCGATTGCGGCCAACGCTCAGACCTCAACTCCTGCCGATTCGTTGGCGCTCAATTACCTTTATGGACTCAACGGCGTGAATAAAAATGAGTCGAAAGGAATTAAGATGCTAAAGAAAGCCGTGAAAGACGGTCTGTATCGCGCTAATTATGAGCTTGCAAAGTATTATTTAGTCAAGGAAGACTATAAAAATGCCCGCACTTATCTTGACGAAGGCGTCCGTCTTTCTGAGCCGCACAGTTTGTCTCTGACGGCTGAGATGTATTTCTGGGGACAGGGTGTGTCGATTGACGAAGACAAGGCTCGCCAGATTGCCTCGGATGCTGCCAGCCGCTTCCCTGATGTGAATTATTGTCAACTTGTCGCCGGTACGGTGTATTGTTACGATAACGAAGATATCCTTGGCGACACTGCGAGGGCAATACAATATTGGAAACATGGCATCGCAAATGGCTCCCAGCATTGCCTTTACGCACTTGCTGATTTCTATAAATACACTGGACAGTGGAGTCTGGCGTATCCGCTCTACTATCAACTTGTCACCAATAAATCGCTGGAAATGAAGGGCGAGGCATGCTTTGAACTTGCCCGTATGAACTATCAGGGCTATGGTTGTGAAGAAGATGTGAATGCTGCCGTCGAATGGGCCCGCAGAGGTGTCGATGAGTATAATGATAAAAATTGTGCTGCACTCCTCGCTGCTCTTTATGAGGATGACTCGCAACCGATATACGACCTCGCTATGTCGGAAAAGTACTACGAGAAGGCTATTGAACTCGGCTTGGACGATATCAGTTTAGACTTGGCCAGGGTGCGTGAAGCAAGAGGCAATATCGAAGGTGCCGTATCAATATATAAAGATCTAATAGACGATGGAAATGTATCTTATTATCAGGATATTGTAAAACTTTATGCTAGTGTTGACGACGATGACAATGTAAATAAATATCTTGAAAAAGGTTCCAAGGCTGGCGATGGCTGGTGTTCGTTCATTTTAGGCAGGATGTATGAAGACGGTATTGGAGACAAAGATCCAAACTATAAAAAGGCTGCTGAGTGTTATAAGAGGGCGGCAAAATCTAAAAACTTGGAATATCTCTACGGATTGCCGGAATACTATCATGCAATGTTGTATCTTTATGGTAGAATCGGCAAGATGTCCGACAAGGACATTGCCAAGGGCATAAAACTTATAGAGCGTTCAATAGAGTGCAACAATAGCGATGCCCACTTCTTCCTTGCATATTGTTACGAGAATGGTTTGTTTGTCCCTCAGGACATGAACAAAGCCCTGCAAATATATAGTTATTATTTGGATGACGAGAACGAGCTGGCTGCATACAAGATTGCTCTCTGTCATGAAAGCGGTGAAGGTGGCCTGCAGCCTGACACGGCACAGGCTCTTTATTACATGAACAAGGCTGCTGAGTGGGGCAGCTCCGATGCTATGTGCTGGCTTGGCGACTGCTACCGCGAAGGCCGTTATGTGGAGAAAGACCAAGGTAAAGCCTTCAGCTATTATAAGATGGCCGACGATGATGATGGAACAGGAGCATATTATATAGCCCGTTCGTTCCTTGAAGGTTGCGGTGTTCCCATTGATACGGTAGCTGCCATGCCTTATCTGTGGCGTGCAGTTGATCAAGGCGTTGGCGAGGCAGCCTATAGTCTTGCTGGTATCTATGATAGGGGTACAAGCACCATCCCTGTCGACGGCGATTCGGCATTGGCATACTATATCACAGGATATCAATTGGCCAACAGCGATGCCAGCTATGTGCTAGGTGTCGTCTGTCTTCGCTCGGGCATGTATGGTGAAGCTTATCAATACTTTATAAAGGCACACCAATGGGGCAACGACGAGGGTACTGTGATGATGGCTCAATGCCGTCAGCAGGGCATTGGAGTTGAAGCCGACCCCGAGGATGCATACAAGATTTTCGAGGAGGCAGCCAAGGACAAACATTCAGCTGGAGCCTATTGCCAGATGGGCTTGGCACGCCTTCAAGGCAGAGGATGCAACGAGGATGACGTTCTGGGAAAAATGTACCTCGACACAGCCGTCGCTCTTGGCAGTACGCAAGCCATGTTCTATCTGGGATTATGCTATATCGAAGGCTTAGGATGTGAATCGGACAGTGTCACTGCGGTCAAATGGATTTCGCTTTCAGCCGAGGCAGGCAACCTAAATGCCATTTATATGATGGGTAGGATTTTTGAAAGCCAGGAAGACTACGCCACCGCCGTTGAATATTACCAACGCGGTGCGGAGCATGGCGATGCCCAGTCGTGTTGCACTCTTGGCCGTTGCTACGAGCAAGGGCATGGTGTAAAGATAAACTACAAAAAAGCTTACGAACTTTATCTTCAAGCTGCCGAGGCAGGATCGGTGGAAGGCTGCCGTTGTGTGGCTTCGTGTTTCCTCGAGGGAATACATGTTGAGAAGAATGCCGTCAAAGCCGTCGAATGGCTCAGCCGTGCAGCAGAAATGGGCGATGCGGAGTCCATGTACGAGATAGGTCACCTCTATGAGTATGGCCAGGATAATCTGAAATCCGACAAGAAAACAGCAAGGGAGTGGTACAAAAAAGCTGCCGCCGCAGGCTTCGGCCCCGCCCAATCCGCCCTCGGTAGGATGTAGACATCTATAAATAGCGACATTGGGACTTTAATGAGTTACATTGTCCCGACGGAATCTACTTTTCCCGCGTTTTGCGCTCAAAGTGTTTTGTATTTTTGCGCCACAACGGCGTAGTCGAAGTGGTGAGGTGAACTTGGCCCGCCATACTCCTATTCATTCTTCCAGAAGGCGAAGGTGACGGCAAGGATGATGAAGACAAACGAGACGATATGATTCCATCGTATCGTCTCGCCTTTGAACACCAAGGCGACGATAATGGTGAACACGGTGATTGATATTGCCTCGGTGATGATTTTTA
>JAGCVI010000027.1 GCA_017962445.1 Bacteroidales bacterium
CAACTTGCCGACTATATCGACTATTACAACAACAAACGTATCAAACTGAAACTAAAAATGAGTCCGGTGCAATACCGAACTCATTTCTATAGACAAATTAACTGATTTTATTAATCCGTCCAACTTTTGGGGGTCACTTCAAAAGATACTCTTTTTTTTTATATATGAAACAATCCAATTTTTTTACAATTAATTTTTAACGGGCAATATTATTGCCACAACGGCGTTATGTCGGCATGTCGTCAACCAACTAAACACCATTTCAATGCAGATAGAAGTCATCATCGAGAACACCGGCGAACGCCGTATGATTGAGCAAGGAACACTGCTCGCCGATTTGGCCAAGGAGGTCAACCACCAATGCAAGTACAGCGTGCTGTGCGCCCTGGTGAACAACAAAATCACCATGCTTTCCTACCGGGTATTCAAACCCAAAAGCATCCGCTTCATCGACATCACCCACCGACAGGGCTACCGCATCTACAACACTTCGCTCTGTTTTCTGCTTTACAAGGCGGTGCGTGACTGTTACCCCAAAGCGGTGCTGAACATTGACCACTGGATGGTGAACGGTTTCTTCTGCAAGATAGAGTCCCTCGAGGAGGGCTACACCCTACCCTCGCAGCTGGATATCGTGCGCACGGTGAGCAGCCGAATGGTGGAGTTGCAGAAACAGGACCTTCCCTTCGTCACCAAGTCGATGCTGGTGAAAGACGCAATAGAGCTCATCAAAGATGAACCAATTCCTGCAACACGGAGACTGCTTGAAGGACTGACACAGCTATACATCGAGATGAACTTCCTTGGCGGCACACCTCACAAATGGGCCACCCGGCTTGTCCACTCCACAGGTGTGCTGCGGCAATGGGACCTGCGCTCCTTTGCCAACGGCTTCCTGCTGCAATGCCCCGACCCACAGATGCCGGAGCGTCTGGACATCTACCAAGAGGCGCAAAAGCTTTTCAATATCTTCCAGGAGCACCACAGCTGGGCGGAACTGCTCCGGGTGACCACCATCGACGACCTCAACCGGGAGGTGCGCAACCACAGAGAGAACAACCTGATACAGGTGAGCGAGGCATTGCATGAGAAAAAATATGCCTCCATTGCCGACATGATAGACCAGCGGCGAGACAAGGTCCGCATGGTATTGCTTGCCGGGCCATCGTCGAGCGGCAAAACGACCAGCTGCCGGCGACTGGCCGTGCAACTGTCGGTGCTGGGCTTCGACGTCAAGCAGCTCTCTCTGGACGACTACTTCCTGCCCCGGGAACAGACCCCGCGCCAGCCCAACGGCGACTTTGACTTCGAAGCCGTCGAAGCCCTTGACATCCCGCTTCTCAACAAGCAACTGCAACAGCTGTTCGACGGCGAAGAGGTGCAAATCCCGACCTACGACTTCAAGAAAGGGGAACCCTATTTCAGCGGCAAGACACTGAAGCTGAACAAGGAAAGCATCCTCATCGTGGAAGGCATCCACGCCCTCAACCCGAAACTTACCGCCGACATCGACGACGAACTGAAATTCAAAGTGTATGTGTCGGCGCTCACCCAGATAGCCCTCGACAAGCAGAACATCATCCGCTCAAACGACAACAGGCTGCTGCGCCGCATTGTACGCGACAACAACTTCCGCGGCTACAGCGCCTACGAAACCTTGAAGCGCTGGCCCAGCGTACGCGCCGGAGAGCACAAGCACATATTCCCCTATCAGGAAAACGCCGACGTTATGTTCAATTCCGCCCTGCTCTACGAACTTGGCATTCTGCGCCCCTTCGCAGAACCACTGCTCAAGATGGTACCCCAAAGCAGCGAGGAATATGCCGAAGCCTTCCGACTGCTCAGCTTCCTCGAGCTGATTGAACCCATCCAGACAAAATACATCCCACCAACAAGCATCCTGCGCGAATTCCTCGGCGACAGCAGCTTCGAGTATTGATTTTTTTAACGGCGAATTACTCGTATTACGCGAAGCTACGCAAGTGGGGTTTGACGCGTGTTTTGCGCGAATTACTCGAATGGATTTGCCGGATATTGTGAGTTTCCATAGTGTTCCCTTTATCCACTCTCACTTGTTTTTTTATCTGCGTTAGAAAAAAAATCAGAGGGAGACAATAAAACAGAATCAGGCTCGTTTAGGAGTTTGTCTTTTGCGACAATAGCTCAGTTGGCAGAGCGGCGGCTTCCCAAGCCGCAGGTCGCGGGTTCGAGCCCCGTTTGTCGCTCAAAAATGGCGGTTGAAAAGACCGCCATTTTTTGTAAAATCAGTTCCCATTCGCTCAAAAAAAACCACACCAAAAACGCTTTTTAAGAATCTTTAACAACTTTAAGACGTATTGTGACACATCATTTTACACAAAAAGACGGCTTTTAACAAAAAATATTTGCTTGTAATTAAAGAAAAGGTTGTACTTTTGCAGCCGTTTTAAAGGAAATAAATTATGTATCTGACAAAAGAAAAGAAACAAGAGATTTACGCAGAGTACGGCAAGAACGCCAATGATTCCGGTTCGGCCGAGGCACAGATTGCCCTGTTCACCTACCGCATCCAGCACCTCACCGAGCTGATGAAGAAAAACAAGAAAGACCAAGTATCGGAAAGAGCACTGGTCGGATTGGTCGGAAAACGCCGTCGCATGCTCGACTACTTGAAGGAAAACGACATCGAAAGATATCGCGCCATCATCAAGAAGCTCAACTTAAGAAAGTAATAGTTTTTCATATTTATTTGGTTATGGTTGAGCCAGCGAGGGTTCCCTCGCTGGCTTTTTTTGAAGTATACCACAACCGGATAACGGCATGACGTGACGTTCGCCATGCTGATAATGTTGGACAAAGGAAAAAAGTAAAAAAAATGAACATCATCAACAAGAAATTCGATCTCGGCGACGGCCGCATGATCGAAATCGAGACTGGCAAGCTTGCCAAGCAGGCCGACGGTTCGGCAGTGGTGCGCATGAACGACACCATGCTCTTGGCCACCGTCTGCTCGAAGAAAGAAGTCGGTGAGAATGTGGACTTCATGCCCCTCACCGTGGATTACCAAGAGAAATACGCCGCCATGGGCCGCTTCCCCGGTGGCTTTTTCAAACGCGAGGCACGCCCTTCGGAGCATGAAATCCTGATTGCACGACTGGTGGACCGCGCCCTGCGCCCGCTGTTCCCCGACAACTTCCACGCCGAGGTGCAGGTGCAGATAACCCTCATTTCGGGCGACAAGAACACCATGCCCGACCAACTGGCCGCACTGGCAGCCGCTTCGGCTCTCGCCGTCAGCGACATACCGTTCAACGGCCCCGTCAGCGAGGTTCGCGTAAGCTACCTCGACGGACAATATGTAATCAACACCCCGATGCAGGACATCGAACGCGCTGACCTCGACCTTATCGTCGCAGCCACCGAGGAGAACATCATGATGGTGGAAGGCGAAATGAAGGAAGTCAGCGAAGAGATTATGCTCGGAGCCCTCAAAGCCGCACACGAGGCCATCAAGACCCAGTGCCGCGTCATCGCTGAACTGACCGTAGAGGCCGGCAAGACCGAGAAACGCGAGTACTGCCACGAGGTCAACGACGAAGAGCTGCGCCAACGCCTGCACGACGCCGTATACCAGAAATGCTACGACTTCTCGAAGCAAGGCATCGCCAACAAGCACATGCGCGAGGAAGGCTTCGAAGCCATCAAACAGGAATTCATCGACGCCAACTATACAGAGGAAACCCTCACCGACGAAATCAAGTTCATGATCGACCGCTACTACCACGACACCGAGCGCGAAGCCATGCGCGACATGGTGCTCAACGAGCGCACACGTCTCGACGGTCGCCAGCTTGACGAGATACGTCCCCTCTGGAGCGAAGTGAACTACCTGCCTTCGGCACACGGTAGCGCAATATTCACACGTGGCGAGACCCAGTCGCTGTCGACTGTCACCCTCGGCACCAAACTCGACGAGCAGATTATCGACGGCGCAGTCATCGAAGGCACACGCCGATTCCTGCTGCACTACAACTTCCCGGGCTTCGCCACCGGTGAGGTCAAAGGCAACCGCGGTCTCAGCCGCCGCGAAGTCGGCCACGGCCACCTGGCATGGCGCGCCCTGAAAGAGGTGCTGCCCACATCTGAGGATTGCCCCTACACCATCCGCGTTGTCAGCGACATCCTCGAAAGCAACGGTTCCAGCTCTATGGCCACCGTTTGCGCCGGATGCCTGGCACTTATGGATGCCGGTGTGAAGATCCGCAAGCCGGTCGCCGGCATCGCCATGGGTTTGATTTCCAAGGGTGACAAATGGGCCGTGCTGAGCGACATCCTCGGTGACGAGGACCACTTGGGCGACATGGACTTCAAGGTCTGCGGCACACGCGACGGTATCACTGCCTGCCAGATGGATATCAAGGTCGACGGCCTCAGCTACGACGTTCTGGCCAAGGCTCTTGAGCAGGCACGCCAAGGCCGTCTGCACATCCTCAACCATATACAGGAAACCATCGCCGAGCCGCGCGAGGACTACAAGCCCTTCGTGCCGCGCATCGTCCAGATCCACATACCCAAAGACTTTATCGGCGCTGTTATCGGCAAGGGTGGCGAGGTTATCCAGAAAATCCAGGCCGAAACCAACACCATCATCAACATCGAGGAAGAGGGCGAGTTCGGTATTGTCGATGTCGCTTCACAGAACAAGGACGACATCGAAGCTGCTATCAAGTGGATCAAGGATATCTGCACCGTCCCCGAGGTCGGCCAGATTTACGACGCCAAGGTGGTCAGCATTGTCGAGTTCGGCGCATTCCTCGAGTTCCTGCCCGGCAAAGAGGGCCTGATGCACATCAGCGAATACGACTGGAAACGTACCGACACGCTTGAGAACCTGATTCACGAGGGCGACATCATCCAGGTGAAGATTATTGCCATCGACGAGAAGACCGGCAAGCTGAAACTCAGCCGCAAGGCCCTGCTCCCCAAGCCCGAAGGCTACGAGGAGGAGAAACCCGCCCGCGGTCCGCGCCACGAAGGTGGCAACGGAGGCCCGCGTCGTGACGGAGGCCGTCGCGATGGCGGTGACCGTCGCCGCAGCGGCAACAACGGCGGCGGCGAACGTCGCAAATAAGCTATAGCATTGACTATCAACCAAAGGGGATGCCTCGTTATGAGGCATCCTTTTTTGTTGTATTGCCCTATCAGAAGTGTCTATATAGGAACCATTCCGGATTGAAAAAAAGTCACAAATAATTTTAAGAGACCTATCCTTTGTGTCATCCCAAAAAAAAGTTTAAATTTGCATTTCTAAAAAAGACTGACTGAAAGCAACCGGATAAAACAACCAACTAACAAACAACATGTTCGGTATTTTTAACAGAAACAGGAACTCATCGATTTTCAGTGTGCTGGGAACCGATATGCACTGCCATCTACTACCAAATGTCGACGACGGTTCGCGAAATGTAAACGAGACCGTGTCATGCCTCAAAACTCTTTCTTCGGTAGGTTTCAAAAAGATTTACATCACACCTCATTTCCATGCCAACTATCCGAACGACGAAGCCGACATCCAGAAACGCTACGAACAGCTTACAAAAGAGCTGAAAGCCTATGTCGGACAAGGGCTGCCTGAAGTAGCGGGCATCAGCGGCGAATACCGTTTCGACCACCAGTACGCACGCCGTGCCGGTGTCGACAAGGTGATACCCCTGCCCGGCAAGACACTGCTCTGCGAACTGGCATTGCACTCCTCTGGCTACGACCCGCTGGACGACTTCGCCGAATACAAAAAGCTCGGCTACAACCTCATCCTGGCCCATCCCGAACGCTATCCCTACCTCGGCCTGCACTCCGATGCGGTCATCAAGATGAAGGACATGGGCATGGCATTCCAGGTCAACATCCTTTCACTCAACGGCTTCTATGGCGAAACGGCAATGGACAAAGGCTTCTCGTTCATTGAAGACGGCATAGTGGAGTACCTCGGCACCGACCTGCACAACACACGCTACGCCAACGAGCTGATGGCCACAGCACGCAACAGCAAAGTTCAAAGCCTTCTGAAACGACACACGTTCCGCAATAACACCCTGTAAGCTAAAAATCAAAAAACATACATAAATGAAAAAATTATCAATCACCGTAATGGCTATAGCAATGGTCGCCACAATAGGTGGCAACGAGGCAAAAGCCCAAAACCAAGAAATTCAGAAGAAAGTGCAGCAATACGCTCCTTTCACACTGAAGACCGACATGGAGAAACTGACTCCCCAAGAGAGAGAACTGGTCGGCATTTTCATCGATATTGCAAAGGTGATGGACGACCTGTTCTGGGAACAGTCGTTCGGCACCGAGAACCGCAAGAAGCTGAGAGAAATCAAGGATCCCGCCATAAAAAACTATGCTGAGATACACTATGGTGCATGGGACCGCCTCGACGCCGAGAAACCCTTCGTGCCAGGCTATGGCGCCAAACCCGCCGGTGCCAACTTCTACCCCACCGACATGACAAAAGCGGAGTTCGACAAACTGGACGACCCGATGAAGACCAGCCAGTACACTATCCTGCGCCGCAATGCCAAGGGTAAAATTGATGTCATCCCCTACCACAAGGCTTACGAAAAACAGCTGGCACGCGTCGACGAGTTGCTGGACAAAGCCATCAATTTGGCAGAGGACGAAGGTCTGCGCAAATACTTGGAAGTTCGCCGCGAGGCACTGAAAACCGACGACTATTATGAGAGCGACATGGTGTGGATGGACATGAAGAAAAGCCGTCTGGACTTCGTTTTCGGACCCATCGAGAACTACGAGGATGGTCTTTTCGGCTACAAGACAGCCTACGAGGCCTTCGTGCTTGTGAAGGACGAGAAGTGGAGCGAAGACCTGGCACGCTTCACCCAGATGCTGCCCGAACTGCAGAAAAACCTGCCCTGCGACCCGAAATACAAGAAAGAAGTTCCCGGCACCGACAGCGACCTTAACGTCTACGACGTAATCTACTACGCCGGCGACTGCAACGCGGGTAGCAAAACCATCGCCATCAACCTGCCCAACGACGAGCGCGTGCACCTTGCCAAAGGCACCCGCCGCCTGCAGCTGAAGAACGCCATGGAAGCCAAGTTCAACACCATCATGCTCCCCATAGCCAACCTGATGATTTCGAAGGATCAGCTCAAGAATATCAAGTTCGACGCCTTCTTTAGCAACGTGTGCTACCATGAGGTGGCTCACGGCCTCGGCATCAAGAACACCATCAGCGGCAAAGGCAATGTGCGCCAGGCCCTGCAGAACCAGTACAGCGCATGGGAAGAGGCCAAAGCCGACATCTGCGGTCTCTATATCGTCCAGTCACTGATTGAGAAAAAAGAAATCACCAACATCACCATCGAGGATGCCTACGTCACCTTCATCGCCGGAATCCTGCGCAGCGTCCGCTTCGGCGCCACCGAGGCTCACGGCATAGCAAACATGATGTGCTTCAACTATATGCAAGACCACGGTGCTTTCAAGCGCGACAAGGATGGCCGCTATGTCATCGATGTCAAGAAGATGCGCACCGCCCTCGAAGGCTGGGCAGCCCTGGTCATCAAGACCGAAGGCGACGGCGACTATGAGGTGGCACGTAAATATGCCGCCAAGAACGGCGTTGTGCGTCCCGACCTGGCAAAAGACCTGAAAGCCATCGAGAAAGCCAACATCCCCATTGACATCGTATACGAGCAGGGCAAAAAGGTTCTCGGACTAAAGGAGAAAAAGGAAAAGAAAGTCACCGAGCCTCAGGCCGTCAAAGACAATTCCGTGAGATTCTAAAACTAATAATCCTTATCAGGAACAATATGATCAGGGCTGCGTCGTCGACGCAGCCCTATTTGTTTGTCATGGACGAATGACTGCAACCGTGCCGTCGGGCTGCAACTTGACTATCCGTGACGAGGCGGCACCCTTGGCAACCTCAAAAACCGCAGGAACACAACAGTCTACACTCTCCTTGACAGATGCATCAATATCGGAAAAACAGGAGGGTGACGGCCGTCCCGACAGGTTGGCCGAGGTGCTGACTATCGGCCTGCCTAGAGCGTGAAGCAGCGACTGGCAGAAATCCATTCTAGGGATGCGGACACCTATGGTGCCGTCGGCAGCCGCGAGATTGCAAGCCAAGCCATTTTGAGCCAGCGGCATGATAACCGTCGTAGGGCGCTCTCCGTTGAGCAGCAACGACCGCACCGCATCGCCAACAGGCGACACAAAACGCTCGACCATAGCCACATCCTCGCAAAGAATGAGCATGCTCTTCGAATGGTCTCGTTTCTTTATGGAATAAATCTTCTCCACAGCTGCAGCGTTGGTAGCATCGCAGCCTATGCCCCAAATCGTGTCGGTAGGGTACAGCAGGGTGCCGCCCTCAGACAGCACATCGACAAAATGCATTATATCGTTGCTCATTGCGGTTGCAAAAGTACACAAAAAAACACACATAACCGTTGTGATTCAATTTTTTTTCGTACCTTTGCAAAGTGTTTATGCACATTTGATATGTTAAAATTTTATTAAATAATTTATAAACCAAAATCTTAACATCATGAATTTCATCACAGATCTATGGAACAACAACAGGTCGTTATTCTTCCTGATTGTCGTGCTAATCATCGTGACGCCATTCTTAATCTTCTACCTCAACAAGGCGAAGAAAGAGCATCCCAAGGGACTCATTGCAGCAGCATTGAGCAACATGGGCGAGCGTTTCGGATACTACATCATGAATGCCGTGCTGGTGCTGTTCATCTGCTCCAAGTTCGGTATCTCCGACGACGTGTCGGGCATCATGTTTGCAGTGTTCTATTTCCTAATCTACGTGCTTAGCCTGCCTGGCGGCATCATTGCCGACCGCTCACAGAACTACAAGAAAACCATCATCTGGGGTCTTGTAGTGATGGCTATAGGCTATGCTATTCTCGCCATTCCCGTGTTCTCAGACCATGGCGGAATGTCGTGGGTGCTGGTCATCACAATGCTGGCTTTGATACTTATTGCCTGCGGCAACGGTCTATTCAAGGGTAACCTGCAGGCCATCGTGGGACAGTTGTACGACGACTTTGAGGCTGAGGCTGCAAAGCAAGGCCCCGAGGCACTTGCCGAAGCCAAGAGCAAACGCGACAGCGGTTTCCAGATTTTCTACGTGTTCATTAACATTGGCGGTGTCATCGCACCGTTCGTGGCACCCCTCATCCGTAAATGGTACCTCGAAACCAAGGCACTGTTCTACAATGCCGACCTTCCACGTCTGTGCCATAAGTTTGTACAAGGCACCATGGAGGGCAACGACAAGGCCAACCTGCTCGACCTCTCAAAGGTACAGGAAAGCGGTCTTTCCGACTTCTGCACCAACTACCTGAATACCTACAACACTGGCGTACACATCTCGTTCATCGCCTCTGTCGCAGCCATGCTCATCTCCCTGTTCATCTTCCTGGCCGTCAAGAAACGCCTGCCCAACCCCATCCGCAAGGAGAAAGCCGCCGTTCAGGACTACACCAAGGAAGAACGCGAATCGATGGCAAAAGAAATCAAGCAGCGCATGATGGCTCTCTACGCCGTCCTCGGTGTTGCCGTCTTCTTCTGGTTCTCGTTCCATCAGAACGCCCAGTCGCTCTCCATCTTCGCCCGCGACTTTGTCGATACCAGCGCCATCGCACCTGAGATTCTGCAGTGCATCAACCCGTTCTTCGTGATTATCCTGACACCTATCATTATGTGGCTGTTCGCCTCGCTGGCAAGAAAAGGCAAAGAGGTATCCACACCGCGCAAGATTGCTCTCGGTATGTTCATCGCTGCATGCGCCTACATCTTCCTTATCGTCATCGCCTGCATACACAACTATCCGTCAGGCAACGAATTCAAGGGTCTCGAAGAAGGCGTGAAGGCAAGCATGAAGGCTGGTCCCGGAATTCTTATTGTGACCTACTTCTTCCTCACAGTCGCCGAGCTGCTTATCTCACCGCTTGGACTCTCTTTCGTGTCGAAGATTGCTCCGCGTCACATGGTGGGTATCTGTCAGGGCTTGTGGCTGTCCGCCACCGCTATCGGCAACCTTTTCATCTTCCTCGGTGTCAAAATGCTCAACTCCTTCCCGCACCAGTGGATGACATGGGGCGTGTTCGCAGTTTTCTGTCTGCTCTCCATGTGCGTCATGCTCGGCATGCTCAAATGGTTGGAGCGTATCACCAGTGAGACATCCAACTAAGAGTTTTCTATACTAATTATAAAAGGGATTTCCCTAAAAAGGAAATCCCTTTTTAATTATATAATCAAATGATTATTCTTTATTTCACCGACTTCGAGTCCGTCGGCACCGAACAGATTGAAACCATGCTTTCATGGATGCCGCAGCAGCAGGTAGAACTGGTGCGCAGCATGAAGACGCTGTCGCGGCAACGCGAACAGGCGGTGAGCTACGCAATGCTGGCCTATGCCCTGCAGCATAACATGGAGCAGGTGACGGGTGACGAAATTGTGGTGATGCCGTTCGAGGCAACGCAACTCCTCGAGGCCATACCCGATCCGCCGACATGGGCCGTTGCCGAACACGGCAAACCCTACCTGACAAACCGCAGCGGCGTTTTCTTCAACATAAGCCATTGCCGCGAATCCATAGTCACCGCAGTGAGCAGCCGCGAAGTGGGCATAGACGTGGAAGGCCGTCGTCGCTTCAGCGACACTCTGCTTCAACGCTCTTTCAACGACGAAGAGCAAGCCCTTGTGCGGAATGCCGAGGACCAGGAGTTGGAGTTCGCCCGCATCTGGACCCGCAAAGAAGCCTGGTTTAAATACACCGGCACCGGCATCTTGATAGACCACCTGAAGAGCACCGAGAAGGAAGCCCAAGCTGCAAATTGCCAAATAATAACGACCTGGGTCAATGACAGATTCTGGCTCTCTGTTGCAAAGAGTTCTGTCACCTCTGAGTAACCAGAATACTCAAAACAATCAGATTATTTTACTTGTTCAATGAATCCCAGGCCTGTGGCTTTGTCCACATGGTCCTCAAACAGGAATGGGGATGACGGATGCCCCGATGCATGGTCATGGGGATTTGGTGAGGGCACAATGATTGCGCCCTCATGCAGATATATATGTACCCCTGCGGGGATGCGTACAGTACCAGTGAGGTAACGTCCGACATAGAATTCCAAGCATCCGCCTCCATGCTGGGAAATATAGTCCACGGCGTGTTGAATGGAGTTCGTATTTAGCGTCACACCATTGTTTTTAATACCGAAGCGGGATGCCTTGTAGCGCATACCCAGTGTATCAATTTCCTCCTGCGACAGTTGGGGTGAAGTATCGTTGGCAGTGGGAACAGCTTTCTGCCTGACAACACGGTAGCCAGGTGCCTTAACTCTGGAGCAGCCGTTAGCCACGAGATACTGCGGCGTGTCGGGATGGGAACCAACGATGGTTAAGCCCTTGACATCGTCAGCGACAATACATGGACGGTAATCATGGTTTGCCACAGTCATACGGACATTGCGCAGCTGGATATTGTCCGCATGTCGTAGGTAAAGACCCCATGCCGGCAATTCCTTGAACATGGAAAATTCCGGATACTGTGTGGTGCGTTCTGCAATGTCAGCCAGCGACAGAGGGTCACTGCCACAATAGGCGTAACTGCTGTCGCTTCCGCCGGGATAGCGAATCTCGACATTCTCAAGGGTGATGTTCTGTATGCGGTGGCCCGGGGTTCCCACAATACTGGAAGGAGAGATATTGCGTGGCAAATCCTCAACGGGTCCTTCATAGCTGTAGCCTGCATCCGGCTTGTCTGCAGGGACCTCAACATAGACATTTTTTATAGTGATATCCTTCAAACAAGGTGTTACTGTACCTTGGCGTCGTTCGGCAAAGCGAAGGAAGATGGGGTTACCAGTATTGGTGGCACGGAGGCCGTCAATGACAATATCTTCCAAGGCTCCGCCATCGACAGAGGCAAGGGTGATGGCACTGCGGTAGGTGTCATATAGCGTGATGTTGCGGAAACGGAAGTTGCGGAAAACGCCGCGTGTCATGGTACCAAACTTAATGCCGTTGGCAGAGGAGCGACCAGTACAGTTCTCCACCAGCACATCCTCGGAAAGGCCATCGACACTGTGGCTCTTGAAACAGAAAACATCGTCTGCGGCATCCATATTGCAATTCCGTATCACCACATGCTGGCAATCTACAATATCAACGCCATCATTGTTCCAGTAACTTTTGCTGTCTACAGTCTGATTCTCGATGAGCAGATAACGGCACTGGTCGTATTGCTGGTTCCAACTGGCAGGATTACGCAGGGTAATGCCACTGACAACAACCCGGTCACACTCGCGGAAGTGGATATTCTCAGGCCGGTTGCTCTCGTTTGGACGGTCGTATTTCAGTGGGTCATCAACAAGGCCAAGATGGATATAGTTTACCATGTTGTTGGCGACTTCCCATCCGCGACCGTCGATGGTACCCTGTCCCGTGATGGCAATGTCGTGCTGGCGTATGGCGAAGATGAAGGCCGTCCAACGGCAGTAAGGATCTTTCACATAATCAAAGGGATTGGTCGATCCCAACAACGTGGCATCGTTTTCTAGATGGAGTGTCACACCGCTCTTGAGATAGAGCGTTCCACTGACAAACGTACCTTCGGACACCACGACGCGAGTTTTCCTGTTATGGAGGGTAAAGATGTGGTGAGCGCTGTCAATAGCGGCTTGGATACTGGTGGTATTTAGGGTAATGCCGTCGCCCCGCGCTCCGAAATCGGTGATTTGAAGGTCATGCTGAGCAACAGTGACCGAGGAGAGAAGCAGGAACAAAACAAAGAAAAACCTTTTCATCATAAAATCTCATTAATAATACCGACCACAGCTACCAAAAGACAACAGGGCCCACAAGTCCTGCAGGAGTAGTGGGAACATTGCGCTTGAAGACAAAATGCCGAATAACATCGTTATCGGTGAGGGTGTGGACGTAATTGTTTAGGGTTGTTGTGACTTTAATATCAATGGTGTTTTCGCCAGGGTGGAAAACCCCTGCGGGAATATGAACATCGCGATCACCATACCAAACAACGCCACAGTCGATGCCATTGACTGAGAGTTGGCAGATGTCGCGGGTTGGGAGCCTCAAGGTATGGCTGTCAGAACTTCTCCGGGACGAATCGAGTGCCACCACTGTGGAATATACCATCCACCCAGAGAAACCTGCATAGGGGGTTTCTCGCAAATCGAGGAGAGTGTCGAGAGTCACCACGGTGTCCCACTTTTCTATGGCGTGATGCAAAGTAAGAGTCCAATTCATCAGCGGCGGATAGGGATAACGCTCATCGGAAATTGCACAGTCTTTCTGTCGTCTCTGTTTTAACTTGGGTCCATCGAAAAAGATGAAACACGACTCAGACTCACTTAAAGAAAGTAGGTATCTACCATCATTTAAAGGGAAAAGCGGCTGACGACGACCCGTATTACAATCGTAGCGCCATGCCTGGCGACGACGAGTAATCTCCTTGGGAAAGGAGATGTATCGACCATAGCTCCTGAACGGGGTTATGTTTGCGTTCACGAACAGGTAGCAGTCGGTGCCCGGAGCAAGTGTCCATCGATTAGTCGAATCTTCAGCGAGCGGCAGAACCGTTGCAGTACCCACTGTCTTATAATGGTTTTGCAGCATGAATCGGTCGGGACTTTGGAAGGTGACGGCATGAGGCAACCCAAGCTTATCCTGCAAGGACGAGTACCACTCAAGGTAGCGCTTATCGGCAGGATATGGCACACGGTTCACAACAGGCGACTTCGTACGATGGTCTTCTATCACCAGGCAAGAGTCTTCAAGTTTCATCAGAACCTTATAGTTTTTACTGCCCATGGAGGTCTGCCCCAAAGCCTGCCAGGGAGAGATGAAGTCACAGTTACCGCCGTTTTTATGGATAGCTTCCCACAAAAGCTGTGGTATCTCATATATGCTGCCCTTGGGGTAGTAGGGGAAGGGTTCAGTCTGCACCCCTATCTCGCCCCACATGCGGTCAGTAGGAAGCACAACAGCAATATCAGTCTGCATTTCGGCATTCTGGAGCAAGGCACTCATGTGGGCTCGGTATTCGTTGAGTAGATGGAAATAACTCCACCAGCTGTTCTGTTCATTGAGGTAACTACCATATTGTACCCATCCAGGAAAAACAGCCTTTGGCGGCGAATAGTTGAAGCCGTGCCAGACGCTGTGGGTGACGCCACTGACGGCGCTCATGTCACTACCCACTTTGAGCAGTTCGAGGGTGGTTTCGAAGAGACGGTAGGTATTGGTCATTTCCTCGGCGCTGACGATGTGCTTGCCACTCTGGTGTGCGGCGGATGAGACATATTTGTTTATCATAGTGTAGGCACGGCCGCGTCGGTAGTCCTCGTCGCCCATCTCTTCGCCCACGCGGTGACGCAGGTAGTTGGTGGTCCAGCTCTCGCCTTCGGGTATGTCGTAATCAAGACTGCTCTCCAGAGGGAAGAAACCGCGGCCGTAGGCTTGTGCACGGCTCTTGACACCCTGTTCACGACACCACTGCAAGAAAGTCTGAGTGTAGCGTTCATGGAGCAGTTCAGCCTTGGTAAGCTCGAAATCGAGGCGTACTTTTTGCACCTGTTGCTTAAAGTCGGGTGACTGGTAGGCACCGTAATCATAACTTACCACTTCACCCAAACGACCTACCTTAAACATGGTAAAGGGCAGCCACGGCATGATGTCGTAGCCATGGCGACGACGGAACTCATCAGCAAAGTCGCCAGTCCAGTTAGAACCTTCAAGTTCCATGCTATCGACGAAGTAGGCGCGCAGCCAGTTTTTCATAGATCCTAAACGGCGCTCGAGGGTGTGAGACATGTGATAGAGAAATTGGCTCACTGCCTCGCGGTTCATATAGTCGAGGATAGGTCCTGATGCACCGGGGGCACCGTTGATGACGCTGGCAAACGAAGTACAGCGAACAAGAGCATATAGTATGTAGTGGCCATTTGACGAGGGACTCCAGCCTGTGGTTATTTGTACAATAGGTTGGATCTCGACAGTGTCGCCGTCGGGGATATTGAGATTGTTTCGCTGATAGATGTCGTGTACAGTGTCGGGAACCATAAAGAGGTCGACCAGTTCAAACTGGCGGTCGGCATTGGGTTCTGTCACCTTGGGGTCGACGGCATCGAATATTTGCTGCTTAGTAATTACAAAGGAAGCATTTTCTTCAAGTCTCGACCAGTCTATATCGGTAGCGTAGACGAGCATCACCTGTGCACGGTGTTCCATGGGGAGTGTCTCGCAGCCGAAAGGCCATCCGCTACCCACCAGCAAGTCGCAGCCCATACCAAGGCGTTTTGCTTCTCGCAGCGTCACTTCCAAGGCAGTAATCCAGTCCTCGCTGAGCCACCTCAGCGAGGAAATACCGAGACTGTCGCAACGCTTGGAGGGAAACTCTATAGGATTGATTTCCACGCCACCGATACCAGCATCATGCAGTAGCTGCAACTCACGTTTCAACTCGAGAGTATCCACCTTGTCGCCGTTCCACCACCAACGCACCCATGGACGATACGGGTCGAGGAGAGTATCCCTTTGGGCATAGATTGTCAGTGTTCCCAACAACAACAATAATAGACAAAAGCAGTTTTTTCGCATGTAGAATTATTTTTGCAAAGATACGAAGAATAATTTGTATTTTTGCATTTTACATGGCATTGTAGCCAACAAGAGTTAATAGCAATGAATAATAATAAATTAATTCTGATATCGCTATTTCTGTGTCTGTCGATTACCGTCATGGCACAATATCCAGCGAATCATGTAAATGTCTTTATTGGCACCAACGGCATGGGACATACATTCCCAGGTGCCTGTTTCCCCTACGGTTTTGTGCAATTAAGCCCCGACACGGACACTATTCCACATAATATCAATGGAGTCTATCAGCCGCGTGTCTATGACTACTGTGCCGGCTACCAGCACCGCGACAGCAGCATCGTGGGCTTCAGCCACACCCATTTCAGCGGCACCGGTCACAGCGACTTGGGCGACATTCTCATTATGCCCTATAGCGGCGAGACGAAGCTCAACCCCGGCACCGCCGACAACCCCGACGGTGGCTACCGCCAGCGTTTCCGCCACGAGACCGAGGTTGCCGAACCAGGCTACTATGCCGTCACACTCGACGATGACAACATCCGCTGCGAGCTGACCGCCACCCCTCGCTGCGGTGTGCACAGATATATCTTCCCCAAGGGGGCGGCGCAGAAGATCATCCTCGACCTCAACCACGGCATCTACAACTACGACGGCAAGGTGCTGTGGGCGCAATGCAACGTGAACAACGAATGGACCATTTCAGGCTGGCGCATGACCAGCGGCTGGAACCGCTGCCGCAAGCTATACTTTTACATCCAGTTCAACAAACCCATCAAGCAGTATGGCTATCACGACTTTGCCCCGCGGACGTACAACGGCTTCTGGAACCGTTTCGACCAAGAGCACAACTTCCCCGAGATGGCAGGACGCAAGCCGGTGTGCTGGTTTGAGTTTGAGCCGGGATCCCAGGCTGGCGATAAAGGCGACAACGACACCCTTATGGTGGTTGTGGGGCTCTCGCCCAATAGCACCGAAGGCGCTTCCCTCGCAATATGGCGGGAGGGGAACATGTACTCCCGGCCAGCCAAGCTGTTGCAATACGGCGACAGGATCGTGCGCGTTCCCGATCAAGGCGCCCCCAAACACAGCAGCCATTTCGATGAGGTGCGCGAGCAGACCCTCCAGAGTTGGGAGCAGATGCTGGGACGTATCGAGGCGCAAGGCCCCAGCGATGCCTTGGCTATGCTGTATACATCCTACTACCATACCATGATAAACCCCTCCGTCTATCAGGATGTCGGTGAAAAAGACGCCGACGGTCGCACCCGATATACCATCTTTTCGCTCTGGGACACCTACCGCGCCCTGCACCCCCTCATCAACCTCACCGACACAGCCCTCAGCCGCGACCTGGCACACTCGCTCTACCAGCATTTTCTACACAGTCAGCAGCACATGCTGCCCGTATGGAGCCATCATGGCGGCGAGAACTGGTGTATGATAGGCTATCACGGTGTGTCGGTGATGGTGGACGCCGCCGTCAACAAACTTCAGCCCGATACTGAGCAAGAGTTGGAAACCATGAATGCCATCTTCTCCACCACCAATGTGGACTACTACGACTTCACAGGACTGTACAAGGAGATAGGCTATGTCCCTGTGGACAAAAGCCGCAACGGTACCTCCGTCACACTTGAGAATGCCTACGAGGACTGGTGTGTCTATTGGGCATTGGTGAACCATTTGGAGAACACGCTGCCCGATGTCATAGGCTATGAGGATTCGGTGCGCGAGAACTACCGCCGCCGGGCATTGAGCTACCGCAACGTGTATAAGGACGGCTTTGTCCGCGCCCGCTATAGCGACGGCAGCTGGAAAACACCCTATTCGCTCCTCTCCACCAGCGGCGAGGGCCTGATTGAGGGCAACGCATGGAACTACAGCTTCTATGTGCCGCACGACGTGAACGGCATGATGCGGATGATGGGCGGCGAGAAGGCTTTCGTTCGCAAATTGGACACCCTCTTCTCCATGCATGTGCCCGACGAGTTCTTTGCCGAGACCGAGGATGTCACCCGCGAGGGCATGCTGGGCGGCTATGTCCACGGCAACGAGCCATCGCACCATATCCCGTACCTCTACATGTGGACCACCCAACCATGGAAGACGCAGTACTGGGTGCGCGAGGTGATGAACAAGATGTACCGCAACCATATCGACGGCCTTTGCGGCAACGACGACTGCGGTCAGATGAGCGCCTGGTATGTCTTCAGTGCCATGGGCTTCTATCCCGTCTGTCCCGCCAGCGGACAGTATGTCATCGGAGCCCCCTACCTGCCCTACATGAAGGTGCGCATGGGCAGTGGCCAATACCTCGAGATAAAAGCCCCCAATGTGAGCGACAAGAACCGCTACATACAGCAGATACGCTGGAACGGCAAGCTCTATACCCAGGCCTACGTCACCTACGAGATGCTGATGCAAGGCGGCACCCTAGAGTTCGACATGGGAAGCAAACCCAACAAAAAACTATTCCAGAAAAGCACAGAAAAACCGTATAGTCTAAGTAACTAATTGATACCTTTGAAACAATCACATATTATAACGGGGCACAATGACGAGTCCCGTTTTTTCTGGAGCTAGGCGGAGTTTATCCCCTGATCTTCTATGGCACTGACAATCATTTCTGATGGTTGGTCGGTGCAGAAACAGAAAAAGACACTGGCAATCTTTTTGATTATCAGTGTCTTTCTTTATGTTTCGGGGCGTTTTTACCCCGTCTCAAGTGGAGCTGGAGGGAGTCGAACCCTCGTCCAAACAAGCGACTGAGTTGCTTTCTACATGCTTATTCCGTGGTTGATTGTCGGGCCGGCTCCGGACGCGGACACCCAAGGCAGACCTTATCCTCTAAAAAATCACCGGCAGTGCGAGGCGTTGTGCCGGCTATCCCGTCTTTACGAGCACCTCCGGGTCACATGCCGACGGTCGGGGCCTGTGGGAGATGTCTTGTCCCTGCAACTGTTGCGGGGATTAAGCCAACCTACTATGCTTCGGTTATGCAGCAAGAGCGTAGTTATTTTCGCCAATTAAATTTAGTGCATCGGTGGTCAAGGCTTCTGATGCGTGAGCCTGCATGCTTACAAATCCATCTCCTTGCTGTCAAAACCAGTCAGCCCCATGAGATTTCTTTCGAATTTGAGCACAAAAAAAGCTCTCGGATGAGAGCTTTATCTTGTTTGGCGGTCCGGACGAGACTCGAACTCGCGACCCCATGCGTGACAGGCATGTATTCTAACCAAACTGAACTACCGAACCGTTTGCAATTTAAAAGACCTTTCCTTTTTTGCGAGTGCAAAAGTACGACTTTTTTCGATACTGACAAATTTTTTTTTGTTTTTTGGTAAAAAACAATGCTATCTCTCTAAAAATCAGAATACATGTTTTTCATTATTATTATGAGGACTTATTGCAGAAACGGCAACTTGTCGCGCTGTTTTAAACAAAAATCGTACCTTTGCAAATGCATTTGCGGCACAACTATACGCAAACAGATATTTCACAGCCTTTTAAGCATGACAACGATGATAAAAAACATAATATTCGATTTTGGCGGCGTCATCCACGACATACGCTATGAGAATGTCGGCGAGGCCTTTGTGCGCCACGGCGTGACCAATCTCGGCACTTTCTACACCAAGGACTTCCAGACCCCCGAGATGGACCTCTTCGAGAAGGGGATGCTCTCCCCTGCCGAGTACCGCGACTACATACGCCGTGCCACAGGCCACAACCTCAGCGACAACGACATCGACGACATCGTCAACGCCATACTTATCGACGTGCCGCGCGAGCGTGTGGAGCTGCTGTTGAAACTGCGGCAGCACTACAAGGTGTTCCTTTTCAGCAACACCAACCAGATAAACTACGACTGCTTCACCGTGCGGCTGAAAGCCAAATACGGTTTCGACATCTTCACCGAGTGTTTCGACAAAGCTTATTTCTCAAATTTCATGCATTGCCGCAAGCCCGCCAAGGAGGGATTTGAAAAGATAATCGCCGAGCAACACCTGGTGCCGTCCGAGACGCTTTTTATCGACGATATAGCCAAGAACCTTGACGGGGCACATGCCGCCGGTATCCACGGCCTGCACCTGGCCGAAGGCACCATCCTCAACCTGTTCGACGAAGAGGGACTATTGAAAAAAACGCTTACTTCCGAGAAGGCTTAGTAACGGCTCGGCTCCGGAAACGGCTCGGTCATGCGGGCGGCAGCGTCAACAGGAGGCGTGGCTGTAAGCACGTAATAGAGCGTAGCGCCAAGCGAATAGATGTCGGAATAGCGGCCCTTGCGGCTGACAGTGGAGTACTGCTCGGGCGGAGCATAGCCACGTGTAAGCAGGGATGTGTGCGCCTGCGTCTTATCGTCCACAAACTCGCGTGCCGAACCGAAGTCGATAAGTATAGCCCTGTAGTCGCCGGTAATCATGATGTTGCCTGGCTTGATGTCGCGGTGTAGTATGTTGCGGTCGTGGATATAGCCCACCGCCTCGGCAATCTGCGACATATAGTTCTTGGCCTCGTCCAATGGCAGCGCTCCGCGCTTGGCGACAAGCGATTCGAGTGACTAACCCTCAATGAACTGCATGACCATATAGGCGGTGTTGTTCTCCTGGAACACGCCAATGACATCAACGACATTGGGATGGTTGACCGATGCCACCATCTGCGCCTCGCGGATGAAGGCCTGGCGGTATTTGTCGTAAACGGCCTCGTCGCCGTCATTGCAACTGACACGCATGGTGCGCTCGTCGCGGAAGCAGTGACCACTGAGGAAGTACTCCTTGATGCAGACCTTGCGGTCGAGGTCGTTCTGCCGCGCGACGTAGGTGATGCCGAAGCCGCCCGCGCCGATTTTGTCGAGGATGGTATAGTTCCCGCCGTTGAGTCTCGCGCCCGCAGGCAGTGGCGAATGAGGATTAGACATAATTATCGCTATCAGCTGATTTTAATAATATTACACAGCAACACTATTATCCGGAACAATGTGCAAATATACGTTTTTTTACGGTATTGAGGAGGGTCGCGTGGATTTTACGGCACAAAAAAAGAGGACACCGTCGGGGTATCCTCCTTTTTTATCACTGCTACGCAATGGATTACATAGCGTTGACCTGCTTCATCAGCTTCGACTTGAGGTTGGAAGCTTTGTTCTTGTGGATGACAGAGCGTTTGGCCAATTTGTCGATGATGGAGATCATCTTGGGCAGTCTCTCGGTAGCGACAGCCTTGTCCTGGAGAGCTCTGAAATCGCGCAGGGCGTTGCGCATGGTTTTAGCGTAGTATCTGTTCTCAACTCTTCTTTTCTCGTTGGAGCGGATTCTTTTTTTTGCAGACTTGTGATGTGCCATAATAATTGTTATCTTCTAATTTTCTTATTTTGGTACTCCGTGCGGGATTCGAACCCGCGATTTTGAGAATGAAAATCTCACGTCCTGGGCCAACTAGACGAACGGAGCCTCTTTGCGGTTGATTGCTAAACGATTGTTGGACGGATAATTAAGACCTTTCCGACAGCGTTTTAAACTCTCAAAAGCGGATGCAAAAGTACGAACATTTTTCGAACTGGCAAAATTTTTTTTCACAGCCCATGGTTACAAACTCCATCGCTCAATCCGTATCTGCCTGGAAACGAAAACCTAAACGTTTGGCTGTCACGAGCGATTTTTTGTCAAAATTATTTCGCATCTCTCCTACCGACACCACCTTGATTTCGTCGTATGGCGGACTTAATAAGTCAAAATTGGTGGTATACTCGATGGCCGACTCCACGATGCTCTGCACCGAATTGTTGTCAATCAGCGAAGTATTGAAGTTATTGTATAGCATTCCGAGCTCGCGTTTGCCTTCGATGAAGTAGTGTTTGTCGGCATTGATGAACACCCTTCCGATGAGGTAGCCAAGGTCGTTGTCGCGCTGGTAGAGGAACGAGTCGGCAAGGAAATTATATATATGTATCACGCCGCAGTAGGAGCGGTTTGGATCCTCACGGATGTATTGCGACTTCATGACCTCATGGTTGCGTGAGAACTCGAACACGTTGGTGTGCATGGCGAAGAGCAGCAGGTCGCCGGCGAAACGGATTTCGAATTCAAAGTCGCCGCGGTCGGCATACTCGAAGCGTATACCGTGGTTGCCCTCTTTGTTCTTCTCCTGGAAGATTGTCAGCAGTTCCTTGGCGATCTGACGGAAGAGCTCGAACGACTCCTTGGTGGAGTTGTAAACCCGTTGTTTCAGTTCGCCTTTATTAAAAACAAGTTCGCTTAATGATTCTTTTAATTCCATAACAACGATAAAGCTATAATCATTTCAATTCCCATGTAGCGCCATCCTTGCCGTCCTTCACGGCGATGCCGAGAGCGGCGAGGTTGTCGCGTATCTTGTCGCTTGTAGTCCAGTCCTTGTTGGCCTTGGCGGTGGCGCGCACATCGAGGATCATCTGCATGAGACCATCGATAATGGCGGTATTGTCGGACGAGGCCTCATCGCGGAGACCCATGACATCGAAGACGAAAGTCTGGAACAGATCCTTCAACTCGTCGATATCGGCCTGGGTGAGGGTGGCCTTGTGGTCGTTGACGGTGTTTACCACCTTGGCCATATCGAAGAGATGCGAGATGACTATGGGAGTGTTGAAGTCGTCATTCATGGCATCGTAGCATTTCTGGCGATATTCCTTGACATCGACAGAACTTGTCTTGGACGGCTGCAGCGACTTCAATGTCTTGAAGGTCTGCATAAGACGAGTATAGCCTTTCTCGGCTGCGACAAGAGCGTCGTTGCTGAAGTCAACAGTGCTGCGGTAGTGAGCCTGAAGTATGAAGAAACGGATGGTCATGGGCGAATAGGGCTGGTCGAGCATCTCCTCGCCGGTCTGCGGGTTTTTATGGCTGCCGTTGAAGAACTCGTCGAGGGTGATGAAGTTGCCCAGCGACTTGCCCATCTTTTGTCCGTTGATAGTAATCATATTGTTGTGCATCCAGTATTTGCAGGGGCCGTGGCCGGTGATGGCCGTCTGCTGGGCTATCTCGCTCTCGTGGTGGGGGAACATGAGGTCCATGCCGCCGCCGTGGATGTCGAACATCTCGCCCAGATACTTGGTTCCCATGGCCGTGCACTCGGTGTGCCAACCGGGGAATCCGACGCTCCAAGGCGAGTTCCAGCGCATGATATGCTCGGGAGCTGCCTTTTTCCAGAGGGCGAAATCAGCGGTTTCGCGTTTTTCGTTCTGGCCGTCGAGCTCGCGGGTAGTGGAGAGCATCTCGTCGATGACACGTCCGCTGAGGCATCCGTATTTGTGGGTGGCCTCGTGGTATTTGCGCACGTCGAAATAGACGCTGCCGTTGCTGACGTATGCAAAGCCAGCGTCGATAATCTTCTGGATAATCTCAATCTGCTCAATGATGTGTCCGCTGGCATGAGGCTCGATACTTGGACGCAGCACGCCTAGGCGGTCCATCGACGCATGGTAGCGGTTGGTGTAGTACTGAGCCACTTCCATAGGCTCGAGCTGCTCGAGGCGGGCCTTCTTGGCAATCTTGTCCTCGCCTTCGTCAGCGTCGTGCTCAAGGTGTCCGACGTCGGTGATGTTGCGCACATAGCGCACCTTGTAGCCGAGGTGCCGCAGGTAGCGGAACACCAGATCGAACGTTATTGCCGGACGGGCATGGCCGAGATGAGCGTCGCCGTACACCGTCGGACCGCAGACATACATGCCCACGTGGTCGGGAGTCAGCGGCGTAAATAGTTCCTTTTGGCGAGTTAGAGTGTTGTATATCAATAATGGTTGCATACGTATTTGAATTTGAGAGTTGAAATCAGGAATAGGGTTTATTTCTTTATGTATGACAGGAAATCGAGGTCGATGGATAGCGATATGAAAGGTTTGACAAGCCACGACTTGGCGGTGATATCGTCTAGGGTCAGAGCCGGCGACAGAGACTGGCCAGCCTTGTAACCATCGATAAGAACCTCGTATTCACAAATATTCACACCAACAGTAAGATAGAAGAAGTCCACGAATCGGAAACTCGGGCCGAGGTAGAAATTCTTGAAAAGGTTGCTGCCGCCGAAGCCCACGTAGATGCCGAGGTCGTAGTTGAACTTCTGGTCAAAATGCGGCAAGGTACGCACCGACGACGAGTCCTTGCGTTTCTCTCCGCTGAAATAATCAGTCAAATCCCAGAGCATGACCGAGGCGCCAGTAACAAAGTCAAACTCAATGTCGCCGGCGTTGCGGTTGCGAATCACCTTGTCGTAGGTGCCGGTAGAGCTGCCGTCGGCTGCCAGAATAGGAGTCAGGCGGATATCCCAATGCGGGGTACGGAAGAAACGCATGGCTATACCCTGTATCGGGCGCACTTTTTTCTTTTTGTTCAAAGTGATGGCGGCCTTCTCCTCAGCCTCCTTGGCTTTTTGCTGCAAATACTTATTCTCCTCTTGTTTACGCACATTCTCAATCTCGATGGCATTGATGTGCTTCTGTAACGAGTCGACCAGATGGCGATAATACTCCTTTTCGCTGAGCAAATGGGTATATACCTCCTGCTGTGACTTAAGAGTAATATCTTTGGCGTCGATATCCTTCTGCAGGTAGGCTATCTCACGTGCCTTGGCCTCAATGCTTGTCTCCTTGGCTTTGAGTTCGCCTTCCCACTTAGCCTTGTCGATGTCAGAGGCAGACATAGCCTTGCGGTATATTTCCTCTTTCTCGGCCAACAGTTTCTCTTTCTCCTGCAGAGCCTTGACCTGGTCGCTCATCAGCTGGTTCTTCTCCTGCAGCTCCTTCTGGTAGAGGTCGTTGGCAGCAATAAGCGAATCTTTAAGCATAATCAAGCTGCGAATGCTGCGACGCATGCTGGCCTGCTGCACCACGCTGGAGTCGAGCAGACGCGACAGTCTGTCGATTTCCTCACTGTCGGCACGCAGCATGGCACGGTAGTAATCCATCGAGTCGACGATGCTGTCGTTCACGTCATTGGCTAGTGGCGTGCCATACGACATATCGTCGGTCTGAGCCATGCATTTGCCTCCGAAGAGGAGCACAGACAAAAACAATGACAAAAAAGCAGTTCTATACATTCTGTATCTTTTCAACGAGAGTGGCGACCGGGACTTTCTCCTGTTCGCCAGTGGTCATATTCTTGAGAGTTACTATATTGGATGCAATCTCTTCCTCGCCCACGAAGGCAACGAAGGGAACATTGTTGCGGTTGGCGAAGTCCATCTGTTTCTTGGTCTTTGCCGCATCGGGATAGATGAGCGTCGACACGCCGGCATTGCGCAGCATGGCAGCACACTTCACACAATAGGTCTGCTCCTTGGCTCCGAAATTGACGAACATCACCTTGGCGGCCTGACCGAGGTCGGCGGGGAATTTCTGAAGCTCGGTGAGGACATCGTAGATGCGGTCAGCCCCAAACGATATGCCGACACCCGACACATTAGGCATACCGAAGATGCCTGTGAGGTTGTCGTAACGACCACCACCGCAGATAGAGCCGATACTGACATTCAATGCCTTGACCTCAAAGATGGCTCCAGTGTAGTAATTCAAGCCACGTGCCAAGGTAAGGTCGAGCTCGATGCCGCATGAAGGTTTGACAGCGTCAACAAGGTCGAAGAGAGTAGTCATCTCCTCCACTCCCTTCATGCCGATTTCGACATTGGCGAAGAGAGTTCTCAGACGCTCAAGCTTGGAACGTGTGTCGCCAGCAAGCTCAAACACAGGGTTCAAGGCATCGACCTGCTCTGCAGTAAGGCCACGCTCGAAAAGCTCGGAACGGACATTGTCGAGACCTATCTTGTCGAGCTTGTCAATAGCCACGGTGATATCGACCAACTTGTCGGGAGCACCTATCAGTTCAGCGATGCCCGCCAGGATTTTGCGGTTGTTAATCTTCAACATCACATTGATATCGAGGCGCTTGAACACCTCGTCAATCATCTGCACCAATTCCAGCTCGTTGATGAGCGAATCAGAGCCAATCATATCGGCATCGCACTGGTAGAACTCGCGGTAGCGTCCTTTCTGGGGACGGTCGGCGCGCCACACAGGCTGCAGCTGATAACGGCGGAAGGGAAGGGTAATCTGGTCGCGGTGCTGAACGACGAAACGAGCGAACGGAACTGTCAGGTCATAGCGGAGACCGCGTTCACAGATGAGCGGAGCCACCTTGTGATAGTCCTGGTTGAAGTCCACATCCTTCATGAAATCGCCCGAGTTGAGGACTTTAAAGAGAAGCTTGTCGCCTTCCTCTCCATACTTGCCCATAAGGGTTGACAAGTTCTCGAGCGACGGCGTTTCAATCGGTTCAAAAGCAAAAGTCTTGAAGACTTGACGAATAGTGTCGAAGATATAGTTACGGCGGGCCATTTCGAATGGTAGGAAATCGCGAGTGCCTTTAGGTATGCTGCATTTCATGAGCTTTTCAGATTACTTTTTAATATATATACAATTCATAAACCAACTGCTCGAAGAACAGCCTCCAAACAACTGATTTGATGCACAATATCCAAACCAATAGTTCGTATTGCAAATTGCAAATTTACAAAAAATCTGGAAGTGTGCAAAATTTACATTTTTCTACGGAGACAACCGTAGTCATGCATTGTTGTCAAGGCCATATACATTTTCAGTAAAAAGTTGTATTTTTGCAAATTGGAATCGTCAGTCAAAGGTTGCATGAATTACCATAAAATCAACATAATACGCAGCACTTCGACTATTAGCTTCATATTCATGATGCTAATATGCCTTATCGCGAGCCCGCTGTCGGCGCAACACCAGCACAGTGACGGTCTTGAGATCACAGCCTTTGACAACCACCATTTGGAATTTGTCTTCACCGTGAACAGCTTTTATCTTGACGAGACTGGCCTCGACGACCTGCAGCTGCAGTCGAAAGCCACTAACAGTTATAGTAATGAAAGCGGGAAACCACAGCTGCCTCAATACAGACAGATAGTTGTAATACCTTGCGGAACAGTGCCTGAGGTGACGAGTGTAGACAAAACCTGGGAAAAACACAATCCGACGAAGCTTGCGGCAGGTCGCATGCTGACATACTCAAACGGTCCAAGGTTCAAGAATGACTATGAAACCAACAGCCTCCGTGATGACAACAGCTATAGCGGCACCTACCAGCTGCCAACGGTGGAGATAACGCCTCTCGGCACAATGCGCAACAAAACCGTGGCACTGCTTACCATCTCGCCATTCAGCTACAAGGCTGCAGAAGGAGAAATCGGCGTGTGCCACCGCATCGAGGCGACAATAACCTTTCAGCCAAGCAACAAGCAGCAGCGTCTGAAGGCAACTGACGACGTGATGTTTGAACATATTACACAACCCATTAAGCCAGAGAGCAAGGAATACCACAACAACCTCTATTCCAATGTGCCATTCACATATCTTGTCGTAGCACCAGAGCGTTTCGAACAAAGCCTACAGCCTTTCATAGCATGGAAACGCCAGGAAGGCTACATCGTTGAAGAGATGTACACCAGCACGACTGACGGCGACACCATTCGAGCCGCCATCCAGCGTCGTTTTGACAACTCGTCGACACTTCATCCCGCACCGCTGTTCATACTGATTGCAGCCGACAATGACGAGATACCGCCGTTCATAGCACAGCATCGCATCGGCGGCCTCGACGTACATTCCACAGACCTGTATTATGCCGAATTCACAGGCGATTACCTGCCAGACGCCTTGATAGGCCGCATGCCTGCACGCGACACTGTAGAGTTGAACACCATCATCTCCAAAACGCTTGAATACGAGAAAAATCTGATAGCAGACACCTCGTATATTGGTCGCAGCCTGCTTGTGGCTGGGGCCGAAAGCCAAGACCCCGCGCCGACAGTCACCAACGGCCAGGTGAACTACCTAAAGAATTGTCTGATGCAGATAGACCCTGGTCACGACACAATGTGTTACTACAACCCCGAATCCGACTCTCTCGGTGAACAAATCATGAGCCACATACGACAAGGAGTAGGCTTTGTGAACTTCACATCGCACTGCAATGCCGGCGGATGGATTCATCCAAGAATAGGCTATTTTGAAATGGACACCCTAAACGAAAACGGGCATTATTTCCTGTCTATAAACAACTGCTGCAAAGCCAATGCCCTGGGGATGGACTGCTTTGGCAAGCACCTGATACGCAAACCCAACGGAGGAGCCATAGGGGTTATAGGAGCAGCTAACGAAACCATGTGGGAGGAAGACTATTACTGGAGCGTAGGCAACCAGGCGAGCCTGACACTGAACCCGCAATACAACAGTGACGGAATGGGAGCTTACGACAGGCTGTTTCATCTGCACGGAGAAGAATACAGCCAGCAGTCGCTGACACAAAGCCAGATAGTGATTGCCGGCAACTGGGCTGTGACACGCAGCGGGTCGCGGTTCGATGCATTCTACTGGGAAATCTACAACCTGCTTGGAGACCCATCGCTAATGCCATACATAGGAACCCCCGAATCACAAGTTCTATCCGCAAACCCCTATGTAACCGGCGATGTAAGCATGGCACTGCACGGCACACCGTATGCCCGTGTAGCCGCCACATGGAACGACACTCTTTACGGAGTGTGCACACTTGATTCAGAGGGAGAGGGCACAATCATTGCATTACAGCCCTTGCCCGACAGCATAACACTCACTGCCACAACCCAATACCACAAACCGCTGCAAACAATAGCCACCTCAGGCACCGCAAACGGAGCACGTGTGGTGGCGCTGCAGGGAGTGCTGACCGACAGTCACGGCAACAGCACGTCATTCCTGACGCTTGAAGACAGCACCGACTTGACACTGACACTACGCAACGTGGGCAACACGGCAGCTGTAGGACACAGCATAACCATACATTTTGAAAGCGAGACGACGACACTGCCAATCAATACGCTTCAACCTGGAGAATCGGGGACAGCAACAATCACATTGCACCCCACGCAAGCCGGTGAGGACAGCATAGCCACAATCGGACTTGCCATTGCCGCCGACAGCACCTACTGGCAGCATCAGATGCACTTTGACATCAAGTCGCACAGCAATGTCGGTATCGACCAGCCTCAAATGGATTACCCCGAATTCAGCATATATCCAAATCCCGCACACGATAGGATAACGATAACCGGTTTCAATGAGGCAACGCACATAACGATATTCGACTGCATGGGCAGGATTGTAAAAGATTTTTCGGCACAAAAAGGCGAGACCGTGCAATATTCCACCCAACAGCTGCGTTGTGGCATCTACAGCGTGCTTTTCAGCGACTCGCAACACCGCGAGACAAAGAAACTGCTGATAACACGATAGGCTCACAAACAAATAAGAACCAGCAACATGAGGCAAACAGACTCGACAGCAATCCTGCAGGCAGACGACAGCATAAGTATCGCCTTAGCAGAGCAGTCGGCACAATTCTGCGAGAGTCTGTATGCTGGAAACGAGCCAGCCAACGGCTTTATATGGCAGAAGGAGCGTCCCATTCACGGCACGTCAGGCTGGATTTTCGGGGCCCTCATCATATTGCTTGCACTTATAAGCCTCTATCTCAACAATCAGAAGTTCAAGATAAAAGACATCTTCATGTCGCTTTTCGACATGAGAGCCCTCGATCGCGTGTTCCGCGAGAACAACCTGAGGCCACGCAGTCTGATGCCGATGACAGGCATATACCTGGCCAGTCTGTCGATATTGGCGGTGTACACGTTGCAGCACAACGAAAGCCTCTCATTCGCCACAAAGGACTGGACTACCTGTCTGACAATACTCGGAGCCCTGATTGTATACATCTTCGTGAAGAACTATCTGATTCGCTTTTTCTGCACACTTTTTGACGACAACAACGCCTCGTTCCTCTACATCTCCAACAGCTATCTGTTCTACTTTGTCGGCGGATTGGTCACCATCCCCGTTCTGCTCCTACTATTCTACTCACCGATTGCAAGCAGCACAATATTCAACATACTACTCATCTTTATCGCCACTACATTCATCCTCAGGATAATACGTGGAATGCAACTAATTTTAACAAATTCAAAAAGTTCTAAATTATATTTATTTTATTATCTTTGCATTTTCGAAATTGTGCCGATTTTAGTAGTATTAAAGACAATAATTTCGTAAGAATCAAGAGTGTATCACTTGACCGTAGAATAGTATGAAGATTAAAAAAATTCTGATTTCGCAACCGGAACCCGCCGATTTGGAGAAATCACCATACAAAAAACTCATCAGCACTTATAAGCTGGATTTGACCTTTTACAAGTTTTTTGAAGTCGTTGGCATCGGCGTGACCGAGTTTCGCAAAACCAGAATACACATTACAGAATACACCGCAGTGATTTTCAACAGCAAAAACTCCGTGGACCACTTCTTTAGAATGGCCAAAGAACTGCGTGAGATCATCCCCGAATCAATGAAGTATTTCTGCTCGACTGAAGCCATAGCGCTATACTTGCAGAACTACATACAATACCGCAAACGCAAGATTTTCTACGGCAACCAGTATTTTGCCGACTTGGTCGACGTGATGTCGAAACACCGCGAGGAGAAGTTCCTCTTCCCATGCTCGGACGAGAAACAGACCGAATACACCAAACTTCTCGACAAAGCCAAGTTCAAATACACCAAAGCCCCCATGTACCGCAGCGTTCCACGCGATTTGAAGCAGTTCGACCTGAAAGACTTCGACATGATTGCTTTGTTCTCCCCTATCGGAGTCCGCTCGTTGCTGCTCAATTTCCCCGACGTGAAGGAATCGTCGATTCTCGTTGCCGCATTCGGCACGTCGACACATTCCGCACTCAACGCCGCAGGCATCAAGATAACCATTGCCGCACCGACGAAGAACTCACCGTCTATGGCCATGGCCATTGAGAACTACCTGCTCGGCAAACAACAGGAAGCTGTGCTTGTGGTGAGACCCTCGACGCTAAAGAACAGCAAATCGGCTCATTCAAACAAAGCCAACGGCTCGAAAAAGACCAAGTCGGTTTTCGCCAGCAAGACAAAATACAAACAGCTGATGGAGGAAAAGAAGGCCAAGGCAGCAGCACGTCGTGCAGAAAGAGCCGCCGAAAGAGCCCGCAAAGAGGCCGAAGCTGCCGCCAAGGCCGCGACAGAGACCGCAGGCAAAACAGAAAAGTAACCAATCTTTCAGTCCGTATTGTACACCTTCAACAAAAAAGAAAGGCTCTGCAACAAGAGCGTTATCAGCAAGCTCTACGCATCGCAGAGTCGTTTGATGGTGTTCCCTCTGAGTATTCATTGGTTAATAACCGACAACACACAACCATGCAGGCTGCAAGTCGTGATTGTCGCCCCTAAAAAGAAGCTTCACCACGCCGTGGATCGCAACCGGGCCAAACGACTGATGCGCGAATGCTACAGGATGAGGAAAGGTCGACTGCTAGAATATCTGGAACGACGCGACATGTCGATGGTTATCGGCATCAACTACATCCATAACGAGATTTTGGACTACCATCAACTCGCATATCGATTCGACAAAGTTTTCGATACACTGATAAACCATCTTGAATCGACAGAAAAACCAAGTAACCAACAAGAAGATGGATGCTGACAGGAACACAGCCAACGGCATAGTCACCGTTCTGCGGAAAGCGGCAGGATTCCTGAAGAAAAGTGTCAGCTGGGTCATGCTCTTTCTGATAAAATTCTACCAACAGTGCATCTCGCCATTCACACCCGCCGCATGCCGGTTCACTCCCACCTGCTCGCAATATGCAAAGGAAGCCATAATAAAACACGGCCCGATAAAGGGCGGTTGGCTTGCCCTGAGGCGCATACTGCGTTGCAACCCTTGGGGCGGCAGCGGATACGACCCTGTTCCATAGAGAATTAGAGAACAGAAATAATTTTATTTCAAAGAATAGCACCTTATTTGAAATATTCTTTGTATTTTTGCACTCAAAATATCAAAAAAAATACCACCATGAAGAAAATGAGATTTTTTGCATTTGCAATGGCAGCCGTATTCACCATGGGTTTCGTCAGCTGCGCAAACGATGACGACATTGAATACGATGAATTTATCCTTCACGAAGGCGAATCAATTTCAGTGGAAGGCTATGGTTACGACACCACAGCTTCGTACCCTGTTTGCTTCGACGTACAACTGTTGAACAACCAGCTTGTAGTGATCAGCAAATCAAGCAAACCGTCAGAACAAGCTCAGCAAGTTCCCGGCATGAACAACCGCGACTGCACCACTGACGCTAAAATAGCAAGCTTTGGAAAGGTCAAAGCTCTGTCGAAAATCGACGAATATCCCGCCGCTTCCGAACTCCATGAGAGCGCTCTCGCCGAGGAAGGTTTCGGATATGTTGTTGAAGCCCACGGCTCAGCAAATCTGAATAGCTACAGCAACCCCAACCTTCGCGACATCACCTCGCAGTATATGAGAATATGGCTTGAAGAGGCAAAGGACGGCGGATACAAAGTCCGTTACGAATTCCCGTTCAAAGCCGACGAATAATAGTCTATTTGCAAATTAAATAAGGCCGCTCATAAGGGCGGCCTTATTTTTTTTTATTACTTAACAACTATTACTTCAGGGAATGAGCCTCAAGATACTGTTCGAGCAAACGCTGAACGTACTTACCAAAGACGTCAAACTCAATATTGACTATTGTACCAGGTTTGAAGTTGTGGAAATTGGTCACCTTGTAGGTGTATGGAATGATAGCCACACTGAACATCCCAGGCTCGCTGTCAACCACAGTAAGGCTCACACCGTTGATAGATATAGAACCTTTCGGAACCGTGATAGAGGGTGAGTTTTTGGAGTCGTACTCGAAATAGAAACGCCAACTGCCATTGTCGTCAACCACCTTGGTGCAAGTGGCCGTCTGGTCGACATGTCCTTGGACAATATGTCCATCAAAACGGCCGTCCATGCGCATGGAACGCTCGACATTCACCTCCGTGCCGACCTGCCATGTGCCGAGATTTGTCTTCAGCATTGTCTCATCCATGGCAGTGACAACATACTGTTTCGTTTCCTTATCCACCTTCACCACCGTCAGGCAGCATCCGTCGTGTGCCATGCTCTGGTCGATTGACAGTTCGTCGCCAAACGGAACCTCCAGTGTGAAATGATAATTGGTATTCTCTTTCGCTATTTTCACGACCCTCGCGGTCGTCTCAATAATTCCTGTAAACATAATAATAATCCTTTTCTGTTTAACGCATCTCAACGCCTACTTCAAGTAGTCCTCATAGTACTGGAACATCTTGTGGTATAAGTGGATACGGTCGTAACCAAGGACATTGTGTTCGTGGTGTGGGTAGATGAAGTAATCAACCAGCTTGCCTTCCTTAATGCAGGCTTGAATAAATTCAATGCTGTTCTGCCACACGACGGTGTTGTCCTCGGCACCATGGATGACGAGCAGACGGCCCTTGAGGTCGCCAGCCTTATTGACAAGCGATGTTTTTTTGTAACCCTCGGGGTTCTCATCGGGAGTGTCCATATAGCGTTCGCCGTACATGACCTCATACCACTTCCAGTCGATGACCGGGCCACCAGCACAACCCACCTTGAAAATCTCGGGATGAGCGAGTTTCATGGTTATGGTCATGAATCCGCCAAAGCTCCAACCCTCGACACCCATACGGTCCTTGTCGACATAAGGCAACGACTGGAGGAACTTGACACCTTCCATCTGATCGGCCATCTCAATCTCGCCAAGATGACGGTGTGTGCAGCTCTCGAACTCGAAGCCACGATTGTCGGTACCACGGTTGTCGAGCGTGTAAACGACATATCCCTGTTGAGCCAGGAACATGAAATAAAGATTGCCGCCGCCAAGCCATGAGTCGGTAACCAACTGGCTGTGCGGACCACCATAGACGTATACAAGTGTGGGATATTTCTTACCCGGCTTCATGTCGGGAGGAGTGATGAGTCGATAGTAGAGATCGGTCTTGCCGTCAGCAGCCTTTATAGAACCCATCTGGATGCCAGGCATGGCATACTCCGACAAGGGATTGTCCTTCTCCTCAATGGTAGCCTGGAGCTTGCCTTTGCCGTTATAGACCAATGTCTTGGACGGAACATCCACACTGCTGAAACGGTCGATGATGCTGTTGCCGTTGGAGCTGACAATCACGCGGTGGGTGCCGTGTTCAGGGGTGAGAAGTGTCATTTCGCCAGACTTGATATTGACTTTGTATGCATAGAGACCTGTGGGCTCCTGCTTATTGGAATAGACAAATACATTCTCGCCCTTGGTGTCGAACGAGATGAAGCTCTGAACATCGAAGTCACCTTTGGTGATTTGTTTAATCAACTGGCCATCTGTATTGTAAAGATAGAGATGTTTGTAGCCGTCACGTTCGCTGAACCAAAGGAACTGGTCGTTGCGTCCCGGCAGGAAGAAAAGACCTTCCTGCGGATCGATATAACGGTTGCTGGTCTCTTCGAAAAGGACTTTTTCCAACTTGCCGGTCTCGACATCGTAGCTTTCAAGCCACAGATGATCCTGTCCACGGCAAATCTTGGCTATGTATATGTGTTTCTCGTCAGGGCTCCAGCTGATATTGGTCAGATAGTTCTCGCGCTCGGAGACAGACTCGTCCTTTCTGGTCAAAAGATAATGTACATCCTCAGTTGTAGTATTGTAGATTCCGACCGTCACCTCATGGCTCTTCATGCCGGCCATAGGATACTTGAACGGCTCGGTGGTAGCTATGCGCGTGTTGGTGTTGACAAGCGGATAGTCGGTCACCATGGTCTCGTCCATACGGTAGAAAGCCAGGTAGCTGCCTTTCGGTGACCAGAAGGTACCCTTCTCAATGCCAAACTCATGGCGGTGGACAGGCTGACCATAGACGATGCCCGGATTGTCATCTTCCATGGCACATAATTTACCGTTTATACTGACATAAAGATTGTTGTCTTTGGTATATGCCTGCTGAAAGGTGTTGGGTTCGATATCCACATTCTCACCATCGACTTCGTCATAGAGCTTGGTGAGGGTGCGCTTCTGGATATTGTAGAGATAGCACCCTGAACGCAAATTGATTCGAAATTGCTTTTCATCCACAAATTTAAAGTTCCTAAGGCCACGGGCACTTTCACCGGTAGAGGCAAGCACATTGTTGAACTCATCGAGTGTCAACAGTTTCTTTACCGAACCGGGCTTCCCCATGAAAATGGTGTCGTCTTTGGCATAAGCAATCATATTGGTATTGCCCACAAACTGCATGTCAGACAATGACGTACGGGGATAGAGTTTATAACTCATGGTCTGTTCAATGGTAAGCTGGCGTGACTGAGCCGCCAGTTGGCTGTTTTCACTGAACTGGAAACAAAAAACCAATGCCACGAAGGCAACAAAGCTTCTTTTCATCATATAATCAATATTTTTTCCATTTGCGGAATCGGAGCGAGAAGACTCCGAAGAAGGCTTCCTTGAAAATTTTCATACTCATTTTTGAAGTGCCAAGCACACGGTCAGTGAAGATGATGGGCACCTCGTAGACCTTGAAGCCCAAGCGGGTAGCTGTGTACTTCATCTCGATTTGGAAAGCATAGCCTACAAACTTCACCTTTTCGAACTTCATGCGTTCCAACACCTTGCGACTCCAGCACACAAATCCTGCCGTGGCATCACAGACCTTCATACGAGTCACCAAATGTACATACTTAGAAGCATAATAGCTCATCATCAAGCGTCCCATAGGCCAGTTGACGACACTGATTTTACCGTCAACGTAACGTGATCCGACAACTACATCGCCACTGCCAGAGGAACAAGCATCGTATAGACGCGGCAAGTCTTCAGGATTGTGGCTGAAATCGGCGTCCATTTCAATCATATAGTCATAGCCATGTTCCAATCCCCATGCAAAGCCTGCAAGATAGGCAGTGCCGAGACCTTGCTTGCCTTCACGCTCCTTGATGAAAAGACGGTCAGGAAACTCCTGCATCAGACGCTTCACTATGTCGGCAGTGCCGTCGGGCGAATTGTCCTCGACAATAAGCATGTCGAACTCTTTCTCCAACGAGAAAACCTTTCGAATAATGTTCTCAATGTTTTCCTTCTCGTTATATGTAGGAGTAATAACTAAAGTATCAGACATTCAGTTGATTTTAATTGGTTTTACATAAAAAAGAAATCAATATTGCCCTGACATGGAAGCCTTGGGGACAGTATAATCTCTAATTTTTTTAACAAAAATTCAATTTGCAAAATTACGAAAAAAAGAGATTCAAACCGCAAATAAAAGAAAATAATTTAGAAACTATGGATTATCGGCTGATTTTCGGATGATTACGTTTCACCAGCAGCATTATCACAAAACCTACTGAAACACCGAGAAAATTGGAGACCATGTCGTTGATGTCGAATCCCCGATATGGCAGGAAATACTGCACCGTTTCGGTTGTGAAAGCCATCAGCAAAGCTGCCAGCCAAGCTCTGAAACGGAACTCCGGATAGGCTAGACGGCGAAAGTCCATAAGGAAAAAGACACAAGGGATATATACCGAGGCATGAAGCAAATGGTCGAAACGTATGCCGAAAACGAAATTGTTAAGCGGAACGCCGACAAAACCCAAGGGAGCCCACATTAGAAAAATCAGAACAGCGAAATAGACCCACCTCATCCAACAACGCCTGTCACAATTCAAGAGATAATACGGAGTATTCTTGAGCGTTCTCTTAATCCTTACACAATTAGAGCGGCGTTTCCATTCATGACTATGGCATGAAATTATACTACCATCGGAGTGTTCAACAGCCACAAGCTGGGCCAAAACAGCACTTCGCGACACCTTTTCGCAAGTGCGGCAGTTGTCGCCACGAAATACCAACTCATCCTTTTTCTGTCGTATCAAACGATGAATAACAAAACGACCGTCATAGGCAAACATATAGACCATACCTCGCTGTAAAGACTGACCTTCAACAATCTGCCTAAGGTGAATCACATCACCGGCACCGTCTATCATAGGCTGCATGCTGTTGCCGCCAAAGGCTATCTGTACAGTGAGCCCCTGCTGGAAGCGTTGCTGCATCTCGTCGTACAAGAAACCGTCGACAACGTTTGGAAATGAGAGCCTATTCATTGAAATATCGTTGATGAACATAGTCTGGCCGCATCAGCATCGGGCAAACATTGCAGATGATAGAAAGGGACTTTCTTAATTGTTTTGGAGATGATATCAAGATAAAGGTCAGTAAACAGGTCGGCATGCATAAGCGCAGGCGGGAGCGAGGGCTGAATGGCGGACAGAGCCTCGACTGCATGAAGTCTGCGAATATGATTGCCAGGAGCCTGCGAAAGGCGCACAATTGCAGCTACTGGAAAGCTATAGGCAACATAGCACGGAGTCTTGCCGCTCCAAGGGCTGCCATGGACATACGGCACACCGTCTGTCACAGACAGCATAGGGCTATCGTCGTTGAGCAGGCTTGTACCTTCAATGTTTTCAAGCCATAACTTTGAATGAGTGCTTTTGCCTGTACCGGACTCTCCCAAGAAAAGAACCGCCTTTCCATGACGCACAACCACCGAACTATGAACCGGCGACACACCCGCTCTTGCAGCCAACATCCCATAAGCGAACCACAACGAAAAACGAAGAGCTGAGAAATCAGTGCAGCTGCTGACCTCGACGAAATCAGAGCCTTCGGAATAATGCAAGCACGCGAGAGGAATATCTGAATTATCCGGACGGATAACAAACTGATAAACGCCATTGCGAACTGAAAACTGACAGCGTCCGTTGATTTCAGCAAGGATTGATTCATATATTACTTCCGCATCACCCCATAGAGTAACATCGGCATCATAACAAACACGCCATTCGGGTTTGGAATCATGAACAATGAACGGCACGAAACCCTCGTAGCCATTGACAAAAGTCGAAGCCGTATTGCCTTCGACTTTTAATGTGTGTCCTGCTATTTTCAAACAGACTGAGCGAATCATTCCAATAATTTTTTCTCACTCAAAGTGGCAATCCAAGCATCGGCATCCGAGGCTGCAGTGGCGTTATCGACATCGAAACGTTCAGTCAAGAGGTTGACAACATCGTCTTTCGAGAACTCGCGACCAACAAGGTTGTTCCAAAGATAGAGCGATGTTTCGTTTAAAGCAATGACCGTAGTCATATCGCCAGGATTGCGACCCTGCATAAGGATAACATTCTCGTCCGCCACCTGACGAACTTTATAGCGAGAGAGTATCTTCATAATTACAAACTATTAAAAGGCAATTCCTAAGCGGAAACCAGCCGTAAATGCAAGCCAGCTATCCTTGGGGAAAAGCATAAAACTGTGGAAGTAATTGTTGTCGTTGCCCGTTCCAAACGATGGACCAAAACCTGAATAAATATCAAAAACGAACCAATTGAGAACAAGCTGGTAGCCACATTCAGCAAGCAGGGCAACCTGATTTGTCCTTTCTGGACATTTGGGAGGTTCTTCGCCTGGATTCAATTCATGTCCGTATTTAAACGCTGCCAACACAAACTCAGGCTTGACATAAAAGCCGGCCAACCAGCTTGAAATGGGACTTTGAGGAATCAAACGCCATTTGTATGCAAGTTTAACCAGCACCCCTTTGGGATCTGAGTTGTTCATCCAGTCCCAGCCCATACCTATGATGCCTATGGTGGCTTCAGCACTGTTACGGGGACTGAACGCACGCTCATAAGTAAATCGAGACGAGCCACTGCCAAGTGACAGCAAGGTTATCTTGAAATCATTCTTCCTTGCCGTATTGTCGCGCACTTCCTGGGCCACTGACGGTGTAGCAAACAAGAGCGCACTAATGCAGCAAATAAAACTTAAAAATCTATATTTCAACCTCATGTATCGTTTCAAACATTGAATTGTAATGTACAAAATTACATTTTTTTCTTCATACTCAAAAAAAATCGTAATTTTGCAAACTGATAAATAGATACATAATGGACAATCTGAAATACAATCTACGCGGAGTCTCGGCAGCCAAAGAAGACGTGCATAACGCCATAAAGAACATTGACAAAGGTTTATATCCCAAGGCTTTCTGCAAAATAATACCCGACATCCTCGGTGGCGACAGTGAATACTGCAACATCATGCACGCCGACGGCGCCGGCACCAAGTCGTCACTGGCATACCTCTATTGGAAAGAAACCGGTGACCTGTCAGTATGGAAAGGTATTGCTATCGATGCGGTGGTGATGAACCTTGACGACTTGCTATGCGTAGGTGCCGTAGACAACATACTGCTCAGCAGCACGATTGGACGCAACAAACAACTGGTACCCGGCGAGGTCATCAGTGCTGTAATCAACGGAACCGAGGAATTCCTGCAAGAGATGCGCGACCTTGGAATTGGAATTTATTTAACTGGTGGCGAGACCGCCGATGTTGGAGACCTGGTACGCACCATCATTGTGGACAGCACCGTGACCGCCCGTATGCGTCGCTGCGACGTGGTGGACAATGGGAATATCAAGCATGGCAATGTCATTGTGGGTCTTGCCTCTTACGGCCAAGCTACATATGAGAAAAGCTACAACGGCGGAATGGGCAGCAACGGCCTGACATCAGCCCGTCACGATGTCTTCTCGCAATACTATGCACAGCATTTCCCCGAAAGTTTTGACCACAATTTACCCAAAGAGGTTGTCTATTGCGGCGGCAAGCGTCTGACAGATCCCACAGAGGTGGCAAACGTGGATTGCGGGAAGATGGTACTCTCCCCTACCCGCACTTACGCGCCAGTGATTCGCCGCGTTCTCGACGAATTCCGACCGAAAATCGACGGCATGATACACTGTAGCGGTGGAGCACAGACCAAGGTTCTGCACTTCATCGACAAAATGCATGTGGTGAAAGACAACATGTTTCCAGTGCCTCCGCTCTTCAAGCTCATCCACGAACAGAGCGGCACCGACTGGAAAGAAATGTACACCGTCTTCAACATGGGGCACCGAATGGAGATATACACCGACGAGACCACTGCAAAAGGCATAATAGATATAGCCAGAAGCTTCAACATCGATGCCAAGATTATCGGCCACTGCGAATCCTACGACAAGGCCCAAGTAACAGTGAAAAGCGAAAACGGCGAGTTTGTATACAACAACTAACAAGCCGTAATAAACAATAAAGAAATAAGGGCTTGCACTATAGTGCAAGCCCTTGATTTTCATAAGTGTTAATTCTTATTCAATTGCAGCTGCAATCTGTGCAGCAAGAGCTTTCATCTCTTCAGGCTCCATTTTTACATGGTGGCTGAAATTGAGGTCACCCGGATTGTTGAGAGGCATCAGATGGATGTGAGTGTGCGGCACATCAATACCTACCACTGCAACACCAACCTTAATGCACGGACAGACTTTCTTCAAACCCTTAGCCACTTTGCGACTGAAACGATGCAGCGTGACAAAAAGTTCGTCATCAAGGTCGAATATGTAGTCAACTTCTTTCTTGGGAATGCACAACACATGACCTTTTACAACGGGATTGACATCGAGAAAAGCAAGACACTCGTCAGTCTCAGCAACCTTATAGCAGGGAATCTCGCCTGCCACTATACGTGAAAAAATACTTGCCATAACTATTTTCTTTATAGTTTTAACAATTAGCGTTCAACTGATAGAATTTCAAAATGCATTGTTCCAGCAGGGACAACCACCTCAACCTTGTCGCCAGCGCGCTTGCCAAGGAATGCCTGGGCAAAAGGCGATGACACAGAGATAAGGCCCTGTTTCAAGTTAGCCTCACTCTCCGGCACAATGGTATAGGTCTGCTTCATATTGGTCTTGACATTCTTGATATTGATTTTCGAGAGCAACAGAACCTTTGATGTGTCAATTTTCGATTCGTCAAGCAGACGAGCATTAGCTATCAGGTCCTGCAACCTAGAAATACGAGCTTCCAGATGACCTTGAGCTTCCTTTGCGGCATCGTACTCTGCATTCTCAGACAAATCACCCTTGTCACGTGCTTCTGCAATTGCAGCGGCAGCGGCAGGACGATCAAAAGCAATAAGCTGATGCAACTCGTCCCTTAGTTTCTGCAAACCTTCCTCACTATAATATTTGATTTCTGACATAATATGTTATTGGTTTCAACTGAAAAATTAGGAAAGGTCCGTGAAGAACCTTTCCTAATTCATATTAGAATGTAAACTACTTTCTTAGAACTTGATTGTAGCTCCGATAGAGTGGCTACCTTTCATGTTATAAGCACTTCTGTAAGCATAGTCAATCGAGAAGGAAGGACCACCATCCTTCTTGAGAGGAATGTTAACCGAAGCACCTGCACTGAGACCAGCATTGGCAGTGGCTCTATCAGCATCTTGCAACAGACCTGCCTGATACACATATGCTGCACGTGCCATGAAACGATCATCAAGGAGTGAATACTCAAAGCCGAGGCCATAGTAGTCTCTCAGGAAAGCATTGGAGGTGAAGTTGGCGGCAATGGTCAGACGCTGGTTCCATTTCTCAAACATGAAGTCGTAAGATGCACCAATGTTCAAGCATGTAGGCAACTCCATCTCAGCCGAGCGGAACTCGACAGTCATGGGGTTTCCAGCATCGTTGATTGTCGTAAACGACATACCTGTACCGCTAAAGCTCAGAGCCGGTCCAATATTCTTGAGAGAAATACCAAACTTGAACTCGTCGTTTTCACCAGTAAGGTACTGGATACCTGCATCGATAGCAACGCCAGTAGCAGTGACATTATCAGTCGACTCAGAGATAACCTTGATGTTGGCACCACCATGGATTGCAGTACTGAACGAGTATGCAAAACCGACATTGAGGTTCATAAGCGTCGGGGAGAAAGTACCGTTGCTTCCAGCCTCAGGGCTGCCCACTTCGGTACGGTCGATATCGCCGAAGCCCATTGACATGACATAAGCGCCAAGCACACCGGCATCGCCAAGACGGATAGCCAATCCGAAAGCATTGATTGATGCTGCGCTCAACATACCGCTCTTGCCACCCAGCCACATAGTGTTGGTGTAGGCGAACTCTGTTTTCTCTACAAACGAGAGACCTGCAATATTGCTGAAGAAAGCATCGATACCGCGGCCGTTGGCATTGTTGATGCCACCCCAGCCACTACTGCGAGCCCAAGGATTGATAAGCAATTCTGCGGCTCCTGCCGTACCCCTACGGTCATCGTTACCGGCCATGGCGCGCGGTGTCGACAACAGCGTTGTAAGGACAATTACAGTCAATATACTTAATATTCTTTTCATTTTCTTCAAATTTTAAAGATTCATAATTAGAACTGGAATGAGTTCAAGTCAACAGGACGCATGGTACCAAACCACTTCACGACGCGTTCCCCGATATTCGGGTTGCTGAAGTGAATCAGATAGATACCACCGGCGATAGGTATACCATTATGGTTGTGGAGATCCCAGTCGACGGTTGTTTGGTTGGATGGTGTGCTCGGGATTGTTCTGACCAACGTACCATCGACCGTATATATACGAATCGTGGTGTTACCAGGAACATTGACGAAACGCACCTTTGTTTCCAACTGGCTTGCTGTCTCGTAAGTAGAGTAACTGTAATAGGGGTTAGGAACGACATTGATGGCGTTCATGATAGAATCCTTATAGCTCTGTGTAGCATGAGGACCAGTGGCCATGTTCGTCAGAGTGACTATGCTAGAGTCAAGTTCGAACATGTACATTGGGTTGTTGTTGTTCTCAATAGTATAACCGACATTCTCAGGAGTGGTCTTGTTGTCACCCAAGTAACGGCCATAGCGTCCGTTAACATGAAGATCAATGGTCACATCGGTAGGAATGTTTGCAGGGTTATCGATGTTTTCATACACAACGGGCATGTTAACCCAAGCCACAGTGCTGAAGAGGAAGGATGAAGAGTCACGCATAGGCAACACATAGGGAGTGTTGGACTTGAGCAGACCCTGGTTGATTCTGTTGGTCGGTGTTGTGGTGAAGAGATGGTCCAGAGAACGGAGCATCTTTACAGCCCAACGGCCAGCATCATAGGAAGGAGAAGCATAGGTGAATTTAATGTAATTGTCGCGTTCCACGTGATAGTAGGGGAAATCCTGCGACATAGCATTCATAATATAAATGTAGTGGCGACCACCCATAACATAGTTCTGGGTTCCAACAATGTCTGCACTGACGGGGTTCCACATCATGTCGCGACCGTTGAACTGAGCGTAACGGGAATCTTCGCCGTACATGATATTGAGACGCTCACCAGTAGAAAGATTGATTGCATAACCCGGGAACCAACCCATACCATATTCACTGATATAGTTTGCATCGTCCGGATTGTTGCTTACGCCAGTAGCTGTGGTGGTGTCGCCATCTTTGTTGATGGATTTGTGTTTACGCATCTGGAAACGGCGAGCATTGCCCTCTGCCTGTGTGTAGTCGTCGCACATCTCAAGCACCGGGCAGCGAGTCCACTTAGATTTGTCGCTGGTAATAACGACACGCACACTGGGGAGCTTGGAGAAGTCGTTGAACATAAGCGATTTGTTGGCTGAATAATCCAAAGTCTTGCGCAAGTCGCCATAGTAGTTAAGCAGAGTCCACTGAGACGGGGCGTTGGTTTTCAAGGAGTCAAGGACAGATTTGTTGGCCATGTAGTAGTACAGCGAGAAGCCCGGGTGGTACTCGCGAGTAGAAACCAAACCGTAGGGTGCCCATGTACCGCCAATCAAACCTTCGAAAGTTTGATACTTGTCAACAGCCTCATTCTTTATACTATTGTCGTGAGAATAGTCAATCTGTGTCTTATAGTAGTCATCGTCCAAATATGACTCACGTGCTGAAATGGCACCGGAGCCATTAAGGAAGTTGGAGCGGTTTGCAGCAGCATACTGCGAACCACTACGAATCCAGTTGAACTCAATACGGTTGTCGTTGTCGGCGATACCCGAGAGCCACTGATGTGTATTGTCGTCAAACTTCATGGTGGCCGAAAGTACAGTACCATCGTTTATAATACCACCCTGGACATCAGTTCCACTGACGACCAAAGAAGTGGCGACAGCCTTAGGCTCGGTGATTGCGACAGCAATACCAAGGTCAAGGAAGAGTTGCTCGTTGTAACGGCTGATTACGAAATCAGCAGTATCGGAATAAACATTATTGCCGTTTGCATCCTGGAAGAGCGGAGAACCATCCTTCTTAAAGATGACCCATTTAGACTGGGAATCGCTGGTCACGGTGTCAAATTTGATATAGAACTCACCGCTGGTTCTCAAGCTGAGAGGATCAATGACGCGGACGTTGATAGGACCGGCATTCTGCTCATAACGCGGATGAGCGATAATACACGGATTGTCCATCGAAGCACGATAGCTACCAGCTGTTGTCGATTCGACAAAAGTACCAGGATTCATGCCAACAACACCAGGCTGACCCATCAGTTCGGCGATTGACTCTTCTGTTATTTCGAGAACATTGCCTCCATTACCATAACCTTCAATACGGGTAATGTTGGGGCAGAGACCAAAGGTTGAGCGAACCACAGTACCGCCATTCTCAGACGACGGATCGTGAGGTATAGCCTTCATAACCGGGATTGCACCGCCCTTTTCATACTTACGACCTGCAAGGTAAGGTTCTTTCTGGCCGTTGGGGTTGCTCTGGTTGTATTCAGCATAACGGTTGTGAGCATAAGCAACACAAATATAGTAGTATTCTTTATTATTTACAAGTCTGGTGTTGGTACCGCTTGCGAACTGGTCGGTGTTGACACGGAAAACATGCTTGATGCCATTGTTAGATCCATTAACCATGATTTGACCAGTGAGAATACCTGTAGCCGTGTTAGTCTGGTAGTTGACCAGAGTTCCAATCGGCTGGCTCGGGTTAGCAGCAGTATCGTCATAATAGTTCTCAATATCACACTGAGCCACGAGACGAGCTTTGCTTTCATTTCCGATATCGGCTATAGAGGCATTGGCATCTACAAGCTGATAGATTTGATAACCTTCAAATTTATAGCTTCTCTGATCACGTGTGTAGGAGTGCTGAACACCATTAGCATCAAAGTAAGCGCGGACAATTGAAGGATCCTCCTCGTCGTACGACTCACCATAGTTGTTGGAGTTCTCATTCTCATAAGTGATATAAAGCATGACTTCATTGCTCATCTCCTGGACAACAAGTGTAGGAGCGTCAGGACCATCAAGAACCTTGAAGCAGTTCTCGAAGAGTGCCTGGCAGACATCGTCGATCTCGCGGAGAAGTTCGACAGATGACCAGGGTTTACCGCTGGTGGCCTGAGCAAACGGAATACCGACAGTGATATAGTTAACAGCACCAGGTTTCAGAGTGAAAGGACCAGCAGACTGCATGAAACGACGGTCGCCCGGCTGAACATCGTCGCCAGAAGTAACCTCAGTCCAGTCATCAGGGTTCTTTTCAGGAATGACGCCATTGGTACCCCAATGCAAAGGATCGCTATCGCCCGGGAACATGAAGTCGCAGTTGAGATCGGTGGTACCAACGGAAACGGCGTTACCACCATATTTCATGTGCTGACCATTCATCCAGTAACCCTGAAGGTAGTTGTAATAGTCGGTAGCCTTGGAAGGCTCACCATGAACTTTATCGTTCGAGTTGTCATAGTATACGAAACGACGCATACCGAAACGTTCATCATCAATGATATTGTTACCAAAGTTAACACCGTTGATGGCGCAGTTACCGATGGAGTCGTTAGGCTGGAAATACCATGCACAAGAGGGAGCATAGTAAAGGTCGGCATCGTCGGTCAGCGAAATGGTGTCGTAACCAGGACGATCGGGAAGACGATAGTTTTCAAGTTCGTTGGGATAGTACAGACGCATCTTGTTGATATCAATCTTCGGGTTATCCATACCATCAGGATCCATGTAGGGGCCCTGGAAGAAGTCAATACCTACTGCAGGGGGAACGCCACCAGTGTAGGCACCTGTTCCGGGACCGTCGCTCTCGTCACCGTTGTAGCAATAACCGAGACCACGTTTTACGTCGCAACCAATATAGTCGTCCTGAGCATAACCCAAGTCTGGGTCAACCCACTGGCTGAAATAGGTATTACGGAGTTCATAGGTGGAACGGTTGATGATTTCGTAGGAATAGAAAGTCATGTCATTGATTTCGTCATTTGACGAGAATGCGAAGGCCTGAGCACGGATTTCAAGACCAATGGGCTGTCCGCCAGATTCGGTGTGGACGTTACCCATATCGTTGAATACCCACCAAATAGTCTGGTCACCCTTGAGGACCTGGTCGCTAAGCAGACCACCAGAGACTATGCCCAGAGAGTCCTCCATGGTCGGGAAAGGCCTGTAGGTTTCGCCAGGGGCGAGACTTGCCTTAAGAGTACGGGGACAGAGGGCGTTGTCGAAATCATAGTAGGGATAGTCACCTTTCTGATAGTTGTAGACACCATCACCGTCAGCATCGAAGAATGGAGCCAGATATCTGGACTGGTTGGCAAAGTTGCCATGAGCAGGCCATTCCTTGATAACTTGGGCGATTGCACCTTCGTCATACTTGTCATTTGCGACAGGAGGATTGGACGAATAGTCGAACATCTGCATGAAAGTCTGCACCTCAGCCTGGCTGATTTTGTAATGACGGTCATAGTAGTTACATACCTCTATTGTGACATCAGCGGTACCGTCGATGGTCAACGGACCCGGCCAATAGTCATCACCATCCTGACCGAAACGGAGAGCGGCGATACGGAGCTGGTCGTTGACGTCAGTTCCGCCAATCCATAGAGCGGCACAATAAAGAGGTGTTGAATTGCCGTCTTTGGGAATATAGTACCTGGCAATACTGCCGTCGTACCACATGTTACCGTAACCGTTAATCAAAGCGCGGACATTGTTAACGTTAAGCTCGGCAGTACTCTGTGCTCTTTTACACACAGCGGCTTTACGTTGTATCATGGCCTTCTTTGCACTGTTTTTTCTACATTCAGTGCATTCACGAGCCGATACTGTTCCCACTATGGATGAGAACAACAAAGCCAACAAGACTGTTTTAATAAATATATTTTTCATTTCTTTATAATTTTTCTCGTGTTAAAATCTCATTCAGAATTACAAATACACTGTTAGAAACTGTAGGTCAGAGTAACGCGGATTGTTCTCGGCGAGGAGTAGTTCCAATAATTGTTGCCCAGCATGATGCTGTACATATCACGGAACGATTCTGGATTGAGATAAGCATTGATAACAGACTGGGTCTCGGGGTCGGTGAGGTAGCCGTTATCGGTCGGGTTGCCAGTCACAGAAAACACGCCAGTGACATTTCTGATGTCAAAGAGGTTTCTGACAGTGACAGCGGCATTGAGCATAGTACGCTTCGGAGCCTTGCCGTCGTGACGTTTAATCTCGATAGGCCAAGATTTGTCGACGACAACGTCGAAATAGAATCCCCAAGGCAGACGTGCACCGCGATAGCTACCGACAATTGTCTGCTGAGTATTGCTGAACTGTCTGGTATAAGGACGACCTGACTGAGCGACAGCGAGGAAGTTGACACCAAAGTTCTCGAGCGGGAAGATATCTTTCTTACGGTCATTACCGTTTTCATCCTTCACAACACGGGTAATCTTGGGACCTTCGCCCTTATTGAAACGGTAGTCGACATTAGCCTTGAACTCGTGACGACGGTCATCGCTAATGGGGTTGAGCATCTTGAGAGTGGTGTAGCCATCCTTGATAAGCTCTGACATCGTTGTGGACGACAGACCAGTACCCTCAGCATACTGAAGGGTGTAGTTGGCGTTGATACGTATGTTCTTGGACTGACGCATGTCAAAAGAGAGGGAGAAACCCTTGATTGTCTTGAAGTCAAGGTTATCATAGGAATAGTAGCTCTGGTTGGGGTCAGCGCCAGCATACTGAACCAGCTGAATAAGGTCGCGGGTTTCTTTGTAGTAAGCAGAGATGCTGATAGCAGCTGTCTTCTCCTCGTTGAGCGCTTGCTGGAAACCAAGCTCATAGTTGGTGATACGCTCAGGCTTCAGGTTGGGGTTGTTGATGCTACCAGATATTCTGTTCATATAGAGATAGCTCAGGTAGTCGGCCTGCCATCCACCGGAGGGACGACGAGCAATAATATCATAGTTGGCCTTGAACTGAGATTTGTCGCTAACAGGGAATGAGAAAGCGATACGTGGCATGACAACAATCTGAGGATCGTAGTCTTTGAAAGCTCTCGAGGAGATTTTGTTACCACTGGCATTACCGTTCTGGAAGATATCCTGTCCACCACCGTCACCCTTGGTACGATAGGGATTCGGTTTACCAGACTCACCCTTGATTTCGTTGGGAGAATTGACCTGGACACCGTCAGCATCATACCAAGTGCCACCGCTACGATAACCGAGAATGGTAGGAACATCATTCTTGGACTCGTTGACATAGACTACCCAATCATCCTGTGCGGCGTTGGGGAAACTGGTACGTCCGTTACCCAAATCATAGGGTGCCGAACCAGAACGCAGATCACCGACAGTGTAAGACTCATACAGCAGATAGGGGTCTTTCAGAACCATCTGGTTACCGTCGAAATAGTCTACACGGACACCAACGTTGAAGATAAGGTCGGAGAGGAAGAATTTATCCTGAATGTAACCAGCAGCGTAAATGGGAGAGAATGCGGGAATGTACTGATAGTTCTTGTGACCACGTCCAACAGGATCGAAGAAGTCATCAAGGCTCCAGGTACGTGAGTTGTATTTCTCGCCAGTATGATCAAAACCATAGTAGCTCACAAGTTGGTTACCGGAATTGAAGAGTTCGTTGGCAGAGAACATATTGATGCCACCGAAACTTTCGTAGTCGTTGGGGGAATAACGGTCGATGTCGAGCCAGTCACTACCATTGGGATCAAGACCAAGGGCTTGACGGAGAGACTCACTAAAATGGGTGATACCACCACCAACCTTGCGATTGTAATCAACATAGAGGTCAGAGCCTTTGAAATATTCAATAGGATGATCATAGTCGAGCTGGGTGATATGAGCATTAGCATTATCGCGCATCAGCTGCCAGAGGCTGTAGGCAGAAAGACCATAAGAGGCCTCGTTGACCTGGTCATACTGGAAACCGATTTCAATATCATGCTTCAAGATTGTAGCGGCAGCCTTAGCAGAAACAAAGTAGTAGTTGTTTTCTGACTTGGAGTAGGAACCGCTCTGAACACCTACATTTGAAAACAGGCCATACACATTCGAAGGGGAATAACCATTGAGAAGACCATTAAAACCGCGAATCATATCAAACGAAGTCAAGTAAGGACGAAGGCCTGCCATATTCGGATCGTTGAACAACTGATTTGTATAGTTGGCCAAAAGAGGATTGTATGGCGACGGGGCAACATACTCAACTCTTTCAATCCAACCATTTTGTACATGAGCAGCCTGAGTGGTGCCATGGTAGTTGTAGTCAGAACGGATTTCATACGAACGCTCCTGAGTACGGTTGAAAGTGGCGATATGACCATATTTGAAGATGTCGTCGCCAAAATGTTCATTGTAACTCTTTGCAGAGTAGCGGTTGAACATGGCCGTAATCTGATACATTACTTTCGACACAACAGGGTCAACCTTCTCTGCGGAGTTAGACTCGTCTGTAGTCGGTTCCGGATCTTTGAAACGTTGGACGAAATCGGCCGTGATTACAAAGTTCTTAACCTTTGACACGCCATTAGCAGCGTTGTGAAGGTTGAGCGGGAAATAGCTTAGAGAGGTGCTGGGGGAATATGAAAAGTCGAACTCACCGTTGAGTACGAGAGATGTATACTCGGAGAAACGGAAATCAAGAGCACCCTCAAGTCCGACAGAATAGTTCCGGAAGTTAGCCTCGCGATCACTATTTGCATAATAGTTATTTGCTGTGGGACGCTTAATCGAGACAAAGTCATTTCTTGTCAACTGAGTTTCGGCCGTATAATTCACGGTACGTTCCACTGGATCGTATACGAGAGGAGCGGCTTCTATTTCCATTACTTTCGCATCGTTTACGACAAGATAACGACCGTCCTTAGGTCTGTAGTAAGGGAACTTAGCTGTAGATCCCTGACCAGTAAAACGGAAGCCAAGGAAAGTACGCTTACCCGTTTCCTTACCTTCGTCATCCCTGATGGCAGTCTTGATAACAGGGCCACTCAAATAAACGACCAAGCTGTTATAGAGACGGTAGTCAAGATAGGTTTCGTACTTCACGAGGCCCATTAAATTTGTTGAAGGCGGTTTAAGAGTAATAATCTGCGTACCACCGATAGCCTCACCGATGTTGGCGGGAGTACCTCCAAGAATCACCTGGATTTCAGCGATGGCTTCCTTGGGGACATTGACACCCGTACGAGTACGAACACCATTCTTCATGGTGACCATGTTATCCTCACCACGGGCGGATCCTGTACCACCGTCGTCGTAACCGACACCGGCCACCGCAGCGACTATACCCTCGACCGAGTTGGTAGGCATTCTACCGATATCCTCGGCGGAGATACGTGCTCCAGTTTCAGGAGTACCAATTTCGATGACAGGCACCTTATGTTCCTTGACAATCACAGGTCCCAGGACCGTAGTGGACTTGCCAAGAGATTCATTGTAGACAGTGAATCCAGATGCTTTAACATCGATTGTTGATTTCACGGTGGAATAGCTGGTATACGATACCTCTATGTCGTATTTACCCACTTGGACACCTTTTATGGTATAACCGCCATCCAAGCCTGTTTTGGCAGCACCGACCTGCTGGCCATCCTGCCATATAGACACTTTCGCACCGATAAGGGGCTCTCCTTTTTCGTCAGAGATGATACCTTTAATGGTACCCTGCGCAAAGGCCACAACCTGTGCGACCAATAGCAGCCCAATTGTTAATAGTACCTTTCTAAACATACTTGTCGTTTTTGTATAGAGTTAATTATTAAATTTATTTCATGTCAGAGATGTAGTCGTTCTGCAGAATAGTCTGATATATGAATGCCTGTCGCAAATTGAAGCCTCCCATTTGCTCAAGAGGGTTATAAGCCGGAGTCTGCTCTCGACGAGTGTTGTCAACATTGTCGTGAGAATCCCAATCAATCGGCTGATTCTCATAAGAGAAATAATCTTGGGCTATGGTACTGCTATTATTACGGGCAGCGCGATTACGATATTCGTTGGATTTCACAGAGCCTGCATTAGCAGAAGCCATGGCAGGTCGTACCACATTTTTGGCACGACCCTGACCATTATTCTGTTTTTGAGCAGGCTTCTTTTCCGACGATTTCTTATTGCCGCCGGTCAATAGACTGCCCAATCCGAGGATGGCTATTGTGATTATAATCTCTATAAAATCCATAGATATTCCGAAGAAGACTATATATTATAGAATACTACTTATTATTATTTTTTGCTTTGAGTTCTCTGCGTTTGCTCACCTCATAAACGATGGGGCATGCAAGGCAGACAGAGGAGAACATACCGCAGATGACACCGACCAAGAGGGCAAAGATGAATCCGCGGATAACCTCACCACCGAAGATGAACATCATCAACAGAGTGAAGAAGGTTGTACCCGAAGTATTGATGGTACGAGCCAACGTTGCATTGATAGCATCATTCATGTGCTGAATCATGTCACGTTTCGGATATAGGGTTCTGTTCTCACGCACACGGTCGAAGATAACCACGGTAGCATTGATTGAGTAACCGATCACAGTAAGTACAGCTGCGATGAACGACTGATCAACATCAAGGCTGAACGGAAGGAGACCATGGAGTAGGGCGAACAAACCGATAATAAGGATGGTATCGTGTGACAAGGCAGCGATACTACCGACACCGAAACGCCAGCTTCTGAATCGAATTCCGATGTAAGCGAAGATAACGAGCAGACCACCCAAGACAGCCAATATAGCCGAACGCTTCATATCAGAAGCCATTGTGGCCTCAACCTGGGCAGACTGAATAATACCACCATGAGGTTCTGCATTTACAAATTCCTCATAGGTAAGATCACTGTTGTTAAAGGACTGCTTCAAACTCGTGTACAGTTTGTCGTTGATAATCTGATCCTCTGTTACGGCACTGTCTTTGTCAATCTTGTACGTGGTACGGTAGCTTTCCTCAAAATCTTTGGGATTGACGTTGGTGGTGATCTTCACCTGATTGCTCGGTCCAAATGACTTGACCTCGACATTCTTACCAAACTCAGTGGTAAGCTTGTCGCGGATCTCACCAATATTGGCATCCTTGTCGAAACGGACAACATAAGTACGACCTCCGGTGAAGTCAATGCCGAGGCTCATTTTGTGAGCGAAGATACCGATGAAGCAAATGAGTATTGCTGTGACACCGATGATGTAGAAGGTCTTGCGCTTGCCCATGAAGTCGAAATTAGCATTGCGCATGAAGTTTTCACTAAAGCTGAAGGAGAAGTTGAGTTTCTTCTTGTGGTTCAGCATCCAGTCAATAACCAGACGTGTAATGAAGATACTCGTGAACAGAGAGGTAACAATACCAATGCAGAGAGTGACTGCGAAACCTCTAATAGTACCCGAACCGAACATGATAAGAACGAGGCCAAGGAGGAAGGTAGTCACCTGACCGTCGATGATAGCCGACATAGCGTTCTTGAAACCTTCATCGATAGCATTGGCGAGATTCTTGCCTGCGCGAAGCTCTTCCTTTATACGTTCGTAGATAATGACGTTACCGTCGACGGCCATAGCCATGGTAAGTACTATACCAGCGATACCAGGCAGTGTCAACACAGCACCAAGAGATGCCAAAACGCCCATAAGGAGGAACACGTTAGTGATAAGTGCAACAACCGAGACCCAACCGGCGCGGTTGTAGAATACCACCATATAAATAAGAACAATAATAAATGCGAGGATGAAAGAGATCAAACCCTTGTGAATGGATTCCTGACCGAGCGAAGGTCCAACGATTTCCTCCTGGACGATACGAGCAGGAGCAGGGAGAGAACCTGACTTGAGCACGTTGGCAAGGTCCTTAGCCTCTTCAAGTGTGAAGTCACCAGTAATGGATGAACGGCCACCAGCAATTTCGTCATTGACATTAGGAGCCGAGTAGACCTCGTCGTCAAGCACGATAGCAACGCATTTGTTGATATTATCATGAGTGACGTTCTTCCAAATGCGGGCACCGTCGGAATTCATTGTCATGGAAATTTCATTACCGTTCTGGTCGAAATCCTGACGTGCATCGGTAACGACATCGCCCTCGAGTTTAGCCTTGGGTTCGCCGGTCTCGTTGTCATAGTCCTCAACCTTGATAGCGTAAAGGATGTAAACCTTTGAATCATGTTTGTGAGGTTTATATGACCAGAGGAATTTCACTTCCTTACGGTTAATTATATTTCCAGAGATACCTTCTCTGATGTAGCTATTAACCTTTGCAGTATCAGTTTCACGGACAAACATGATTTCAGGTGCACGCGGGGTGTAGTCGATGCTGTCCTTCACTTTTGGGTCAGGGTGAGGACCGCGCACGGAGACAGCGAGGGAGAGAAGAGGATGTGCATTGGAGATAGTATCATTAGAATTGCCACGTTTCTTGGAAGCGCATAATTCATCAGTCTGGACCAATGTATTATACATGCGATTGTATTCGGCCTGGGTCTGATCATCCTTGATGCTATAGGTGGCCCAAAATTCAAGTTTAGCAGTACCTCTGAGGAGTTTGCGTACACGCTTGGGGTCTTTCACACCCGGGAGCTCAACGAGGATACGTTCAGTAGCCGAAAGCTTCTGGATGTTAGGCTGAGCGACACCGAACTTGTCAATACGTCTGGTAATGACATCGTAAGTTTTCTCGTAAGCTTCACTGGTTTTGTTCTTCAACTCTGCAATAACCTTGTCGTTATCGTTCTCGTTAACCGTGATTCCGTTGAGCTTGCCGCCAAAGTATTTCGACAGACGCACATCCTTGTTGATTTTCTTGATGGCCTCATAGAAAAGAGAAACGAAATCAGTGTTTGAAGACTCCTGATCCTTCAGAGCCTGGTCAATTGCCTTATTGAAAGTATCGTCAGCACGATTGCCAGCCAAAGCCTTGACAACATCGACTGTCGAAACCTCAAGCATCACGTTCATACCACCTTTAAGGTCGAGGCCGAGGTTGATTTCACGGGCCTGGCATTTTCTGTAGGTAAATCCAAGCCAAACTTTTTCATTGGCCATGGAATCAAGATATTGACCTTCTCTGTTCTTGCGGAGAGAGTCAGCGATGATGGCAGACCAGTTGTCGAGCATCGACTGGCGATTCTGCCAATATTTAGCACCTTCAAAGGAGGCTGCATTCTGCAATTCATTTAATTTGTTACCAGTGATTAATGCGACATACTCATTCTCACAGTCCCTACGTATGGAGTCCCTAATAGCAAGTTTGTTGAGCTTTTCGTTAGGCAACAGCCCGACCGACAATGAATCATAGCATTCTTCCAAATGATTCTGTCCGATTTCACTTTCGAGATAGTCCAAGGAGAGTTTTTTTGCTTCTTTAGTAGCCAAAGCAAGCTGAATATCAGCCTTTCCCTGTGAACTCTCAATATATTCACCAGCTACCTTTCTCGCATTCTTCTCAACATGCCTTGTAGCGAAAGAAAACGACAATTGGAATAGACAAACGAGTACAAAAGTAATCGCCAAAAACTTGATAAGTCCTTTATTCTGCATATCTTACGTGTTAAAGTTTTTTTTAGTTATTGTACATTTTGAACATGCAAAAATAAGAATTTTTATTGACTTGCCAACATTTTTTGTAAAAAAATCTATATTATTTACATAACAAAACAATAAAGCGTTAGAAATCAACATGTGCAAAATGTCAAAAAAAATGCGTATCTTTGCACAAAAATTCAGAATCGAAAACATGATGGCAAAACAACGAAAAGGAACCGAAAGGACAAATGTAGATAAAACAAAGAAAAGCAGTGGTTTGACAGTGAAAGAATGGGCTTTGGAAGACAGGCCCCGAGAAAAACTATTGCAGAAAGGTAAAAAAGAACTAAGCAACGCTGAACTAATAGCCATACTTATTGGCAGCGGAACAGCGGGGCAAAGTGCTGTAGACGTGGCAAAAGAGATACTGAACCGTAGCGAAAACAGCCTGTCGAAGCTGTCTCGTCAAAGCATAAAAGAGCTCACCAAAAACTTCAAAGGCATCGGCGAAGCCAAAGCGATAAGCATCACTGCTGCTTTAGAGCTTGGATACAGACTGTTAAACGAAAATTCCGATCAGAAAGAATACACAATAAAGGACAGTTTAGACCTATTCAACTTCATAAGTCCATCACTAATAGATCTTCCCTATGAAGAATTTTGGGCAATTTATCTGAATGTCAAGAACAAAGTCATATTCAAACAACGCATTTCGTCAGGTGGATTAACCGAAACGGGAGTCGACCATCGTAAAATATTCAGCACGGCTCTTGAGAAAAACGCCACATCGATAGCCGTAGCTCACAACCATCCTTCGGGAATAACGGAGCCGAGTCTTGACGACAAACGACTCACAAAAAGTATCATTGATGCAGGGAAATTGCTAAGAATAAATCTTATAGAGCATATCATTGTCGGGATAGACGGGAAACACGCTCCGACATATTACAGTTTCCACGACCACGGATTGATATGATGCTCCAATTATTGAGATAAGTTAGTATGGAATCAGAAGGTTACGATAAAATAACGCGAGTTTTTTCAATCGTTAAAGAAACTGACTCCATTTTGCCTCCAAGTGGAGGATTAAGCTTTGATACCTTGACAGATACGAATTCAATAGATGGAAATTCGGAAAGAACACTCGTAGCAATCCTGTCAGCAACATTTTCCAAAAGACGAGAAGGAACCATCATCTGACGTTTTACCGCCTGATATACCGAAAGGTAATTAACGGTATCGTCAATGCTATCAGACTTTTGAGCAATTTCCGTGTCAACCTGCATATGTAAGCTGACACGGAAATGCGTACCAATATTTTTCTCTTCAGAAAAGCAACCATGGAATGCATAGAATTCCATGTTCTCGATATCTATAAATGCCATGGTATAAAAAACTTATATGTTATTATACCAAAGCTTCAAACTGGCGCAAGAAACGTAAATCGTTCTCAAAATAGAGACGCAGATCACGAATCTGATATTTAAGCATAGCCATTCGTTCAACACCCATGCCCAAAGCAAATCCGCTGTAGACCTTACTGTCAATGCCACAGGCTTCAAGAACATTCGGGTCGACCATGCCACAACCGAGAATCTCAAGCCATCCAGTCCCTTTACAAATATTGCATCCTTTGCCTCCGCATATATTGCACGAGATGTCCATTTCAGCAGAAGGTTCTGTAAACGGGAAATATGAAGGCCGTAGACGTATCTGAGTCTGTTCTCCGAACATTTCTTTTGCAAAATAGAGTAACGTCTGCTTCAAGTCAGCAAAAGTAACCTTTTTATCTACATATAAAGCCTCGACTTGATGAAAAATACAGTGAGCTCGAGCAGATATTGCCTCATTGCGGAAAACGCGACCGGGAGCAATAATGCGAATCGGAGGCTTGTTGTTTTCCATAACCCTGACCTGAACAGAAGAGGTGTGGGTGCGAAGAGCGACTTCCTGACGTCCTTCCTGTTTTTCGACGAAGAAAGTGTCCTGCATGTCACGTGCCGGATGGTCTGGGGGAAAATTCAAGGCAGAGAAAAGATGCCAATCGTCCTCGATCTCAACTGATTCGGCGACAGTGAAACCAATTCTTGAAAAGATGTCGGTTATTTCGTTCATCACAACAGAAAGCACATGGCGGCTACCCAGTGCTGAATAATCCGTTGGAAGCGTAAGATCCATGGTCTGAGACAATTGCTCAGAGTTTCCTACATTCTGTTTAAACTCTTCGATTTTTGCCTGAGCAGCATTTTTCAGACGATTGAGAGCCTGACCAATTTCCTTTTTCTGTTCGTTAGGAACAGACTTGAACTGTTCGAAAAGGTCGCTTATAACACCTTTCTTGCCGAGATATTTTATTCTGAATTGTTCAGCAAAAGCCGCTCTATCGTCTGCCTTCTCAATAGAGGCGAGTTGTATGTCGCGTATAAAGTCCTCAATTTGGTTTATCATTGACATAATTCAGATTTATAGTTTTATCGTTCGATAATAGAGATTTTCATTTTCACATCCTTAACGGGGCGATCAGCAGCGCCGCACTTAACAGCAGCAATTTTATCGATAACATCAAGGCCTTCAATAACCTGACCGAAAACAGTGTAGTCATAGTCAAGATGCGGGGTGCCTCCGACTGTTGTGTACACCTCCATCTGTTGCTGGTCGAAAGCCCTACCCATCTGATAAGACATCATCTGGAGCTGATCGGCCGGCCAAACGTTGCCCTGCACAATGTAGAACTGACAAGAAGAGGACTCCTTCCTGGGATTGACATTGTCGCCCATGCGCGCTGCGGCAAGAGCACCTTTACGATGAATCAGACCCTTTACAAACTCGGCCGGTATAGTATAGCCAAGCGAGCCGTTGCCGAGCATTTGTCCCGGCTTAGCATTGCGTGACTCTGGGTCACCACCCTGAATCATGAAATTGTTGATAACCCGATGGAACAATAGTCCGTCATAGAATCCTTCCTTTACAAGCTTAATAAAATTGTCGCGATGCAGAGGAGTCTCATTATAGAGTTCCGCAACCATATTTCCATAAGAAGTCTCAATCAAAACATAATACTTTTTTTCATCTTCAGGCCTTAAAGAGACATTATTATCGGTTGTGGAGGCATCTGACACTGAGGGTTGAGCATTATTGTTAGATCCTTTTTTACCAGAATCATCTAACTGATTTTTAGATGCTTGAGATCCGCAAGAACATATTGCTGCGAAAAAAAATAACAAAAAAGTAAGTTTTTTTCCTTTCATGACATATAAAATTATTAATTTTGCAGTGCAAAAGTAGTCAAAAAAATCATAACAGAACGAAATAAAATAAAAAATATGAAGAAAAAGATTTTAATCATTGCATGCCTTGTTTTAATGGGCGGATTCTCAGCTTTTTTCTTTGGAGCCTGCGATAAAGACACAGACTGCTATGTTGAAATAACCGTCGTTGACGAAGTCACAAAGAAGCCCGTCAAGGACGTTTTTGTGAAAATTGACATAGACAGCAGCTATGTGAGTTCCGAAGGATACACCGATGCCAATGGAATGTTCAAGACATCGTTCAAAGCCCCTGCTATTTTCAATGTGTCGGCTAAATACGAGACAGGCTATGACTCGGTTTACACGCGCGACGTATTCTACTGCTATCGCAAGGGCAACAACACTATACGTCTTAAAGAAGGCGAAGTTGTGAAGGCAACAGTGAATCTCGAATCTACCATTATCCGCGAATACAGAAACAAATAACGAGGACCGAGATGACTCACGCCTTTACAGAAAAAGACTTGCAACAGATTGCAAGCATGGGTCTTACGGCAAAGGATGTAGAACTTCAACTTGACAATTTCAGAAAAGGCTTCCCAAAAACCAAACTTTTGGAAGCAGCCACCGTGGAGAACCACGGAGTGAAGCGCATGACAGACGAAGAAATCATGCGCTTTTCTGCGTCGTACAAGAAGCTTTCCAACGGAAAAAAGATACTGAAATTCGTGCCGGCATCTGGTGCTGCAACGCGCATGTTCAAAGAACTTTATGCATTTACATCAACCTATTTCGGAGTGGCCACAAACTTCGAGAAAGAGTTTCCAAATGTAAAAGAGTTTTTGCAGCACATACGCAGTTTCGCCTTTTTTGAGGATCTGCAAGCATGCATGGAGAAATCGTCACTCGATTTTGGGGATTATATGGACCGTGGGGATTTCACGACCGTAATAAACTATTTACTTAAAGAGCAATACCTTGGGTACGGTTCATTACCAAAAGCACTGCTAAAATTCCACCGTTACGGAGGAATAAGCCGCACAGCAATTGAAGAGCATATTGTAGAAGGTGCTGCATATGCCAAAAACAACGACGGTAAAGTCAACCTACATTTTACAGTATCACCCGAGCACCGTCCTCTATTCAAAAAAAAGATTGCAGAAGTAAAGAGGTACTATGAATCCGAGCTCGGAATAAAACTCAATATAACATTCTCTGAACAAAAGCATTACACCGACACACTTGCAGTAGATGAATATAACAACCCTGTCCGTGACGAGAATGGAAAACTCACATTCCGACCCGGAGGACATGGCGCTCTTATAGAGAACCTTAACGAATGTCGAGCCGACATCATTTTTATTAAGAACATAGACAATGTTGTCCCCGACTGGATGAAACACACGACAATCATTTATAAACAAGTGATTGCCGGACTATTGCTAGAACTCCAACAGCAAACGTTTGAATACCTGCGAATACTAGACAAGTCCCCAGACAAAAAAACGCTGCAAAAGATTGCCAAGTTTGCAAAAGACAGCCTGCAGATTTCATTACCCGAGAATTTCACCAAACTCTCAAACGAGGAGCAGTGCACCATATTAATGCAGAAACTGAATCGCCCGATGCGAGTATGTGGAATGGTGAAGAACCAAGGAGAGCCTGGCGGAGGTCCATTCTTCACAGAGAACACACATGGAATCAGAAGTCTACAGATTGTCGAGACAGCACAAATAAACAGAAAAGACCCCGAACAAGAGGCAATATTAAATTCAGCGACACACTTCAACCCCGTAGATTTGGTTTGCGCAACAAAAGATTACAAAGGACGGTATTTCAATCTGAGAAAATATGTTGACCCGCAGACTGGCTTTATAAGCAAGAAGACCAAGGGGGCTCTAACGGTAAAATCGCAGGAACTTCCAGGTCTATGGAACGGAGCCATGGCAGAATGGATAACTCTGTTTGTAGAGGTTCCGCTTGCCACTTTCAACCCTGTAAAGACCGTTAACGATTTATTGCGCAAAGAACATCTTGAAGGATAATAAGTTACAGTAGTAATATGCAAAAAAATCAACAATTATTTGTGTATATTAAATAATTGATATAATTTTGCAAGACGTTTCAAAAAACGAAAAACGGCTTTTCAAACTAACAATCAAGAAGTTGAACAAAATAAGATAATGTATCATGGGCATTAATGCAAACAAAAAAGTAAAGAGAAGAAAAGTAAGAGTTCAGGGCAATAAGAACTCTACGAACAACTGGGGTTTGAATGCTGCTGGCTGGAATGCAGTTCACAAAGCCATCATTAACGCTGAATAAGCTAAGCCCCTGTTCAAAAGAAAAAAGCACCGAAAGTTTTCGGTGCTTTTTTTATACGGATTAAACTATACAAGCATTGTCCGAATATAAGCCGCTGGCATCATAAGTAATTGTTTTGCAAACAATAAACCTTGCGAACAACATTACATCTAATTTCATTCATCCAATCTATATAGCCAATGGTTTGCCATCAAGTTTTACAGATATGAGATCGTCATCATGATAGACGAGTTTGAGTGAGAAGAAAGGCTGGTCTGGATTCATAATAAGACGCAGGAATATACGGTCGCCTGACCACAAAGTCAAATTGAAGAGTTCTCGTTTATCAACCCACTGCAAATCACCTTCATCACAGTCAGTCTCTCTACCATTCCATTTATCTGCGGTAAAAAGGTGCATATACTCGCAAGGCCATATATTAGAGATGAATGTAACTATGCCTCTATAATGCCATGATGTAACGATAAGTCCTGTTTCTTCAAATACTTCGCGTAACATACATTCATCGGGGCTTTCATCGGCTTCGCACTTCCCTCCCACCCCAATCCATTTGTCGTGGCTAGCATCGTTCTGTTTCTTGACACGATGGAGCATAAGGTATTGGTCTCCACGATCGAGATAACACAATGTGGTTTGTTTCATTGCATTAACATTTTATAGTGTCTCTTCGATACAAGTTTGCTATATTATAACAACCCCACACTGCAAAAGGAATTCTTTGCAGTGTGGGGGTTGATTCTGATTCAGTGCCTCAGGCACGGTATAATGTGTTGCAACGACGTTGCAACATGCACCCATTAGAGAGTGAACACAGGCTCAATGAGAGTCTTGCCGAGCTCGATAGCCTCCTCGTTTTGCGGGATGAGGGCATGGTGACGAGCAGGCAGAGATTTCTCAAGACCCTTGTGGATGAACTCACTGCCAACGATCGGTTTCAGTTTGAGGAAACCACCGAGGACAATCATGTTAAAGACTTTGGCAATACCCTTCTCCGTAGCCTTCTCGGTTGCGGGAATCTTGTAGATATTGATGTCGCGACGTGTGGGTTCGTGAGTAATGCCGTTAGGATCGTAAATCAGCATTCCGCCAGGCTTTACACTCTTCTCGAACTTGTCAAGAGACTGCTGGTTAAGAACAATAGCGGTATCGAATTTGCTGATGATGGGCGAGCTAATGCGCTCGTCGCTGACGATAACGGTGACGTTAGCCGTACCACCGCGCTGCTCCGGACCATAGGAGGGCATCCAGAGCACTTCCTTATCTTCCATAACGCCAGAATAGGCAAGGATCTTACCCATTGAAAGGACTCCCTGTCCACCGAATCCAGCGATGATTATTTCTTCTGTCATAATTTTAATTGTTGATATGTTAAATGTTGAAGTGTTTATAAGCAAAACAGTTCAACAACTTTAACGATTAATAATTATTTCTTAACTAATTCACCATCGACCTTGATGTCTCCAAGCGGATACTGCGGGAACATGTTCTCTTCCATCCACTTATTGGCCTGTACGGGGGTCATCTTCCAGCCAGAGTTACAGCTAGAAACGATTTCGACGAAACTGACACCCTTTTCGAGTTTCTGGTTCTCAAAAGCCTTCTTGAGGGCTGCCTTAGCCTTGCGGACATTGGCAGGGGTGTGAACGCTTTGACGGGTGACATAATAAGTACCCGGCAGCTGAGCCAACAACTCAGTGACCTGGAACGGCCAGCCGTTGAGTTTCTGGTCACGGCCATAAGGTGTGGTGGCGGTCTTCATACCCAGCAGAGTAGTGGGAGCCATCTGACCACCAGTCATACCATAGATAGCGTTGTTGATAAACACCATAGTTATGTTCTCACCACGGTTGCAAGCGTGGATGGTCTCGGCGGTACCGATAGCGGCAAGGTCGCCGTCTCCCTGATAGGTAAACACGTAGCAATCGGGATTGAGACGTTTAATGGCGGTAGCGACAGCCGGAGCACGTCCGTGAGCAGCCTCCTGGAAGTCTACGTCAAAATAATTGTAGGCCATCACAGAGCATCCGACAGGGGATACACCGATGGTCTTGTCTTGGATGCCGAGTTCCTCGATAACCTCAGCGATGATGCGGTGAGCCGTACCATGGCCACAGCCTGGGCAATAGTGCATAACGGCATCCGTCAAAACTTTTGATTTCTGATAAACCAGATTCTCAGGTTTTACTATATCTAAATTTGACATAATGATTCATTATTTGGTGAATTGTGAATTGCGAATCGTGAATTGAAAAAACTTATAGCAGTTCTATTCACTGGTCACTTTCCACTAATCACAATTATTACTTTATGATTTTGTTTTCCATTGCTTCAAGAACCTCTTCCGGAGTGGGGATGATGCCACCGAAACGGCCGTAATGCTCGATAGGAATCTTGCATTCGGCAGCCAGTTTAACATCCTCGATCATCTGACCGGCGCTCATTTCGACGCAAAGCATACCTTTGACGCGGTTTGCCAGTTCAGCGACCTGCTTGGAGGGGAAGGGATAGAGGGTTATAGGACGGAGCAGACCGACCTTTAAGCCTTTCTCGCGAGCCAGCTGCATAGATTTCATGCAGATACGGGCAGAAGTACCATAAGCCACAAAAATATAGTCAGCATCTTCACAACCGAGCATTTCAAAGCGGACATCCTCTTCCTTCATCTGAGCATACTTCTTCTGAAGTTTCTGGTTGAAGACTTCCTGACGTGCAGAATCGAGTTCGAGTGAAGTGATGATGTTGTGGGGACGGTTGGCAGGTTTGCCCCATGTGCCCCAAGGAGCCTTGGCGCGGCGTTCTTCTTCAGTCCAACGAGGTACATAATCGCGAGTGTAGCATTTCTCCATACACTGGCCGATAGCACCGTCGGTGAGAATCAGGACAGGATTGCGATACTTGAAAGCAATGTCCCAAGCGTCGAAAACGAAGTCATACATTTCCTGAACCGAGGAGGGAGCAAGGACATAGAGTTGATAGTCGCCGTGTCCGCCACCTTTTGTGCTCTGGAAATAGTCGCTCTGTGCGGGCTGGATGGTTCCGAGGCCAGGACCGCCACGCATAGCGTTCATAACAACGCAGGGGATTTCAGCACCGGCAAGATAGGTCAGACCCTCAGCCATAAGAGAAATTCCGGGTGATGAAGAAGAGGTAGCGACTTTTTTACCCGTGGCTGCGCCGCCGTAGACCATGTTGATAGAGGCAAGCTCAGACTCAGCCTGGAGGACAACCATACCCGTGGTCTCCCAAGGTTTCTCGGCCATAAGCGTTTCCATAACTTCCGACTGCGGAGTGATAGGATAGCCGAAGTAGCCGTCCGTACCGCTGGCAATCATAGCGCGGGCAATAGCTTCATTGCCCTTCATTAATTTCAGTTCTTTTGCCATGTTTATCTTACTTTTACTTGTTTAACATTTAACTTTGTAGACGGAAATCACGCCGTCCGGGCAAACGATTGCGCATGAGGCGCAGCCGATGCAGTTGTCATTGACGGTTTGGGTATAGTTATAACCCTTGCCATTTACATTTTTCGACAGTTCGATGCAGTGCATAGGGCAAGCTTCGAGGCATACACCACAGCCTTTGCAACGCTCGGTATCGATAACGATTTGTCCTTTAAATGCCATAATGTTAGTTTTATACGATTAATATTTACAGAAAATTTGTTTTTACAATCAAGACTGCAAAGATACATATTTATTTTGGATTTCAGTGCTTTTTTTATGTTTTTTTTATTATTAAACACCTACCAACGTGGAACAGAATTATTTAATATGACATTTCCGTTTCAAGGTAGGAAAAGGATTTGGCAATAGGTGAATTATTAAAAATTCAAAAAAAACAATAAAAAAGGGGGTAATCAGTTACATAAATGAAAAAAAATGTACTTTTGCAGTACTAAAGATAAAGCAGAAACCTTAAAAAAACTTTTTATCATGAAGAAATTCTTTTTGTTAAGTTTATTTGTAAGCATGGCAATTACAGCCATGAACGCACAAGAAGCAACCCAAAAACAAGCTCCGAAGAACGGTCCTAAAATTGAATTCAATGAAATGGAGCACGACTACGGGACGATACAAAAAGGTGGTAACGGAGAATGCGAATTTACATTTACCAACAATGGTACCGAGCCGCTGATTCTCACCAATGTAAGAGCCAGCTGCGGATGCACCACTCCTACTTGGACAAAAGAGCCCGTCATGCCTGGCAAGACCGGCACCATCAAGGTAAAATACAACACCAACAATGTAGGTAGTTTCACCAAAACCATCACTGTAAACAGCAACGCCGTAAACAGCCCGAGACTTGTGCTGAAAATCAAAGGCAAAGTTGAACAATAATAACTTCATATCCCTATCATGCCACAGATTTCAAAAAAAGGACTAGAACTTCCCCAGTCCGCAATCCGTAAACTTGTTCCCTTCGCCGACGCTGCCAAAGAGCGCGGAATACATGTGTACCATCTTAATATCGGCCAACCAGATATCGAAACGCCCAAAGGCGCACTCAAGGTATTGGCCGAAAAAGCCAACGAAATGGCCGAAAACCACGGCGTGCTCGAGTATAGCCACTCAGCCGGTATCATGTCATATCGTCAAGCCCTGTGCAAATATTACAACCGCCACGGAATAGATGTTACACCCAATCAGATTATCGTAACCAATGGTGGCAGCGAGGCTCTTCAGTTCGCTTTCACCGTCTGTCTCAACCCTGGTGACGAAATCATAATCCCTGAACCTTACTACACCAACTATAACACCTTCGCCAAACTGTGCGACGCCAAGATTGTCACTATCCCTAGCGACATCAAGACGGGCTTTGCCCTGCCTCCCATCGAGGACTTCGAGAAGGCCATCACGCCGCGTACCCGTGCCATCATGATTTGCAACCCCAACAACCCCACAGGTTACCTCTATACTCGTGAGGAACTGCTGAAAGTGGCCGGGCTGATAAAGAAATACGACCTCTTCCTCTTTGCCGACGAGGTGTATCGCGAATTCTGCTACGATGGTCACAAGCATTTCAGCGTCATGCAGCTCGAGGGCCTGGAGCGCAACGTCATCCTCTTCGACTCCGTCTCCAAGCGCTATAGTGCCTGCGGTGCCCGCGTGGGTTGCATGGTAACCCGCAACAGTGAGGTCTACGCCATCGCCATGCGACTGGCCCAGGCCCGTCTGTCACCTCCGTCGTTCGGTCAGTTCTTCGGTGAAGCCGCTGTCGACACTCCTCAAGAGTATTTCGATGCCGTCTACAATGAGTATATCTCCCGCCGCAATGTTATAGTCGAGGGCATCAACAAGATTCCCGGCTGTTTCTGTCCAATGCCCAAGGGAGCTTTCTACACAGTTATTGACCTGCCCATCGACGACAGCGACAAGTTCTGCCAGTGGTTACTGACCGACTTCAGCTATAATGGTGCCACCGTCATGTTAGCACCAGCTACAGGCTTCTATGTAGATCCTGAACGCGGACGTCGCCAAGCACGTATCACTTACTGTCTCTGCAAAGAGGATCTCAAAGCCGCCATCAAATGTTTGGAAGAGGCTTTGAAGGTTTACCCTGGAAGAACCAAATAACAACATAAATATTTGAAAATAAAACGGGCTGTCGCCAAGTTGTGACTGCCCGTTTTATTATACTACCACTATGACAGCCATGAACGAACGTGAGAACAAACGTCTAAAGGTTATTCAAGCCTTGATTGCCCATCAACAGCAGATAGCCAATGTCGCCAAGCAAGAAATGGACTCTGCTCAGCAGCAAAGCAATGAGTATGGTGCCAATGTGGATCGCTATGACAGCTACCGTACAAAGATGATGCGTGCACGCGACATGTATGCACGTCAATATGCAGCAGCCAACAGCAGTCTGCAGTTCCTGAACGAAGCTCTTCGTATGCCGCCATTCGAAAAAGCCGAACACGGTGCCATTGTCGTGACTGACAAGCAGCGGTTTTTTCTCAGTATCGGTGCCGGTAAATTTGTGGTCAACGACAATGAGTCGCCAACCGGGATGCAATACTATTTTGCCATCAGTGCACAGACCCCCATCTACCTGGCTTTGAAAGGAAAAATCGCAGGAGATGAATTTATTATAAATGGAATAAGACACACCATACAAGAAATATTTTGACAGCCTGATGAGAAAGAGATTACTATTCTTCACCGCGTTGACGGCCTTATTAATAAGTTGCGGCAAAAAGGAGAGCTCAGCAAACCCAGAATCAGGAGATTCTGACACCGCGACATTCTTCGAACTTTGCCTTTACCAACCAGGCAACTATGGCAGTGCAAACTGGCGTATACCAGCATTACTATGCCTAAAAGACGGAAGTCTACTGGCTGTTTGCGACAAACGCAGGTACAACGAAAGCGATTTGCCAGAAGACATTGACATTGTGATTCGTCGCAGTGTAGACAAAGGACACACATGGAGTGAGCCCGTGACCATTGCTGAAGGACAGGGAGTGAAAAGAGGTTATGGTGATGCCGCACTTGTAGAATGTGAAAACGGCGATGTAGTATGTGTTTTTGTCGGAGGCAACGGATTGTGGGCATCGACAGAAAGCGATCCAATAAGAAGCTATGTGTGCCGCAGCAACGACGGTGGAATAACATGGAGTCAGCCGGAGGACATTACCTCGCAACTATGGGGCAGCCAAGCATCAAACACGGTATGTCGAAGCTACAAAGCCTCCTTTTTCGGTTCAGGCAACGGATTGCGGCTTACACGCGGTGAGAACGCCGGACGTATCATGTTTGCCGCTGCCATGTGTAGGAAAAACGCAAATATCCTCGACAACTTTGTGGTATACAGCGATGACAACGGTCACACTTGGCATGTCTCTAACAAGGCATATAGTGGGGGCGACGAGGCAAAACTAATGGAACTTGTTGACGGGCGAGTACTCATAAGTGTACGCCAAAACGGAGAGCGAGGCTACAACCATTCCGATGACGGCGGCGAGACATGGGGCACGCAAGGACGATGGACAAGTCTGAGATCCAATGCCTGCAATGGTGACATGCTCAGGGTTTGCTCCATGGATCACGGAGATAGCATCAACATATTGTTTCACAGCATCCCCAACTCACTACAACGAGAAGACGTAAGCATTTTCACAAGCCGCGATGAAGGTGAGACTTGGCAAGACCCATACCTATTGTTCGACGGGCCGTCGGTCTATTCTTCAATGACACTGCTGCCTGACGGCTGCGTAGGTGTACTTCTTGAGAAAAACCCTTCTGGACAATGCGAAATCTGGTATCAACACATTCCTGTAAAGCTAATATTACAAGAAACGCCTTTGCAAAATCACTAATATTAGGGATTGGACAGTTGATGGACAATGAGTAACTTTGCAAAATCAAATTAGGAATAATTTGCAATGTTACTCTCTGAACTACAAACAGGTACAAAAGGTGTAGTGGTACGTGTGGCTGGCCACGGAGCCTTCCGCAAACGCATAATAGAGATGGGATTCATCAAAGGCGTGACGGTGGAGGCCATCCTCAACGCTCCATTGAAGGACCCCATCAAATACCGTATCATGAACTTTGAGGTATCGTTGCGACGCAGCGATGCCCAAAAAGTTGAGATAGTGACCCTTGACGAGGCCGAGAAGGAAATAGTAAACCACGACGATTTCAAAAGCATATCTGTACCCGAACTCACACTTCAACATATAGCCGAACACCGCAGCAAGACCATCAATGTGGCATTAGTTGGCAATCCTAACTGCGGGAAAACCAGCATTTTCAACATTGCAGCACACGCACACGAACGTGTGGGCAACTACAGCGGCGTAACCGTTGACGAGAAAGTTGGCACATTCGAACACGGAGGCTATCAGTTCAACCTCATCGACCTGCCCGGCACATACAGTCTCAGTGCCTATTCCCCTGAGGAGCTCTATGTTCGCAAACACATACTGGACAAGCATCCCGACATCATACTCAACGTAGTTGATGGCAGCAACCTGCAACGCAATCTGTATCTCACCACCCAGCTGATTGACATGGATATCACAATGGTGATGGCATTGAATATGTATGACGAGTTGCAGAAGAGCGGAGACCAACTGGATATAGACCAACTCAGCACACTTTTGGGAATGCCTATCGTCCCTACCACCGGACGCAATGGTGAAGGTATAGACCGTCTGTTTGACAAAATCATAGAAGTCTTCGAGGGCCGCGATGACAAGACACGTCACATCCATGTCAATCACGGGAATGAGCTGGAACGCCACATCAAGCGTCTCCGCACAGAGCTATACGAACATGGATTCAGCGACGACCTATCGACTCGTTTTCTCAGTATCAAACTATTAGAGAATGACAAGCAATTAGAGCGATACGTTGAGGAACATGACCCAGACGGCAGCGTGTTGAAGATGCGCAACCTGATTGCCGATGAATATCAACGCAACAGCGGTCGTCGATGGATAGAGAATGATGTCGAAAAAGGGCACAAAGTAACCATTGAGGACCAATGCCAGGACATTGAGAGTGCCATAACAGACGCAAAATATGCCTTTATCCGTGGTGCGTTGGCCGAATGCTACCAGAAAAACGAAAAAACGACACTGCACCAACTGACAGACAAGATCGATACCATTGTGACCCATCGCTGGCTCGGCTATCCCGTCTTCCTGATTTTCATGTTCATTACCTTCTATTGCACCTTCGCTTTGGGAGCATACCCAATGGACTGGATAGAAAGCCTGTTCGACTGGTTTGGAGATTTGGTAAACAACAACATGAGCGAAGGCCCGCTGCGTAGTCTGCTGGCCGACGGCATTATCGGCGGAGTAGGTTCTGTAATTGTATTTCTACCCAACATCCTGATACTTTACCTTTTCATCTCATTTATGGAAGACAGCGGCTATATGGCCCGCGCAGCATTCATTATGGACAAGCTGATGCACAAGATGGGGCTACATGGAAAGAGCTTCATTCCCATGATAATGGGTTTTGGTTGCAATGTGCCTGCCATCATGGCCACTCGCACGATTGAAGACCGCAAAAGCCGCTTGCTGACCATGTTAGTCATTCCGATGATGAGTTGTTCGGCGCGCATACCAGTATACGTGATACTCGTTTCGGCATTCTTCAGCAAATATGCAGCCTTGGTTCTTACAGGTCTGTACTTGTTAGGCATGATCATGGCAGTACTTATGGCCAAGGTTTTCAGCCGTTTTGTGGTGAAAGGCGACAGTCTGCCGTTTGTCATGGAACTCCCGCCCTACCGCACACCCACTACCAAAGCCGTTTTACGCCACACTTGGGAAAAAGGTAAGGAGTATCTGAAGAAGATGGGTACAATCATTCTGGGAGCCTCTATAATTGTGTGGGCCCTAAGCTATTTCCCCACAAATGACGACAAAAAAATACAAGCCGAGAATTCATGCATGGCAACAATTGGCAAAACCATTGAACCAGTAATGACACCTTGCGGATTCGATTGGAAACAGAGCGTGTCGCTATTGTCCGGTGTCTTTGCCAAGGAGGTAGTTGCAAGCACAATGACTGTGGTTTACGCCACAAGCAGTGAAGAGGCCGAAACCCTGGAAAACAATGAATCTGAAGAGAACGAAAGCCGCATCTCACAACTAATAAGCAACAACATGTCGCCTCTATCAGCGGCATCAATGCTAATCTTTATTCTGCTTTACATGCCATGTCTATCAACCATCATCGCCATCAAGAACGAAAGTGGGAAATGGAAATGGGCACTCTTCGCAATGGTCTATACAATTGGACTGGCATGGGTAGCATCAACCCTACTCTTCCAGATTGGCAGTTTAATAGGGTTATAGTAGTTACGCGCTTGAAGTCTTTATGGTTTAATATTGTATGGTACAGAAAACAATAGTCATCTTGATAATAATTGCCACCGTGGTTTTTACGGTGCGTGGCATTATTCGCTCCATTAAAGGCAAGAGTAATTGCAACTGCAGATGCGGACACTGCCCTTATAATAACAGGGTCGGCTGTCATTGTCATAATGACAATTATAATTCAGACTGACTAACGTCCATCGGCAGGAAGAATGCCAACAGCGTACATCATTTTCCTATAGTATTCGGCTTTTTCGGCGAGCGGCATAGGGAAAGCACGCGACGAAGAAGGCATGCGCCACAAACGCATCTCACGACCTGAAATGCAGAACCTGTTGTATTCTCCCATACGTGGAACCGCAACACCATAGTCCTCAGCAAAAACGGAGAAACTCTTCTGTCCGGTGCAGACAATATCATGGCATTCGGGTATTTGAGACAACAAGCCAGAGATATCCGTTTTCTCAACAATTTCAAGATCCTTGTCGGAAGCATTCCCGCTGAGACGACGCACTGCAATGGCAGTGTCAAAAATTGCGATGCCATGCTCACACAGCAACGACTGGATATCAGCCTGCCTAAAAGTCTTATGCCCAGCATCTACCAGTTTCTCTGAGTCGCCAAAAAACAGCAATCCGAATATGTTCCACATCTGATTAGACCTGTTTGGATAAAAAAAAGTCATACACCAACGACGACGAGGTGGCGGAAAACTGCCAAGCATCAGTAGACGTGCATTTTTTGGCAGAAAGGGTTTCAGTGGATGTTGTTCAATGTCAAGCATTCCCGCTGTTAACGTTTATTCTGCAGAAAGCACGCATCAAGGCATCCCACCAACGAGCAGGGAGAAGCCAGTGGACAAACACGCCCATGTGCGAGAATCGGCCGGTGCGATAACGGGCCCTGGGGTGACGACGATTGACAGCCTTTGAGATAGCTCTAGTTATTACAGATGGTGACGACAGGTATTTACCCGAATAGGCCTTTTGAAGCAGATTGCTCTCGGCAAGCGCTGTTTGCTCGTATGGGGTGTTTAACGACGATTCACGCAGATGACGTGCGGCAATAAGGCCCCAATCTGTCCTAATACCGCCTGGTTCAATCATAACAACATCGATTCCAAATGGTTTCATTTCCATGCGCAAGGCATCGCTAAAGGCCTCAACAGAAAACTTAGACACATGATACCAGCCACCAAAAGGCAACACAATCTTGCCTGCAATAGACGAGGTGTTGATGATGCGTCCACTACCCTGACGCCGCATTACAGGCAATACAAGCTGGCACAACCGAGCCAGGCCAAAGACGTTAACGTCCAATTGGCAGCGAGCCTCTTCCATGGTGACATTCTCAATTGCCCCGAAGTAACCATAGCCGGCATTGTTAATCAGCACATCTATGCGACCCTCGGTGGCAACAACCATATCGACACCCTCTTGCATCGACTGTTCATCAGTGACATCCATTCTGACAGGTACCACTCCATAGTCTCTCAAAGGTTCCATAAGTTCCACACGACGAGCTGCAGCATATACCTTGTGCCCTTGAATGGCAAGAGACTGTGCTGCATCGAAACCGATACCACTACTGGCACCTGTAAGCAAAATCACTTTGCAATTGCTTTTCATAAGATCTTTTATTAAAACGATTCTCTCTGATGCGAGTCCATTATAATTGTCACTGGTCCGTCATTGACGAGGCCAACCTGCATGTTGGCGCCGAAAGTGCCTGTCTGCACAGGCCTGCCGAACAAAGATGAAAGGCGAGAACAAAACTCTTCATACATTGGAATAGCGAAATCAGGTCTCGAAGCATGTATGTAACTTGGCCTGTTGCCTTTGCGCGTGCTTGCCATAAGAGTAAACTGGCTCACCACGAGGATGCCTGTGTCTGGGAAATCAGTTATTGGAAGGTTCATCACACCATCTGCATCATCGAATAAGCGCATTGAAACAATCTTACGGCACAGATAATCAATATCCTCATCAGTGTCTCGGTCTTCTATGCCTAGCAATACTAAAAGTCCCGGACCAATAGCAGACTTGCGAACGCCGTCAATGTCGACAGTGGCGTTCTTTACCCTTTGAATGATTATACGCATGATTATTCTTTTATTATCTCCAGTTTGGCAAATTTAAGCATCAACTGTTTCTGTCCTATTTCGTTGAAGAAAATAATAGCCTTGCGGCTGTCAGCAGTGCCTTCGACCGACTGAACTTTTCCTCTACCGAATTTGGAATGCATAACCCACATACCCGGCTGTATGGCATTGATTTCTTCCAACGAATTGCCCATTGTAGGACCCGAGGGAGCAGAATGCGTCTTGACAACGTGGCGCACGTTGCGAGGCTCGTCAGGTTCTTTTTTCTTTTCTGACGGTATGTCGCCGAAAAGACGAGGCTGACTTGGCTTCGGAAAATCACCAATTTTGGGGAATGACGACTTGCGCTGGCGAGGCTTGAGAATGTACGATGGATCTATTTCCTCTACGAAACGACTTATTTCCTGATAGTTCATCTGTCCATACTGATACCTCATCAAAGCATATGAGAGCGTCAACTGGATTTCGGCACGTGTCACAGCGACATAGAAAAGACGGCGTTCCTCCTCGAGGTCTTGACGAGAAGAGATGGACATCATGCTCGGAAACAGGTTCTCCTCCATTCCAACGACATAGACATATGGAAATTCCAAACCTTTGGCAGCGTGTATAGTCATCAGCGAAACCTTGTCAGCGTCCTTGTCTTCGTCCTTGTCCTCAGAAGTGAGAAGCAAAACCTGTTGCAGGAACATATCGAGTGTCTTGATTTCTTTTTCATTGCCCTCTACGGGGAATTGTTCTTCTTCATCGGTACCGCCAGGAGTGATATTGTCTTCTCGTTCGCAGTATTCCTGAATGCCGTTAAGCAACTCTTCGATGTTCTCTATTCGGTTGGCGTTGTCCGGGTCCTCGTCGTTACGGAGCATGGTAATGAGTCCAGAGGCATTGACAATACGTTTGGCCAAGTCGTAAGCATCGGTCGTATAGACTTGCGACGAAAACAGTTGAATCATCGTCTTGAATTCATCTATCTTGTTCAGAACTCCGTTGTTAAGGCCAAGACCGAAATCCTGTATATGCTCAATCACAGTCCAAATACTTACATCGTTATCATTGGCGGCAAGACGGATGCGATCGAGTGTAGTGTTGCCTATGCCTCGCACTGGGTAGTTGATAACACGTACCAACGACTCGTCGTCATGGTTGTTGACCACAAGACGCAGATAGGCAAGCACGTCTTTGATTTCCTTACGTCCATAGAATGAAATGCCTGCATAGACACGGTAAGGAATATTCTGTCTGCGCAACGATTCCTCGATGGCACGGCTCTGAATATTGGTACGGTAAAGGATGGCAAAATCCTTGAAAGGACGGTCGTCGCCAAGATGCGCCTGAAGAATGGAGTCGGTCACCTTGCCGCCCTCGTCACGTTCATCGGTGCATTGCATCAGTGTGATAAGGTTGCCGGTACTATTGTCGGTCCATATTTCCTTCTCTATCTGCTCCTTATTATTTGAAATAATTGAATTAGCCGCATTGACAATATTCTTTGTACTGCGGTAGTTCTGTTCCAGTTTAAAGAGTTTTACGTTAGGGTAGTCACGTTTGAAATTAAAAATATTCTGTATGTTAGCACCACGGAATGCATATATGCTCTGTGCGTCGTCGCCTACAACACAGATGTTCTGATAGCGGGCAGCCAGTTTTTTGACAATCAAGTACTGAGCATAGTTTGTATCTTGATACTCATCGACAAGAATGTACCGGAAACGATTCTGATATTTCAACAGCACCTCGGGAAAATCGCGCAACAAGATATTTGTATTAAACAGCAGGTCGTCGAAATCCATGGCCATGGAATTGCGCAGGCGTTTGTTGTACAGTTTGTATATCTCGCCAATCATAGGTTTCTTAGCGGTCAGGTCAGTCTGCTGAATCTCAGGGTTGGAACAATAGTCCTCCGGCCCTATTAGACTGCTCTTGGCCATAGATATACGGCTCAACACATATCCCGCATTGTAAACCTTGTTGTCAAGATTCATAGCCTTGACAATCTGTTTTACAGCCGATTTGCTGTCGTCAGTGTCGTAGATAGTGAAACTCTGGATATAGCCTAGCTTCTGAGCCTCGGCGCGCAGCAAACGTGCAAAAACAGAGTGGAAAGTACCCATCCACAGGTTGCGAGCCTCAGGACCGACGAGCTTAATGATACGCTCCTTCATCTCGCCAGCGGCCTTGTTAGTGAAGGTCAAAGCAAGAATATTGAAAGCGTCTACGTCCTTCTCAATCAGGTGTGCTATGCGGTAAGTCAGCGTGCGTGTCTTGCCGCTTCCGGCACCGGCAATAATCATCACCGGACCCTCGGTGCATTCGGCCGCCTCGCGCTGAGCGTCGTTCAGTTGTGCCAATAACTCACTCATTTCTAAAAGATGTATGATTGAAAATGATAGCTAAAAGAAATTGCAAATGTACACAAAAAAAATGGATTTAAACTCAGGTGCACAAAGAAAATATTACACGGGATGGAACCACCTACGATTGCCTATTGCAAAATCCTAATACAATGAAGATTATGCAAATGTCACTCGCTATCGTTCCGAATGATATAGTTGAAGCGGTCAATTCGAGTGACACCCCAGTCTTTAAGCATAGCAACAGTGCGATCACGGTCGACGTCGGTGTTGAAGTGCGGGATCAGAGGAACACGGACAATGATATGCTCTGCACCTTTCTTCTTCAGCAGCCATTGCAGATTGGCGAGAACACGCTTGTTGCTACGGCCAGTATAAGCTTTGTATATTTCTGGATTGAAATCCTTTATGTCGACAATAAAATCATCTATCACTTCGGCGGCCTGAACCACCGATTGCCTTGAAACAGAGAGTGACGTCTCTGCTGTCAGTCGCCACGCCGAGCCGCACAATTCGCGGAAGCGTGAAAGAAAATCAATGCGAAGCAACGGCTCGCCGCCACCAAAGCAGATGCCGCCACCGGTGGCAAGGAAATAGAGATTGTCAATACGGACGTATTCGTAGAGTGTTTCCGGTGAGAAAACACCACAATCCCTAGGTGGTCGCAGAGAGGCAGGATTCAGGCAATATTTGCAGCGTAACGGACAACCGTGAAAGGCAGCCAGAGTGGTAACACCCACTCCATCTATGCCTATTCTGTGTCGCGAAACCCCAATAAAAGGTACAGAATCCATAAACACAAAAAATCAAGGGGTTGGGAAATGTTCTATTTGATCACTGGTAAACGTCTGTCCCGAAGGAGCATCCTTATCAAGAAATCGAGCGACTGGAGACGGCATCCCTCTAATTATTACATCGCTTGGCTGTACTAAAACAGGACCTCTTTCCAAAATAAAATCAAACACTTTAACCCACGTACCGTCAGGATTACGCTCAATGTCCAATTCTGTTTTCGCATCTTTGTATGAAGGGTAGCCAACCACTATCTCATAGATTCCCTTCTTAATATTTCTTATTATATAGTCACCGTCAATACCAGTTCGCACAGTTTTGATCATTTGTCCATCCTTTTTCAGAATTACTTTTGCACCAACCAAAGGTTCCTGCCATTTGGACTCCTTTACTATTCCTTTCAACGAAAAGACATTAGTATCCGTTTGCTCCGTCTGTTGCTTTTGTGGCGACACAGGTTCCTGAGCCATTGCATTCTGGCATGTCGCAAGTGACACGGTCACTCCAGCAATCATTGCAGCCTTGCCCAACAAACTGCGACGGGTCAACTCTTTTTCAAGAATCTGCAATTCCATCTCGCAACGCGGACAGGTACCGCTACACTCGCCCTGATAAGTGCATTCTGGGATGTCGAGTGCAATATCATTGTCCTTCGCTATCTGACGGCGAATCTCCTTGAGATGGCTGCATACCTGTTTTCCGTATTCCATAGTTTTCCTTTCTATCTTTACGCCCTATTTGTAACATTAACTGGGGGAAATTTACACAATAACGAAAAAAATATTTTTTTATTATAAAGTTCCATGTTTTTCTATCTCCATCTCAACGACTTAAGATATTCCTTATGTTCATCGGAAACACGGAAACTCTCAACGGATTTTTGAATGGCTTTGTTGTGCGACCATTGTGGCAGCCGACGACTTTCAATGTATGGCAGTGCCGCATCATACTGTTTGGCAAGAGCCGTGGCAAAATACCAGGCCTGCATCATACGTATATAATATTCTTCACGTTGAATACTTGCCACCCAATCAAGAAAACGAAGCTCAAATGCATCATCAAGGAAATGACGCATCAGCATTCCTACAGCGAAACGGACAGTGTACTCGTGCTTTGACTGCAACCACTGCTCGATATACGGCAACAACTCGCAGCGATGCTTGACAAAACAAACTGGCGACAGCTGGTCGCATGTGGCCCAATTGTCGACAAATGGCAGGAAACGGCATAAATCATGGACGCATTCGTCGTAGTCCTTCATCAGCGACAAAACGAAGGCATGCAGCTGGTTTTCTTCGAAATAGCGATGCGGGAGCGTAGTCACGAACTGTCCTGCCTCGCCATTTTTTATCATTTCCCTAGCCAACGATCTGAGTGCCGGCGTACGGACTCCTATTATCGTTTCAGGCTGCACCGACGGAATCAGACTTTTCTGAAAATCAGCATATTTTTTATCACAAAGTAAAAAAAGACGCACAATTATTTCCATAAGTTGTTAACGACAGAGCAGGCTGATTATTGTACAAAAAAAAGATGCCCCGAAGGACATCTCGTTATGAAAGGTACTGTTATTAACCATTATATCATGAAGCCAATCTTGATGGGATAGACTTTTGTGTCGGTGTCAATGAAGACCGGCAGCGTAGGAACCTGGATAAAGATTCCGAAAGCCTTGCGTTTGAAAGTCAAACGAACATCCAGCTTGTATGGATTAACGAACTGTGAAACACCGTCCTGCACGGACTGATAGTTGCGTCCGCGTTTTTCGAGTTCATGTTTCAGGCCCGTGTGGCTGCTACTGAACGAAAGGCCAGGGATAATGCCAAGAGACAGCTTGAATTTCTTCAACAAACCCTTGTCGCGATACTCAAATTCGACAGGCATAGTGATATAACGAGTCACTAAACGCGTAGACCAATCGCCGAGATTGGTGCCTGAAACACCGCTTACAGCATCCACACCTGCTTGGTTCTGAGTAACAAATGCACCCGTATTGTCCATAGTAACATAGTTGTCGGTGAACTTATAAACATCCGATTCATAGCCGATACCCAGCGAGAACTTGAAATGGTCAGTCATCACAATAGCATAGTTTTCAGAGAGCTGGTAACTGCTGAAACTGGTACGAAGGTTGTATGCCCCATCCATTTTCATCAGACCATTGTACCATGAGTCGCCCCAGTTAGTAAAAGCCCAGTGGAAATCAAAATTGGTACGTTCACTGACACTGTATTTGCGTTTTTTGCTCGACGTGGACAGTTTGCTTCTAGTGGCAGTTGTACGGCTGATGCTATCGTATGTACTTGTAAACTCGTCAATTATTTCCTTAAGTTCTTCAGCAAACGATTTTGCAGAGCCGTCGTTCTCGAAACGGAAACTTTTGTCGCCATCAGGATAGGATATATGGCACTGCTGGTCCTCATGGGTAGTTGAAATCTGGTTGCGGCGCACATGCACAAAGTACTCATTCTCACCTACAGTGTCGTATATCGTCAAACGATTGTAGGCTATGAACACGTTCCTGTCGCGTTCTGGATTGGCATAGGTAGGATTGTACGACACCTCGATGTAATTCACCGTGTCATATGCCACATTTATTTTAGCCTTGCCTTGAAAATCAAGAATACTGACCGTATTGCCAAAATCCTGGCGAATTTTTTTGCTTTGAGCTGAGACTGTCGTACCCGCCGTCAAAAGCAGCATTGATGCGACAATTAAAGTGATTTTTTTCATAATATACTTGCTATTAAACTTTTAATTATTAAATTATTTTCTTTTTTATGTTCTATATCCATAATAATTCTATCCTCACGTTCCTGATGGCGGCGGCGTGTATTGGCAACAAAACTGCCGCTCTTGGCTGCAATGTCGCTGATCAGGTCAGTCAACTGCGACATAGCATCGCCACGCTGATTGGCAGGAGCCTCGTACACTGGAGTTTGAAGCGACATCACTTCTGAAAGGTTATCCATATATGTTATCAATCTGTTGGAATATACAGCATCAACATCATTGTTCCAATCATTATAGATATACTGTTCATTCTCTTCATTTGGCACAAAACCATCTGCAATCGCTGCATCGGCCAAAAGATGTTCCTGTTCGTTGAACACGGGTGCATACGATTCCGCAATCTCTTTATCCTGCTCTACAACAACAGGTTGCTGTACCTGAGCATAGTACTGATGTTTCATATCTAATGGCGAATCCCGATGTAATACCATTTCTACGGACGAATCCTTAACATTAGTGTCATTCCTGGTTTCAATCACACCTGTAATGGTATTGGAAGCAACCATGGTACCGCCTTCAACATCAGCACCGCTCAACGGGCGCAACATCAATGTTCCGACAGCAAGAAGTACACACGCCGCAGCTGCATAATAGATCCATACCGGGACTATTCGTTTGCGTTTGGCGGCTTTGGGGCCTCCGTCACGAAGCAACTCTGCATCAGCATATGTCATCGTGACACCTGCCGGAAGAGTCAATGCCGGGTCGTATAGGTCGGCCATCTCACGCCATTCGGGATGAATGCTCAGTGCTTCCTCAATTTCGGAAGTCTCAGCGGCGTCGAGCATTCCCTCTTTGTAGCGGAACAGATAGAGTTCTATATTTTCGTTTGATAATTCCATTTTCTCAGAAGTTTTAGGCGTGATTAAACTTGTTAGGCATTTTATTTATTTGAATTCATCTTTTTTGTAAGATACTTTTTCATATTTGTTCTGGCACGGAAAAGGTAGACTTGTACTTGCTGGTCACTGATTTCTAGCATCTGGGCAATCTCTTTGTAACTGTATCCATCCACATCACGGAGCTGGATGATGGAGCGTTGCACTTCCGGCAGCTGGTTCAAGGCGTTGAGCATTTCGTCGCTCAATCCGAAGTTGTCCTTCGTTTCTTCCGAGACTACAGCAGTCTCTGCAATCTCTTGGTGAACTCTGGCAACCACCGCGTCATGTCGCATTATGTCAACCAAATAGCAGTGCGTCACCGTCAGAAGGTAGCCCAGGCCCTTTTCCACCGGCACATCGTCGCGGTGCTCCCACAGTTTTGCAAAGGCCTCTTGCATCGCATCCTCGCCGCGCATGCGGTCGCCGCAGTTCCATACGGCAAAACGGAGCACATTGCCCGACCAGGACTTGATATTTTTGTTGTATTCTGAGCGAGTCACCTTTTCAGTTTGGAGTCGGTTTTGCTTATAAATCGTATATATAGGCTGAAATATTACAGACAATCTGTTTTTTTTCAAAAAATCATCTACTTGTCTGCTCGAACGGTTCGATTCTGAACACCCAGGCATGCTCAAGAGCATCCATTTCAACAGGAGAAATGCCAGACAAGTCTATAACCAGCGTGCCGTCACGTTTTTGCTTCCATTTCAAATCCTGTGAAGTGCCAAGAAGCCTGATCTTTGCATATTTCGACAATTGAGGCATATCTAAGACTGTCAGTTTGCTTTCCGGTCTTTGAAAGTCTATAATATATAGAGAATTGCCCTTTTGAGTGAAACAAAGCGCTGTATTGTGCCATGTTGCCGTGCCTTTCCATTGGGATGGAACAGCAGTATATGTCTTACCCCCGTCACGGCTCCACTGCAGAGACACAGCAGCTTCAAGATCTTTTTCATGATAATACACATCCAAGTTGAACCACTCGTCTTTCTTTAGGTGTAGCGTCCTTGTTCCCAGACTGTTGTCCGCCCATGCCTTGTTGTAATACATTATCGTGTCCGGTTTCAGCGTCGGTTCCACTTGTCGGCCGGTACTTACACTAAGGTCGGCAGACTGATATGCATCGATTATGGCAGCGGCCGTGGTGCGCACAACCCAAGCCTCGTCATCGGCAATAATCCTGAACGTGTAGTCACCCTCTTCAGGGACATAAACTACGCCTGTCCAATGTATGTCAAAATTATCTACCGGCATATTCTTAAGTGGAGCATTGCGAACCCAATTATATTCAATGGTTTCAGCATCAGACATGTCAGAAACCGTTCTACAATAACGGGTATGATTCGTCACGCAATTGCCACGGCAATCATAATCACAGAAAGGACGTGAGCCAAATATTGCTTCACCATTCACCTTCAACCACTTGCCAAGGCTTTTAAGGCGTTCCTGCTGTATAAATGGAATTGTGCCGTCGGCCATTGGACCGACATTGAGAGTCAGTCCGCCACCAGCGGCGACAAGTTCGCAGAAATGTTGTATCAACTCGCGGTCGGTCAAGAAATTGTCTACGTCCTCGTTGCGGTTATAACCGAAACTGCGACCAATACCGCGACACTCGGCCCATGGAACACCGTTTGTTATTATACCCTCACTGTATTCAGGCGTTTTAAAGCCGTGCAATGTGCCATAACCCCAACGGTCGTTGACGATAGCATCTGGACCCACGGTATTATAGTACCAACTTATAAGTTCCTCCGAATGGAACTGCTCAGCAGTGTTCTGCCAGTCTCCGTCGCTGAAAACGGCATCAGGACGGTAGCGCGATACCAGTTCCTTGAATTGTAGAATCATGTAGTTTTCTACATAGTCCGCGATGCTGTCGTCAGGATCTTGCATCCAGATGTGACGCGGGTTTGTCCACTCCGGCAGCGAATAGTAGAAGCACATCCTCATACCCTCTTTTCGAACTGCAGCGGTCAGTTCTTCGACAATGTTGCGGTGAGGACCACTGACTGTGCTGTTCCATGCCGGCTGCTGTGGGCTGTCCCACAGACAGTAACCGTCGTGGTGCTTCGTAACCAACATCACGTACTTTGCTCCAGACTCGCGGAACATTCTCGCCCACTCGTCAGGATTCCACAGTTCGGCATGCCAATGGTCAGCGAGTGATGCATATTGTTCGAAAACAGGCAACGTAGTGTCAGCATATAGGCTCATGATGCGCCTCCGGTCTGGGTCGCCGGTCATAAGTCCACGATAGAACCATTCACTATAGCCCTCTGTGCTGGCGTAAGCCGGTACAGAATAAAGTCCCCAATGAACAAAAATTCCAAGTTTGGCATCACTAAACCATTCAGGATAGCCACGCTGGTTCAGCGAATGCCACGAGGGTTCAACTCCATGCTGGGCATTGGTGACGAGCGGAAGCAACAGCATCAAAGCAGCGAAGACTCTTTTTACTCCCATGGTCATTTTTCCCTCGCATTATCAGTAACCCACAAAAAGTTTGCTCCTTGACTAAAAACAGTCTCTATTTTCACGGCTCTAAGAACAGCAATGGCATCATAGAACCTGACGCTCTGCGACTGACGGACATCCACATCAAACTGGCAGCCACTATTGAAAATCTCGTTTTGAGGGGTCAGTCTGAAATCATTTATTACCCGCATCACATCGTTCGTCAACGCATACTCGAATTGCAAGCGATAGCGAACATCTATAGTCTTCTCAATGATTTCGGCATGGGCAATGGCATCGTGTGCTGCAGTCTTGTACGCTTTTGCGAGACCAGAGGCACCTAGCAGAGTGCCACCAAAATAGCGTACCACAACAATCAGAGTGTCCGTCAGGTCGGCACTGAGCAACTGACCATGGATGGGACGGCCTCCAGTACCCGACGGCTCGCCATCGTCGTTGACGCGGAAAGCATCCTTGTTGGGTCCAAGGATGTAGGCGTAGCAATGATGGCGTGCATCGAAATATTCCTTGCGCAACTGCTCAAGATGCTGTTTTACCTCATCAACGGTACGCACCGGATAGGCAAAAGCGAGAAATTTGCTGCCCTTCTCCTTGTACGACCCTTCCGAAGGGGACTTGATGGTATGGTATGTGTCGTCGAACATCAGGTTGGTTTTCTTTTGTATTAAGCGATTTAAAATTATTGGTTATCAGCAATCAATCACAGCTATCACAATTCTCATATTTGCTTTGTACCGTCCGCAAAAATACGAAAAAAAATTCAGAGAAGCCCTTCTATTCAATATATTTTGTACCTTTGCAAACTGAAATCATGGCAGAAAAGGCAGATATAATGTATATGCGGCGGTGTCTTCAACTGGCCGCAAATGGGCTTGGACGAGTAAGACCAAACCCGATGGTAGGCTGCGTTGTCGTCAAAAACGGCGACATAATCAGCGAAGGATACCATCAGGAGTACGGCAAAAACCACGCTGAACGCAATGCCCTGCTGCGCGATATCGACTTTCTCGGCGCCACGCTCTACGTCAACCTTGAACCCTGCTCGCACTATGGCAAAACGCCACCTTGCGCAGACTTGATTATCGAGAAAGGCATTGCCAAAGTAGTATGCTGCAACGACGATCCTAACCCACTCGTTGCAGGCCGCGGATTTGCCAAACTTGAGGCAGCAGGCATAGAAGTTGTCCGCCATGTGCTTGAAGATGAGGGACGCGAGCTCAACCGTCGTTTCTTTACATTCATGGAGAAACAGAGACCATACATCATTCTGAAATGGGCCCAAACTGCCGATGGTTTTATGGCTCCGGCTAATAAGGGCAACTACTGGATCAGCGACAGCCGCCAGAACCGCCTCAACCACCGCTGGCGCACCGAAGAGGCAGCAATACTCATTGGTTCACAAACTTATATTGACGACAAACCGCAACTCACTGCACGACATTTCTGTGGACAAAATCCACTGCCTGTAGTACTCGACCGACGTGGACAGCTGAACAATGTTCCAAACAACTGGCTGCATCTGCAAAGTCCCACGCTTGACGAAGTCATGAGAACGCTTTATGAAAAGAAGATCCAATCGCTGATTGTAGAAGGCGGACGCCAAATCCTCGACTCATTTATTGCCGCTGGCCTATATAATGAAATACGTATTCTACAAAGTCCAAAACAATTTGGCACCGGATTGGCAGCACCTGAAATTCCACCCTTACCGGAGAACAGGATTCTCATCGTAAAATAAGTGCGTTTTTCGCAGTTTTGTTTCATTTCAAAAAAAAGTTGTACTTTTGCAGCTGTTTTCAACTGCAAAACAGGGGTACTTGACAACCCCCTTTAACAAAACAAGACAATGACATACAATTCATTACATGCGGATACACCGCAAAAAGATTCCGTTATTATTTACTCTGGAGGACTTGATTCCACCACATTGCTGTATGAAAAACAGCAGAGAATTGCTTTGGCTGTCTCGTTCAACTACGGAAGCAACCACAACGCCAGAGAAATTGCCTGTGCTCAACTTCACTGCCATAAACTTGGTATTGAACACATCGTCATCGATTTGGAATTCATCAAGACATATTTCCAATCGTCGCTGACCGCAGGAGCCGACGCCATTCCCGAAGGCAATTACAACGATGACAACATGCGTTCAACTGTTGTACCCTTCCGCAACGGCATTATGCTCTCAATAGCATGTGGTATTGCAGAGAGCCGTGGTCTGTCGCGAGTGCTTATCGCAAACCATGGCGGCGACCATGCCATATACCCCGACTGCCGCGAGTCTTTCATCAAAGCCATGAACTCCACAATGCAAGCCGGCACCTACATAAATGTAACGCTCGATGCCCCATACACCAATCTGAGCAAGAGTGAAATAGTGAAGAAAGGCATCGAACTTGGCATCGACTATGCAAACACGTACTCGTGCTACAAAGGAGGCGAACAGCACTGCGGCAAATGCGGCACTTGCAGGGAACGCCAAGAAGCCTTCGCACAGGCAGGCATTAAGGATCCGACTGAATACGTACAATGTCAATAATGTCTTTTAGGTTATAAAAAAAATCTTATACATATCCAATGTATTACATCAAGAAAACAATTGAAATATCAGGTGCGCACCGTCTGGAGCTTGACTATCCAAGCAAGTGCAGCCAATTGCATGGACACAACTGGACAATCACAGTCTACTGCAAGTCACGTGAACTTGACAAAAACGGAATGATCATTGACTTTTGCGAGATCAAGCACCGCATTTCCGACGTTCTGGATCATAAGGTATTAAACGACGTTCTACCTTTCAATCCCACTGCCGAGAATTTGGCACACTGGTGTCAGGAGCAGATACCTTATTGCTATAAGGTGGACGTTCTTGAAAGTGGCGGCAACGAAGTAACCTACGAGGTCGATACACTATGAGAGTCAACGAGATATTCAAGTCATTGCAGGGCGAAGGCTTCAACACTGGCACCGCCGCTGTGTTCATCCGCCTGTCGGGATGCAATTTGCGCTGTCCTTTCTGCGACACGCAGCATCATGAGGGCACTGAGATGAACGAACAGGAGATTATTGACCATGTGTTACAATACGAAATACCGCTGGTTGTCATCACCGGTGGCGAGCCGTCGCTGCAGTTGACATCGACACTTGTAACCGCGCTGCACAAAATCGGCAAAACCGTTGCCGTAGAAACCAACGGCACACACCCCCTGCCTGAAAACGTGGACTGGATAACACTATCGCCCAAAGACATGTTTGTCGGCGACGAAGCTCGCATAGTGCTGACAAAAGTGAACGAAATAAAGGTTATTTTCGACGGAGAACATGAACCCAAGCCCTATAATGACATCACTGTTACACATGGGCATTTTCTTCAACCATGCGACACTGGCGATAACGAACAGAACGACAGAATCGTTAGACAAACCGTTGATTATATCATGCGACACCCGCAGTGGCGACTATCTTTACAAACCCACAAAATGATCCAGATTCCATGACCGTAAAGAGGCAACCATATTTAAAAAAGAAAACGCAAAGGTGACAATAAAATAATAATATCCGCGTTTTTATGCCATCTTTAACATAAACCTCCAAACAAAAAAGTCATGAAAGGAAGTAGCATCCCGTTCAAAAAAAACTACATTCTTGGCATCAGCATTATTCTTGCGGCATTTGTGCTTGGACTGATGCAAATATTCACTGTCAAGACGCTAAAGTCGTTTGATGACACTGTCACCGTACGCGGCCTATGCGAACGCGAAGTCAACGCTGACCGAGTAGTCTACACCATCTCCTACACTGAGAAAAACAATGAACTGGCAGAACTCCGCAAGACCATTGCGAAAAACAATGATATCGTTATCGCAAAGCTCCGCAAGGCAGGTATTGACGACAGCGAAATCAATTACAGCGGTGCAAGTTACAGCGACGAGTACAACTCATGGAGCGATCCTGACCGCATAGCTTATCGCTATGAGGCTACCCAAACCATCACCGTCATCACCTCGAAGATGGATCTGGTCAAGAAACTAGAGAACACCCTTGAAACCGAACTTGTCAACGAAGACATCATTGCAAGCGGTTATTCCGACTACCAATACCTTGGCTTAAACGAAATAAAGCCTGAAATGATTGCCGAAAGCCTTGACAAGGCACGCGAATCAGCCGAAGAGTTCGCCAAGAACAGCCATAGCAAAATAGGCAAGATGCGCACTGCTTCGCAAGGTTACTTCGAAATCGAGGACCTCGACGAGAACACTCCCCAGAAAAAGAAAGTGCGAGTAGTCACCACCGTGACCTACTACCTAAAATAATACGTCATAAATGACGAGAAGACTAACATTGTTCTCATTAACGCTCTTGTTGCTTGTAGCCTGTGACCCTGGATTTGACCAGGACTACACCGTAAGCAACAAAAGTGGTTTTGATGTTACACTGACCCCGTCAGGATACTACTGCTACCGTTCGGATTTCAACGCCGAGTTTGACACAATACGATACCAGCCTTTAATTATTGCTTCGTTGACCGACACAGCCATTTACCATGACGGCGGCATTGGTGCGGCTGATTTTATCATGGCCAAGTATTGGATGCAGAACTACCTCGGTGATAGTGTAACCCTTGCATTCTCAGATGGAACCGCCATAACATACTACTCCAACGACACCACAGGAATCAGCCCATACAATTTTACCTCACCATGCTACACTTGGGAAGAAAAAGTGGGTGAGCCATATGCCGGACACGTATACTACGGAAAGATAACATTCAATATCAGCGACGGACACCATCAAGCCGCTCTGTCAAAAAAAGGAGACCTCCAATAGATGCTGAATCCTGTAAGACATAAAAGCTGCTTAGTGTTTACAGCATTCCTGCTTTTTGCTGCAAGCGTCACCGCTCAACAACAGAACGAGCAAATGGCCTCGTACTACTTTCAAAACAAGGAGTACGATAAAGCCATCGAACTGTATGAACCTCTCTATACTCGTACAAGCAATGTTTACTACTACCAGATGCTGTACCAATGTTACATAGAGACCAACCAATTGAAAGAGGCCGAAAAGCTTGTGGAAAAACGCATAAAACGGCAACCAAAAGACCTGTATCTGATGGTTGACCTTGGCAGCATCTATCTTCGCGATGACAACAAGAAGAAAGCCGAAAAGACATTCGATGCCGCTATCGAAAAACTCACCTACGACACAAAACAAATCAACGACCTTGCCATTGCTTTCGAAAACACAGGACGCAGAGACTATGCCATAAAGACATACCTTGCTGCCCGAAAACTGACGAAAAACGATTTCATCTATGTAGTGGAGTTGGCAACCCTATACGAAAAATCGGGCGACTACGAGAAGATGATGCAGGAATATTTCGACCTGCTTGACAAATCGCCTGGCAACATGGGTTCTATCCAGATTTCGCTGCAACGCGCATTGAACGAGACTGCATCACCACAACTTGCCGATGGACTTAGAAAAACGCTCATTTCACGCATACGCGAACATCCGGACAACAGCAACTATCTGGAGATGATGATATGGTTCTCTCTGCAACAGAAAGACTTTGACTTTGCTCTGACACAAGCCAAGGCCGTCGACGCACGGTTTCCTGACGATGGATGGAAACAAGTGATGCGAGTGGCACAGATAGCACAAAACAACGAAGCCTATACCATTGCCGAATCCGCATACAACCATCTGATAGCCAAAGGAAAGGAAAAACCTTACTACTTCGACAGTCGCGTTGGGCTTCTGAATGTCAAATATGCACGTCTGAACCAAGACCACGCCATCAAGACAGAAAACCTCGATGCTCTTATAAACGAATATGAAACAGCGTTGGATGAACTTGGTAAAAACCTGAATACTATTACTCTAATGCGCAACTATTCACACCTGCTGGCATACAACGACTATTCGTCGGGAAACGGAGACATCTCGAACACGAGACTACAAAAAGCCGCCGACCTGCTATACGACATAATAGAGATGCCACGTGTGCCCAACAATACCGTCAGCGAAGTGAAACTGGAACTTGGCGACCTGTTGCTTTTCTCGGGCGAAATATGGGATGCTTCACTGCTGTATAGCCAAGTTGAAAAAAAGAACAAAAACGATGTTATAGGCGCAATGGCCAAATTCCGCAACGCCAAGCTATCGTACTACAACAACGATTTCCAATGGGCCAAATCACAACTCGACGTGCTTCGTGCCTCGACATCCAAGCTCATAGCCAACGATGCCATGCAGCTGTCGCTGCTTATTAGCGACAATATGGAAGAGGACAGCACTTATGAGATGCTCTCTTATTATGCTGCAGGCGACTTAATGCTATACCAAGGCAAGCTTGACTCTGCGTGGGCATTGTACGACGACATCGCCAAGCGCAGCCTCAGCCACGCACTGCTTGATGAAGTGCTGATGCAGAAAGCCAAGATTCGCTTGAAGCAGGGACGCTACGCCGAAGCCGACACGCTGCTGCAATTCATTGTAGACCACTATTCCGAGGACATACTTGCCGATGATGCCCTCTTTATGCTGGCCGAACTCAACGAACAGCAGCTCAACAATCCTGAACGTGCAAAAGCATGCTATGAACAACTGATACTCAACTATCCGACAAGCCTTTATGTCGACAGGGCACGGAAAAGATACAAGAGATGACATGGAGCAGGTAAGAGCAAAGAAATTCTTGGGCCAGCATTTCCTAACTGACGAAAGCATTGCCGAACGCATAGCCCGCAGTCTAAGCGGCAAGACGGCCAATCTGCTTGAAATCGGGCCTGGAATGGGTGTGCTGACAAAATATCTAGTAAATAATCCAGACTACCAATTCAAAGCCGTTGAGGTTGACCGCGAGTCTGTAGCATTCCTACACAACCACTACCCTACCCTTGATGTGATTGAAGGTGATTTTCTGCGTATGGACCTTGACACCTTATTCGATGGTCAATTCGCTATAATCGGAAACTTTCCATATAACATTTCATCGCAAATCCTATTCCGTGTCTTTGAGCAGCGTAATAGTGTGCCGGAAGTTGTGGGAATGTTTCAAAAAGAGGTAGCCGAACGCATAGCAGCAGGACCAGGTAGCAAGACCTACGGCATACTAAGCGTGCTGCTATCGGCTTTCTACAACATAGAATATCTTTTCACCGTCCATGAACACGTATTCAACCCACCACCAAAAGTAAAATCTGCCGTCATCCGACTGACACGCAACAACGTACAGCAACTCAACTGCAACGAGAAAGAGTTTGTTCGTGTTGTGAAAACTGGATTCAACCAACGGCGCAAAACGCTGCGTAATGCATTGAAGCCACTCAACTGTTCGCTGGATAATATTCCCAACGAACTATTGCTAAAACGCGCCGAGCAACTTGGTGTTGCCGATTTCATATTTATTACAAACAATTTAAAACCCGAACCAAATAATCAAATATAAAACGATGTCTGTATTAGAATTCATAATATTATCCATAGCCCTTTCGTTCGAAGCACTGATAATGATGCATGGTTGTGCAAAACAGACCCCTATAAAACTGACAAAAGGCCTTGGCGAGTCTTTTTCAATAGCCCTAGTCAACGCCATACTCATTGCCTTGGGACTTTGGATGGGTGGAAAACTGCGATTCACTCCACAAGTCACCGATCCTGACGCAGTATCGACCACCAAAATGTGGCTGGAGACCGACAACCTTATCTATTTAGGAATGACATTATTTGTCGCATTTCGCATGCTGTTTGGTTCAAAGAAAAGACATAACATGGCGCGACAATACGACATAGAACAGTTCGAAACTGCGTTATTGCTTGGTATAGCCATCGGTATCAACACATTCATTATCGGACTGGCACTCGGATTCCGCATAACATTCATCGACAACGTATGGCGTGCCACAATTCCTATTGTCATCATCATGACGCTTTTTGCATTTCTCGGCGTAATGTTCGGAAGACAGAAGAAAGAACTCCGCAGCCGTCGCTATACACTTATCGCCGTACTTTTACTGTTGGCTTTTGCCCTTAAGAGCGCACTATGGGGATAGTCAACGAATCATCCAGTTGATTCCGGCAAGGGTATTGAATTGTACATCCGAACCCAAATCTCCCTTTGAACCCGACATACCAACCAGTCCGACAAGTTGTAGGTTGTGGCGGACCTGCCAGTGGGCTTCGAAACTGCCTGCAAGCCTTCCGGCACTGTTTATGTTGCTGCCGCCGGCACTTAACATCAGACGGTCGGTGGCCAGCCAGCGACCGAAAAGAGAGAACAGCAATCCACTGTTGTATTTGTATGCGTTTACACTATACCTGTCCCAGCTGTAACCAAGTATGTAGTCGATTGCCCAGCGTCGGCCTATGCGGTTGCGGAACTGGAAACCAATCTCTGGCTGTATCAAGTGATCCCAACGGTCTACAAACGCGTTTTGGCTCAATGTATAGCCTACGTAAGTATAGAATGATGTTTGCGGCAGCCATCCTTTGCCATCAAGCAACTGTAGTTTTGCACCTATCGAAGGATTGACACCCGTGGTGTTGCGCAGATAGACTGTGTCCCACGTGTTGTATCTTCCATTTATGTCGAACGTTATCTCAGCACGGCTGCCAATACCAATCCGGAGACCTGTCGAGAGTCCAACACAATGTAGGTTGGCATCGAAGCCCTGAATGTTTTTAATATTGAAATGGTAGTAATCCACTGCACTGTTCCACTGCATGTGGCCATGTCCCATAACATTAGGACCTGTGGTGGAAAACAAGGGATTAATAGTATCGTTTTGTGCTTTCCCTACAGAAATACCTACTATTGTCAAAATTCCGAAAAAAATAATAGCAAGGGCAGACGAATTGGTGAAGTGTGTTTTTTTCATTATTTCAAAATATTAAAGATATTGATAATGTTTTAGTTTTGTTTATAGGAACATTGTTATGCCAGTCATATATATTTTCTCTCCGGAATCTGGGTCTTTGTAGGTGGGCAGGATATTGGTAAAGAAGCGGATGCCGTGGACAAGGCCAATAAGATCCGTGCTGAATGTGAGTCCCAGTTCCATCTTCCAGGGATTCATGGCATTGAACGTATCACGGTTATAACCGTCCCAACTCCAATTGTCGTCGGTGATGTGAGTGACGGTGCTAATGTCGAACCACTGCGTTACGGCATACCCTGCAAAGAAATCCAACCCAATGAAGAATAGATTCTTACGTTCGCTGTTGGGATACCATTTCAGTTCGATAGGTATTCCCACATAGCTGTTGAAAGCGTAGGCTTTTTGTGTGCCCGTGGTTGGGGTCTGGTTTATCCGGAGACCATGTTCCTCAAAATTGTCAATTACTGTTCCTGCAGGCTCGACAGCATAATAGAGGGGCATCCAGCAGAAATCGTAACGCAATCCTGCCGACAGTTTCCAGTGGGACGACAGCTGCCAATTCGCCATCAAAGGTATCTGCAGTTGGAAGCCGTATTTGCTGTAGTATGGCGAATGGTCGTTGCCATTAGCATAGAGCGTGGCTCCGGCCGAGAGTCCCAGTTGCACCGAGAACTGCTTTTGCGACCCTGTTGTTTTGTTGGTGACGTCGGACTGGGCAATAATACTTGTTGCCAGTAACAATGCAAGTCCAAAAACAATTATCTTTTTCATTTTTTTATTTTTATTTGTTTCAGAATAGATTGAATGCGAGCATCGTGCCATCCATCTTGCTTGGTTCAGCACGGCGCAGTTTCAGCCAGTGGCGATGTTCTTTGACTGGATCGGTTGAATTGTTCGTATTGGCTTCCGGTTCTGAGAGCTGTGCCATTTGCTCATACATGCTTTCTCCTTCTATGTTATTGTCATCATACCCTGGCTTATCGTTTTCAGCAAACAACTCTATCATCTCTTTTTCCGGCACTGTCTCATATTCTTCAATTTCCTTCTCTGTCGAAGGCACTTCATCCAACAATTTGAACTGTTCCGGCAAATCCTCATCGCCAGTAACAATTTGTTTTCTAACTGCTCTTGTAACAGGAATCGGCACGATGGTTTTTCTACTGTCAACAGTTTCGAACGCAGGCTGAAACGCTTCATTGTTAACTTCTGCTGTCAACGGTCCATCCACGGTTACGGACTCTTCCCCTATCAGCTTTACTATTGTTGTAACAAACAGTGCCATACATGCAGCTGCCGAAATAGTAATGGTCCATACACGACGCAGTTTACGACTCCTTATTGCAGTTTCCTCAGCATCCAGCGTCTTTATCAGCTCCATCAACTGCTGCTGGCGACGGCTGTCGCGACCAGCATGCTCTACCGTTCTGAGCAGTTGTTCCAAGTTCATTCCCCCATTAGTTGTTTTCATATTCAAATAACATTTGTTTCAAACTATTGTAAGCGCGCGAAAGCAAGACATATACGTTCCCTTCACTTATCCTCATCGTCGAGGCAATATTTTTTGTGTCGCAGTCATCAAAATGTCTTAGTCTTACCACCTGCGCCTGCCGCTCGGGAAGCCTGTCGATAAGGCTTAATGCCATCTGCAAACGTTCGTCTTCTTCATACTGATCGTCGGCAATCTCAAATCTTTCGTCGATTTCGGCGATAGGACGGCGTTTTCGGAGAATATCAATACATTTACGCTTGACCATCGAAATGCACCATGCTTCCATATTAATCACATTACGGAGCTTCTCACGTTCATTCCAAAGCGACACAAAACAGTCCTGCACTGCATCGGCTGCATCATCCTCATTGCCGAGGAATTGTTCAGCCATGCGTTGCATGGCAGGCTGCATCGGCAGTATCTTTTTTTGGAATTTTTCCGTATCGCTCATACCCTGTAGTCGTTAAAGAACGAAAAATCTTACACAAATATTAAAAAAAAATGCAGAACAAACTGATAACAGCCTATTCTGCACTTAGTTGCGCGTAAAAAAAACTTACTTGTTCTTGCGTTGGCAATCCTTGGGAGTTACGCAGGTACCGCTGGCACGGCAGACAAGGATTTTCTCCTCCAACACATCAGCAGCACTGTCGCTGATGTCGGGACGTGTTTTGATGACTTTGTATGCCTCAAAGCTCATTTTGCGACTGGTATTGCCAACATGGGTAATCTCACCGTAAGCCTCGATATAATCGCCGGCATATACAGGAGCTTTGAATTCAACCATATCGTAAGCGCAAAACAGACCCTCGTCACCATCTTGGATGATGAGAAGTTCAGTTGCGACATCGCCAAAAAGGTGGAGCATGTGTGCACCGTCAACGAGGTTTCCACCGTAGTGGGCGTCCTTGGCGCTCATGCGGACGCGGAGCATTGATTTTACTGCCATAACTATTTATTTTTTGATAATGAAATCTACGAATATTCCAGGAGTTTTCACGTTTTCAGGAGCTATACTGCCTGTTGGGACAATTTCCTGCGGTTCGACAATGACCACGTCGGCAGCGGTGGCCATCATGGGGCTGAAGTTCTGCGAGGTGCCTTTGTAAACCAGGTTGCCGCTCTCGTCAGCAATGTTGGCGCCGATAATAGCGACGTCTGCGTGGACTGGCTTCTCAAGCAGATATTCTTTACCGTCGACAGTCACTTTATCCTTGCCGTTCTCAACAACAGTGCCAAGACCTGTCTGGGTCAGCACACCGCCCAAGCCTGCACCGGCAGCACGAATCTGTTCTGCAAGGGTACCCTGAGGTTGCAGTGTTACATGAAGTTCACCTGCATTCATCTGGTCGATGGTGTTATTGTTAGTACCTATATGCGTGGCAATAAGGTTCTTGACCTGATGGTTGGTGATAAGCTTGCCGACACCGACTTCGGGATATGCCGTGTCGTTGCAGATAATGGTAAGGTCTTTCACGCCTTTTTCCACCAGGGCGTCAATCAAAGCAATAGGATTTCCCACTCCGAGGAAACCGCCGACCATAACGGTCATGCCGTCGTGAATTTTTTCAGCAGCTTGCTGTACAGAAACGAATTTGTTCATAATTATCTGTTTTGTTTTTAATTAATCAATACAACAGAAGCGTATGAATATCAAAGTTTTTTTGGCAAAAACAATCTCATTCATATCTTCCGATAGTGAACTGCAAATATAATAATTTTTTTTGAAACAGAAGAAAAAACAAAACTCGGCAAAATATTTTTTGCCACATGACGTTTTTTAAGTAATTTTGCATCGCGAAACAAATGTTTTTTATGAAAAAATTTGCATTGTTCCTAAGCTTGACAACACTGGTTTTCAGCGCTCTGAAAGCTCAAGATTATATTGTTCCCGAGGAAGTATGGTATCACACCGAGGTGTTGGGAAGCAACTACCACGGCTATGTCTTCAATAAAGAATGGCCCGTTGACATACTTGTCGAGAATCAGGACGGACGCTTCACACCGGAAGACATTGACATTGCCAAGGCCGAGAAACTGATGCAGAAAAAACTGGCCTTTCTCAACCGTAACCACGAGAATCAGGAAGGCATGTGTCCAATCATAGACGAGCACATTCGCAAATACATTCGCCAATACGTTGGTTTTACCGACATCAACGGAGCTAAAATCATTTGGATCAACGCTGTGTGGGACGACAAAGTCCAAAAACAATTATCGCAAGACATTGTACGCACCAGCGGCGGATGTGGCCATTACTGGAGCATCAAAGTGAACCTCGACACTGAAAAAGTCTACGGATTAGAAGTCAACGAATCTGGGGATGTAAAATACATACCACGTAACAAGAAACCAGGTCCGCGTATAAGCAGGCCCAAGAACCCGCAGAAGGTGCAGCGCATCCGCAAAACAGGCATTATGCATAACCCTGAGGAAATCACTTTTTAAATGCAACAGCCTTCCGTTATTGCCAAGTTTCTCGAAAAAGAATTCATATTGCGTTTTCTACGCTTTTGCGTGGTAGGCGTTTCCGGTACCATTGTTGACTTCGCCATAACATGGCTTTTCCGCGATATCATTGGCATCCATGAGCTGATTGCCAACGCCATTGGTTTCACTTTGGCAGCGACAAACAACTATATCCTGAACCGCATCTGGACATGGGGTAGCCATGAAAAGAATGTGGGTGTGGAATACCTGAAATTCTTTATCGTATCGCTTATCGGCCTAGGACTGAACACCCTCATTCTAAGTTTGTTGCTCCATGTATTCACTTTTGCCAACGACGACCTCAATTTCTGGTGTGCAAAAGTTGTGGCCACATTCGTGGTTATGCTATGGAACTTCTTAGCCAACAATTTCTTTACTTTCCGCAAGAAAGAGGCAAAAGAGAATACCTCTGAGAAATAGTTTCCTCTCTTGATTCCCGTAAGAGCTCAGAACAAATAATATCTTATCAATCAATATTCCCAGACATGATACGACATTTACTGCCATTCGTTTTTTTGTTAACCACCGCCACAACTTTATTGGCTCAGTCAATACCTTTAAAGCCTCGTCCCGATGCTTTTCCACCGGTGGATGCTCCTGATGGAGCAAAGGCTGTCGTCAACATGGCCACCACAGTAGCAGAGATGTCTGACTGGGACCGCTACCCCACATACGAAACCTATCTGGCTATGATGCAGGGATGGGCAGAGGAATTCCCAACGCTCTGCCATATCGACACAATCGGAACATCAGTCAACGGACGATTGATACTCAGTATGTATATTCAGGTACAGACTGTCGACGATCTTTACCGCCCAGAGTTTTTCTATTCCTCGACCATGCATGGTGACGAGGTAACAGGCTATGTCATGATGCTCCGCCTCATCGACACGCTACTGCACGGATACGGCAGCAATCCCCAATACACCGATATCATAAACAGCACACGCATTAGCATCAACCCATTGAGCAACCCGGACGGAGCCTATCGTACAGGAAACAATTCGGTACGTTACGCCATGCGGTACAACGCCAACTACGTTGACTTAAACCGCAACTATCCCGACCCCTTCGGCACCGACCCTGAAGATGTACAGCAACCCGAAAACACTGCGATGATCAACTACCTGAGCAGCCATAATTTCCGTCTAAGCGCCAATCTGCATGGTGGCAGCGAGGTAATGAACTACCCATGGGACAGCTTCACCAGCAGTGAGAACCCCCACCCTGACCGCGAATGGTGGATTGAAGTGTGCAAACGTTTCGTGGACACAAGCAGGACATACTCAAATTCACATTTCCGCGACGTGTTGAATTCAGGATACATAGAAGGCGGCGACTGGTACGTAATCCCCAACGGTCGTCAGGACTACGTCAACTACTACCACAACTGCCGCGAGATGACCATGGAGATTTCAAGCGATAAAACCATCAATAGCGACCAATTGCCTGAATACTGGCGTTTTCTACAGCATTCTCTTGTCAATTATATTTCCGAGATCCACACAATAAACAGTTCTGTGGCTATTGAAACGACTGAAAGCGAAAGCTCGGTTCTACGTTTTTATCCGAATCCAACACACGACAAGGTATTCCTCTGTAACATGCCAACCGAGCCTATTTCAATATATAATATGCAGGGACAATGTGTAATGCAACTTCCAGCATGCACACAGCTCATCGACCTACAATCCCTGTCGCAAGGCATCTATCTTCTTCGCAGTGGTAGCCAGACCGCAAAAGTGGTCAAAAGATGAGGTACCGCCACATTTCTGTAGCCATCCCAATACTGGCAGAGCTCGATAACCTGCCAGAATTAGTAAAATCGCTGAAGAGTCAAACATTCAGAGATTTCAGCATTTATTGTTGCGTCAATAATCCCGAAGGCTGGGCGAACAGCAACGACACTAGCAAACAAGCCATGTACAAGAACAACCAGGCTTGCCTCGAATATCTTAAACATTCCAATTTCAACATTATCGACCGCAGCAGTCCCGGCAAAGGATGGCAAGGCAAGCAGCATGGTGTCGGCTGGGCACGGAGAGTGACACTAGAAGTCATTTCCTCGCACTGCGATGACAATGAACTTATTGTAAGTCTTGATGCTGACACTGCCTTTGGAGAGAAATATTTCGAATGTTTGCTTGACACCTTCAATCTCAACCCTGAATGCAGCGCCTTGGCTGTTCCCTATTACCATCCCCTCAGCGGTATTGAATGCAACGACCGCGCCATGCTCCGTTACGAGATATACATGCGACATTATCTCATACGGCTTATGGAGTCCGGCAATCCATTCGCTTACACAGCACTTGGCAGTGCAATGGCATTTCCACTATGGGCATACAAACGCGTTGGTGGCATAACACCCCTACAAGGCGGTGAAGATTTTTACTTAATGCAGAAATTCGCAAAGACCGGTACATTAATGCTATGGTGTGACGAGACCGTCCATCCTCAAGGCCGTCCATCGCTGCGAGTGCCTTTCGGCACAGGTCCTGCCATAGCCAAGGGCATTGATTCCATGGATTCAACATATCCTCTATACCCACATGAGGCTTTCCGAGCCGTTGCAGAGACATATGCCCTGTTTCCGAAACTATATGAAGAAGACATCGATACTCCGATGAGTGACTTTCTTTGCCAACAATTGAAAAAGGACAATCTATGGCAACCTCTACGTAAGAACTTCAAGACAAGAGAGTTGTTTGTTCACGCCTGTCAAGAGCGAGTTGACGGACTTCGCATACTGCAATACCTGAAGACCTTCCCATTGCGCAACGCCGAAGAGGAGCTGCAGCTATTGTGTGACAACTACGGAATCAGTATCCCTATGGATTTCAGTTTCAGACACACAGCAATAGAAACCGTTAATTCGGTCCGAGATGCACTTTTCGAGATTGAAACCGGATATCGAAAGAAATCCACACAATAAAAAGAAGCGTCTCACGTTAAATAATTTTAACGAAAATCTCATTATTATGGCACAAAATATTCTGGATGCCACAACAGTGGCAAATGTAAAAACCTGGCTCGAAGGAGCATACGACGAAGAAACAAAGGCTACTATCCGTAAGATGCAGACCGAAAACCCTGAAGAACTGAACGAGAGCTTCTACCGCAGTTTGGAATTCGGCACTGGAGGTCTGCGTGGCATCATGGGTGTTGGAACCAACCGCATGAACAAATACACTGTGGGTATGGCAACTCAGGGATTGGCAAACTACGTAAAAAACTGCTTCCCTGGAGAGGAGCTGAAGGCCGCCATCTCACACGACAGCCGCAACCACAGCCGTGAATTCGCTGAAATAACAGCCAATGTGCTTGCCGCCAACGGCTTCACCGTTTATCTGTTCGATGATATGCGCCCGACACCGGAGCTGTCGTATGCAGTTCGCTACTTCCACTGCCAAACCGGCGTGATGCTGACCGCATCGCATAACCCCAAGGAGTACAACGGCTACAAGGCATATTGGAACGACGGATGCCAGCTGGTGCCTCCACACGATACAAGCGTCATTGACGAGGTGGAGAAAATCAAATCGCTCAGCGATGTCAAATGGAGCGGTGGTGAAAGCCGTATCATTACCATTGGAGCCGAGGTTGACGAAGCCTTCATGAAAGAAATCGAAAAGAATGTACTGCATCCTGAATGCATTAAACAAAACCACGACATCAAGATAGTCTATACACCGTTGCACGGCACTGGTATCAAACTGATTCCAACCATGTTGGAACGTCTTGGATTCACCAATGTCAATGTAGTTAAGGCACAAGCAGTGCCCGACGGCAACTTCCCAACCACTCCATCACCTAATCCTGAAGAGCACGCTGCCATGAAGATGGCCGTTGACCTCGCCAAAGAAATTGATGCCGACATCGTCTTCGCTAGCGATCCTGATGCCGACCGAGTAGGTGTGGCTGTGAAGAAACCCAACGGTGAATGGATGCTTCTTAACGGCAACCAGACTATGAGCGTGATTATTTACTATCTATTAAAGGAATGGAAAGAGAAAGGCAAAGTAACAGGCAAAGAGTTTATTATCAAGACCATCGTCACTAGCGAACTGCCTGCTGACATTGCCAAGAAACAGGGCGTGAAGGTTTACGACGTATTGACCGGTTTCAAATGGATTGGTGCCAAAATCCGAGAACTGGAAGGGAAAGAGACCTTCATCGGTGGCGGCGAAGAGAGCTACGGTTACATGATAGGCGACTTTGTACGCGACAAGGACGCTGTCGGTGCTTGCTCTATGATTGCCGAAATCGCTGCATGGGCCAAATCACAAGGTAAGACATTCTTCGACGTTTTAGTAGACCTTTATAAAGAATACGGCTTCTACAAAGAAGGCTTACACAACGTGGTTCGCAAGGGCAAGAGCGGTGCAGAGGAAATCCAACAGATGATGAAAGACTACCGCGCCAATCCGCCGAAGGAAATCAACGGCAGCAAGGTAGTCTGTATAAAGGACTACAAACTGCTTGAAAGTAAAGACACGACCTCTGGCGATGTGGAGAAAATCAACCTGCCAGCAAGCAATGTGCTGCAATTCTTCACCGCTGACGGCAACAAAGTGACGGTACGTCCAAGCGGCACAGAACCGAAAATCAAATTCTACTTCGGAGTTAAGGAAAGCCTTTGCAGCAAAGACTGCTTTGACAAAACCAATGAGGCACTCGATAACAAAATCGAAGCAATAAAGAAATCACTTGGATTAGTATAATTTTTATTATTTGGTAATATAGAAAAAGGGGATGTTTCGATTGAAACATCCCCTTGACTTTTTATATGAACTATTCTTCTTACTTCTTGGTTGAGACAACAAGGAATTTGGAGTATTTCCAGAACTCGTTCACATCCTTTATCTTGAGGTAGGCAACGGTCTTCGAGTCGTTCTCGTCATACACCAGTTCGTATGAACTTTCCGGATGATTAGAAATCACCTGTGCTTTCTTTTGGTTGATTGTGATGGTTTTGACCTTGGTACGGTCAATCATCTGGAACTTCGAAACATCCATATCCGTGGTGGTGTTCTGCTTCTTGCCAATTCCGATAAAACCACCACTCTTGTCAACAATACCCATATCCTTCAGCTCTTTGTAAGAACCGACGATATAATATGCCTTGTTGGCCTCATTGGTCTGATAGTTGATATATTCTTCTTTTTCCTTGTTGGCTTGAGTCAAGTCGCTGACATTCTCTGAAAGCTCCTGAATAGTCTTCTTGCTAATATTTAGTTCTTTCGTAAGCTCGTCTATTTGTTTTTCTTGATCGGAAATACGAGTATTGAGAGTCTCGATGAACTCCTGTAGACGACTGTTCTCCTTGCCCATATTGGCAATCTTATTGTTGAGAGAAGCGATCTTTTCCTTGTTCTGCTGCAACATGCTTTCAATCTGAGCCAGCTGTTCGGTAATCTGACCTTTGACGCGATTGTTGGTTTCAGGGTTGTTGCGCTTCAATGTGTTGACCTGATTGTAACGGTTCGAAATCTCTGTCAAGTTAGTCTCAATCTCGCTAAGCACCTCGAAAAGAGCGTCGATTTCGCTGTCTTTGGCGTCGTTCTCTGTTTGCAGTGACTCAACAAGTTTCTGCAGCGAGTCGGCCTTTTTCTTATCAGGACTCTCGCTGTCACCCTTACAGGCGACAAAAAGCATCGGCAGTATTGCCAAACCAATGATGAAAAACTTTTTCATAATGTCAATAACAATATTTAAATACATTAAAAGTTAATGTCAAAAACAGATTTGACGCAGTAAAAACGCAAAAGAAACAATATTATTGCCAATACTATAAATTTTAATTCAACCATGAGCCACGACAACATACTGCTTAATGAATGGAACACCCCACACCAAACACCGCCATTCAGCATGATACGGAACGAGCACTTTGCCTCTGCAGTACACGCTGCCATTGCCGAATCCGAAACTGCAATACAAAATATTGCAAAACAAGAATCTGCTCCCTCATTCGAAAACACCATCGACGCACTGGAGCGCAGCACCGACCGACTTGACACAGTATGTAACCTGCTCTTCAACTTAAACGAATGCAACACTAATCCTGAAATGCAGGACCTTGTCATTGAGCTCACACCAACAATCACTCGTTTCGAGAACGGCGTGTGGATGAACGAACAGTTGTTCGCCAGGGTAAAGGCTGTCTACGACCGTCGTGACACTCTGAATCTCACCATTGAGCAAAAGCAAGTGCTTGAAAAATACTATCAGCATTTTATTCGTGGAGGAGTTAATCTTGATGTCGGAACCAAGGCAAAGTTTTCAGCAAACAACGAGGAATTGGCTTTGCTTCAGGAGCGTTTCAACCAGAATGTACTGGCCGACACCAATGCCTTCACATTACACATAACCGAACATTCAGACCTTGCTGGTTTACCAGACAACGTGGTTGCAGAAGCACGTGCAGAAGCTGAAGCACGCCATATGGATGGCTGGGTTGTCACCCTCAAAGCTCCGTCATATCGCCCCTTCATGCAATTCGCCGACAATCGCGACTTGCGTAAGCGATTGTGGATGGCTTACAACAAACGAGGCAACAACAATAATACAAACAATAATAACGACATCATACGTCGTATTGTCCAACTACGTCTGGAACAAGCACGAATGCTTGGGTACGACAACTACGCATCGCTGTCGCTGGGCCGCACTATGGCACAAAATGTCGAAACCGTCAATATATTTCTTTCTGGCCTGCTTGAGGCCTGTGCTCCGACAGCCAAACGCGACGTGGACGAAGTGAAAAAGTACGCCCTCGGACATGGAGCCAATTTTGAATTGCAAAGCTGGGACTTCTCATACTACAGCGAAAAGCTTAAAAAGGAGCAATATGATTTTGACAGCGAACTGATGCGACCCTACTTCCAGCTAGAAAAGGTACGGCAGGGTATTTTCAACCTTTACAGCAAACTTTATGGTCTAACGTTCCACAAGAGCTCTTCTATCGAAGTATATCAAGATGATGTCCATGCATACGAGGTCTATGATGGCGACCGCTTCATGGGTGTCCTTTATCTCGACATGTTCCCGCGAGACAACAAGCGTGGCGGAGCTTGGATGACAGAATTTCGATGCCAGTCGTGTCTCGACGGCCATCAAGTACGCCCTCAAATTCAAATTGTCTGCAACTTCTCAAAACCCGTCGGAGACCGTCCGTCACTGCTCAGCTTCGACGAACTCGAGACCTTCATGCACGAGTTTGGACATGCAATGCATGGCCTGCTTAGCGACGTGACCTATCCGTCGGTCAGCTGCACCAAGGTGCGCCACGACTTCGTGGAAATGCCATCACAAGTGATGGAGAACTGGTGCTACGAGCCTGAATTTCTAAACACCTTCGCAAACCACTACCAGACTGGAAAACTCATCCCTGCCGAATACATTGAACGAATACGTAAAAGCGAAAAATACTTGGCGGGACATCTGTGCCTGCGTCAACTGAACTTCGGCAGACTCGACATGGCATATCACACCCTTGAACAAGAACTGGACAAAAAGCCCGATTGCTTCGAACAGGAACATACCGTCTCGCTTCTGCCATCGATTGAAGGTACTGGCATCAGCACGTCGTTCACGCATATCTTCTGTGGAGGCTATGCTGCTGGATACTATGGTTACAAGTGGGCCGAAGTGCTTGATGCCGACATTTTCTCAAAGTTCAAAGCCGACGGCATTTTCAACCGCGAAACTTCAGAAGCCTTCCGCAAGGAGATACTCTCACGAGGAGGCAGCGAGCATCCATCAGTGCTCTTCCGAAACTTCATGGGCCGCGATCCCAACAATAAAGCCCTGCTCAGACGTTGCGGATTTATTGATAACTAATGTGACTCTGTTTAACGAACAATAGTCGCCGACAATTCACTCTGCAACTCCTCGAAACGTAAAAAGCGATGACCGGAGTTGTCTTTCCAGACGACACGGTTTGTATTAGGGAAGAGCGAGAGAAGCGGGGTGTGGTCGCCAAGGAGTTCGTCGTCGGTGCTAAGGGCGAAGCTGAGCGGAGTGTCGGCAGGCCACTGACCACTTTTATTAAGCTCAGACTGACGTTGAAATACTTTGCTGTCAAAGTCTTTATACATATCGACAAAAAGCTCTTCAGAATGAATAGCTCCTCGCTGAAGGATTACCCGTCGTATGGTTGGGACCATCTCATGTACTGGGTTAATAGCCCATACTGGTCCATGAAAGAAAGCTGTGGCACACAGTGTTTGATAGCCACCGAAACTGCTGCCGACAATCATTGCAACATTCTCTTCTTCGACAGTCTTTCGTATCTGTTCCTGTATCTGCCACGGTGTGCTGTGGTCGTAGTCAAAAGTAGGCGAAACGATACGGCATTCGGGAAACATCTTTTTGAGCAACTGGCCTTTAGTTGCGTTACCCGTGGAGCCGTAGCCGTGAATATACATCAATGTAGTCATTTGATTTACTTTTTAACGATTTTATAATGAACCAGCTTCAAAGTGCCCATATCTGCTTTAAGACCATAATTGTTAAAGTCCGAGGAAGTGTACACTAAATCTACCGAGCGCTTGCCATCAACAATGTTGAGATACTGACGGTAGTCAATCTGCTGGTACTCGCGATCACGGTTGGGCAAAGCATTCGGGTCAAGACGACCGCTGTTAATATAATGCAAGTTGCGACGGTCGAACTTAAGATGCGTCATACCCGCAGCAGACAACTCAAAATGGACACAATAGTCGTTACTATAAAGAGTGAAACGGCCTTCCTCATCGGTAAAAGTGTTCATGCCCACCGACCAGTCCTCGTTCCAACCCCTGAGAACAGCACCCTCGATAGGGTTTCCATCCTCGTCTACAACACGGCCAGTTAGGCAAATATTGGTGTAGGCTAACATGTTGAAGTAATTCACCGGTCTTTCAGCCTCATAGTCTATTCCCCTGCAAGTGTTCAGCACCAGCTTCATGTCGGCAGCAAGCTTGGCCTTGCCGGTGCTGTCGCGTAATCCAGTGTACTGTGCCTCGAAATTGACACCTGCCGGTGAATCCTGAAATTCCCACCAACCATAGCCTATGGCACCCAGCATCTCAGCCAGATAGAAAGTGCTCGTAAGGAACTGGCACTGCCACTGGTATGGCACCGAGTCGTTGTCAGCGGGCAGACCCGTTTCGCCAATCATCCAAGGCTTACCGGCATAATGACTGTACCACCACATCTCGCTTGCCACTCGCAAGGGATGGTAGGTGTGCATTTCGATAAAATCGACAGGCAGCAGGGCGGGATCCCATTCAAAGACCTCTATCGGCTCAGCCAATGCAACGGTGAAAAGTTGTCGGGGTGCCAGCGTACGCACCCAGTGACGCCACTCAGCGACTAGCGACACAGCACTCTGTTTGTCGCGACGCTCTTCAGGGTCGAAATAAAGCGGCTCGTTCATAAAGTCGTATGCCCACAATGCCGGCAAATCGGAAAGATGACGCAACAGTCCTTTGGTGTATGATTGCCAGTAGGGCTCAAATGGAGGCTTGATAAGCAACATGACACGGAGACCTGCACTGTCGGCAGTCTGCACCATACGCCGCGTGGCACGGAACATTGATGCACTGTCACCCTCTGACGACAAAACATCTAAACAGACTCGCACGGCATTGAATCCCCATGAGGCGATAGTGTCGAAATGTTCACGGACGGACCCTCCATTGTAATATGAGACTGGCACAACCTCAAGGGAATCACCAACACGCTGCATCTCCACCTTATAGTTGAGCATTATTGGAAACCATTCTTTGCCATTGAGGACAAAATGTCCGTCCTGCAAACCGACATAGTCCTCCACTACCGGCGGCAAAGTGTCGTTGTACGGCATTATTATCTCTTCAACCTTATGTCGGCATGACACAAGAAGACAAAGTGCAGACAGACCTATGATTATTTGTCTGATTCTCATATAAAAATGTTTTTTTTATAACGTATTACAATGTCTATTATTTTGTCATCATTAAAAAAAACACTACTTTTGCAGTCAAAAGCATCATTCATGGAAAAAACAACCAGAGACCACAGAAAACTGATTATCACAATTATACTGGTCGTTTTCGGAATATTGTTTGGAATGGTTTCGATTGTGAACCATCTGAATTACCGCACCTACGGACTGGATTTAGGCATATACAGCAAAGCCATCTACGACTATGGGCATCTGAGAATGAACGACTGCACTTTCTTTCTGTCTGAACCTGGCAATCTGATGGGTGACCATTTTGACCTCTATCTGATTGTTTTCGCCCCGCTGCAATTCCTGTTTGGACAATACACGTTGCTGATTGTACAGATTCTCTCGGTACTGTTCGGTGCCTTAGGAGTGTATCGACTATTGAAACTTTACACCGACAAAGAGTTGGTAGCAATTGGAGGAATGCTGATGTTGCTCCTACAATTCGGAGTGTGGCATGCCTTAGGGTTCGACTACCACTCTAACGTTGTGGCAGCCATGCTGTTGCCATGGCTGCTGGCTGCAATAAAGAAAAAAAGATACTGGGAAGCATCGCTTTGGCTTATTGGTATGATTGTCAGCAAAGAGACAACACCGCTGTGGATAATTTTCGTTCTTGTAGCTTTGTTGTGGGATTACCGTAAGGACCGCAAAACCATGCTATGGCTTGGCGGCGCAACGTTGGGTTGCATTGTATATCTAGTGGTTGTGACAATGGTTATCATGCCTTCCATCGGCAGCAACACACAGGTATTGTGGCGTTATGAGTATATGGGCCACGGCTTTGGCGAAATGGCGAAATGGATGATTGGACATCCCGGAAAGGTGCTGCAGAACTTTTTCACAAACTTCACCGGCGATGCCGACTATAATGGGTTGAAACTGGAGTTTGCCATTTGCCTGCTTACATCTGGAGGTCTGCTGGCACTTCTGAAGCCCAACTACCTGTTCATGCTGATACCTCCACTCGGATTGAAGATGCTGGCAAAAGACCCGAATGCATTCTGGGGAATATCCTATCAATATAATATTGAGATATGTGTTGTTGTAACCATTGCCGCAGGCTTGGTTCTGAGCCGTGCAATGAAAGGACGGACACAGAATGTGGTGACGGTAGTGGCATTGCTATTGACCGCAACGACACTGGTCTATACAGTCAGCAATCCGAAAACAAAAATACGAAAATACCAATTAAGAGTCTATGACTCACGTCACTGGCATCAGAAAGAGATCAACAGCGATGCAGCAAAGAGGATGTTAAACAAAATACCAAGCGACGCCTCAGTCTGCGCCACGACACTCTTCACACCTCATCTAGCCATGCGCGACAGCATCTATCTTTTCCCCTGCGGGCTGAGCTATAATCCAGAATATTTCCTTATTATGGATGAATTCTTTGGATATTACAAATCCGATGACTATGACGAAGCTGCGATGGCAAAGGAGACTATTAACGATACCGCCAAATACGAACTACTTGATCATGACGGTCCATTGTTCCTTTTGAAAGCAAAAAGATAATATAACCAACAAATAGAAAATCACCTATGACAAAAAAAGGACGAATGAGTCTGGCATCTACCTGCTGGTTTGTTTTGCTGGCAATAATTATCGGAATCGTTGCCGTGGCACATTTCCCGAGAGGAGCCGACTGGCACTGGCTGCTACCTCTAGACGGATTCTACCACATACCCATGATGATGGGCGGAACTGCACTTATGCTTCTTATCGCCTTTATCTGCCTGAGATGCTGTCGCACCAACGAGATACGGCGTAAGCGACTGCTGGTAATTAGTATCGGCATAACCATCGTTCAGATGATACTGATGTACAGTTACTACTTCTTCACCGACTGGGACGTGCAGCAGGTGACCGGCATTGCTCAAGCCATGGCTGAAGGAAAACCTATTGACGACTTCAAAGGCTATTTCCTTTGGACACCCAACAATTTATTTCTTTCAAGAATATTTGCACTGATTTTTTTCTTGTCCGGTCCATTGTGGGGCTTTCGTGTGGCATTGTTCCCGCTGTTAATGGTTCAATGTATTGGTTCGTGCTTGACAGCATTAATGCTGACACAGACTGCCATGCATATTTGGCACAAAAAGAGCTATGCCATACTCACTTACGTTTTCTACACCCTCTTTGTATGGCTCTCGCCATGGTGGTCCATCCCCTACTCCGATATCTGGGGACTTATGGTCGTCGTGACTATATTGTGGACAGCCACCACGCTGCCCTTCAAAAGACCATATCTCAAAGTTTTCATCATCGCTATTGCAACTGTACTCGGTTATTACATCCGTCCCCAAACCATCTTTGTGGTTGTTGCACTGTTGCTGGTCAAATTCCCCCGCATGTATCGCAATCGCAAGAAAATCAAGACAATCTTGAAGCCCTCAGCTTACGCCTTTGCCGGCCTGGTGTCGGGATTTCTTCTGGTGCATGTATCTATGATTGGCTGTCCGCTGCATCTCCACACCTCGCACGGACTGGGACCATCGCACTACCTGATGCTTGGTGCAAACTATCAATCTATAGGCATTTACAGCGAACTTGACGTACAGTTCTCACGAAGTCATCCCAACAAGAGAGACCGATTCCGCGCCGAGATGAAAGAGACATGCAAACGTTATTCAGCCCTTGGTGTAGATGGTTCATTCATTCTTTGGGGACGAAAGAACTTACTGAATTTCAGCGACGGGACATTCTATTGGAGCCATGAGGGTGAATTCTTTTTCAAAGAGGTGCCTGAGCGCAGCGGTCCTATTGCCAAATTCACACGCAGCCTCTTCCTGCTTGGCGACGGCTTTGGCAGCCACTACGTGAAATGGGGCGTGGTAGCAACATCCATGTGGTTCGGTATACTGGTGTTATCGCTTTTTGCCGGCTGGCCGAAAAGAAAGAACAGCTCTGACATGGACGATAGTTCACTGCGCATTATCGAAACCGTGATGTTCACCTTGCTGATGCTGATTCTATTCCACACTCTGTGCGAGGCACGTGCACGCTACATCTTCGGCTTCACACCTTTGTTCGTGCTTCTTGCCGTTGAGGGTGTGCGCCGCATAGCGAACCTGCCTGAGTGGATTAGGGGAGTTAAAGAGAATAAGGGGAGTTAAGGGACAATACACTTTTATCGTCACCTTATTATCTGTAACATTTATGAAAAAAAAGCAATGGCAGCGGAAAGGCTGCCATTGCTTTTTTCTTAATTGGTTTACCGATATTAGTAGCCAAAGATTTCGTCAAGGGTGAGTTTCTTAACCTTGCCGAATTTTGACAGTTTATTGAAATCTATCTCGCTCTCCTTGCCAAGGATGAGGTAGCTCTTCTTCTGGCCTTTTATGTACTGCTTCTGGAAGTTGACGAGGTCCTGCATTGTCATCTTCTGGTAGGCCTGGTAGTTCTGTTTGCGCAGCGGCTCTTTCCAGCCCATCTTTTCGCACTGCAGGTAGGTGCTGATGATGCCGAACTTGGTGGTGCGGGCGGTGCGGCTACCAGCCAAAAGGGCATCCTGAGCCAGCTTGAAGTTGGCCTCAGCCTGGGGCATATCATTGAAAAGTTCCTCATAGGCATCAAGAGCATCGAACAACTTGTCGGTCTGGGTGATGACATTGGCACTATTGTAGAACCAGCCATCCTTCTTGCCATTGTTGGTATAATAGCTGCTGGCGCTGTAGGCGAGGCTACGTTTTTCACGCATCTCCTGGAAAACAATGGCGTTCATTGAGCCACCAAAGTACTCGTTGAAGAGGTTTACCTGAGGAACAAGAGATGTATTGTATTGGGCACCGCGGAAGAACTCGGTGAGGTAGATGTTCTTGGCATCGTAGTTCACAAAAAGTACTTCGTTCTCGTTGGTGGGAACCGGGTTGTAAGTCTTGTTGGCAGGGACATCCTTGGTGCTTTTCACAGTGTGAATCTTGTTGACGGCAGCGGTAGCCTCCTTAAGGCTCAGCGGACCGTAGTAAAGCACGCGGTGCTTATACTGGAACAGGCCGTGCAGGGCATCTGTAAGCTGCTTGGAAGTGTAGGCACGTAGCTTGGCGTCGCTCTCGGTGATATCTTTTACATACTGCTCACCATAGATGCCGTAGGTGTTCAGAGCGCGGAAGGCAGCACGCTGGTTAGTCTTGTTGTCGGTGCGGCTCTTAATGATGCGCTCCACCAAGGTACTGAGGGCTTCGTCATTGGGTTGGCAGGTGGCCATCACTTCTTCGAGCAGGGTCATGGCTTTTTCCATGTTCTCGGCCAGACCACTGACACCCACGGTGATATTCTCATCACCCACATGTACGTTATAGCTGCATGCTAGCTTGTAGAATTCCTCCTGCAACTGCTCAGCAGTGTGCTTGTCGGTGTTGAGGTATTCCATCAAATTTGCGGCCATGGCGATGGTCTTGTCGACAGAGCTGCCGAACTCGAAGCGATACTGCAGGTTGAAGGTGCCGTTCTCGACGTTCTTTACATAGAGCACCTCGCTGCCATTGGCAGTCTTGCCCTTCTGAAGGTCTTTCTTGAAGTTGACGAAGACAGGCTGTATGGGTTTCACTTTGGCAGCATCTGCTTTCACTTGAGCCAGGAAGCTGCTCTCGTTGTCGCGACTCACGCTGATGGGAGTGATTGCAGGCTTGACGACCTTGGCCACCGGGTCGGGGGTGTCCTGGTGCTTGAAGACGATGACGTAATTGTTGTCCTTACAAATGCGGTTGGCAAAGTCAACTATGTCCTTCTTGGTAATCTTGGCGAGCTCGTCAATCTCGTTGCACACCTGGTCCCATGTCTGGTGCTGCACAAAAGCATAAGCCATCTGGCTGGCACGGCTGTTGTTGCTCTCGGCGCGCTTCATAATCTGGAGCTTCAACTGATTGATACCAGCCTTGATGAGATCCTCGTCGAACTTGCCCTGTTTCAGCAATTCAACCTGTTCCAACAACAAGTCACGCAGCTGACCGAGGGATTGGCCCTGGGTGGGACGGCCACCAAGCATGAAGGCTGCATAGTCGTTGAGAGTGTAGGTACCGGCATAGGCACCAAGACAGAGCTGCTTCTGATTGAGATTCAAATCAATAAGACCACATGAACCGTTATTGAGTACATATTCCATAGCCTGAGCCAACAGGGCGTCGCGGCTGCCGTTGCCTTCCTCTATGCGGAAAGCGATGGTGATGCTTTCGGGATCCTGGCCGTTCACAAGACGGATGATAGGACTTGTAATTGGTTCTTCTTTTACCTTGTGGAATTCAGGCACATTGCCTGGTTTCCATGTACCAAAGTATTTGTCAATAATCTTTATCACATCGTCGGGATTGAAGTCACCAGCCATGGCAATGCACATGTTGTTAGGCACATAGTATGTTGAGTGGAAACGATAGATGTTTTTCATCGAAGGATTTTTCAGGTGCTCGATGGTGCCAAGGGTAGTCTGAGTGCCATAAGGATGATGCGGGAATAAGCCGCGCATCATTTCTTCGTTGACACGACGGCTGTCCTGTGCAAGACTGATGTTCTTCTCTTCGTAAACAGCTTCCAATTCAGTGTGGAAAAGACGGAGTACGAGGTTCGGGAAGCGGTCGGCTTCAACCTTGGCCCAAGTCTCAATCTGGTTAGACGGGATGTTCTCGACATACATAGTATAGTCGTTCGAGGTGAAGGCATTGGTGCCCTCGCTGCCAATGGCGGTCATCGACTTGTCATACTCGTTGGCGATGGCGATGGTAGAAGCGATATAGCTTAACGAGTCAATCTGATGATAAATCTCCGCACGACGTTTATCGTCAGCAGTGCGGCGATAAACCTCGTAGAGTTCTTCTATCTGTTTCAGATAAACCTGTTCTTTCTCCCAATCGGTAGTACCCAGCTGGTGACTGCCTTTAAAGAGCATATGCTCCAAGTAATGGGCCAGACCGGTGGTCTCCTTGGGGTCGTTCTTCGAACCTGCGCGGACAGCGATGTAGGTCTGAACACGCGGTGCGTCCTTGTACACGCTGAGGAACACCTTCAAACCGTTGTCAAGCGTATATTCACGCACATTCAGCGGGTCGTTGGGGTAGGTCTTGTAGGTGTACTTCTTCTGGGCGAATGCCGAGGAACCGACCACAAGCATTACTGCCACAAAACTGACAAAGAATTTTACTTTTCTCATTGATTTAAAATGTTATTTATTAATTAATTGAATTGCTTACAATTAAACATACCAATTTACAAAAGTATAAAAAAAAGGGAGACCGACAAAATTAATATAAAAAAGGTTTTCAACGGCACCTGATGAAAACTTTGTTACGTTTTTTGAGATTATTTGCTTTTTATATTGTATTTTTACAAAATATTTAGGCGGTCGCTCATACTGCCATCTTTTTTATTACCAAGAAGATAGAAACAATATACATAATGGAAAAAGTAAGCAAAAACCTCTCAACACATCTTTCTAAAGTGTCGGAATGCGTGAGCCGCATAAATGATTTCGACGGCAAGATACCCCAAATAGAAATCGACCTTCTCTTGGACGAGCTACGCAAAATGTATGACGAAGCTTACAGCCTGTCGTCTTTCACTCCCGCCTTGCCAGAGGAACCCGCAACAGAACCAGCCGCCGGAATGCCGACAGAAGAAAAAGAAAGCCCCGAAATGTCGCCCCTGTTTGTCGACACCGACAAGTCACCTGTATATGCCACAGAGGAGCCAGAACCAGAATTCGCCGAGCCTATGGCCGAACAACCCTCTCTCGATGAGATTGAAGGCCAGCCCAATGATTCGCTCTTTAGTGAAACGGTTGAAGAGGCTCCACTACACGAAGAGCCCGAACCGATAGTAGAGGCCGTACCTGAGCCAGAGCCTGAGCCTGAGCCAGTACCCGAACCTGAACCTGTTGTCGTTAAGGAACCGACTCCTGCCGAAACCGCAGCAACAGTGGAAAAGCCTGTTGCCGAACAGGCAGCAGCATCACAGCCTCAAACACTATGGGAAAAACTGCAAGCCAACACTTCTGCCTCAACTCTGGGCGAGAAAATTGCTGTTGGCAAAACCATATCTGATCTGCTTAACGAAAAAGCAGGCGTCACTACTGACACTGCACCGACACATGTCGATATACCGCAACCAGAACCACAACCCGAACCTATACCCGAGCCGCAACCTAAACCAATACATGAGCCGAAACCTGAGCCCGCAACAAAAGAGCCAGAACAGCATACAGAACACCAATCCTCCCTTTTTGACTATTTCAAGAAACCAGCGGCAGACAATACCACTACACAAACCCTCGGCGACACCCTTGGCCGAAACTTCACCTCCGGTATTGAACAGAAGATGGGTGCCAACAAGGTAGACGATCTGCGCACTGTAATCAATATCAATGACAAATTCACCTTCATGAACGAGTTGTTCCACAACAACATGAAAGGCTACAACGACTTCATACTGCATCTAAACTCAATGACAAACCGCGACGAGGCTCTCGCCTACGTGCATGTCGTCGCCAACCAATACAATTGGGACAACGAATCGGCAGCTGTCAAGACCTTCTATTCTGTTTTCGACCGTAAATTCTGACAAACAATACCGAAATGACACCCAAAGCCATTCTCTTCTCAGCCCCATCAGGCTCAGGCAAAACGACGATAATCAAAAGACTTATGCAGTATTTCGACTGCTTTGAGTTCTCAATCAGCGCCACCAGCCGTCAACCCCGCATGGGCGAGAGCAACGGAGTGGACTACTATTTCCTGACCCCCGACGATTTCATCAGCAAGGTGGAGCAGGGACTTTTTCTCGAATGGGAAGAGGTGTATGCCGGTATACGATACGGTACACTTAAGTCGGAAATTGACCGCATCTGCAGCAAGGGCAACGTTCTTGTGTTCGATGTAGACGTGAACGGCGGCATAAACATCAAGAAATATTTCGGTGACAATGCCCTCGCCATTTTCGTCATGCCACCCAGCATCGAGGAGCTTGAACGCCGTCTAAGAAGTCGCGGTACCGAGAGCGAAGAGTCAATTCAGAAACGTCTGGGCCGCTCAGCAAAAGAACTGCAGGAATCAACAAAGTTCGACATAACAATAATCAACGACGATATTGACCGAGCCGTAGCCGAAGCCCGTACAGTCATTGACAAGTTCCTGAACCAGCATACCGCATAAAAACAGCACACTTGCCGTGGAGAAACTAATAGAGTTCATAAAGAAATATTCGAATGTTCTTGTTTTCATATTATTGGAAGCATTAGCGATACTGATGATTGTGCAGAACAGCTACTATCAGCGTTCGCACATCGTCAAGTGGGGCAACGGAATCGCAGGTGTGTGGCACTCTTGCGTGTCAACGGTAACAGGCTATTTCGGACTTAAATCGGAAAACGAGCATTTGGCTGCAGAGAACGCCTCTCTCCGAGCACAACTGGCTTCGTCATATATTTCGTACAGCGACAGCGTGTTCCAGGTCAACGACACCGTATACAAGCAACGTTACTCCTACACTGACGCCCAAGTTATCAAAAACTCATACAACCTTCCCAAGAACTACATGATGATAAACAAAGGCAGCGGCCAAGGAGTCAAGGTTGACATGGCTGTCATCTCGCCGCAGGGCATTGTGGGCACTGTGGTCAACTGCACACGCAACTTCTCGACAATCATGCCAATACTGCATACTGACAGCCGCAGCAGCGTTAAAATAAAGCGCACCAACTCGTCAGGCTCGCTTATATGGGAAGGCGGCGACTACCGTTACGCTACCGTTGTGGACATTCCAAACACTCACAAACTCTACAAGAACGACACCATTGTCACCAGCGGATACGCCAACGACTATCCCGAAGGCATCGCTGTGGGCTATATCGAGGATTTTGAAAGTATGCAGGGCAGCGGATTCTATAAAATCCGAATCCGTCTTGCCACCGACTTCAACAACCTGAACCACGTATATATTGTCGACAACCATTTCAAGGCAGAACAAGACTCATTAATGAAACTGACGGAGGCTCACGATGAACAATAAACTGATTACTCGCAATATCGGACGATTCCTCGTTTTGGCATTACTGCAAATATTGGTATTCAACAATATCTACCTCGGCGGATATATCAACCCCTGCGTCTATGTACTATTCATAGCCATGCTGCCCACCAGCATGGGCTACATAGCCATGATGATTGTAGCTTTTGCCACCGGACTTTGTATCGATGTAAGTACAAACATCTTAGGCCTTCACGCATTTGCTTGTACCTTTGTAGCTTTCATAAGGGGTATATGGCTCGACAAAATCATAATGCGCGACAATGACGAACCTATTGAAACACCGAGCATTTATGGGGGCTCTTACCAGCAATTCCTTGTTTATCTGCTCCTTGTCTTTCTTATTTTTCATTTCGTCTACTACCTTCTGCTGATATTCAGTCTGCGCGATTTGCCCAAAATACTTATTATATCGCTCATAAGTGCTGTTATCAGTTGGCTACTGGCCATCCTCTACCAGACGCTATTCCTGCGCAAAAACAAGAGAAACGAATTACGGTGACACCATGAAAAAACTTTTTTTGATCATACTGACTCTGACCGTTGCCGCCATTTCAGGATTGCAGGCTCAGATTGCTGTCGGGCAATGGAGAGACCACCTCTCTTCGACCGCCACCTACAAAGTCTGTGTGGTCGACGAGCGTGTCTATGCATCTTCTGCAAACGGGCTGTACTATTACGACTGTGACGACTACACAGTGACGCGCTTGAACAAAACCAATTTGCTCAATGACGTGGGCATAAGCACCATAGCTTACGATCCGCAGTCCAAATGCTTTGTCGTGGCCTACAACAACGCCAATATCGATTTGATTGTCGACGACAAAGCCATAAACATTAGCGACATAAAACGGGGAAACATCAGTGGTAGCAAGAAGATAAACAACATCCGCTTCCGCAACCACTGTGCCTATCTAGCCTGTGGCTTCGGAATTGTTGTCGTGGACCTAAACCGCAACGAAATCAAAGAGACCTACTACTTGGGATTGGACGGAACCTACCTGAACGTTAACGACTTAGCATTCAAGGACACCCTCATTGTTGCCGCCACTGACATTGGCATTATGACCGCCCCTGCCGACAGCCGACTGCTACATATTTCGAACACCTGGACAAATGACACCAGTTCTCTTTTGGCAGGAATGAACGTCAAGATGTTAGCTGTGGACTGCAATAACAAGCTGATTGTGGGCGTGCACGACGATACCGATGGTACAAACGCACTCTTTCGTGAAATCGGTCCATTGAGCTTTGCGCCCTGGATAACCGGTAACCTTAGGGCTGTGAGGATGTCTGAGGGCAAAATCATTACCGTCTTCGACGATTGTGTAAAAATCAACGACTGCAACTATCAAACCGAATTTACACTCGGCACACTCGACTGGTTCCGCGCGGATGTCAACGATGCCGTGCTGTCACATGACGGACGCCTATGGATGGCTCACAATTGGGCCTCGATGGCAGTGTGCGTGCCTGACAATCCTGAAGCAACACTGAACGCAGTAAGCCCTGACGGACCTGCAAGCGACGATGTCTTCAGTATCGTCTCGTACAATAACGATTTGATGGTATGCCCTGGAGGTCATCGAACCACTTATGTAGGCACGTTCCTGCCAGCAAACATCCATAGCTTCAACGACAATAAATGGCGGACACTGGAAGATCCCGACAACCTGCTGGAGAACAAGCTGGATCTTATCCATGTCGCCGTGAATCCTCGCAACAACAAACAAAAAATGGCCGCCCTGTGGGGCAGCGGCATCGCCGAAATCAACGACAACAAGGTCACCAATATCTACAATACAACCAACAGCGACGGAGCCCTTACAGCCTATACGGAGAACAGCTACACATCGTTGTTCACTGGCGGTGTAGCCTTTGATCGTGATGGCAATCTGTGGGTCACAAACTCTCTGCAACCCAACGGCCTGGCAGTACGTAAAAGCAATGGAAGCTGGCAGAGTTTCAACACATTGTCGATGGTGGCTGGCTCCGACATTGACAACATCATCTACGACAGCATCTACGGCAACAAGCTGTTTTGGGGGCGTGCCAACAAGATTTTTGTCCATAACGGCACCGACAAGATGAGCTACATCGACCCGAACAATGGTGCGAAAATGGAGACTTCGTCAGTTAACTGCGTGGTGCAAGACCATAACGGAAACATATGGATTGGCACTAACAAGGGAATAAAAGTCATATACGACTTGTACCGAGTCTTCAACAACGGAGGCCAAGGCGAGAAATCACCCTCTACCTGCAGCAATATCCTATACAACGAGAACGGTATCAACGAGTACCTACTTGCCTATGAGAGCATAACATGCATAGTCGTCGACGGTGCTAACCGCAAATGGGTTGGTACAAGCAACGGCGGTGTTTATCTGCTTTCGGGCAACGGTCTGCAACAACTGGAACATTTCACGACGGCAAACAGCCATCTATTCTCTGACAAAATTGTATCACTAAGCGTGATGCCCTGGACAGGGGAGCTCTTTATCGGCACCGACAAAGGCATACAGTCATATCGTTCCACAGCCACCTACGCATACGCAACACCTAGCGAAGATATCCATGCGTTCCCGAACCCCGTCAAGCCTGACTACGATGGAGTTATTTCAATAAAGGGCTTCTCCCGCAATGCATTGGTACACATCACCGATGCTGCCGGCCACACCGTCTACAGCACAAAAGCAAACGGCGGACAGGCAACATGGAACGGATGCACCAATAGTGGCAAGAGAGTGGCCTCAGGCGTCTATTACGTGTTCGCCTCATCCGAAGACGGTGACATACGGTCAGTTACAAAGATTTTAATAATCAAATAGTTTTCGCTAATGTTAGTCACGACACAGGGCTTAGTGCTTCATACAACAAAATATGCTGAGACAAGCATTGTTGCGAAGATTTTCACTCGTGAGCTGGGCCTTCGTTCATACATAGTCAAAGGCATACGCTCTGCCAGCGGCCGCACCAAGCAGAACCTTATGCAGCCACTCAGCCATCTGGAGATGACCGTATACGACAACCCCAAGAAACAGTTGCAATATATCAAGGAGATGCATCCTGCACGCCACTACGCTGCAATCAATTCGGACAGCATACGTATGGCACTTGTCTTCTTTATGGACGAGGTGCTCTACAAATCACTGAAAGAGGAAGAGCCTAACCGAAATCTTTTCGACTATGTGGTCGAGGAACTGCAGAGACTGGGCGGTACCGAACTGACAGACATTGAAGAGCCACAGCCTAAACCTAACAGACAACAACACTACTCGACATTCCCAATCCATTTCCTCCTTCGCACAGCACGCTACATAGGCATCGAACCGATGGACAACTACAGCACAAAAGAGCCAATGTTTAACCTGAAGGAAGGGCGTTTCCAGTCCATGCCCAATGGTTACAGTGCAACACTGCCCGACAGCGACTACTATCTCGACATGACGTCAAGCTCTCACCTGCACAGCTGCCTTACAAGCACCCACCGCAGTGAACAGATGCCACAGCTGACAGCCAAACAACGTTCAGTAACCCTGAACAATCTGCTTGAATACTATCAAGTTCACCTCACCGATTTCAAGAACTTCAAGTCACACGAGGTGCTACATGCCGTTTTGAGATAACAAAAATATAAACAATATGAAAAGATTATTCATCACAATCCTTATGGTTGCCGCCTTCTTCGGCGTCAGCGCCCAGTCTTGCTATTGGGTGGTTCTTACCGACAAACAAGGGTCAACATTCGACCCTTACAGTTATTTCGATGCCAAAGCCATTGAACGCTACAGGCTAAACAATGCTGACCTCTACGACATAAGCAACTACCCACTCAGCGAAAACTACGTGCATCAAATCAACGCCATAGCCACCGAAGAGGTTGGTCAGAGTCGATGGCTTAACGCAATAGCCGTCATGGCCACCGACGAGCAAATAGAACAAATCAACAAACTGCCATTCGTAAAACAGACCGACATGATAGCCAGCGACATGCAAATTGCCGCCTATCGATTAAACCACAAAAAAAATACTGCATCAAAAAAAGAATTCAGCCTTCAGGATTCTGAAAATGAAATCTCCGAACAGCTGCTGCGTATGCGCGGCGACCTGTTCATCAAGAAAGGCATTGACGGCTCCGGAGTTCGCATCGCCGTGTTCGACGGAGGCTTCAAGGCTGTCAACACACATCAAGCTTTCAAGCACTTGCGCGACAACGGTCAGATTATCGCCACTTGGGACTTCACAAAAAAACAAAGCAACGTCTACGACAATCACACCCATGGCACCATGGTGCTGAGCTGCATAGCAGGAATAATCAACGGCACACAGCTTGGTCTGGCCACCGGCTCGACATTCCTGCTTGCCAAGACAGAGGTCGACCCCGAACCATTCAAAGAAGAGGTGTGGTGGGCACAAGCCGTGGAATGGGCTGACAAGAACGGCGCCGATGTCATCAACAGCTCGCTCGGATATGGTGCCGACCGCCATTTTACACACGAAATGGACGGCCGCAGCTATGTGGCAAAGGCCGCTGAACTCGCAGCAAAAAAAGGTATGCTGGTCTGCAACTCGGCCGGTAACGAAGGTGATGACGATGAATGGAAATGCATCATCACCCCTGCCGATGCAGAGAACGTGCTTGCCGTCGGAGGTATCATCCCTTCCCTTGAATCTTACGGACACATCTATTTCAGCTCTTTCGGCCCCACAGCTGACGGACGCATGAAACCCAATGTATGCAACTTCGGATACTGCGAAGTGGCCGATCCTTTCAATGACGACGAGACAGACTATGCAGCCGGCACATCGTTTGCATCGCCATTGACCGCTGGGTTTGCAGCTTGTGCTTGGCAAACCCAACGCGACAAGACAGCCATGCAGATGAAATCATTAATTGAGCAGTCCGCCGACCTATATCCCTATTATGACTATGCCCTCGGCTACGGAGTTCCCCAAGCCAGCTTTTTCACTAGCACCAGCAGTAACAAACTATCTGAAACGACATTTGAATTCTACAACTTTGAAGACTATATATTAATTCGTCCAACCAAATCCTTGAAGTCGAATAAGACCGACAACGGCAATTCCGAGCTGGCTGTGTTTGACACCATTGAACGAGAAGACAACGTTATGATGAAGATTCAAAACAACGATGGACTGATTGAGCAATACGTCAACATCGGCATAGAGGATTTTACTGACGACAAAGAGGTTGCTGTGGCAAAATCCGGAATCTGGGGCTATACACTTGTTGTCAACGTCAACGGCGAAACGAAGAGTCTCCGCCTCACCAAGGCCGACAGTTTGGAGTATGCCGACTACGACCACATGTTCGAATACTATGTAATTGACACTGCAGGCTACATCCTCTCTGAGTATAATGAACATACAAAACGCACACTCGCAGACAACAAGACCTCTAAGTGGGGCATTGGAAAGAAATTTCTCGGCGAGACGTACTTACAATACGGAGTCTCACACTTCCCTAACGACGAGCTACGCTACTGCGATGCCTTCAACTTCGGTGTCCGTGTCATGCGCAATTTCCGCAAGTGGTACTCTCTCGGTTTGGCGTTCAACATCAATTTCTCCGATTTCCGCTACAAGGAAGAGCAGGCGACCATCTGGGACAACGAACTCGGCATCGGCGGCAACGACTTCAGTCATGCCACACAAAAGATTTTCAACCTCACCGAGTTCAACTTCGAATTCTTCCAACGAATCCGTTTCACCACCTTCGGCAAAAAAAATATTAAAGGCCTGCATTGGGACATCGGAGTGTTCGGTGGCTTGATTTATGACGACTACCGCATCGTCTATAACAACGAACAGAACAATGGTGTCTGCAAAATGGAGACAGACGTCTACACCTCTTTCGACTCTACCAAAATCTTCAGCTGGGGTTTCACAACCCGTCTGGCATGGAACAGCATAGGTGTCTTTGGTCGCTACCGCATGACGCAGACCGACCTTCCGCGCCTGCAAGTTGGGCTGCAATTAACATTCTAACAACTATAAAACAACATAACCATGAAAAAAATTGCTTTTTTCAGTGTTTTCCTTTTAAGCCTTGTCTTCTGTTCTGTACAGGCACAGAACTGCTATTGGGTTATGCTGACCGACAAAGCAGGGACAACGTTCGATCCTTACAGCTATTTCGACAACAAAGCAATCGAACGCTACAAATTGAATGAAGCCGATCTATATGACATCAGCAACTATCCATTAAAAGAGAGCTACGTCAGTCAGATTGATGCCATTGCCACCGAAGACTTCGGCCAGAGCCGCTGGCTCAACGCAGTGGCTGTCACCGCAACGCCTGAACAGATAGATGTCATCCAGAAGCTACCTTTCGTCAAGGAGGTTGTAATGTTGGAGAGCAATATATATCTAGCCAAAGTCGAGGATAGCGAACCCATCGACCTGACGGGACTATTCTCTGAAGGAGCGCCTGCAGACCAGCTGATACGTATGGGTAGGGACAACTTCCGCAATGCCGGCATCGACGGCAAGGGAGTCCGCATTGCTGTCTTTGACGGTGGTTTCCCGCAAGTGAACACCCACATCGCATTCAAACACTTGCGCGACGAAGGCCGCATCATCAAGACCTGGAACTTCCCCGACAAAAAGGAGAATGTCTACGGCTGGAACAGCCACGGCCTGATGACGCTGAGCTGCATCGCCGGTATACACCGCTATGAAGGAACCGATGGAGAAGTCAGCGTGGATATTGGTATGGCCACGGGAGCTGAATTCTTGCTGGCACGCACCGAGATAGAGGCTGAGCCCTTCAAAGAGGAGGTGTGGTGGCAGATGGCTGTGGAATGGGCTGACAAGAACGGTGCACAGATCATCAGCTCGTCGCTGGGTTATGGCAAAGACCGCTACTATACCAAGGATATGAACGGCCAGAGCTATGTAGCCAAAGCCGCTAACATGGCAGCTCGTAAGGGCATTCTCGTATGCAACAGCGCCGGCAATGAAGGCTCCGACCGCAGCTGGCGAACCATCATCACCCCCAGTGATGCTGACAGCGTGCTCTGCGTGGGAGGCATCTCCAACAGCTTGACCAAATACGAACATATAAGTTTCAGCAGCTATGGCCCCAGTGCCGATGGCCGTCAGAAACCAAACGTCGTCGCCTTCGGCCACGCCTACACCGCCAACACTAGCAACAGCAATAACAAATACCATTTTGTCGACGGCACCAGCTTCAGTTGCCCTCTTGTGGCCGGCTTCGCAGCATGCGCATTGCAGGCCAAACCAGGCCTGACGGCAATGCAGCTTTTCCACGAGATTGAGAAGAGTGCCGATCTCTACCCCTACTGCGACTACACGTTTGGCTATGGAGTGCCTCAAGCCGACTATTTCACCAGCGTCCGCAAAGAAATAAAACGCACTTTCAACTTTGAGAAAAGCAAAAACGGAGCGATTCTAATCCGCCCTGTCAAAGACCTCGACAAATGCCGCATCTTCATCAAAAACACTCTCAAGGACGGTTCCATATCAAACTACAGCAAATACGACCTCACCGAATTCAAGACCACCACTGTACTAGAAGTATACAATGGAGAGAAAATTACTGTCAACCTAGATGGCTTCACCGACAGCTGCCGGTTTGACAAGCCCGACTACTCGATTCGAAACTGTGAAACGTATTTCACCATTTTTGTCGACAACAACGATGTCAATAACGGAAACCTTATTGTTTCATCTGAAGTAAGCAATACCCATTTCTCTAACACACTGAAAGAAAAAAAGACGAGATTGGAATTATTCGTAATGTTCGGACTCCCTGTCAACACCCAAAGCGATGAGATGGAGAGTTTGTTCTGGTCGCCGTCCATTCGTGGCGGACTGCGCGGTACATACTACTTTAGCAAATCATACGGATGGGGTATCGGTGCAAGCATTGGCAAAGTATCCTACCGTTTTGGCGACAAGATAGGCACCGCAGATGTCACTATGGGTACAGATCTCATAGCAAACGCGAATTTCAATGGAGTGGAAAGCCATAAATTAGAAGTGGGCGAACTTGGCCTTGAGATATACCAGCGCGTGCGATTGGTACCTGGTGGCTTATTCCACAAAGGTTGGCATTGGGACCTTGGCGTGTACGGCAACTGGAGTTTCAACAGTTACACAATAAAAGGTATCTACAATGGCACACAGGCTGAACGAGCTGAATTAGTACTGTCTGACATGGATGCCCTCAAGAACAGCCGCTGGAATTACGGCATCACTACACGCATCACCCGCGACTGGTTCGGCATCTTTGCACGATACCGCTTGAACGGACTTGGCAAGACAGTGCCTGCCAACGAACTCTGCCTGCCACGCCTCGAAGCAGGACTACAGATGGCATTCTGACAAGCACGCTTGAAGAATTATTTTGCCATCTGAACATTTCTTCGTACTTTTGCATTCGAATTACATAAAATTAAACAATAAAATGAAAACAATTAAATTTTTTATTCCTGTGCTTGCAGCATGCATGGCTGTTTTTGTTAGTTGTGGAGACAACGACGATGACGAAGATTACCGTGACGCATGGGTAGGCACGTATGTGGGTGATAGTGATTATCATTTTTCCGCCAATGGAGGTGCAAACACTATTGACACCGTTTATTTTAATGATAGCCTGTCTGTCGCAAAGAACAGTGACAAAAATCTGACATTTGTTTACAGAGGCCAGTCACTCATGGCCGAATGCACAGAGGAAGGTGTTTTTAGTCATGACAACTATCCCAATGGTGGCTTCCAGGGCAGATTCTCTGGCGATAGCCTATATTTCAATTTCTCTGAGAGCGAGCAGGGAAGGTCTGTGACTTATGTGTTTAAAGGGAAAAAGATAAAATAAAACAACAATATTATGACACTCGAAGAATTCCAGAATGAACTGCGCCTCGGTATTCCCGATCCGCTACCCGAACCTCAACCTTATGATCCTACGGTAAACCATGCTCCCAAGCGCAAGGACATACTGACGCCGGCCGAGAAAAAGCTGGCTATACGCAACGCTCTGCGCTACTTCCCCACCAAGTACCACAAAATGCTGGCACCCGAATTCGCCGAGGAGCTGAAACAGTATGGACGTATCTACATGTACCGTCTGCGTCCGACATACAAGATGTACGCACGCCCCATCGAGGAATACCCGGCCAAATGCCGTCAGGCGGCTGCCATCATGCTGATGATTCAGAACAACCTCGACCCCGCCGTTGCACAGCATCCGCACGAACTTATCACCTATGGTGGCAACGGTGCCGTCTTCCAGAACTGGGCCCAGTACCGCCTTGTGATGAAATACCTCAGCGAGATGACCGACGAGCAGACCCTCGTCATGTACAGCGGCCACCCCATGGGACTCTATCCCAGCCACAAGGATGCTCCGCGCGTAGTAGTTACCAACGGCATGATGATACCAAACTACAGCAAACCCGACGACTGGGAGCGCTACAATGCCCTCGGCGTGACACAATACGGCCAGATGACCGCCGGCAGCTACATGTATATCGGCCCGCAGGGCATCGTCCACGGCACAACCATCACGGTTCTTAATGCTGCCCGTAAACTCGGTGGTGGCACAGCCGGCAAGCTCTTCATCACCGCCGGTCTCGGTGGCATGAGCGGCGCACAGCCTAAAGCTGGCGACATCGCCGGAGTGGTCTCCATTACCGCCGAAATCAACCCCGCTGCCACACAGAAGCGCTTCACTCAGGGCTGGGTCGACGAGGTGCATGACAACCTCGACGAGCTCTTCGTGGCTGTCAACAAATCCATCGCCGCAAAAGAGGCCAAGAGCTACGCCTACCAAGGCAACGTGGTCGACCTCTGGGAGTACTGCGCCGAGAAGGGCATCAAGGTGGACCTCGGCAGCGACCAGACCTCGCTGCACAATCCCTGGGCCGGTGGCTATTACCCCGTTGGCGTAACTTTCGAGGACGCTAAGGTGATGATGGCCGAGAAGCCCGAACTCTTCAAAGAGAAGGTTCAGGAGTCGCTTCGTCGCCATGTAGCAGCTGTCAACAAGCTCACCGCCAAAGGTATGTACTTCTTCGACTATGGCAACGCCTTCCTGCTTGAAAGCAGCCGTGCCGGTGCCGACATCTGGAACTCCGACAAGACCGCCTTCCGTTATCCTTCATACGTACAGGATATTATGGGACCCATGTGCTTTGACTATGGCTTCGGACCTTTCCGTTGGGTCTGCACCAGTGGCAAACCCGAAGACCTCGACAAGAGCGACCATATCGCCATGGAGGTGCTAGGCGAGATTGCTGCCACTGCTCCCGCTGAAATACAGCAGCAGATGCACGACAACATACAGTGGATCCGCGGAGCCAAGGAGAACCACCTCGTGGTCGGTTCCCAAGCCCGCATCCTCTATGCCGACTGCGAAGGCCGTACCAAGATTGCAGCCCGCTTCAACGAGGCCATCAAGAAAGGCGAGATCTCTGCACCTATCGTCCTTGGCCGCGACCACCACGACGTGAGCGGTACCGACAGTCCGTTCCGCGAGACATCGAACATCTACGACGGCTCGAACCGCTGTGCCGACATGGCCGTACAGAACGTTATCGGCGACAGTTTCCGCGGTGCCACGTGGGTCAGCATCCACAACGGTGGCGGCGTAGGCTGGGGCGAAGTGATGAACGGCGGCTTTGGTATGGTGCTCGACGGCAGCGAAGCCTGCGACCGTCGCCTACGCATGATGCTGCACTGGGATGTTAACAACGGCATCAGCCGCCGCAGCTGGGCCCGCAACGAGGGTGCCATGTTCGCCATCAAACGTGCCATGGACATCTGCCCCGAGCTTAAGGTCACCATGCCCAACCTCGTCGACGACAGCATCCTCGAAGGATTGTTCTAAACCACACATATAGGGCTTATAGAACTAATAAGGCTTATGGGCTAATAAGGCCTATAAGCCTTATTAGTTTTAAAACAAATGTCTGATGAAGTCCGTTATTTAGAGAGCGGTTACAGCAGATTTTGGGATTTCTCTTTCTTTTTTCGGTCGTGGTATTCGGCGGTGGCGGTGAAGAAAGCGTCGCCGCTGGAGTTTAGGGCGGTCTCTACGCTGTCCTGAATCACACCAACGATAAAGCCGATGGCCACAGCCTGCATTGCAACGTCGTTAGGGATGCCGAAGAATGAGCATGCCATCGGGATGAGCAGCAGGCTGCCGCCAGCCACACCCGAAGCACCGCAGGCGCCAAGAGTGGCTATGATACCGAGGAAAAGTGCCGAGACAAAACTCACCTCAACACCAACTGTATTGGCTACAGCTAACGAAAAGACCGTGATAGTCACAGCCGCACCATCCATATTGATTGTAGCACCCAGAGGTATGCTGACAGAATAGAATTCCTCCTCCAAGCCAAGCTTTTTGCAGAGTGCCATATTGATAGGAATATTCGCTGCCGATGAACGGGTGAAGAACGCCTGCAGTCCACTTTCCTTCAGGCAGGTGAACAATAACGGATAGGGATTCCGCCTAATCATAATAAACGATATAAGCGGATTGAAAATAAAAGCGTTGGCCAACATGCATCCCACCAACAGCAACAGCAGGTGTCCATAGGTAGAGAAAACCGCAAGACCGCTCTCACTCACAGTGGTGAACACTAGTCCGAGAATGCCAAACGGAGCAAACTGGATGACCCACTTGACCACACGCGTCACCACCGATGACAAATCATGAACAACATTGACTGTAGCCTTGGAGGCCATAGTCTTCAACGAAAAGCCAATAACGATACTCCAGAAAAGTATGGCAATATAGTTGGCGTTGACTATGGCGGATACAGGGTTGGCCACCATTGAGGTGAGCAGATTGGCAAAAACATCTGCCAACGACCCTGCATTGGAATCTACCTGGGCTGCCTCAGCAAGTTCAAGGGTAACAGGGAACAAGAAACTCCCCACAACAGCACACACAGCAGCAATGAACGTGGATAGCATATAAATGATTACCAGCGATGTGAAGCGACGCCCCATGCCTGCACCTGCCTTGGCAACAGACGACATCACCAGCACCGCCACCAACACTGGCGCAATGCCTTTCAATGCACTGACAAATATCTTACCCAGTATGGCAACACCTGTCCACTGCGGCAATGCAATACCCAGCGCCGCGCCTATCATCAAACCCATAAATATCCTGAGCATCAAGCTGATGCTTGAATATTTTTTCAATATTTTCGAGGCAAAGTTCATGGTAGTAAGTATTAACTTTGAATTTGCAAATTTACATAAAATAATGGATTTAGTCTCGAAATATACTCAAAACATAAAAAAAAAAAGCATCTGCGTTTTCGCAGATGCCTGTATTATTCATTAATTATTTTCTAACTAAACCTTTCCTGTATCTCGTTCTTCATAAACTCGATAGCCTCATCGGTGGGGATTTTGCTCTTGGCGCAGCTCTCGAAGATTGCACCGGCAAGGCTGGTTGGGTCGGCATCGGGAGTGAGCTTTACAGCACTGCCGTTAATCAGGTTTATCATCTCCTCTTTGGCCTCGCGAATACGGTTCCAGCTCTCGGCCGAGAGATACACCTGCTGGCTGAGGTTATGCTCCCACTCGTCGCGGATGCTCTTGGTCATAGCCACCTGCAATGCCTTGATGTCCATACCAGGACGGAATGTACGAAGTATCAAGCTATTCGGTGAAATACGTTCCAGATATAGAGCCATGCGTTCGTAAGCCTGCAAACGTATCGGGGTGACAACTTTGAGCGACTCCCTGTGCTCGTCAATTTTCATCTGGAGCATCTGCATCTTCTGCTGGTTGTCGAGATAGGCTTTAACCAACCTGTAGAAAAGGAATCCTGTGACAGCGACCGAAAGCAGTGCCGTCGCAATAATGATAATGGCTGTTGTGAGGGTATTCATTGTTTTATTGTATTAATCTAGTTTCAACACTGCAAGAAAAGCGCTCTGCGGCACTTCGACATTGCCGACCTGACGCATGCGCTTCTTGCCTTCTTTCTGTTTCTCAAGCAGTTTTCGCTTACGTGTAATGTCACCGCCATAGCACTTGGCCGTGACATCCTTGCGGACCTGGCGTACCGTTTCGCGGGCAATGATTTTGCTGCCGATGGCAGCCTGTATGGCCACGTCAAACTGCTGGCGCGGAATGAGGTCTTTGAGTTTTTCGCACATGCGGCGGCCTATGCCGTAGGCGTTGTCAACGTAAGTCAGCGTGCTGAGCGCGTCAACGGGGTCGCCGTTAAGAAGTATCTCAAGCTTGACCAGCTTGCTGGGTTTGAAGCCGTTGAGGTAGTAGTCAAACGAGGCATAGCCTTTGGATATGCTTTTAAGCTTGTCGTAGAAGTCGAACACCACTTCGCCCAGCGGCAAGTCGAAGGTTATCTCAATACGGTCAGTGGTGAGGTAGTTCTGGTTCTTAAGTATACCACGCTTGTCCATGCAGAGCTTAATGACCGGCCCTATGTAGTCGGCCTTGGTGATGATCTGAGCGTGGATATAAGGCTCGTAGACCTCGCTGATATTGTTCGGCTCGGGCATTCCCGACGGGTTGTATACATCAATCTCCGTGCCGTTAGTCAGCTTGACTTTATATTGCACGTTGGGCACCGTGGTGATGACATCCATATTGAACTCGCGCGTAAGACGTTCCTGGACAATCTCCATGTGGAGCAGACCAAGGAAACCGCAGCGGAATCCGAAACCCAACGCCAGTGACGACTCGGGCTCGAAAGTGAGCGAGGCGTCGTTCAACTGTAACTTCTCGATGCTGGCACGCAGCTCCTCATAGTCGTCGGTATCAACGGGGTAAACACCGGCAAAAACCATCGGCTTGACCGATTCAAAGCCGTCTATGGCTTTTTCGCAAGGAGCCTGAACATGGGTGATAGTGTCGCCCACACGCACCTCCTTGGAACTCTTGATACCGCTGATAATATAGCCTACATCGCCAGCTTTCAATTCCTTACGTGGTTCCATATTCAGTCGCAGCACACCTATCTCGTCGGCATGGTAATCCTTCTCAGTACTGACAAACTTGACCCAGTCGTTGGTCCTTATGGTACCATTCACAATACGGAAATAGGAGATGATGCCGCGGAACGGATTAAAGACAGAATCGAAGACAAGAGCTTGAAGCGGAGCGTTCTCGTCACCCTTCGGCGACGGTATGCGGTCGACAATGGCATCGAGAACCTCCGGTACGCCGACACCCGTCTTGGCACTGCAAGAAAGAATCTCTTCGCGTGCACAGCCAAGCAGGTCGACAATCTCGTCGGCAACCTCCTCGGGCATGGCGCTGTCAAGGTCTATCTTGTTCATCACAGGAATGATTTCTAGGTCATTCTCCAATGCAAGATAGAGGTTGCTGATTGTCTGGGCCTGAATACCTTGAGTAGCATCAACCACAAGCAGAGCCCCCTCGCACGCGGCAATGGAACGGCTCACTTCATAGCTGAAGTCGACATGGCCGGGAGTGTCGATAAGGTTAAGGACATAGTTCTCTGCCCCACGGCTGTAGTTCATCTGTATGGCGTGGCTCTTGATGGTGATGCCACGCTCCTTTTCAAGGTCCATATCATCAAGCACCTGATCCTGCATGTCACGCTGCGACACAGTGTTAGTCGCCTCGAGCAGGCGGTCGGCCAAGGTACTTTTGCCATGGTCGATGTGAGCGATGATACAGAAGTTGCGAATATTTTTCAAATGGAAACAGGGATTGAGGAGTTGTGAAATTAACGCAGACGCACTGGCTTGGTGTCAGTGCGTCCGCTATGATTGTGCAAGATCGGTTACTTGTTCGACCTTGTAGCCTCAGCCGATTTGCCTTCAGCGTGTTTGGAACACTTCTTGTCGCAAGCCTTGGCGTCTGCCTTCTTGTCGCAATTCTTGACTTCAGCTTTCTTGTCGCAGCACGATTTCTCGGCCTGCTTGGTTTGGGCGGTTTTGTTGCACGATGCGTGACCAGGGCAGTTTCCGCACGATTTCTTGGTGGCATCCTGAGTTTTCTCAGTCTTGGTATCGGCCTTGGGCTTCTTTACGGGATCCTGAGCAAAAGCCATGCCAGCGCACAGCGTCAACGCGGCTACAAAAAGAACGAGTTTCTTCATGATGATTTCTTGTTTTTTATTATTTCCAATTTTCATTAACGCGGAGACCTCAAAAAAAGTATTTTAATTAGAAATTTATTTTACGATATGGATTTTTTTGCGTACTTTTGCAACTCCATTCCGCAACTCATGAAACATATCTTTGTCATCAATCCACAGGCAGGACGCGAAGACGCGACAGCACGAATCCGACAGCAGATAGCCATGCTCGGCGACAGTTTTGAGGTCGAGACATACGTGACGCGCTGCGAGGGTGACGCAACGCGTCATGTCCGGGAACGATGCTCCACCGAGCCTGACGAGCGGCTGCGTTTCTACGCCTGTGGCGGAGACGGCACCATTAACGAGGTGGTGAGCGGAATCATAGGCTTTGCCAATGCCGAGATGACCTGCTATCCGTCGGGCAGTGGCAACGATTTCGTTAAATACTATGGCGGAAGCGATGCATTCCTCGACATGAAACAGCTTGTCAACGGCGAAGTACATGAAGTCGATGTGATGCATGTAAACAATCGCTATGCATTGAACATCTGCAACTTCGGTTTCGATGCCATGGTATGTCGCACCATGATACAGGTGCGCCGCAAATGGCTGATTGGAGGCCGCAACGCCTACACCACCGGCATCGTCAAGGACCTTTTCAAAGGCCGCCGCACACGCTGCCGCATTGCTGTCGACGGCAAGACAGTGCACGACGGTGACCTGTTGCTGTGCACTCTTGGCAACGGACGCTACGTAGGCGGCGCCTACCAATGCTCCCCGTTGTCGGAAAACGACGACGGACTGATTGAAGTGTGTATCATAAAGCCTTTGACTGTCTTTCGTTTTGCAAAGATGCTACGTTCTTACCGCGACGGCACTTTCATTCACAGACACGACATACAGGACAAAATGACCTACCTGCGGGGAAATACCATCGACATCGAAAGCCCCTGCCCTATTGACCTTTGCGTAGATGGTGAAATGCTCAACGACAGCCGTTTCCACATAGAACAGATGCCCCGGGCTGTACGATTTGTGGTGCCTTGTAAGGAATAGCTGTGTTTTTTTCATAGGAGTGTAATATTTGGGCAAAGTGAAACGTTTTATTATTATATTATAAAAGAATTCTTACAATAAATACAAACTAAATACAATTGATTTTATGAAGATTAGATTTCTTATCATTGCGCTGGCGCTGGGCATGTTGATGCCTGCCACCGCACGCGCCGACGAGGGCATGTGGCTGCTCTCGCTGCTCGGCAAAAACTATGCCGACATGCAGAAAGCCGGTTTCAAACTGACCGTAGAGGACATCTACAGCATCAACCAGAGCTGCCTCAAGGATGCCGTTGTCGGCCTCGGCGAGGACGGCAGTCCTTTCAATCACTTCTGCACAGGCGAAATCGTGTCGCCGAAAGGTCTTATGACCACCAACCACCACTGCGGCTATGAGAAACTGCAACAGCATTCGTCCGTAGGTCACGACTACCTGCGCGACGGTTTCTGGGCATACAGCATGGACCAGGAACTGCCCAACCCAGGCATGACCGCTTCAATACTCGTACGTATGGAGGATGTGACCGACCGCGTTAAGGCTGCCCTCAGCGACGAGATGAGCGAGAACGAACGTGAACGCGCTATCGCCAAGATATCCAAACAAATCGAGAAACAAGCCACTGAAGGCACAGACTATGCCGCACATGTCGAATCGATGTTCAACGGCAACCAGTTTTTCCTGTTTGTACATATCGTTTACAAGGATGTCCGCCTTGTAGGTGCACCCCCGTCATCGATGGGCAAGTTCGGTGGAGACACCGACAACTGGATGTGGCCCCGCCATACATGCGATTTCTCCATGTTCCGCATCTACACCGCACCCGACGGCAGCCCCGCCGAGTATTCTGCTGATAATGTTCCGCTGAAACCCAAACATTTCCTTCCCGTCAGCAACCGCGAGCTGAAAGAAGGCGACTATGCAATGGTGATGGGCTTCCCCGGCACCACCGACCGTTTCCTCACCTCTTTCGGACTGAAAGAGACCGAGGTCGAGAACCAACTGCGTTATGAGATTCGCTCTGTGAAAATCAATATCCTGCGCGAAGAGATGGCAAAAAGCCAGGCCGTGAGAATCAAATACGACTCGAAATATGCTGAGTGCTCCAACTACTGGAAATACAGCGACGAGCAGAACAAAGCACTGAAGCAGCTGAACACCATGGGTGTGAAACTCCAAATCGAACAGCAATACCGTGCTTGGGCCTCCGACAAAGACAAAAAATACCGCGAAGCACTCACTCTGATTGAAAAAGGCTATGCCGACCGCGCCGCAGTGTCGGTTGCACAGACCTATTGTATCGAGGGACTGCTGATTGGACCCGAGCTGCCATGGAATGCATACCAAATCGGAAGAGGCTGCGAACTGCTCGACAACCCGCAATATGCATTGTTCCGCGATGCTGTAATGGGATCCATCAACGAACTGGTGGAGAGTTTCTACAAGGACTACAACGCCCCCACCGAACAGCGTCTCGAGGCCGCATTGTTCCGCTATGTCTTCACACATCTCGACCAGCAGTTCATGCCCGAGTTCTTGATTGAAGCCAACAAGAAATACAAAGGCAATTTCGAGAAGTATGTCGCCGACCTTCACAAGAAATCCATCTTCGCCGACGAGGAGAGCTGCCGCAAATTCCTTGCCAAGCCTGACCTTAAGAAACTGGCCAAAGACCCCGTCTACCTTGTAGGAAGCCAGATCTATGACATGTACACCTCACTCAACAGCCAAATTCCGAAAGAATCGAAAGACGGTCTGGAGCGCGGCATCCGCAACTTCACCGACGGCATACTGCAAATCAATGAAGGCCATAAACTTATGAGCCCCGATGCCAACTCCACCATCCGCCTAACCTACGGCAACGTGAAAGCCTACGAACCGCGCGACGCTGTGGCCTACTCCTACTTCACCACCCTGGCTGGCGTACTTGAGAAAGAAGGCCCTGCCGGCGGTGAATTCGAAGTGCCCGCACGCTTGAAACAGCTCATAGAAGCACGCGACTATGGCCGCTACGCTGACAAGGACGGCAACCTCCACGCCTGCTTCGTTACCACCAACGACATCACTGGTGGCAACAGCGGTAGTCCAGTGATGGACGCTGAGGGCAACCTCATCGGTCTGGCGTTCGACGGCAACAGCGAGTCAATGTCTGGCGACATAGACTTCGAGGAACAGCTTCAGCGTTGCATCTGTCTCGACACCCGCTACCTGCTCTTTGTTATTGACAAATACGCAGGTGCAAAGAACTTGATTGACGAAATGACAATCGTCGAATAGCCAATAATCTATTTAGAATGCTTGGATGCATGGATATAACGATCTAACGTTTGTCCATTATTCCACAACAAAAAGAAAGCCGGAGCAGTTGTCTGCTCCGGCTTTTTTATGTAAACGTTGAAGCTATTAGCCAAGACGTTTGAACTGGCAGGTGAAGTGACGCATCAACTCAGCTTCCCAAGTGATTTCGAGACCGCGTTTGATGGTGTCGCGACGGTCGTAGACGTTCTTGAGGGCTGCGGCGATGACATCCATGTGGTTGTTGGTGTAGACGCGGCGCGGGATGCAGAGGCGGACGAAGTCGTTGCCACCAAAGCGGTTCTCGCGGGTGACGGGGTCACGGTCAGCGAGTACATAGCCAATCTCGCAAGCGCGGATACCGGCTTCGAGGTAGAGCTCACAGGTGAGTGTCTGTGCAGGGAATTCCTCTTTCGGAATGTTGGTCAACACCTTGTCGGCATCAACGAAAATGGCATGGCCACCGGCGGGACGCTGATAAGGAATGCCGTACTCGTCGAGCTTAGCAGCAAGATAGTGGACCTGCTTGATGCGTGTCTCGACCATCTCGAACTCAATGTTTTCTTTCAGACCAACAGCGAGGGCGTCCATATCACGGCCGTTCATACCGCCATAGGTGAGGAAGCCTTCGAAGGGGATGCAGAAGAGCTTGGCACCTTCGTACCAGTCCTTCTTGTTGGTGGCGATGAAGCCGCCCATGTTGACGAGACCATCCTTCTTGGCACTCATGGTCATGCTGTCTGCATAGCTGAACATTTCCTTGCAGATCTCGCGAAGGGTCTTGTTCTCATAACCTTTTTCGCGGGTCTTGATAAAGTAAGCGTTCTCAATGAAGCGGGCGCTGTCGATGTTAACGGGCACACCATATTTGTGGCAGAGTTCGCAGGTCTCGCGGATGTTCTGCATGCTGACGGGCTGACCGCCAACGGTGTTGTTAGTGACGGTGAGAACCATGAAGGGAACGTTACCCTTGTTCTCGACGAGCACCTTCTCAAGCTTCTCAAGGCTGACGTTGCCCTTGAAAGGAACCTCAAGCTGGGTGTCGTAAGCCTCGGGAACGGTAACGTCGATAGCAAAAGCCTTGCGGCTCTCGATGTGACCCTTGGTGGTGTCGAAGTGGGCGTTGCCAGGGATAATCATACCAGGCTTCACCAAGTAGCTGAACAGCACGTTCTCAGCTGCACGGCCCTGATGGGTAGGGATGACATACTCGAAACCAGTGATTTCAGTGATGGTGTCCTTCATGTGGTAGAACGAACGGGCACCGCCGTAGCTCTCGTCGCCCATCATCATAGCGCTCCACTGACGATCACTCATGGCACCAGTACCGGAGTCAGTCAGCAGGTCGATGTATACGTAGTCGCTCTTCAACATGAAAATGTTGTTGTGGGCTTCGAGGAGCCACTTCTCGCGTTGTTCGCGGGTGGATTTCTTAATGGGTTCAACCATTTTGATTTTCCACGCTTCTGCAAATGGGAGTTCCATAATATTAAGATTTTTGATTATTAATTATTAAATAATGATTTCCAAACTAAAAACAAAAATGGCACACGGAAAAGCACCGCGTGTCATGTATGAGACGCACTAAAAAACGTCTCTAAAAAAGACAATAAACATCTCTTTTCTTGATATTTAAGAAAAGAGAACGGACGTTTATGTCGATACTTACCATAGTCAAAGTTTGGAGATGCAAAATTACGAAATATTTATTTAATGACAAAATTTTTAACAAAAGTGTTGTTTTTCAAACGATAAAAGCCTGTGACTTTCATCACAGGCTTTCGGGTGGGAGGTGGGGCTCGAACCCACGACCTCCAGATCCACAATCTGGCGCTCTAACCAGCTGAACTACGCCCACCATTTTATCTCCGAAAAGATTTGCAAAAGTACTACTTTTTATCAAATTGACAAAATTTATTTTTAATTTTTCCTATAATGCATTGATATTTATCTCTTTGCCCAGACTATTCCTTCAGGTTTGGATTGACAGATGAAAAGACTTACAAACATGTAAAAATAAAAAAAGAGATGTTGTCCATCTCTTTTTTTGTACCCCCTGGGGGAATCGAACCCTCATTTAAAGTTTAGGAAACTTCCGTTCTATCCGTTGAACTAAGGAGGCAGTTTTGGCTCATAACGACAATCACACGTCGTTATTGTCTTTTCATGTTATAATTCAGGTATGTTTTTTATCGCTTCGCATGCAGGGATGCGCTGAATCGTGTCGTCGGCGTTGCAAACAACAATATCCTGTCCGTGCAGAGCCTTCTCTTCAAGCATCCGTCTCTCGGCAAGTGCAAGGCCATATTGCAGTTTCTCTGTTAACAATTGTGCATCTTTATCTGACATAACTTCTTATTTTATTGTACAATTCCTCATCATATACAGTCGTCTGCAGTTCTTTGCCGCCACGTGCCACGAATATGCGAGGAGAGACACTGTTGTCATACAGCATCCAAAAGTCAATTTCAGGAACAAAAATATTGAACAGGTTCGAAATCCCGGATATATAACGTCGGCGTGCAGTTGTGACAGGAATGTCATGTCCGCCCGACTTGACACGCTCAGCTATGCGCTGCAACGCCAGTTCAGGAGTACGCAACCAGAAAAAGACCAATGTCACGACATATCCCACAGCCTGTGCTTGTCGAACGAGGTTGACATACGACCTCGTTGCAAGCGTAGTCTCTATGGCGAACGATTCGCCACGGCCAAGCAGCTCCCGTATACGTTTTAACATCAGTTTTCCCGCCTCGATTGCAGTACTGTTTGGATTGAACGGTGACAGGCCACGAGCTATCTCGTCAGCATTTACGAATTCCTTACATTCAAGAATCTCAGGCAAAATAGTGTATGAGGCCGTGGTTTTACCAGCCCCATTGCACCCTCCAATAATATAGAGATTCTTATTCACCGCCGTTCCTTACAGTTTACGTTTTATCTCAATCACCTCATAGGCCTCGACAATGTCGCCGACCTTGATATCGTTGAAGTTCTCGATATTCAAGCCGCAATCCTGCCCGCTGACGACCTCCTTGACATCGTCTTTGAAACGCTTAAGCGATGCCAGCTTGCCAGTGTAGACCACGATACCGTCACGGATTATACGTATATTGCTGGTACGGCTGATTTTGCCATCCAGACAAATACATCCTGCAATGGTGCCGACCTTGGAGATCTTGAAAGTCTCGCGGATTTCGAGATTGGCAACGATCTTCTCCTGTTTCTCCGGTGAAAGCATACCTTCAATAGCATCCTTCAACTCGTTGATTGCATCGTAAATAATGCTGTACAGACGGATATCTATCTTCTCCGTTTCTGCCATCTTGCGTGCACCAACGGAAGGACGGACCTGGAAACCAATGATGATAGCATCGCTCGATTCGGCAAGCAGAACGTCGTTCTCGGTAATCTGACCCACGGCCTTGTGGATGACATTGACCTGCACCTCGTCGGTGGAGAGCTTAAGCAGCGAGTCGCTGAGAGCCTCGACGGAACCGTCCACGTCGGCCTTGACGATAATGTTGAGTTCCTTGAAATTGCCCAGAGCAATTCGGCGACCGATTTCGTCGAGAGTCATATGCTTCTGTGTACGCAGACCGAGCTCACGCTGCAGTTGTGTACGACGGTTGGCGATATCTTTAGCCTCTTTCTCATTTTCAGTAACATTGAAAGTATCGCCTGCCTGGCATGCACCGGCAAGTCCGAGCAGCAGAACCGGCTGCGAAGGACCTGCAGACATAACCTCTTGGTTGCGCTCGTTGTACATGGCACGTACACGGCCACTGATTGCACCGGCAACGACAGGGTCGCCCTTGCGGATGGTGCCGTCCTCGACAAGGATTTTGGCAACATAGCCCCTACCCTTGTCAAGCGAACTCTCAATGACAGTACCCTTGGCGCGCTTGTTAGGATTGCCTTTCAGCTCCATGATGTCGGCCTGGAGAATGACCTTCTCAAGCAAATCCTCTACGCCAATACCTTTCTTGGCACTGATATCCTGGCTCTGGTACTTACCGCCCCATTCCTCGACCAGCAGGTTCATGTTGGCCAGCTCTGTCTTGATGCGGTCCGGATCAGCACCAGGCTTGTCTATCTTATTTATAGCAAAGACTATAGGAACGCCTGCAGCCTGTGCATGGTTGATAGCCTCGACAGTCTGGGGCATAATTTTGTCGTCAGCAGCAATAACGATGATGGCAATGTCAGTCATCTTGGCACCGCGGGCACGCATAGCCGTGAAAGCCTCGTGACCAGGGGTATCGAGGAACGTAATCTTGCGTCCGTCGGCAGTGGTGACTTCATAAGCACCGATATGCTGTGTGATACCACCGGCCTCGCCTGCAATGACATTAGTTTTGCGGATGTAGTCGAGCAACGATGTCTTACCGTGGTCGACATGACCCATAACGGTGACAATAGGATTGCGGATAATGAGGTCGTCGGGGTTGTCCTCTTCCTCAATCTTGTGCAGAGCCTCGACCACTTCTGTGCTTGCGAAATTGATTTCATAGCCGAATTCATCAGCAATAAGCCTGATGGTCTCGGCATCGAGGCGCTGGTTGATATTCACAAAGATACCCACCTGCATGCACGTGGCGATAATCTGGGTCACAGGCACGTTCATCATCGTGGCCAGCTCGTTAGCGGTGACAAACTCAGTCACCTGCAACGTCTTCTGGTTCTCCATCTCGCGCATCTGCTCCTCCTCGATTTGCTGGTGTACCTTCTGGCGTTTCTCGCGGTTGTGCTTCGAGGTCTTGGATTTGCCCATGGGGCTCAAGCGAGCCAGAGTCTCCCTAATCTGCTTCTCGATTTCGGCATCGTCGACTTCCGGTTTCTTCTTCTCTGCAGCCTTGGCTTTGCGTTTTTCCTTCTCGCTCTTCTTGTCCTTGGCCGACTTGCCACGGTTGTCGCCAGACTTGGCTTCACTAGCTTTGTTGGCTGCAGCCACAACGTCTTCGACCTTCACGCCCTCCTTCTTGATACGTTTGCGTTTCTTGCGTTTCTCTTCCTCACGGCCTTTCGGCTTGGGTTTATCGAACTGTGCAAGGTCGATTTTCGACACGACCTTGGGGCCTTCAAGTTTCTGATACTGAGTTTCGATAAATTCAATTTCCTTCTCCGGAGCCTTTTCTGCGACAGGAGCCTCTTCTACGATTACAGGTTCCACCGGAGTCTCTTCCACTTCAGGAGCAGCCTTCGTCTTTTCTGACTTGGTTGCCTTGGCCTTAGTCTCTTTCTTCTTCTTGCCTTGACGTTCCTCTTTTTCAGCTTTGGTTTGCTTGGTGGGACGCAAGCGAGGATTGATGGCCGACAGGTCTATCTTGTCAACGATGCGCACTTCGGCGTCGAAAGCGTTCTTGCCTTCCTTGACTCCAGCCACGGAACTGCGGATAACCTTGGTCTCGAACTTCGGAGTCTCAACATTTTCAGTCTGTGCTTCCGTTTCATCACTCTCTTTAGGCTCATCTTGCTTAACAGGTTCAGCCTGCTTCTGTGCAGATTCCGAAGTCTTTCCAGACTTAACGATATCCTTCGCCTTAGGAGTGTTGAAATTCTTGATTATCACCTCGTCGCTAAAATCCTTGGCTTCGTCGGCGTTGGTGTTGTTCGAGGCCTCGATGACCACGCTATTGCCAGTGCTAATTTCGATGCGGTCGGCATTCTCCTTAACCACACGTTCAGCCTGGAAGGCGGTTTCAAGCAAAGCATACTGCTCAGGGGTGAGACGGGCATTCGGGTTGGCGTCAACCTGATGGCCTTTCTTGGCAAGGTATTCCACCAGTGTGGGAATGCCGACGTTTAACTCCTTGGCGGCTTTGTTGAGTCTTATATTTTTCGGTTCTTCTGACATTTACACTCCTCTTTTTTCGAAATGAGAATTTGAAATTGAATTTTACAATCGCGTTGGCTTATGAGGGTGCCGTGTGTTTTACGCGGCTATGTAGTATAGTTCTATTCCTCGTCGAACTCAGCCTTGAGGACCTCGATGACGTGGTCGATGGTCTCTTCCTCAAGGTCAGTACGGTTGAGAAGTTCATCTTTGGGAAGTGCCAGCACGCTCTTGGCAGTGTCGCAGCCAATATTGATGAGCACATCGATGATCCACTGGTCGATTTCGTCGGAGAATTCCTTCAGGTCGACATCGTCAAGATCCTCGTCGGTATTACGATATACCTCTATTTCGTATCCGCACAGCTTGCTTGCAAGCTTGATGTTGTGTCCTCCCTTGCCGATGGCCAGCGACACCTGGTCGGGTTCCATGAACACCTCGGCGCACTTAGTCTCATCATTGATAACAATTTTGCTTATCTCAGCGGGACTGAGCGAACGGCGAATCATGACATCGGGACGTGACGAATAATTGATAACGTCGATGTTCTCGTTCTTGAGTTCGCGCACTATGCCATGGATGCGGTTGCCCTTCATACCGACACACGAGCCGACGGGGTCGATACGGTCGTCGTATGATTCGACAGCCACCTTGGCACGCTCACCGGGAACACGGACAATGTTGCGGATGGTGATGAGACCGTCGTAGATTTCAGGCACCTCGGCTTCGAGCAGACGCTCGAGGAATATGGGCGACGTACGCGACAGGATGATGACCGGGTTGTTGTTTTTAAGTTCGACCTTGAGGACGATGGCACGCACTGTGTCGCCTTTGCGGAAGCGGTCGGCAGGAATCTGCTCGCTCTTGGGCAGGACAAGCTCTATCTTTTCCTCGTCGAGTACAAGAATCTCCTTGTTCCAAGGCTGGTACACTTCGCCGATGACGATTTCACCGACTCTGTCCTTGTATTTCTGGAAAATAAGCGATTTCTCATAATCCTGGATTTTGCTGACAAGGTTCTGGTGTATTGCCAGAATCTCGCGGCGGCCAAACTCGCTAAGGAGGATAGGCTCGGAAAGATCCTCGCCGACCTCGAAATCCGATTCAATCTTGATTGCATCGGAGTATTCAATCTCACGCTTGTCGTCGGTGAGCTGGCCATCCTCAACGATGAGGCGGTTGCGGTAAATTTCCAAATCGCCCTTGTCGATGTTGATAATGATGTCGAAGTTGTCGTCCGAACCATAGCGTTTTGCCAAAGCAGTGCGGAACACCTCTTCAAGGATATGCATCAACGTTTCACGGTCGATATTCTTGAAATCTTTAAATTCCGAAAAGGAATCGATAAGGTCTGTCGTCTTCATTTGTAACGAATCTTGATTTCTTGATATTTAAAACTTTACAATTATTTTCGCTGTTTTGATGTCGCCGTATGCGAAGTGCATGGGCTCAGCAGGGGCGTTTTTGCGGCCAGCCTGCTTGATTGTTATCTGCTCGTCGTCCGCCTCCACAAGCCTGCCTTCCACATGCTCGCCGTCGAAGGTCGTCACAGACAGCTCCTGTCCGACATTCTTCTTGTATTGACGTTTCAGTTTCAGCGGCGAGTCGAGACCGGCCGATGCGACATTGAGTTCAAAATCCTCAGCGTCGCGGTCCAGGCTGTTCTCGATGGCACGACTCAGCTCAACGCAATCGTCGATAATAATGCCGTTGTCACCGTCTATCGCCACATTGATGCGGTTGTCGGTCGAAATCTTCAAATCGACCAAAAACTTGTCAGTACCCGACAGAGCGTCGTCTATCACACTCAGGACGTGTAGTTTGTCAATCATTTTAGTTTTTCGTTTTTGTTGTTCTACAAAACGGTATCGCAATAAAAGAGGGGACTGACGTCCCCTTCCCACGAATTCCGCTGCAAAGATACAAAGAATATTTTGATTATAAGCAACTTTTATTACAATAACTTTTATTATTAAAACACATCTCATTGAATCTCAGTAATGTATTTTTCCATTTCATTATTCAGCAAAACGCAGAAAAAACTTTTTTTTGGACATCCTGTATCGATTATTTCCGCTTTTTTGAGCTTAGTCACAGACATTTTTTTTTAGTAACAAAATATTTTTATACAATACGCGTTTCAAAGACAAAAAATACATTTCGACAAGAAAGAGAAGATGAAACAATACTTGGATTTGCTGCAGCACGTGCTCGACAACGGAGTGCAGAAAGAGGACCGCACCGGTACCGGGACACGCAGTGTTTTCGGATATCAGATGCGATTCAATCTTGAGGATGGGTTCCCGTTGCTCACTACAAAAAAACTGCACTTGCGCTCAATCATATATGAACTGCTGTGGTTTCTGCGCGGCGACACCAACATTCAATATCTGCACGACCACAAAGTATCCATCTGGGACGAGTGGGCCGACGCCAACGGAGACCTCGGGCCTGTATATGGCAGCCAGTGGCGTTCATGGCCAGACGGCAAAGGCGGCACAATCGACCAGATCTCCAATGTAGTACGCCAAATCAAGGAGAACCCCGACAGCCGCCGACTGATGGTGACAGCATGGAATCCCGCAGAAATAGAGGAAATGGCTCTGCCTCCTTGCCATTGTCTGTTCCAGTTCTATGTCGAAAACGGCCGTCTCAGCTGCCAGCTCTACCAACGCAGTGCCGACATATTCCTAGGCGTGCCCTTCAATATTGCAAGCTATTCGCTGCTGACCATGATGATGGCGCAATCCACCGGACTGAAACCCGGCGATTTCGTGCACACCTTTGGCGACGCACACATCTACAACAACCATATCGAACAATGTCGGCTGCAGCTCACACGTGAGCCGCGCAAACTGCCGACGATGCGACTGAACCCTGAGAAGAAAGACATCTTCTCGTTCGACTACGACGACTTCACACTTGAAAACTATGATCCTCATCCCCATATCAAAGGCGAGGTGTCGGTCTGAAAAAAGATAACCCATGACGCTGAACCCGAACAATTTCTGTATCATCATGGCTGGCGGATTCGGAAGCCGGTTCTGGCCTCTGTGTTCCGTGACTAAGCCCAAGCAGTTCATCGACCTGATAGGCTCGGGCGAGTCAATGATTCAGGACACTTTCCGCCGCTTTGAATCGATATGTCCGCGCGAGAACATCATCGTCGTCACCACCAAGACCCACGAGGCCCAGGTGCGCCGACAGATCCCAGACCTGCTTGACTATCAGGTACTGTGCGAGCCCTTCCGCCGCAACACCGCCCCATGCATTGCATACGCCGCTTCGGTCATCAGCGAGATTAACCCTAACGCTAATATCGTGGTCACCCCTTCCGACCATGCCATTTTCGGCAAAGACGAGTTCCAACGCAACATGCTTGATGCCATCAGCATGGTCGACAGCCACGACTGGATTGTGACCCTCGGCGCACGCCCGGTCAACCCCAACATCAAATACGGATACATTCAGTTCCGCGAATCGGGTTTGCAGGACACCTCATCACGCATTCACAAGGTCATCACCTTTGTCGAAAAACCGCCTTTCGAGATGGCCTGCAGCTTCATCAATTCCGGCGAGTTCCTGTGGAACGCCGGTATATTCGTGTGGCGACTGCCGGTACTGAAAGCCTCTTTCCAGAAACACCTGCCGCTTATCGCCGACAAGTTCTTTGGACTCGGCATCGACACCCCCGCCAAACAGCTGAGAGACATATACACTCAGGCACAGACCATTTCGGTCGACTACGGCATCATCGAAAAGGCCGACAACGTGTACGTTATGGAAGCCGACTTCGGATGGTCGGATGTCGAGACATGGGACTCGCTCTACATGTCGAAAGACAAAGACAGCAACGGCAACGCCATAGCCTCCGGCCATGTGCTGACATACGACACCCACAACTGCATTGTACATCTCAATTCTGAGAAATACGCAGTCATCCAGGGGCTTGACGACTATATCGTGGCAGCAGGCACAGATACACTTCTTATCTGCCGGCGCGATCAGGAAGAGCATCTGATGAAATTCAACTCCGACGTTGAACTGATGAAATCAAAGAAGAAAATACAATAAACCGATATAACCCTACACAAAGCAATGGACAAACGTATACCTATCGTACAACTTTTCAAGGCACCTGTCAATGCCTTGATCGACACAAACATAAATGTCAAAGGCTGGGTGCGTACCAAACGTGGTAACAAGAACGTGGCATTCATAGCCCTCAACGACGGTTCGATAATCACCAATCTGCAGGTGGTCGTCGACCTCGCCAATTTCGACGAAGAGCTCATGCGCCGCATCACCACCGGTGCCTGCATCAGCGTCAACGGCAAGCTGGTCAAGTCACAAGGAGCAGGCCAGTCAGTAGAAATTCAAGCTGAAAAAATATTCATCTACGGCGAAGCCGATCCCGAGACATACCCTCTGCAAAAGAAAGGCCACTCTATGGAGTTCCTGCGCGAGATAGGACATCTGCGTCCGCGCACCAACACCTTCGGAGCCATCATGCGTATGCGCCACCACATGGCCTATGCCATACACACTTTCTTCCACCAGAAAGGATTCTTCTACTTCCATACGCCGCTTATCACCGCCAGTGACTGCGAGGTTGCCGGCGAGATGTTCCAGGTGACAACCATGGACCTCAACAATATCCCGCGCAAAGAAGACGGCTCAGTAGATTACGACCAGGATTTCTTCGGCAAGCAGACAGCACTGACAGTCAGCGGACAGCTTGAAGGCGAACTTGGCGCAACGGCACTGGGATCCATCTACACCTTTGGACCCACGTTCCGTGCCGAGAACAGCAACACACCGCGCCACCTTGCCGAGTTCTGGATGGTGGAACCTGAAATGGCTTTCTACGATCTTGACGATCTTACGGCTCTCGAAGAGGAATTCATCAAATACCTCGTCAAATGGGCTCTTGACAACTGCCAGGAAGACCTCGAATTCCTGAACAACATGATTGACAAGGGACTTATCGAACGACTGAAGAGCGTGGTGAACACCGATTTCGTCCGCCTGCCCTACACCGAAGGCATAAAGATTCTTGAAGACGCTATCGCCAAGGGTCACAAGTTCGAGTTCCCCGTCAGCTGGGGCGTTGACCTGGCCTCGGAGCACGAGCGTTTCCTCGTCGAACACCATTTCAAGAAACCCGTCATTATGGTCGACTACCCGAAGGAAATCAAAGCTTTCTACATGAAGCAGAATGCTGACGGCAAGACCGTTCAGGGCACCGACGTGCTCTTCCCGCAAATTGGAGAAATCATCGGCGGCTCGGTTCGTGAAGAGAGCTACGACAAACTTATGACAGCCATCAACGAGCGCAACATACCCATGAAGGATATGTGGTGGTATCTCGACACACGCCGCTACGGTACCTGTCCGCATGCAGGCTTCGGCCTTGGCTTTGAGCGACTGATGCTCTTTGTCACCGGCATGGCCAACATCCGCGACGTCATCCCCTTCCCGAGAACACCCAAGACAGCGGAATTCTAATTCAGAATATCATAAAACACAAAAAAAACAGCCAGGATTTATTCTTGGCTGTTTTTTTGTTTTAAGCTCATTTTTCCATCGCAAATACATAATAATTAAAATAATGTTCGTATATTTGCAAATCGAAATATGGACAATGAAATACCCCCCTATAATATATTGATATATAGTATTTTGTGATAATTAAATATAAATGTAATAGAGTATGAAAAAGCATATACAAAGACTATTACTTCTTGCTGCACTTCTGACGCCGTTTCTGACGCGGGCGCAGGACAGTTGCGAAATCACAGCTCTTCCATATTTCAACGATTTTGAGAATGAGCCTCACTATCAAATCGGTGGAACCTCGCAATCCGACGCTTTCC
>JAGCVI010000028.1 GCA_017962445.1 Bacteroidales bacterium
CATCTACGTCGGCGCAATCAACCGCACAATGGGTCTTTCGGCCACCTCAAGCAGCGGTCTGCCGGTGGAATACCTACTGTCGAACGACACGGTGGCACGCCTCATAAACGGTCCCCAGCTGTGGATTGCCGACAGCGGAACTGTCCGCATCACCGCCATACAGCGTGGCAACACCTACTGGAATGCAGCTCCACCCGTCGAAAAGATTCTCCGCGTGGGACACGTCAAGGGGCGCATCGTATGGACACAGCCTCTGGAATTCGTTTATAGCGACACCAACATCCACCTCAACGCCTTCTTCATCCTTGGCGACACCAATATGACCTACTCCCTGCCGGCAAACAACGGCGTGGCCGAACTGACGGGTGTCGGGTCGCATATGCTGCACCTGCTCGGCCCCGGCACCGTCGACATCACCGCCGAGGCCTGGCATTACAACCCCGACTCCGAAGACGGTAACTTCCGTCTTACGCGAACACTGGTTGTGCACTCCAAACCCGTCGACCCCATCGGAATAGACATAGTGGCTATCGACGCGGTGAAAGCCTACCCCAACCCAACCACAGGCAAGGTGACCATCCTATGCCCCGAGCCCATAGCCACCGTCTGGCTAACCGATATGATGGGCCGCCGCGAGCAGGCGCATCTCACAGCTGAAGGCCCCGGCCGCTACACCCTCGACCTCACCGCCCACCCCCAATCCACCTACCTCCTCACCATCACCACCTCATCAGGCAAGACGCATACGGTGAGACTGCTGAAACAATCGGATAACTTCGCTCAATAAAGAAAATGTAAATATAAGAGCACAAAACAACACGATTATGGCAAGAAAGACCTTTATCTTTGCGCTCCTCGCGCTGATGGCAATCGCCGCCCACGCCCAGCACTTCGACTGGATCAGGTCCTACTTCGGTCCCAACTTTGAAAACGGAGACGCTGCCAACGATTTATACGGCTCGGCGATGGACAGCGAAGGGAACATCTATATTCTAGGACATTTCCTTGGCGGCGCCCGGTGGGACAACGATACAGAAATACTGCCTTTCTCGGCTCATCGCAACCGCTGTGCCGTCATAGCCAAGTTCTCGCCCGATGGCGAAATGGTGTGGCATAAAGAACTATACTCCAGTTATACCAGCATTGAGCCTTACAAAATAAGTATGGTTGGAGATACCGCACTGATGTTGTATGCATGGTTTATGTTCCCTTTTGATTATGGACTTCCTGGCGAAAAGAACGAGTTGTATTACTTTGACACACTCTTAAGTACCTCCGAACGTTTTCCCGAGTCACCCGACAGTCTTCAGACACCCAACAACTCCTATGTCTTAGTTACATTGGGACTTGAGAGTGGCAATATCATCGAGGAGCATTTCTTTACATTGGCCTATGTCAAAAATGATGGCACAATGTTGAGAAGTAAAAACTCTGACTACTTAATGACAAATTGTGGAATACGGGTTTCCTTCAATGTTGACAAAGAGGGGAACATAATTCTGGCACGACAGACAAATGATATGTTGTATGAACTATGCGACACCTGTCCTGACGGATTTTATCGGTGGTCACCAAACGAAGACAACATCAGCACAATGCGGTTGATGGTAGATGGTGCCACGAAGCAACTGGATGTTCCTTTGGAGCCATCCAGTATGTGGAACTGGCAAATCATCAAGCTGTCGTCCCATCTTGACAGTGTGATTGCAAGCACCTATATTTTCGACTCAACTTGGCGATATCATTATAATGAAAACATATCTATGTATTTGAATTCTATCGATGTGGATGCAAATGACAATATATTTGTGCTTTTAAAGCGTAAACAAGATCCTGTCGATAGTTGGCCTGTAAAAAATTCCGACACGCTGGCAATGGCGTGGTACTCGTGTATGATTCGTTATAATTCATATTTGACACCGACAGGGCTTACCCAGGTGATAGCTTCGTACGAGCCGAGTGGACACTCCGCTGGAGGTTTAGAAATGGTAAGCACATACTATGACACGACTACCAACTCACTTTTCTTGCAAGGATTATCGGGCAGACATCCAGAATACACGGCATTGGACTTTGACGGCGACACCCTGAACCTTATGAACAACGCCTGCTGGCTGCGTCTCGATGCCGATGACCTAAGTCTCATCTCCTATGGCAAAGCACGCTCCACAGGCAGGGAGTCATACGAAAGGACATATCTATATACTGACAAACACCTATGGGCTCACAATGGTTCCTTTGTGGCAGGGAACAACCGCGTCTTCTGCCAAGTGAAATACCAATCCAATATACTATTCAATGATACCCAGATAAATAGTCCTTACGGTATGGGACTCTTCGTTTGGGATTACGATGGTCATGAACTCGAATTTTACGACTACAACTCAAATGGTCAATATAATGAACAAGGCTACATCTACCTTAAGGACAGCTCGCTATGGCTTACCGGCACCCTCACCGCCGATGCCGACTTCGGCAGTATCCACGTGGACGCCGCCTCCAACAGCCACGCATACATCGCCCACTACACCGACACCGCCTTTATGACACCATATGTATATTCAGGCGACACGGGCAATGTGAGCATCACGCTGGTGGAGGGAGGAAACGTTTTCGTGGCATACCCCAACCCCTTCCGGCAGAGGGTGACCATCGAGAGCAGGGAGACCTTGACAGAGACCGCTTGGCTCACCGACCTCACAGGCCGCCGCGAACAGGTGCGCCTCACAGCCGAGGGCGCAGGCCAGTACACCCTCGACCTCACCACCCGCCCCCAAGCCACCTACCTGTTGACATTGACCACCGCCTCAGGAAAAACTCATACCGTTAGACTAATGAAAATGTCCGACATATTCACCCGATGAAGAAGAAATGGACAGGCCAAATTCTTAACTACTCCGTTGGAATTTGGCCGTGCGGACATTCACTGGATGTCCGCACCAGTCCGCCTGCTGAAACAATCGGACATCTTTTCACGATAATGATTAAAACCTAATTCAATATGAAAGCAATCAAGAAAAACATACTGCTTGCAGCGTTCGTCGTGCTGTCCCTCACCGCCCACGCCCAGCACTTCGACTGGGTGAAGTCCTACTGGGGAATAGCAACGAATAGCGGTCAGACTGACGGCAACAAAATTATAGGCACTGATGCCGACTCGGACGGCAATGTGTATGTGATAGGTGAATTCACATTGGGCGCACAAATAAATGGCGTTGACCTATTGCCGATGACTCCTTATGGACCCTACAATAGAACAGTAAATGTTGTCATAGCCAAATTGTCACCCACTGGTGAGTTGCTGTGGCACAAAGCCATTCATTCAAACAATGGGCTCCATACTAGACCCATAGGCATAAAATGTGTGGGTGATACATCCATCGCTTGTATGGCTGATGTCGATTTGCCCGGAGGTAACCATTATGCGTATTTTTTGGACACACTCCTTCCTAATTGGGAAAGTGGTTCTTTTTTGATGGACATTGACTCAATAATGTCGGGATCGATGACTGCTTGGCTACTGTTTTCACCCGATGGCGACCTGCAGGAAAGGAAACTGCTGTCAATGAATTATATTGACATTAACGGCAACGATATTATGGGGGACAGAAACTCTCCGAATGGGTCTCAGTATGCCAAAATGTATTATAACCAAGCTATGGCCGTCCAAGCTTTTACTGTTGATAATGATGGCAATATCATAATGACGCGTGGAGCATGGGACCTTCTGTTCTTATACTGCGACACCTGCGATTACCATCAGCAAGAATGCTCACCGGAAAATGGCCTAATCACTGGATTTAACATTCTAGTCGGCGATACTGGAGGATTGAGAAAACTACGTTGTTCAATACCAGAGCCAACATCGCTTAAGAATTATCAACTGTTGAAATTTTCACCGCATTTTGACAGTCTGATTGCCACTGCATACTACTTCGATATGTCGCCAGACGATACGGTTGTCAGCCACATCTCCCTCTCCGATTTACACTCTGTAAAAACCGATAGTAGGAACAGAGTGTATGTTACAGGATCTATTGTGAACGATGCGAGTTACAGAAATGCATTTAATCTTGCGATTCCCAATAGTGACAATTTGATTCTTGATGTGCAGGAAGCCAACAATACAACAGGATTCTTAATCCAATATGATTCCCGACTGGTACCTCAAAGAATAGCCCAACTTAAAGGAGTCAACAACAATTCTCAGTTTACTATGAACTCGACGTTCCATTGTATCAATTTTGACGAGGACAGCAATGTTGTCATTTTAATTGACGTCGGTAAAACTACCGATGATATGAATGATGACAGATACTTCTTGTATGATACAACCCGATTGGATATAGGCTTAACCACCTGCTTTTTGAGAATTGACACAGTCTGGAACTATTTGTCTTCAGGGCAAATCAACAGCCCATCCTCTATTTCCAGATTAAACAAAAGAGTCAAACAATATGACATTGCCGTACAGAACAACAGAATTATGGCACAAGTCAGATATTGGAATAGTCTGGCTACGATAGACAGCACATTTATCACATCGGGGCGTTCTCACGGCCTGATTACTTGGGACTATGATGGGCATTGTATATCTTTCATCGACTACCACTCGCCCTCTTTAAACACGGAAATGGGTGGCACCATTCTTCGGGATAGCATCCTATATCTGTCTGGAACATTCCAAGACGGAGCGACTCTACAAGACTTTTCCGTACCAAGCAACGGCTACTGCAACGCCTACATCGCTAAATATGTCGATACCGCCTTTTTGACACCTTATGTCTACGACTCGACAGGCAACGGTGGCGGCGAGGTGAACATCACGCTGGTGGAGGACGGCTCGGCACTGGTGGCTTACCCCAACCCCTTCCGGCAGAGCGTGAGGATTAAGGTGCAGGGCGGACAGCTGAAAGAACATAATGGCACCGTCACCGCCATCCTCACCGACCTCACCGGCCACCGCGAGCAAGTCCGCCTCACCCCCGACGCCCCCGGCCAGTATACACTCGACCTCACCTCCCGCCACCAAGCCACCTACCTGTTGACATTGACCACCTCCGACGGCAAAACCCACACCGTCCGCCTACTGAAACATTCCGACATTTTCGGACAGTAATATTCATTAGCAATATATTTATTGGATAAAAAATACAAATTTTATACATTATAAACAGTAATACTGAATAAAAAATCGTATCTTTGCAGCTGTAAAAGAACTGCCATGAAGAACATCATATTAACGCAACACACTGAACGAGACACTATTGCCGCTCGCCCTTACATAGACCGTAAGACTAGCTATCAGGTTGCTGAGATGCTGAATAGTCCTCTTATCAAACTGATTACCGGTCCACGAAGGGCAGGCAAATCGGTGTTTGCTCTGCTTATGCTGAAAGGACGCAATTTCGCCTATCTCAATTTCGATGACAAACAGCTGCTTGAGCGATGGGATGAAGAGTTGGTGGAAAAAACTCTTGACGAGGTGTATCCCAGCTACGAATATCTGCTGCTCGACGAGGTACAGAACCTGCCGGGGTGGGACTTGTGGGTAAGCAAGCTGTATCGCAACGGCAAAAACATGGTCATCACTGGAAGCAACGCCAACATGCTGTCGAGCGAGATGGCCACGGTGCTTACAGGCCGTTACCTGCAAATCGAGATGTTGCCTTTCAGTCTGGCTGAAGTGATGTCCGCTGCCGGCATAGACATCTCCGACATCAAACCCGAGCAGCAAGCCGAGGCAAGCCTCATAGCCGACGACTATCTGCGCAACGGAGGCTTCCCCGAGACGGTTCTAGCGAGAGGGATAACAAAGAACTACCTCTCCACGCTCTTCGACTCTATCTTGCTGAAAGACGTGGCGCAACGGCACCACATCAGAAAGACCTCAGACCTCTACGGCATGGCCACCTATCTGCTTTCCAACTTCTGCAATCCCTTCTCGGCCAACAGTCTGGCCGAAGAGCTCGGCATCGCCAGCGTCACCACCACAAAGAAATATTGCGACTACCTGAACGAACCCTACCTATTCTTTTACCTGCCGCGCTTCAACAACAAGCTAAAGCTGATGGCCAAGGCCGACCGCAAGGCATACATTGTCGACAACGGGTTTGTCCAGTCGTCGGCCTTCAATCTGAGCGACAATCTGGGGCGACTGCTGGAGAATCAAGTCTTTGTCGATTTGCTGCGACAAGGGTATGTCCCCGGACAGACGCTGTTTTATTATCGTTCGCGCAACAACCGCGAGGTTGACTTTGTCACACGACGGGGGCCAAAAGTCGAACAGTTGATACAGGTATCGTACAACCTCGACTCTGCGAAGACCCGCAAACGGGAGGTCGATGCCTTGGTGGAATGTGGCGAAGAGTTGAACTGCAGAAACCTGTGCATAGTTACCTTCTCCGGCAAGGAAACCATAACCGCCCCTGTTCCCATCTCAGTCATTTCCGCCTCTGAAATATAAACCAAACACATTGATGCATTAACACAATATCCATGGACTACATTAACATATTCATTAAGTCGCTCTTCGTCGACAACATGATTTTCGCCTTCTTCCTCCCTTCGGCGATCCTTCTATGATTCCTCTACAATCCTTCGGTAATCCTTGTCGGCCGAGCCGACGGCATACCACGACGAAAACAGCCTTCATGAATTAAAAAAAACACAACTATGGCAAGAATGGCCCTCACCTTTGCGCTCCTCGCGCTGCTAGCAATCACCTCTAACGCCCAAGAGCAGGGTTTCCGTTGGGGCAAATGGTCTGCAGGGCAACTAACAAATAGTGGTAATCTGATGGACGAAGTAGTGGACTCCTACATTGACAGTGTGGGGAACACCTATATTTTTGGCCGATGCGGTATGAGTGCCCGGCTGGGAGGAAATGGTCCTTATATAAATCCGATGGATTCAATTCAAGGATATTCTGTCGGAAATATCCATGGTGTATTTCTGGCA
>JAGCVI010000029.1 GCA_017962445.1 Bacteroidales bacterium
GTTGTTTTTTGCATTTAACTTCGTTGACGTTTCTTTGGCTCAGCATAACTCAAACAAGTTTGGTTCTGCGTTCGCTTTGCGAAACGTTGCTAAATCCGTTTTCTTTACCGAGTGAAGATGTCCGACTGTTTCAGCAGGCGGACGGTGTGGGTCTTGCCCGATGGGGTGGTGAGGGTGAGTAGGTAGGTAGCTTGCGGGCGGGAGGTTAAATCTAGCGAGTATTGGCCAGAGCCTATGGGGGTGAGGCGTAACTCCTCGCGGCGGCCGGTGAGGTCGGTGAGCCAGGCGGTCTCGGCCAGAGGCTCTCCACCCTGCACCTCGATGGTCACCTTCTGCCGGAAGGGGTTGGGGTAGGCCACGAAAGCCCCCTCGTCGCCCACCACGGTGATGCGCACGCTGCCAGTGTCAATGGGGTCGGTGTGGGTGGTGTCGATGGGTATGTAGGGGGACATAAATGTAGAATCAATATAGCGGCTGACGTAAGCATAACTGTTTCCTCCGCCATTTATTAATATCGATCCAAAAGTGGCATTGCTGTACAAGGTGCCGATAAGATAGACAACGCTGTCAATTACAATTGGATTAAAGTAGAGGTTATCCGGGTTAAAGCTATTATAGTCGATAGCACTCAATTCATGTCCTTCGTTGTCCCATACCAAGAAAATATTGTCTCTGCCACCAGTGTTAGGTATATTTAGTGTTGCATCGTTAAAAGAAATGCTTGTTGAAAAGTTGGTTTGAGCAAACACCCTGTTGTGTTGGGTCGCAAGCATCGGTTCAAAGACGATACCACCTTCACCGGCTTGAGCCTTGCCATAAGACAGCAGTTCCAAATTGTCCATATTTAATCGAATCCAGTAGGCATCGTTATTCGATATATCAAGCGTGTCGTTATTGTACAACACACCGTTGACGGAAAAACTTCTTGGCCATCCCACGCTGCCCGATAAAAATATCGAGTTGGTGCTTTCGTCTATGTGGGAATACAGTATATTGGTCTGAATATATTCCGAGGAATCTCCAATATTTGACAACTGCGCCAATCTTATTGCCCTGAGGTTCGGGGTGTATTTTATCATCATCGTTGGCTTGTTGGCCGTAATGTCCACCGTGAGGGAATCCGAGTTTGAAACCATGAGAGAGGATGATACATTGTGCCCCATAAGATTAATGTAAAGGTTCCCTTGAGAATCAATGCCCAAATCATTTACATCAACGGAGGTGTATGATAGGTGGTTGTGCGTAGAGTCAAACACATATACGGCGGAGAGAAGGCTGTCGAAATGAGGGGCGAACTTTAGTATTTGCTGGTTCCAACGCGCGGAACGTTGGTCGGGATGGTAAAACAAAGGGCGTTCGCCGTCCACCATTATCTTGAGTGCACCGATTGTTCCATCCACGATACTCCATTCTTGGCCAGTGGAGATATTGACTTCATAGTCGTTTGATGTTCGGAGTACATAAATGTTACCATCGTAATCCGTGATGAAAGTTTCGCTGGACAATACGCGGCAAAACATCTTCTCCATCGTACTCTGACCAAAGAATTGCGGGGTGAGGGTGTTGCCGTTTGTATCCTGCCACCCGACACAAAGGAAATGCTGTTCAATGACATTTCCTGCCATATTAAAAGTGATGAAGGCATTGACAGTAAATTCGCCGATGCTGTCGGTGGGCATAAGGTGGTTGCTGTTGCCCGTCAAAAGGGTGTCGAGGTAGAACAGATTATTATATTGGCCATATCCAAGGTCATAAGGCAGAGTCAGCGATGTCATAACCATAAATGAGGTGTCGTTCAGTTGTCGTAAACCTTTGGCGTATGACGAATTGGTGCCATAGATGGCCTTATGCCACAGCAAGACTCCTTGAGGAGAGAGCTTTGCAATCAAGACAGCCCTTCGAAGCGGCGTGGTGATTATCTCATGCGGCAGTAGGTCGACACCGCACAGCTGGGCTTGTGGAGAGAACTCGCCGAGAATGTAGAGGTTGCCCTCGTTGTCGACGCACGAGCCGACAATCTTGTTGGTCGTCATATCCGAAATATCCGGCCCCGTGTAGGTCTTCACCCAGTCGAAGTGTTGGGCGTGGGATGTGATTGCCATCAGCGCGAGAAGCGCAAAGGTTAGGGCCTTTCTTGCCATAGTTGTGTTGTTTTTTGCATTTAACTTCGTTGACGTTTCTTTGGCTCAGCATAACTCAAACAAGTTTGGTTCTGCGTTCGCTTTGCGAAACGTTGCTAAATCCGTTTTCATTATCGAGTAAAGATATCCGATTGTTTCAGCAGGCGGACGGTGTGTTGGCGGCCGTCGGCGGTGGTGAGGGTGAGGAGGTAGGTGGCTTGGGGGCGGGAGGTGAGGTCGAGGGTGTAGCGACCGGGAGCTTCGGCGGTGAGGCGCACCTGCTGGCGGCGGCCTGTGAGGTCGGTGAGCCATGCGGTCTCGGTCAGAGGCTCTCCACCCTGCACCTCGATGGTCACCTTCTGCCGGAAGGGGTTGGGGTAGGCCACCAGCGCCGTGCCGTCCTCCACCAGCGTGATGCTCACCTCGCCCGGGTCGATGGGGTCGTTTGTGTGAACGTATGGTGTCATAAAGGCGGTATCGACATACTTGGCTATGTATGCCATACTGTTTCCAGCAAATGAAATTTCAGTGTCGCCCAAGAAAACCGTGGAGTTTGATTCCAAAAAGCCTGATATATATAGTATGCTGTCTTGGAGTGACAGGGTGTAGCAGGGTTGCACTCTGTTGGTTGAGTTTGTCGGCATGTCAATAAAGCCGATGGCATTGCCTAGGGTGTCCCAAATGCATATTGCGTTGTTTAAGTGGTCGGCAGTATACGTCGAATCAGCTCCAAAGAATAAGTTGCCAGTGTAATAACACGGGACAAAAACACGGTTGTTTTCTGCACACATCTGATGCTGCCAGGATGTAAAGTATCTTTCAATTCCTGTATTACCTGTCGATTTCACTTTGCCGTATGCGTTCATTTGGCCTGTCACCGCATCAATATTTAAGAAAAAGACTTTGTTTACAACATCAACGGTGTCACTGTCAATCGTGGCAGGATAAGTTTCGTGTTGGGAGTACACAAGGCCAGACACAAACAGGTTCCGTTCATTCTTGTCCAGCGCCAAAGAATGAAACTCCAGCATTCCATCCATGCTTTCCTCCATGGATAGTTGTTTGCAAAAGACGGGATTAAGGGCACTGTCGCATTTGAAAACAATGCTGTTGACTAAATTCGTACGTCTGAAAACGACAGGTAGGTTGGTGACATTAGCGCTGGCTTCATCATAGCCGCTTACAGTTTCTGTCACAACGACAAATATGCCGCCTTCCCCATCTGCAATCATGGAATATATATGGTCTAACGTGTTTTCTCCGACTTCATTTTGGAACAGGTATTGATGTGTAATCAAAGTGTCGAAATGAGGAGTGAATTTCAGCAACATGGGATTCCATTTTTTCGGCATCCCTTGAGGAGAGACCGAGAAACGCGCATGTCCGTCAACCAAGATTTGGATGCTGGACAGCAACCCATTCTCAATGGAATTGAGTGTAAAATCACCATTACCATCAATGGTGGGAATTTCATCAGAAGGGTCTCTGATAACAATGACATTGCCACACCTGTCAATACAAAAAGTGCCGCCACTGAGGCCCAATGTCATAAGTGTTACGGAGTCATCAGGATTACCCGTTACACGATTTGTTGTTATCACTTGCCCTTCGCTGTCAAGAAATGCTACCTGCAGAAAATGATGCTCCAACAGTTCTCCGTCCAAGTTCAGCGTGATGAACGCCGTTACAGTTCTATCGTCCAAGGAGTCAGACGACATGAGTTGATGATTCGCATCTGAATATAGAGTGTCCAGCCAATAGACCTCATCTTGCAGAGTAACCCCTGCCATACAGACAATGGCTGTGTCTCCAATCATTCTAATTGAGAGTGCAGTATTATGAAGCGGTGTTGCTATTTCTTTGTGCCACACGATATTTCCGTTGGGTGAAATCTTTGCAATCAGGATACACTCTTGATGGTTGTTGATGGGAACAAACGGGATACCTTCGATTTGCGCGTCGTGTGCGCACTGGCCGAGGACATAGAGGTTGCCTTGCGAGTCCGATACCGAGCCAACAATCCAGTTGTCGACGTGTCCTGGACGGTCGGAGCCGGTGTAGGATTTCACCCAGTCGAAGTGTTGGGCGTGGGCGGCGAGGGTGAAGAGGCTGAGAATTACGAGAGTGATTGCCTTTTTCATGATACCAATTTTGTTGTTTATATTTTTATGGGGGAATCGTGATGCATTGAGGAGGGGAAAGCAGGATAATATCGCCTATATGGTGATTTCGCTCCGCTTAATATAAGTTTTTTGTTATTTCGTGGCCACGCAGGTGTAGAGATTTGTGTTGGAGTCGAAAGAAACCGTTACTTTGTAACCTTTCTTTA
>JAGCVI010000030.1 GCA_017962445.1 Bacteroidales bacterium
CCGCCGACACCCGCACCGAAGCCCAGTGCCTCGCCCTCCTCCAGCTCGTCCGTGACCTGATGGAAGAACACCCCATCACCTCCATCCACGGACACAACGAGTTCGCCAACCGCACCTGCCCCTGTTTCGACGTCCAGCAATGGAGAAGGGAGAACAAACTATAACCGCTGAAAGCGGAATAATCTACAAGATCTACAAGATTTCTTGCGCCGTCAGGCGCATAGGAGAATATCAAGATTTACTGAAATATGAACAACCTTTGGAATATCATCTTATCCGTCCTAACCCTCGTCGCCGGTGGCGGCTGGCTATTCGACCGCCACCGCCATCGGCAGGAAGTCGAAAGCCTGAAGGCCGACAACCGACAAAAGGACATGAACCTGTCGAAAATGTACGTCGACGAGTTCAAAGAAAATATCGCCGATCCCCTGCGGCACGAAGTCAGGGAACTAAGAACCGAGATAACACATTTAAGAAATGCGATACAGAAGATTAACGACTGCCCTCATAGCGACGCTTGTCCTGTTTACAGTGAGTTGCAGAAGCAGCAGGACCGTCACGCAGCAGACCCACAATGAAGCCGTCCACGACACCGTGATAGAGACCGTCACCCTCATCCTCCACGACACCATCCGTGAGACCACCACAATCACCATCCAAACCAACGAGACCGGCGACACCACGCGCCTCACCACCAACCGCGACCGCGAGAAGATAACCTCTCGCGACCGCACCGCCACCCAATCCCATCACCTCACCCAATCCGAAACCGCCAGTACCACTAAAGAAACCACCAAAACATCCCCCATTAGCCACATTCAACCCATCAAACCCCTAGCGATAGCTTTTATCCTCGGCCTCCTCACATTCCCCTTAATCAAATTTATCCGTTTCCCAAAGAAATAAACCCGACACATATGTTGTTGGGTCACGGCTACTCAATGTTCGATATATTGTTGTTGCCCACGAATACCAACAAGTGTGTATCTTTGTAGTCCTTTTTTGAATATCTTTTTCAGTCGGCATGCCCTCGAGTTTAATACCACATTATTATCATTTTAAATTTGTTCCTTTTTTTATAATAAAAAAATTATTTTTTCGTTATTTCTTTTAAACATAAAGAAAGTATTTATGGCGAAACCACGTATTTTTATAAGTTCAACTTTTTACGATTTAAAACAAATTCGTATTGAACTTGATAAATTTATTGAAAGTCTCGGATACGAACCAGTAAGAAACGAGACGGGTGATATTCCTTACGGGAAGGATGAAGAACTACAAACATATTGTTATAAGGAAATTGCTAACGTAGACATTCTGGTTTCTATTATTGGAGGGAGATATGGAAGCCCATCCTTAAAAGACACAAATCCTCAAGAATATTCAGTGTCACAGAAAGAGTTAATAACTGCAATGAAAGAAGACAAACAAGTTTTTATTTTCATTGAAAAGGATGTGCTCACAGAGTATGAGACTTACCGACGAAATAAAGATAATCCAGATGTAAATTATAATTTCGTGGATAATATCAATATCTACAAATTTATTGATGAGATAAAATCATTACATAACAATAATAACATCAAGGGATTCGAAACAGCAGATGATATAAAACTATACTTACGGGAGCAATTAGCTGGATTATTCAAGCAGTTCTTAACAGATAGTAACCGTATAAAGCAAACTTCGGTATTGCAAGACATTGAGAACACAGCCAAGAATCTTCGTAGCCTTGTTGACTATCTAAGCCAACAAAACCAGGAGAAAGGTGATGATGTGCGTAAAATAATCATGTTCAATCATCCTCTATTGGGAAAAATTCGTGAAATTGTAGGTATAAGATACAATTTTTACATAGAAGGAGAAAAAGATCTGGCAAACCTTTTACAAGCATACGGCTACAAACAAGAGGGATATACATGGACAAGGACGTGGAATAACAAGACACAAACGATATCCATTTCACAGGAGTTGTTCGAAAATGGCAAACTAAAATACATAAACCAATCAGAATGGAATGATTCATTTATTACATATAGCCAAAAAGAAGATACTCCTGCATTCTACAATGACGACGACCTACCATTCTAAAAATATGAAAACCAGAACAACATGAATGAAACAATCTCTTTGCGAAAATTTTCGGAGATAGATTTGAGTGATGGCTTTTTTGACAGTCTCAAATCAGACTACCCCGGATTTGAAGAATGGTTCACTCGCAAAGCCTCTGAAGGGCGAAAAGCTTATGTTCAATATACAAGTGGCACTCTTCAAGCCTTTCTATTTCTGAAAAATGAGAGTGGCGAACCACTAAATGATATAACTCCTCAGCGTCCAGCTTGTAGGAGACTCAAGGTTGGGACATTCAAAATAGATGCACATAATACAAGGCTCGGAGAGAGGTTTGTAAAGAAGATAATGGACACCTCTCTATATATGAATGCGGAGGAAATTTATGTTACAATTTTCCCAAAACACGAAAGCCTTATCCGACTTCTACAGGAATATGGTTTTGTTGAAGAGGGGAAAAAAGGTGAGGAGCTTGTCTTGATAAAAAATATGAAACAACTTTCAGCCGATTTATTGAAGAACTATCCATTGTTGACTACTAAAGGAAACAGAAAATTTGTGCTATCTATTTACCCAGAGTACCACACACGAATGTTTCCCGATTCAATTCTTAAAAATGAAGACAAGTATGAATTAATAAGAGATGTGTCATACACCAACAGTATACATAAAGTATATATTTGTTCAATGTATAGTGCGGCTCAACTTCATCGCGGAGATTTATTAGCAATATATAGAACAACCGATTGGAAAGGTCCCGCTCATTACAGAAGTGTAATAACCTCTATATGTCAGGTTGAGGAGGTGAAAGATAAAAATAGCTTTAAATCATATGAAGATTTTTCAAGATACACTAATTACTATAGTATTTTTAGTAACGAAGAGATCAAACAGATATATGATTCTCCAACCTGTATTGCCATTAAAATGACCTATAATATAGCTCTGACAAAACGCGTTACAAAACAATACATGGTTGAATCAATGGGAATCAATCCTCAATATTGGGGTTTTTTCCAATTAACCGATGAACAATTTGATGCAATTCTAAAGAAAGGGGAAATTGATGAAAGTATTATTATCAATTAAACCAGAATTCGCCTATCGAATCCTGGATGGAACAAAAAAATTCGAGTTCCGTAAAACACTATTCAAACGACGGGATATTGAACGAATTATTATATATGCATCTTCTCCTGTTCAAGCAGTCCTTGGAGAATTCACCATCGCAAACATTCTCACTAATGATGTAGAGAATATTTGGGAAGAGACCAAGTGTGGAGCAGGTATTACCAAAGAATACTATCAAGAGTATTTCTCTTCTAAAGATACAGCAAATGCAATAGAAGTTGGTAGGTATAAACGCTATAATAAGCCCAAAAAACTATCAGATTTCAATCTTTCATATGCTCCACAATCATTCGCTTATGTAAAATGAAGATATCTTGGGTTACGATGTTTGTCTTAAAAATGGCGTTATTATAATCGGAATATTGATTTTATCAAAATGGCGTTATCAAATAGGAATGGAATTAGTGGTTTATAATGAATGGCAAAAGAAAGGATACCCGCTGGGGCCGTCCTCTGCTGCTTATGATGCAGGCCTAAACCGTCGGCTTAGCCGCCGGTGCTCCGCGCGGGTCAAAGCCCAGCGAGCCTCTTATAGCCCCTCCTCCCATCTTGGCATGAACGGCGGCGCCGAAGATTTCTTTTTACGGCCTCCTGTGGGCAGGGGAAGTCGCCGGCACAGCCGACCAGAAGAAGAAAGAGGTAATAAGTTCCGCGACTTGGCTACGCCTACGCTGCTACATTTCGGCAATGCTCAAGCAAGCTTGGCACTGCGCTCAACTTCCGCAGCTCCCCTTATGGGCGAGGTGCGCTACAACTCGCTGATGAAGACCTTCCCCCAAGAGGCCGAAGAACTCTTCGTCGCCACCGAGCGCAACGCCAAACTGCGCTACGAAGGCTACAAGAAACTTTCCGAGATGTAATCCTTAAACGAGATTGCAAACCCAAGTTGTGGAGGTCGAGAGGCCTCCACAACTTCAAAGAATAAAAATATGTCATGTAAGAACGAAATATGGTGTATAGTATTTGATGAGTCGAGTATGTTGATATTCTTAAACGGAAACAAGATACTTGATGAAGCAACTATTGTGGCCCAAAACGAGAAAGGACGATTTGTTGAAGCAGGAAATAAGGTTTTACTTGACGAATCAAAATATCACACAACAATCAAACCTTTAATAAGTGGACAGGTATTAGATTTTGAAGCCACCGTCTATTATCTGAAAACAATGTTTGGAAATAGACTGAACAAAAAACGAAGAATTCAATCGCTAACAGCCCTCGTCCCAATAGAATTAGGCATTATTGAAGAACGTGCGATAAAAGAAGCTCTTGAAGAGATAAGTAAAAATGTTCATTTGAGAGTTTCCTCTGATGTAAATAATGTAAAAGAAATCGGGTCGACATGTTTTGTAGAAAAACCCCCAAAAACGATTGCGAATATAATTGCCGACGAGTTGGTCGCAAATGCTAGAATGCTTGCACTTGCATTATTTATTGCGGCAATCTACATTGGCATATTTCTGGTATACCATCACACTGATAGGAAACCCGTCGCAGAAACTGAATGGGGACAAAGTTGCTACGATAACACAAATGCCATTGAGGGAACATATAATTTGGATTGGCAAAGAATATACTATGACAATTGGGTAAGAAAAAGCACAGACGAATTAAACAAGTTCAAAATAAAAGACCATGGATATGATGAGGAACTAAGGTTCGTTGCTTGGCGAAATACACAGCAGTTTGACGACAGCATATTACTAAAATCAGCACTTGCAGAAGTTGAATACAACGAGAATTTAATGAAAGAAGAAGAGAATAACATTAGAATGTCTCAAGCAAGAAATGATTTATTGTTACATCTCAAGTATAGTATAGTTATTGCTTTGTGTTTAACGATTATTGGTAGATATTTTATTAAGTTGGCAAAATGGGTTTCATACAATAAAACAAAATAATTAATATGCATAGTAATATCCATTTTTCTCGTTGGAATCATATTCAAGATTCCACATGGCCCCTCAAGGTGTACAAACAATACAATGAGGAATTAAGCCAATTGATATGGGCAGAAAGTTTTGCTCATCAATTTACATATAAACATTTAGCTACAATAGCAACTTCTTGGGAAGATGCCCCCAATAAGTTTTTCAAAATACCCCCTCACAACAACAATTTTGAAACAATAAAAGATTGGTCAAATGGCTATGAAGAACTCCAAAATTGGATACATCTTAATTGCATTATGGCCATGTCAGCATATCTTGAGACATATCTTGATTCTGTAATAACTCTTGCAATTGAATCAGACCCTGGTGTTTTATTGAATGCACCGCATCATATTGATGGAACCATCTTATTGAAAAATGAGAAACTAAAAGTTGATGATGTCAAAGAACGGGTGACAAATTGCACAAAAGGGACATGGACTTCTCGGTGCAATGCTTTTTCATCTATATTTGGAGCAATACCATCTTCTTTAAAAGATAAAATATCATTATTAGACCAAATTCGCTTATTAAGAAATAAAGTTGGTCATGCTTTTGGCAGAGATATTGAGCAATCAAGGAGTATTGATATTAATAAAATTAAACCAGCTGAAAGAGTATCACAAAAGAGAGTCCTTAAATACCTCCGAGAACTTTATGGTGTCGTAAAAGGGGTTGACGCTTTTTTATTAAACAACCATATTGGAGAGTATCAAGCAATCTTGGCATATCATAAATTATATCCATCACTTAATAAAAACATCCATATTAATTTAAGAGCCGACATGTTCAAAAAAAATTATGGGAAAAATGATGTTGCAATTGGGAAAACATTTTGTAGGGAACTTGCTCAATACTACGAATCAATTTAACTATTTATTATAAAGTTTTACGGCCAACAGCGTCTTCGCAGAGAATGGCTCAACTATAATGAAGCGGATGTTGTAGCAATAATAGAAACATTGAAATAATCCTTGCAGCACCCTTATAATTACATATACGAGAAACAGAACAATCACGTTATCAAAGCATGTAATCTCACGGCAACCCTCAGGTGACACCACAGAAAACTACACAGAAAACTACACAGAAAACGTCACAGAAAACGCCACAGAAAACGTCACAGAAAACGCCACAGAAAACGCCACAGAAAATATATTAACTAATCGAAGGAAATCCCCAAATAACAACTCAAGAAATGGCTGATTTCATTGGTATTGACATACGCAATATCCACAGAAACATCAAGAAACTCCAAGAACAAGGCGTCATTCGTCGAGTTGGTCCAGATAAAGGTGGCCATTGGGAAGTGATAACACCAGAAAAGAAAGGGTGAATCTAGTAACACGTTATCAATAAAACAATGAAAGTTTTCCAGACTCTCGGCAACAAAGCACTATGGCAGCGAGAGAAAACGCTGTTTCTCACCTCGCGCATGGCGCCGATTGGGTGTTATGGGAAGGTATTCCTATGGGTTGAAGACTTCGACAAATTCAATGGTTGTGCTGTTTGCTTCAACACGTCGGAGCTGGAAGAAGAGGTGCTGAAAGCTTTGTTGGTATGCCATGTGCCGACAACGTTGGTGGTAACAGGACGTTTTCATGATACATACAATGTACAGATAGAACAAGCGTTGAAAGAGAACCGCTTGCTTATATTAGTATTACAGCGGGAAGAAAGCGATAAAGGATATACTGCTCGGCTGCGAAACCAATATATCATTAATCAAGTACAGCATATTGCCTGTGGCTACATCAACCCCAACGGCAGTATCTTCGGTCTGCTGGCAGGACTAAACAACATTACCCACTTGCTCGACAAGGAAGACATCCGCATGGCCGCCGAGCAGGAAGCAAAGCCATACCGCTGGACGGTGGCTGAGGACAAACGCCTACTTCGGATGTTCTACGAAGATATGGGTGTCCATGCCATCCACAAGGCTATCAACCGACCTTACAGCACTATATACAAACGTATTAAGGCATTGACGATGAATGACGAGGTGCTGAAAGGCAGAGAGTTCGAAGACTATGTGATAGATCTCTTTGACTTGCCGAACAATAAAAAACTTACGCTTAAAGAATGGCGTGGCGACAAATCCCTACCAGGTGTCTATCCCGAAAGTAACAGCGCACCGGACTTCGTATTTGAGTATGCCGGAAAACCTTTTGCCGTAGAGTGCAAATGGCGCAGCCATCTATCAAAAGACATCGAGAAAGAATTGCTCCCTCCAGAGAGAATGGCATCTTTCCATCAATTCTCTACCGATCGACGCATGGTAGTTTATTTGCTCCTTGGCATAGGCGGCCTTCCCAATGACCCCGACTGCCTATATTTCACCTGTATTGATAAAGAATTCTCGTTAGAGACATTGTCCAATAGCGATATTTCTTCAAAAGAGTGCTTGCTGGAAAAGATTGAAAGTCTATTTGCCACCACCACACCTACCAACTATATGGAACGCCAAAAGGCATTGTACTACAACGCATACAAACCATGGAGCAATGGTGACGATGAACTATTAACCAAATTATATACGGAAGGAACATCTATAAAAGAATTGATGACATTATTCCAACGCAACCGTGGTAGCATCACATCAAGACTTCGTAAACTGGGACTCACCAGATAAAACTCTCGGAGATAGAATTCTGCATAGACACACCAAAACGATAAAAAGCTGGGGCCAGCAATGGTCTCGGCCTTTCCGTTTTTAAAAAGAAATACAATTTTTTCATCCGATTTACGTTATACAAACAATTAATCCATAATAATCTAGAACAATGAAGAAATACAAATGCACCATTTGCAAGTATGAGTACGACCCGGCACAGGGCGACCCCACGCAGGGCATAGCCCCCGGAACACCTTTTGAGGCTCTGCCGGCCGACTGGAAATGTCCGCGCTGCAAGCAGGGCAAGGAGAAATTCGAACCCATGGAGGAGCCGAAAGCCACCAATCCATACGCCGGCACGCAGACCGAGAAGAACCTGCATGCTGCTTTCGCTGGCGAGAGCGAGGCCCGCAACAAGTACACCTATTTCGCCTCGAAGGCCAAGAAGGAGGGCTTTGAGCAGATTGCCGCCCTCTTCCTGCAGACCGCCGAGAACGAGAAGGAGCACGCCAAACTGTGGTTCAAGGAGCTGAACGGCATCGGCACCACCGCCGAAAACCTCGCCGCTGCCGCCGCTGGCGAGAACTACGAGTGGACCGATATGTACGAAGGCTTTGCCCGCACCGCCGAGGCCGAGGGTTTCCCCGAGCTGGCCGCCAAGTTCCGTGGCGTGGCCGCGATAGAAAAACACCACGAGGAGCGCTACCGCGCCCTGCTCCACAACGTCGAGGCCAAAGAGGTCTTCGCCAAGAGCGAAGTGAAGGTATGGGAATGCCGCAACTGCGGCCATATCGTCGTCGGCACCAAGGCTCCCGACGTCTGCCCCGTCTGCAACCACCCGCAGGCCTACTTCGAAATCAACAAGCAGAACTACTAGTTCTCATCGACACACTAAAAACGACGCAAGCCGAGGCCAGCAGGTGGTCTCGGCTTGCGGGTTGTGTCAATCTACCACAGACCTTGTTGAATTCCAACCACCCGGGCATACAGTGTCGTGGATGTATGCTGCCAGCAGTGAATCCAATTCGGCGGTGTGCATTTTATAGTTCCCTTTGCTGAAACGGCTGTCGATGGGAACCAGGCTGCCCTCGTGCCCGAACGGTTTGCCTTGATGGCTAGTCCATATCTCAACCCAGATCACCCCGAGGTCGTCGTGCAACACTGCGCGGCAGCTGTCCATCTGGCCCCATCCCGGCATCGGTGTGCCACCGGCATCGTCCATCACCAATCCAGTGCCGTAATATAGTTTCCAATACTCACCGTTGATACCTGGGTTGCTCCACATCTGGTAGTGGCTGTCGGAATAAATCAGCCGTGGCCACCCGCGCACCGTGTCAAACACAGCGTACAACGGCAGCAACGACAATACAGCCAAGATGATTCTAAGGGCAATCTTTTTGGTGCGTATAGCACACAGAATTATTGCCACAGCAAAACACGCGAATGCCCCTGTGAACATCCAGTATTCCAGCCGCCAGCGGAAAGCCTGCTCGTCGAGGATATCCACCCCGCCAAAGAACAAGAAGAATAGCAAGACAACACCAACTATCGCAAAAACAATGGATGTTTTTTTCATATTCTAAACCATTAATATACCTACGCTTCGAATTTTAGTCCGATGCTTATGGTTGGGCCGCTGTGGAAGTAGAAGGTGTCGGTATGGGTGTCGCTGATAATGTTTGGCGAGGGGAGTCCAAAGGTGGCTTTCAGCTCTATGCCGAGCCTCACGTAGCGGGTGTCGAACTCATAACCCATTCCGCAGATGTAGCGTAGGTCGTGGGAGTTCAGCCGCTGGATGGTTCCTTTGTCGTTGTCGCGACGCAGCGAGTTGAAGTCGAAGCTGTAGCTGAGTCCAGAGGTTAAATATAGTTCCTGGTTGCCCCTGCGGAAAGGATAGAACTTGACATCGACAGGCAGTTCGCCACACACACTTTTCACTTTATATTCAACAGATGGTGATGTGGTGATGGAGATGTCGCCCGCCTCCCAGTTACGTCCAACGAGCGACACTCCGGGCATTACCCGCAATCTGAAATGGTTTCCCAGCCGAACATCGTACATCACGTTGATGCGTGTTCCCGGCGCGAAGAACGAGTGGTTGCCTTGTTCTAAAGGACGCGCAAAGCCTTCGGCATCGGAGTGGTAGATGTCGACCTGGTTCTCAGTGAAGCCCCAGTGAATACCATAGAGTACCTTACGGTTGTCAGGATTCACGCCGTCTTGCTCTTGCGCATGAACTGGAATAGAGAGAAACGAGAAATGGGAAATGCACAGCAGCAGCGCAGCCCGTTTGATGTGTTTTACCATGATAAGAAAGTTTTAAATTGAACATTACAGAATTATGCATTTTGCATCAATGGTATTCAATCTCTCATCAAGGTATCGTTTTAGTTATACAGTTTTTCCCTTAATAACGGCAACGAGCTGATATTATTATCCGTCGATAGAAATATTCTGTTATTTCAACGCTTTGACGGGGCAGACCTTCTTGCATTTTTGGCAGAGGATGCACTCGGTGGCGTTCTTGCGGTTGCGGGCGTCGCGGTTCACCTCGACGTCCATCGGACAAACCTCAAGGCATTTTCCGCACTTGATGCACTTGCTCTCGTCGCAGCGCACACGCAACAGCGAAAAATAGCTCATCGGCTTCAGGAAGACCGTGATGGGGCAGATGTACTTGCAGAAGGCTCGGTTGTCCTTCATCACCAAGGCGAGGAGGATGCCGACAACATAATAGAGCACGTTGCCCGCCACGAAAAGATAGAACATCGTGGTCTTGTTGGCCTTGCCGATGGCGATGAGCAGGACGACCGCTCCGAGCGAGAGGATGAACACGATGTAGCGTATGAAGCCGAGGCGACGTCTCGGTCCGGCGGGTTTCTTGTGCGGCAGCAAGTCGAGAATCATGGCTGTCCAGCAGGCATAGCCGCACCATCCGCGACCGAAAAGCAGCGGACCGAAAATCTTGGCGATGGCGTAGTGCAGCACGCCTGCGCCCACCACCCCCGAGAAGAGGTAGTACCAGAAGCCCTCCATCTGCATGTTCTCGTGGCATATCAGTCCTAGGAAGACAAAAATATAGGCGCCTACGGTAAACTGCACGAACTCGCGCGCATACTTCCATCCCGCCGCCATCAAGGCCGTTCCGATGCCAAGACTGCAACCGATATAACTGAAGTTGAGCAGGAAGAACAGGTTGCCCGATGTCAGCCACAGCGCCACCGCGATGGCTTCGAATACCGTGAACAGGATAATAGCCGATTTGTATTTTCTCATTTTTCAAAGGTGTCAATAAATGGAGAGCATCCTTCCATCGAACGCGGTGGCATACTCGTAGAGCGGACAGGGGGTTGCGGAGCCGTTCAGCGGAGTTCCGTCGAGCGCGTTGAACTGCGAACTGCACACAGGGCATCGCAGTATGCTCCCACCCCAGTCGGGATCGGCTTCAAGCCGCGCTTCGTGGTCGGCGGGGCAAGCAAGTTCGAAAGCCACGAAATCAGAATATGAGGTGCGTGTTACATGAACGCCCTGATAACCGATGCCCCCAACCGACATTGCGCCACCCACATGAGACAGGGGCGAGAGGTCGGGCATCATCGTGTAGACATTATAGAAATAATGCCCGAAGATAATCATATCGCGCAGCGACTGGCACATAATGAACTGCGGGTCGCCAATCTCGACTATGTTCATCGGCCGGTCGGTGAGCGTGTCGCCGAAGATGGAGCAATAGAAGTTGTAGGAATCTATGAACTCGCGGTAATATGCATCCGGATACTGCGTAATGTCGCTTGCAAGGCGGTAGAAATAGAATGGCCGCGTGGGCGATTCAATCACCTTGCGGACGTATTTGTCTTTCGGCAACAGAACGAGATGGATGTCGAAAGAGGGCTCCCACTCCGTGCCGCCAATGATGTAGTAGTCGTTCGTCGTGATGTGGACCTGCGCTGTCAACAGTTCGTCGTTCTTGTGAGGGTACCAGTCGCCCTCGCGGCGCAGCACGATGGCGCCGTCGGCGGTGCGGTAGTCGGCGAGCGGTAAGCAGTAGTCAGTGTCGACCTTGATGGGGGCTTCCGCATAGGTGGTGTTGTTGTAGGTGTTGAGATAAAACCCCGACACCCGCAGCGTGTCGCCGTCAATGCTAAGATTCAGGCTGTATTGTCGGTAGACTACAAACGAAGGATTGATAAAGAAGACGGGCATATCCAGATGGGTAAGATAATCCTCGATGGGTCCCATATCCATACTTTTTCGGCGTTCGTTCAGATGTCGGACATCCTCGACAGGGTAGAGCCCATTCAAATCGTTTCGTTCAAATCCTTGTGTGCTTGACAATTCCTTGTATGTAGGAGTCTGCGCACTGGCGGCAAATGTAGCCGCAATGCATATCGCCAGCAGGAGGATTCGCTTGAATGCTTTCATATCATGAATGTTCAAGGTTTAATCACAAAAACACAGTAACGAGTTTTTTATTATGTAAAGTGGCTTTTGAAGGGATGAAAGTTTCAAAACCCTTTGTTAAAAATTATTAAACAACAGCGAGTCTTTTGACTTACAGAATTAATAAATATAGAAACCATTGCCAAGAACACCGCAGCATCACTGTATCAACAAGCGGACAACAACCGGCGTTGCCTCGGAAAAATATATGGCAAAGTCTGTAGTATTACATGCATTCTGCCACATAAAAAAAATGCGCCGGCAGCTATCTGCCGGCGCTTAACTGATTGCAATTAAACTACGTTTTGGCTATTAGTTAGCGCGGTCGTAAACCAAGGGGAAGTTGATTACGTTTGCAGTGTCCTCGGCAAGATAGAGGGGAAGTACGAAGGTGATATCATCATTGTTGTCGTCATAGGTGAAGGTGAGGTTAGCGACGTTGCCGTCCTCGTCCTGGCCTACGAGATAGCCGGTGTGCGAGGCGCCGTCGTAGGAATACTGATAGTCTACGCCCTGCATCTGCTGCATCTGGTCGTTGTTGTCAAGGCCCCAGATTTCGACATTCTGCGAGAAGGTGAAGTGGGCATAGGTGCCGTCAAAGTTCAGATAGGATTCAATAATGGCATCGTCGATACTGTCAACGCATCCAATGTTGAAGCCGGTAGCGGTGAGGAAGTCGGTCAAGCTGACGCTGCAGTTCCAGTCAGTGTTGTGTAGGTCGGATGTGCTTTTCACATGAGCGTTGGGGTTTACACCACCATTGTCAACGGTAGAATCGTTTTCATCTTTCTGGCATGCGGCGAAAGAGAGAGCCAATGCTGCAATGGCAGCGATAAGAATGTTTTTCTTCATCATTTAAAAGTTTTAATTGTTTACTTAATTATTTATTTTTGTTTTATTTTTATCTCGACAATAAGAACGTGTCAACTTGTAGAAAAACTACAACAGGAACAAAAAAAATTACATTTCATCTTCGATATTCAGACTCAGGGTCATAAATGGGTTGCCCTGCAGGTCGGTATGTGTTCCGGCAACGCCTTCAAGTGTCATTGCAGCACCTTGGATTATACTCATGTCTTCGCTTATTGAGTCGTTCCACATCATCATTCCGTGCAGTGTGATTATAAGGATGCTGTCGGTGTTGACCTGCATGGCCCACACCAAGCCTCCCAGCGGAGGTTCTTCCAGTACGGGAGTAGGAACGAAAACCAGCGATCCGTTAAATGTCTGGGTGGCCTGCACATCATCTTGTCCAAGGTTGGCATAGGCCCGGCCATACCAAGTACCACTGTCGTTGTCGTATGTCACATGGACAGTCTTGCCGGCCTTTTCCATTTCTTTCATCCAGGCTTTAAGTTCTTCTCGGTTGGTGGTGTTGATTGAAGTGCCGGTACCGGTGCTGGTGGAGGATGCCTTGCTGCTAGTGCGACTGCTGCAGAACATCACCTGTGCACCTCCCTGTGCGTAGTTGCAAAATCTATCGAGAAGGGCGTCAAACTCAGATTCGGTGTTGATGTGGGCCGTTGTACTGGAAAAGCCGGATGCAGCAGAGCCTTCGTTAATAGAATAGTAAATGTCACGTTCCAGGGTTACATCGTTGCTTGGCTCATCATTATCACATCCTACAAGACTTGCCATGAACATTAATCCCATCAGACTTGTCAATATCTTTTTCATATTATTTATTTATTATCATTTTATTAAGTTGGTAATCTAACAAAGCATCGTATTGTTCTTCATTTTCGATGCGGTAAAGGCCTATGGCTCTTTTTTCGGGCGAGGCAATGACGCGCAGCACAGGTTGACCGTTCCATGACGTTGGATGGTCGGGATTATCGATGTCGCCAAGCCAGCTGGTGACACCAGTGGTGTCTTTAATGCCCAATTCTTCTGCCATACTGAGCCATGCTTCTTCACTCTCCGCCTGCAGCAGCACCACGTCGACCTGCACCGAGTCGTTCAAGTCGAAACCGCAAACCTGTGCCACATTTAAATCTGGCCGCTGGGCATAACGATTGTAAAGCTTGCTCTCAGGAAAGTCCTTCCCTTCGTGTCCGCATCCAGTGACAAGCATTAATACTGGCAGCATTATCATTAATAGTCGTCTCATTACGTTGGTCTTTAATTAGCGGTTAAATAAAATACCTCAAACCTCCATCAGCAATTCGTCGGCAAGGGCAATCCATTGTTGGTCGCTAATGCCTTTGTTGTTGCTATACACCTTTTCTTGATTGGTTGGCTGGCTGGGTTTTATAGCCATGGGTAATCCTACGGCCAGTACCACTGCCAGACATGCAACGGCACCAGTCGTTCGACGCATTCGAGTGCGCCAGCGAGGGTATTCGGCTGCCAAGTCTTCGGCATACTTCTCAGCCTTTGCACGTTCCCATAATACATTAAATTCTTTGTCGTCCATAATCAATTTATTTTGGTTAATTATGTTGTCGCATTCATTTTGTTGCGTTCATCATTCTTTTTAGTTTCTCTTTTGTTCGTACCAATCTTACGCTGACATTCTTTTCCGTCAGTCCTAAGTTTTTCCCTATTTCTTCGTAACTGTAGCCTGACAGCTGCAGTCGAACAATCGATTGGTCGGGTTCTTCCAGTCGGCTGATTTGCTCGTACAATTCATTCACCAAGCCACGGTCCTCTTCAATCTCTTCATAATTTTCAGGCATTGCTTCGGAATCCTCGATGCGACGCAGGGCGTCGATGACGGCGTTGCGAGCCACTTTCCAGGTCAATGCCGCCTGCTGTACTTTGTTCAGCTCCAACAGCCGTTCATGATTGCACCAAAGGGCAATAGTGGCCTCTTGTATAAGGTCATCTATTTCCAACCCTCTGTGTCTGAAGCGACTACAAAGAGTGAATAATAGCCCGCGATAGCGGTGCAACAATTCTCCGAACGGATCCTTAGGTTTCACGGTCATAATAACGTAATAAATACGCCAAAAACTACAACTACTGTATAATATTTTTTATTTAAATCATTCAACATTTTAGCACACAGACACAATAACTTTAAAATGACCCTCGTTATATCATAGTAAAAAAGACTTACACAAAATGAGAATATCATCCGTTCCAGTATTGCTGCTTACAGGTTATCTGGGTAGCGGCAAGACAACACTTCTAAACCGCATACTTAATAACAAACGAGGCATACGATTCGCCGTTATTGTCAACGACATCGGCGAGGTAAACATCGATGCCGATCTCATTGAGAAAGGCGGCATCGTGGGCCAGAAAGAAGAGAGCCTTGTTGCGCTACAGAATGGCTGCATTTGCTGTACACTTAAGATGGACCTCGTCGAACAACTGCGCGACATTACCAGCCAGCACCGCTTCGACTATATCGTCATCGAGGCTAGCGGAATCTGCGAACCTGCGCCTATAGCACAGACTATCTGCTCCATTCCCACCATGGGGCCCGAGTACGTCAATGACGGCATCCCTGTAGTCGACAGCATTGTGACTGTTGTCGACGCATTACGCATGAAGGACGAATTCGGCAGTGGCAAGAACCTCCTCAAGCCAGGCCTTGCAGAGGACGACATAGAGAACCTCGTCATACAGCAGATAGAGTTCTGCAACATCATCTTGCTGAACAAGGCTTCAGAGGTGGATGTCGACGAGCTGGGACGTATCCGTCAAATCATCCGTGCTATCCAGCCCAAGGCTGAAATTATCGACTGCGACTATTGCGACATCGACTTCAGCAAAATACTTTACACTGGAATGTTCGACTTTGACAAGGTGGCCACCTCGGCAGCGTGGATAGACCAGTTAGAGAATCACCACGATGAAGACGAAGAGGAGCATCATCACCACCATGATGATGACGACGATGACGATGAGCATGAACACCATCACCATGAACACGAGCATCATCACGATCACCACCATCATCATCACGACGACGAGGGAGAAGCCGAGGAATATGGCATCAGCACCTTCGTCTATTATCGTCGGGAACCGATGATTCTTGGTCGTTTTGATGAGTTTGTCGCCCGCCAATGGCCTGGTATCCGCGACAAAAACACGAATACTTCCGGTGCGGAAAAAGCACCGACTATCATACGCGCCAAGGGTATCTGCTGGTTTCTCTCCGAACCCGACACCTGTTATCTCTTCGAGCAGGCGGGGTCGCAGGTGTCGCTGCGCGACAGCGGCCAGTGGTATGCCACCATGCCTGACGACGAGTTGCTTGAATTCATGCGCCGCAACCCCGACTTGATGCGCGACTGGGATGACACCTATGGCGACCGCATGCAGAAGATTGTTTTCATCGGTCAGCACCTTGACCGCAAAGCTATAACCGCCGCCCTCGACGAGTGCCTGTCGAAGACATATTGAAAATCATACTTTTTATTTTGCAGTATGAGATTTTGTTTGTATTTTTGCATTTCAAAACAGCAATAAAAAAAAAGATAACTATGAAAGACTTGATGCCAGTAAACGGATTATTCTCGTTGCCCGCACTGGGCTATGACAAATTGGGTGATGTCATAAGTTTGGAAACTCTATCGTTTCACCATGGAAAGCACCTTAAGGCTTATGTCGACAACCTGAACAAACTTCTCCCTGGAAGAGGATTGGAAGGGCTGTCGCTCACCGAAGTGGTAAAGAAAGCTGATGGAGGCCTCTTTAATAACGCAGGCCAAATGCTGAATCACGCCATGTATTTCGAGCAGTTCTCCAACAGCCCAAAGCCAATGAGTGCAAAGTTCGTAGCCTTGTTGGAACGTGATTTCGGCAGCGTGGAGGCCTTCAAGAAGGAGTTCGAGCAGAAAGGTACTGCACTGTTTGGAAGCGGTTGGGTATGGTTAAGCGCTGACAAAGACGGAAAGCTGGTCATCACGCAGCAGAAGAATGCAGAGAACCCGGTTACTATGAATCTAACTCCGCTGCTCACCTTTGATGTATGGGAACATGCATACTATCTCGACTACCAAAACCGCCGAGCCGACTATCTCGCTGCACTCTGGCAGGTCGTCGACTGGGCAATAGTTGAGAGCCGCCTATGCTAGTTAAGACATATGGAAGTGCCATTCTTGGCGTGAATGCACTAACTGTCACCGTGGAAGTTAATGTCGGCGACGGTGTGGGCTTCTTTATGGTTGGTCTGCCCGACAATGCCGTGAAGGAGAGCTCACAACGCATCTCGTCGGCTTTCGAGGAGTCCGGATTCAAAATCCCGGGCAAACGCGTCGTTGTCAACCTTGCGCCTGCCGACTTGAAAAAAGAAGGCACCGCATACGATCTCACCATCGCAATTGGTATTCTGGGTGCAATAGGAATCGTTAAGTCCGACGACCTCGAAAAGTATGTCATCATGGGCGAATTGGGGTTGGACGGCTCGTTGAGGCCAATCAAAGGAGTGCTTCCTATTGCCATCGAAGCACGTAAGCAAAAGCATAAAGGTATCATAGTACCGATAGAGAACGCCCGCGAGGCGGCTATTGTCAACAATCTGGAGGTGTATGGTGCCAGTAGTCTCAAAGAGGTGGCTGATTTCTTGAACGGTGACGGCTCCATCGAGCAGACTGTTATGGATACTCGAGCCGAGTTTGCACGCTCGCTAAACAATTATGAATATGACTTCGCAGATGTAAAAGGCCAAGAGACAGTTAAGAGATGTCTTGAAATTGCTGCAGCTGGCGGCCACAATGCCGTCATGATAGGGCCACCGGGGTCTGGAAAAACCATGCTTGCAAAGCGGATTCCGGGCATCCTTCCGCCGCTTACATTGAGCGAAAGCCTTGAAACCACACAGATTCATTCGGTGGCGGGCCTCATGCGCAAGGAAGACGCATTGATAGCGGTGCGTCCTTTCCGTGCCCCGCACCACACAATATCAGATGTTGCCCTCGTTGGTGGAGGGGTGAACCCGAAGCCCGGAGAAATAAGTCTGGCCCATCATGGAGTGCTCTTTCTTGATGAGCTTCCTGAGTTTAAAAGAACTGTATTAGAAGTACTTAGACAACCTATGGAAGAGCGGCGCGTAACCATTTCGAGAGCCAAGATGACCATCGAATATCCCGCTGCTTTCATGCTTATCGCCGCCATGAACCCTTGTCCATGCGGCTACTATAACCACCCAACGATCGAATGTACCTGTCCCGCCGGCGCCGTCAAGCGTTACCTTAACAAAGTCAGTGGTCCGTTGATGGACCGCATCGACCTACATATCGAGGTCACGCCTGTTCCCGTAAGTCAACTGAACAGGGATGAGAAATCCGAGAGCAGTGCCGTCATTCGTGAGCGTGTGATTGCGGCCCGTGCCATACAGACCGAGCGTTTCAAGAATAATCAGGGTATCCACTGCAACGCCCAGATGGGTAGCAAGCAGACGCGGCAGTATTGTGCCCTGACAGACGAGTGCCGCACCATCATGGAGCAGGCAATGAACCGCTTAGGTCTAAGCGCCCGTGCCTACGACCGCATCCTCCGTGTCGCCCGCACCATTGCCGACCTCGAAGCCGCACCTGACATCACACCCGACCACCTCCGCGAAGCCATCACCTACCGTTCATTGGATAGAGATAGTTGGGGCAAATAAAAACTGGTACAAAACCAACAGACCATTATTAGATTATGAATGTTTTTGATTTGGTTCATCCTTTGCGAGATTTTTTCGATGAAAAAGGCGACATTTACACAGCCGATGACTATGCGGCTTTCTGTAACTGGATAAAAGACGATCGTCAATTCGATAACGGCCTCACAAGTAAAGTGTTTGCCAATGTAGAATTTAAGAAAGCAATGGCAAAGGCCATCGTCAAACATTGCTTGTCAGGAGGCAGTTATGACTTGTATTATCCTGAAGAGCCACATGTTATGGATGCACGGTTGCGTTCGCTTGTGAAGTACTATATGTCCGTGGCGCTTCTCAATGACAGCAAACTGACCGAAGACGAAGTAAAACAAGCCCTTTACAACTGCGACTATGGAAAAAGCGTATATGTGTTGAAGGCTTCATGCTTCAAGGGTTGGTGCATATCAGATGTATCTAATGATGCCATAGTCAGGATGCGAGCCGAGGACGAGCTCTATCAAGGCTATCGTTTCTTTGTGGTCAACATGTTATGCTTCACAGCCTCGCGCTTCATTTTGGGAATGCGCACCGCTGGCGGTCCTCTTATTTCAATGAAATACTACAAAGGCTGTCGTCCCGCAGGAATAGGAAAAGACAGCACTGGTGCAGAGTGGAACCTGATTGAATGCGACACCACTCTATCTGACGACCATCTCGCCATCCTCTCTAACCAGCTCGATGGCGATGGTTCCATTGAGATGTGCGACTGGATAAGTCCTCAGGATCGCCGTATAATTTTCAGATGTCACTACTAATTTGAACTATCTTCGCGAAGCCACCACCTAATCGCAGCCTCAACCGCGACAGCATCTTTACATTTTCACTGGGAAAGTGAAGTAGGTGTCGGGGTAGGGTTCGTTCTTGAGGGTGAAGTGCCACCATTCGCATTCGTATGGCTTGAAACCGTGGCGCAGCATCACATCGCGCAGCAGCATGCGGTTTTTGAACTGTGCTGCGGTAATCTTTGCAGAACCTTTCTTGTATTCAGCCTTCTGGGGGTCGCCGCCGTAATCGGGATGGCTTTCAATGCCAAACCAGTCGAAGGTGCCGCCCATGTCTACCTCTTTCTCAGTTCTCATGTCGAAGAGTGTCAGGTCGAGCGTCGAGCCGCGTGAGTGGCCGCTTTTCCTTGCGATGTAGTCAAGGTCGAAGAGGCGGCTCTTGTCCACATTGGGATAGAAGTAGCGTTTCATTGTGGTGTCGTTCAGGTCTGAACCCCAGCGCACGAAGTGGTCTACGGCCATCTGAGGACGGTAGGCGTCGTAGATCTTCAGGCGGTAGCCCATAGTCTTCAGCTCGTCGCTGACGGCGCGGAGACTGTCGGCGGCGCGGCGTGTGAGCATGGCTGTCGGGGCGAGGTAGCCGTCAATTCGTTTGCCTACGAAATTGTAGGTGCTGTAGTAACGTATTTCAAGTATTGCGTCGGGCACCACATCGGTTATTACAACAAAGTCGCTGTTGTCGTCGGTGGGCAATGTTGCGGTCGTTGCGGTCGTTGCGGTGGCTGCCGGTGTTGTGTTCGGCTGGGTCGAATCGTTCTTTTCCTTGGTCGGATTGCTTTTGCATGCAATGGTCGCAACCAGTGCCGTTGTCATGATAAATGCCAAAAAGAATTTGGTTTTCATATTGATACGTTTTTGCTCGTTTTACATAAAATCAATGCAAAGATAAGATTTTTTGTTATTTTACCATTAATTCGTACCTTTGCAGTTGAATAAAAAAAACAACGACATGAAAAGAAACAGACTTATCTCTCTAATAATTATTGTTTTGCTGTCGATGGTACCGGTTTCGTGCGTTATGTATCATCCGCACAATGTCGACATCCCCCTGCTCGAAGAGAAGGGCGACTTGCATATTGACGCGTCTGCAAATATGACGTTTCCACTGCTTGACGGCACGGGTCTGAACGGCACGGTTTCGTGGGCTCCGTTCAACATGGTCGGACTGCAGGCTGCTGGCAGCATTTCCGACAACAAGAACTATCAGGTCCAGGCTGCTGCCGGCACGTTCCATCCGTTCGGAAAGTCGGTGCTGGAATGCTACCTCGGTGCCGCAGCAGGCCACAGCAACTATGACAACAAAAGCAACAACAACACCGTCTCGCACCGCGTCGGCGGACCTTACAACATCTTGTTCGGACAGATAAACTTCGGCTGGAACCATTTGGCCGACGACCTGATTGATGTTGGCGTTGGTTTCAAGGCTGGCATTCTGAATCCCGACTGGAAACGTGAAACCCTCAACAACACCACCAACGAGTGGGATTTGGATTTGACGCATACCGACCCGCATTTCCTTGTCGAGCCGTTGCTGATGTTCCGCATCGGCGGCGAGCATCTTAAATTCAACATCAACATAGCATACTCGTGGCTCAACGGTTGGCCGACCGAAAACAACTACATCAACTACACTCGTCTGAGCGTTGCCCTCGGAATGCATTACAAGTTCTGATGCACCGTTTTCCTATGAAGCATTTCTTCGCTTTTTCCTTTTTTTTAATCGCTCTTGTTTTTGCGGGACGCGACGCTGATGCTGCAACCGTTCGTGATAGCCAGCCCGATACCGTTGCACCGCAGACCTACGAGTATGTCACGCGCGACGGCAAGCCATTGCTGTTGGATGTCTATATCTCTCCCTCGCCGCGCAGCGATTCGGCTTGTGTTGTGTTCCTTTTCGGTGGCGGTTTCATTATGGGCTCGCGCACCGATGTTGCTGTCCGTCGCTACTGTCAGAAACTGACTAAGAATGGCTATACCGCTGTTGCCATCGACTACCGCCTTCATCTGCGCGAGGTTGACTTTGACACGATCTCGTTATGGCAGTCACAGTTCGTCTTCCGCGATGCCATCAATTTCACTGCCGCCGACTGTGCGGCAGCTATTGCTTGGCTGTGCGGACATGCCGCTGAGATAGGCGTGTCGCCCAACAAGATTGTCCTTTGCGGCAGCAGTGCCGGCGCCATCGGGGCGTTGCAGCTCGACTACTGCCGGGCCAATGCGTTGCCGCCTGCCGCCGAATTGCCCGAAGGGTGGAAGCCGGCTGCTGTGGTGGCCTATTCAGGTGCTGTATATGCCGATAAAGGCCGTCCAAGTTACAAGACCCAGCCTGTACCGACATTTTTCCTGCACGGCAACAAGGACCGCATCGTTCATTTCAAGAAATTCCCGCCTGTGCTGCGCAGTGGACTGTACGGGCCGAAGAAACTGCACAAGGTCTTCGAGAAGAACGACTATCCTCATTGGTTTTTCGTCTATGACGGTATCGGTCATGAGGTGGCTACGCTGATTTTCTACACCTTACCCGAGTTCGAAGCCTTCGTCGACAAGTCGCTGAAAGGCCGTAGCATGCACTACGACGCAACGCTTCGCGACGACAGTGTTGTGCCTACCAAATGGTCAAAAATGAGCACGTTCGACTTGTATAAAGGGAAGTGAAATAATAATTCAATTTCGTGCAATAATTCCCGAAGGTCGACGTTAATGTTTCGTCAATTAATTTTTTACCTAATCAAACCCCTTAAAACTTATGAAAAAAACAGCACGTTTCATCCTTTGCCTTGTGGCAATGGCAACCTTCTGCGCAGCAAGTTGCGAGAAAGACGACAACGATGGCGACAACGGTAACAACAACGGCAACGGCTACAATGCCGAGATGTTTGTCGGCACATGGCGAGTGGACAATATGACTGTCAATGGTGAGAATATGACACCGCAGAATATGTTGTTCACTATGAATGAAGACGGTACAGGTCTGGCAAATGACAATGGTGTGACAGAGAACAACGGCTTCTCTTGGAGCGTCAGCGGCGACCAGCTGACCATCACGCCGCGTAGCGGAGCCAACTATGTCTACACTGTCAACGAACTTACCGAAACTGAATGTACCTTCAGCGGCACCAACGTGCCTATGGCCGACATACCCGGCAATGTTGTGGTACACCTTGTAAGGGTGAGATAGTCGCTGAAGAAGCCAAAACAAAAAAGCCCTGATATCAGGGCTTTTTTTATTTTTCCTGATTTACAATTACTTTGGTGTTTCCGCCAACAACGCCCTGGTTGCCTCCGCCATAGACGTTGCCGTATATCTTTGAGTTGCCATAGATTCTAATCTCCGCATCGCCTTCAACCATGCCAAGGCCGTCAAGGTCTTCCGTTGTATAGAGGATGTGATTAGTCTTGTCGATGCCCATGGAACCGCCTTCCTCCCATTTGTATGTCGTCGTGGCTTTTTTGACGCCCGCGCGGTAGGTTCCCAACTGTTCATAATAGTACGGTTCTGTCTTGAATCCGATAGAATCCACCTCGACATCGGGCAGTGAAGCAGAGAAGCCGGCGCCGAAGACGCTACCATGCACGATGCAGTCTTTTAGCGTAGAGACCACATTGCCGTCGACTTTTCCAAGACTGCCTCCGCCATAAAAGTCATCCAATATGGTGCATTCTGTCAACGTGGAGGTTACGCTATGGGTTGTGGCGAGCGAGAACTTGACATACTCGACAAAAATACGCGCCACATTGGTCTGATTGTCCGACATGGGCAGGAACTGATAGTTGAACTGGGTGGAAACTCCGCCGTAGGTGCCATTATAATTTTGCAAGTAATATGCCGCCAACCATGCATTCCAGGATGCGTGGTTACCAGCTTGACCATCGTTGTGGGGGAAGTTTACTATACTGGTATGGTTCTTGGGAACCTGGCGGCTGTAGGAGTTGCCGCCGTAGCCAGCGCCGAAGAAGGTGCCGAAGGTGCAGCCTGTGGCCGTTGTGGTGACGGTCTTGTCGTTGCTCATGTCGCCGAATTTTGGGCCACCGCAGTATTTTCCTATATATCCACCCGTGATGGTGGTGCTGATGTTGCCCGTCGCGGGTCTGGCAGCGTTGAGGGCACCGGCATAGAACTCCCTGATGTCGGCATTTTGCACCTGCCAGGTGATGTTGCCCGTGTTGTCTGCGCCATTGGCCTTGCCGATGCCCTCCATAGCGGCGCCGCATACAATGCCGAAGCGGCCGCCGTTGATGTAGCATTCGGCGTTGTCAGCTTTGCTGTTCGCGCAACTCACGTATAGGCCGGTGAGGTAGAACTCGTCGTAGTCCCCGCCTGTCACAGATATTGGCGAATGCAAGGTTACCGTATCTTTATCCTGGTGGCAACCAGTATGGAATTCCTTGAACCACACGTTACCTCCCACATGGATATAGGGTATTTTATTCGATGTCCCTTTCTGGTTGGAACTTACCCATTGTTCCATAACGCCGCCCTGTACGATGAGTGCGTCGGTCGTGGCTCTGCTTGAGTGCTCATACTCGAACTGTGTGACACGGAATAGCGATGTGTTGGTGGATTCAAACCATCCTCTTGGAATCAAAATACCGAGGTTGTAGGAACCTGTGCCGCCTGTGGATTTCTGCGCCATACCAAGACCTACAACATTCAGGAAGTCCCACTTTAAAGGGTGTATTATATTACGTCCGTTATTGCGCAACATAAACGAATAGTCAGGTTCATTGTCACCGTCAAGGTCTACGGTAGTAACGGTATATTTGTAACTACCACCAATGACGACATCTTTAGCAAAGTATTGATGGACATTACCCACAAGCACAACAGCATAATCGTTAACAGTGTTGCTGGTTGGCTTATTAAGTCCATCGGCGTTAGTAACGGCATCATTAACTGTAGTAAAGACTTTCTGCTGTTCACCTGCGATGGTATATAGGGTGTTGTTGCTATATTTTTGTCCTCCGCCAACATTGGGAACGTCATACTTTGTATCCATTCCTGTGTTGTATACCACATCTGCGTAGGCATCGGCGACATAGGCGCACTTTGCCCAATATGGCTCTATAGTGATGGCCGTCACCCCTTCGGGCACATCCCAGTAGGCACCCTGGCTGAAGATGCGGTTGCTGCCGCCCGTTCCATAGAGGTCCTTGTTGGTGCAGTTGCGGTCGGCGAAGTTGTATGCCGGAGCGTCTGTTCCTGTGGTGAAACTGCCTGCCGTGCCGCCGGTGATGTTGACAATCTTCCAACCGGTCACTACGCGGTTGCCGTTGTAGTTCTTGGTGCCTACGTCGTTGTAGTAGGGCAGCTGCACCTTGTAGTAGTTGAAGTTGAAATGTGCGGTGTCCTTGTCGGTGATGTTGAGGGTGAGACTGGAGGTGGTGATTGCGGCCCCTGCGGGAGGGCCAAAGACGGCACCACCGCTGCCCATTTGGATATTAACCGTCAGCGTGCCAAGCTTGCCACCCTGGTTGCGCGGCTTGCCGGTAGAGGCGTGCTCGGCGTCGATGTTCACAACCGAAGCATATTTTCCTGGAGTCTTGAGAATAGGATAGGGTGTAGTGGATCCTATCTGTGAAGGCTCCAGAACCCATTTGGCCATTTCGTCTTTGTTCGACGCGTCACCTGTTGCCCACCATGCGGCCAGTTCGCGGTTGCTGTTGAGCAAATGCCTGAAGAACTCAAATCGCTGCAGGAATCGTGTCTCAGCGCCAAGGGCACAGTTGTATACTTTTGCAATGGAGGTGTTCTGGATGTATGAGGCTTCTAGGCGGAAATAATTAAAATTGCTGACGCCGACATTTTCTCCGACATTGGTGATTATCTCGCCGTTGTAAATGGGCGCTATCGATGTGCCGCCTGTTATCTCACCATAGAACATGCAGTTCATTACCATGGTTTTGAGATTAACAGCAGTGGTGGCCACATTGTTCTTGCCCACGATACCGCCTACCAGGTCTCCACCTGTAATGTTTGCGTAGCTGAAGCAGTTGATGACTCGCGACGTCCCGTCAAGCAGACCGACAATGCCGCCTACAAAACCGCTGCCGCTGATGGTGCTGCTGCAGGATGTGATGACATCATAGCCATCCTCGTCTTTTTCCACGGTGCTGCCCGTCGCCATCACTCCGCAGTTGTAGATGCGGCTGCTACCTGTGGCCTCGCCACAGATGGCGCCAATATTGGTGCCGCTGTTAATACTGACATTGTCGAGGATGACATTCTTTATTGTTGCCCCGTCGGCATAGGCCACCAAGGGATGGCTCAGGCCGTTGATGACATTAAACTGGCCGTCTATGGTGCCACGGAAAGGCGCCAGTGCAGTGCCGATGGATGCTGTCGATGTGAAGTCGCTGGCTAAAATATAGCTGCGGCTCATGTCGACAATCTCGCTCGAGGAATGAACCGTTATTGCTGGTAGGTAGACAGCCTCGTTTGAACTGGCGTAGCCCGCACTGGTGGCTATGGCGCGAATGGTCGTGGCGCCGCCAAGGCTGAACGAGCCACTATACAGGGTCGATGAAGCGCTGGCGGGGGTGCCGTCGTTGGTATAGTGGATGGCGGCGTTGGGAGTGCTGCAGGAGATTGTGACATTGTTGCTGTTGTCCACTGTAATGAAAGGTCGCTCGCAGACAGGCAATGTGTATGTGACCACCGGTGTCGGGAAATAGTCGTCGGGGTGCTTGGCAATGGCTTTGATGACCGTCATCCCGTTTGTCTGGGTGATATTGACCGTTGTGGTGCCAGTGGTTGGAGTCGACAGGGTAGGGGTGGTTCCGTCGGTGGTGTAGTATATGGTGGCTCCCGATGCGGCAGTGATGGTGAATGTGTTCGATACGGTATAGTTGTTTGTAATCACTGGTGCGTCGATAGTGGCTTTCTCGAGATAGAAGTTCGAGTTGCCGTCTAGAGACTGGTATATTCCGATGATACCCGCCGTGTTCACATATCCCGTAGGGCCGTTGGCCTTACCCGATTGGCCCGTAAGGTCATTCTTGTTTCCACCGTTGACAGTCCAGTATTTGGCGTTGGGATCGGCCTTCGCTTGGATGTTGTATGCGTTCCCGTTTTTGATAATTGCAAACAATGCATTGTCGTCGGGCGTGCCCACAGCTTCAAGGTGTACACGCATACGGTCCGCATTCGTTGTCGTCCTGATCTGTCCGTTGAAAACGATATACTTCCCGTCGTAGGCGCGTCGTATATAGTAGTAGTTCTGTGTCGGGTGCTTCTCAATGTACCAGACGGCTTTCTCGTTGACGTTATACACCCCGTCGCGGCATTTATGTGTTGTGAGAAACGGCATCCCGTTGTCAGTGCTGGTGAAGTCGTCCGTGGCCTGGTAGAAGCACCAGCCCTCCGTCGGACACAGGTAATAGTTATTTGCTGGCGTGCCTGAGTTATAGCCGTTGCTTCCTATATAGTACGTTCCTGTATAATCGGTCTGCGCTTCCAGTGTCAACGGTAGCAATAATACAAGAAAGAGCAGTATTTTATGGTATTTTTTACCTGTATTTTTTACAATGCTGTTGTTGTCTCTCTTGGCTAGGTGGTTATTTTTTAGAGTAGTAGATGGAGTCATTGTAGTGCATATATTATATTAGGGATATAACATAATAGCTTGCAAAAATACATTTTTTTTTATAAAAATCATTTTTTTTGTGTAATAATGTTTCCTTCACCGAGTTTGATGCCTTCGTCGACAAAAACCTAAAACAGCACAGGATGTCCTACGTCGCTATGCTCAGAGACAGCATGGTGGCTATAGTAAAATTTTCGGAAATGAGTGTCTTCGATCTGTATACAGAGTGATTGTTGTTCAGAGACGCTGGCGGTTATTTCTCCTGGTTGACTATCACTTTTGTGTCACCGCCAACAACGCCTTGGTTGCCTCCGCCATAGACGTTGCCGTATATCTTTGAGTTGCCGTAGATTCTAACTTCCGCATTGCCTATGACTTTGCCGAGGTCGTTAAGGTTCTCGTTAGTGTAGAGATAATGATCGGATGTATTAATGGCTGTGGCGGTGCTGTTTACCGTAACGTCGCTGTGCACCCAAGTGTAAGTCACGGTGGGGTGCAGAGTCGGAGGCAGGTATTCGCCGACGTTCTTGTCGTAGTATGGTTCAGTCAGGTAGCCGTCGAGAGACATCACTTCAACCGTAGGCAGAGTGGCAGAGAAACCTGCGCCGAATACGCTTCCCCTGACTATGCAGTCTTTCAATGTGGAGGTGACATCACCGTCAACTTTTCCAAGACAACCTCCACCATAGAAATCGTTGTTGACGATGCAGTTGGTCAGAGTAGAGGTGACATCGTTAGTAGTAGCCAGTGAGAAACGTATAAAATCAATAAACAGACGAGCCACATTAGTCTTGTTGTCCGACATCGGGAGGAACTGATAGTCGAAACCTACCGATACACCACTAAACTGACTGATGTAGTTCTGTTTATAGCCAGTATACGTAACACCATTTGCATAATTACCGCCGCTGGTGTTAGCCTTAATTTCACCTTTAATCCACCTGTTCCAGTCTAAGTTTAACCTTTTCTCACTTGTCCACCAAGGGTCCTTGTCGTCTGAGAAGTTTCTTGGTGCCGCACGATTGTAGGAATTGCCGCCGTAGCCAGCTCCGAAATAGGTGCCGAATTCGCAGTTTGTGGCAGTTGTGGTGACTGTGCGTCCGCTATTCAAGTCGCCGAACTTAGGTCCACCGCAGTATTGATTGACACGACTGTTGTTGATGATAGTAAGGATGTTGCCCTCGTTGATTTTTGAGGCATTGATGCCACCGGCATAGAACTCGTCGATGTCGGCATTGTCTATAATCCATGTGATGTTGCCCTTGGTATGGTCAGATGTTTTACCAACTCCCTCCATTCCGGTGCCCGCCATAGTACCGAAGCGGCCTCCGTTGATGTAGCATTCGGCGTCGTCTTCATAATTAGTTGCATTAGCATAGAGCCCTGTAAGATAAAATGCATCAAAGTCGCCGCCGGTGACCGATACGGGCGGATGCTTTGTAGCGAAAGTCTTATCCTGGTGGCATCCGAGATGGAATTCCTTGAACCAAACATTGCCACCCACGTGTATGTAGGTAGTCCTGTTACCGTTGTTATTATTTTGTCCACTGACCCACTGTTCGATGACACCGCCTTGGAGGATTAACGGTTGTGCAGCTCTAGTATCGCGTTCATATTCCATCTGAGTTACGCGGAAGAGAGCCGTGTTGGTCACCTCAAACCAGTTGAGAGGCTGCGGGATACCAAAGTTGTACGAGCCGTTGCCGCCGGTCGACTTTTGTGCCATACCAAAACCAACGAGGTCGACAAAGTCATATTTCACAGGATGGAACTGTGTTCGTGAGTCAAAACGCAGGATAAAAGAATAGTCGGGCTCATTATCCTTATCAATATCAATTGCAGTAACCGTATAAGGTTTTGTGGTATTAATTCCATTATACTGATGATAGTTGCCCACGAGAACCACGGCATAGTCATTAATAGTATGCGAAGTGTTGGGATTAAGCCAGGAAACTGCATTGCTTATTGATGTGTACACTTTCTGGCTTTCACCGTTGACACTATAGTTACTTCCGTTAGTGTAAACATTACCGCCACCCACGCTGGGAACATCGTATTTGGTATCCATTGCTGCATTATACACCACATCGGCGTAGGCATCGGCGACATAGGCGCACTTTGCCCAGTAGGGCTCGATGGTGATTTCTGTAACGCCCTCGGGGACATCCCAATAGGCGCCCTGGCTGAAGACGCGGTTGCTGCCGCCCGTACCATAAAGATCCTTGTTGGTACAGTTGCGGTCGGCAAAATTGAATGGCATAACTGAGATGTTGCCGCTGCCGTCGAATGTGATATCGCCTCCTGTATTCGTGAAGGTGCCTGGTGTGCCGCCGATGATGCTGACAATCTTCCAGCCTGTCACCACGCGGTTGCCGTTGTAGTTTTTGGTGCCCACGTCGTTGTAGTAGGGCAGCTGCACCTTGTAATAGTTGAAGTTGAAATGTGAGGTATCCTTGTCGGTGATGTTGAGGGTGAGGCTCGAAGTGGTGATGGCAGCGCCATTGGGCGGAGCGAACTGGGCACCGCCGCTACCCATCTGGATATTCACCGTCAACGTGCCAAGCTTGCCGCCCTGGTTGCGCGGCTTGCCTGTGACGGCATGTTCGGCATCGGGGTTTACCGCAGATGGGTACTTGCCCCATTTCATAAGGATTGGATAAGGATGGTCGCTTCCGATGCTGTCGGGCAGCATGACCCATTTCATAATCTCAGAAGTATCGGGCGAAGTGCTGTTGACCCACCACGCAGCCACAGCACGGTGGCCATTGAGCAGATGCCTGAAAAACTCGAAACGCTGCAGGAAACGGGTCTCTGCAGAGAGAGCGCAGTTGTAGACATCGATGTTCCTGTTCTGCACATAGGAGGCCTCCTTTCGGAAGTAGTTGAAGTTGCTCACGCCGTTGGCGTCCTTGTTATATATGATGGCGCCGTTGTAGACGGGAGCCTTCTTGTTGCCGCCGGTGATGTCGCCATAGAACATGCAGCCAAAGACCATAGTCTTGAGGTTGTTGCTTGCGGTGGCGACCTTGTTGTAGCCGACGATGCCGCCGACGGAGTCTCCGTTGGTGATGTCGGCGTAGCTGTAGCAGTTGACCACACGCGCCTCTCCGTCAAGGAAGCCCACGATGCCGCCCACATCGTTGCTGCCGCTCACCGTGCCGCCTAGGATGCCCACATTGTATATGCGTGCCGTGCCGTTGGCCGTGCAGGCTATGGCGCCCGTATTGCCGCTCTCGCTGATGGTTACATCATCGATGACGATATCTTTTACCGTTCCGGACAGTGTGGTGAAAAGGGGTTTTTTAAGGTTCTTGATGCGGTATGGCATCTTTGTTGAGGGGTTGATCTCGGCATATAGTATGCCGCTGAAGCTGGCGATACTCGAATTGAAGTTGTTGGCGTCGATGTCTTGGACTATTTTGTACTCCCCGCTGCCGCTGATGGACGAGAGACCGCTGGCATCGGTTATGGATGTGGCCTGTCCATATGACGCAAAAGGCAGCAAATTTAAGGTCAGGATGAGAGTTATTATTAGTTTTTTATTAGTTCTTAACATTATTATAAAGGGCTTGCTTTCCCTGATAAATAATTGATAGTTAGTTGTTAGTATTCGATTTTTACATGCCGCGTCCTGTTGTCAGGATGCAAAAATGAATTTGCAAAAATACAAAAAACTTTTCTTTTTAAATTATTAAATATTGTTAGGGAAATGCAAAAAATAATATGATATGATACAGGAGTTGAAATGGACAAATGATTTGTATTGTCCTGTGCGCAGCACATAACTTCCTTTTTACTTCCATTTTTGCCGAAGGCTGCAAGCACCATAGAAATAAAAAAAATATAATGAGCAACTCCCGTTTTTACTTCCACTTTAACTCCCTATTTATTGTCATATACTTTTTCCCCGTCGCCGACGTTACACCAAATAACCATATCAACTCATCATCATATCACCATAATGGATAAAAAGATTGAAATCATGTCTCCCGTGGGCTCTTACGAGAGCCTTCAGGCTGCTATACAAGGCGGTGCAGACGCTGTATATTTCGGCATCGGCAACCTCAACATGCGTTCGCGCTCGGCTGCTAATTTCACCCTTGACGATCTTGAGAGAATATGCAGTATCGCCCATGCCGCCAGTGTGCGTACCTACCTGACGGTCAATACTATCATATACAACCACGAGATTGAAGAAATGCATCGTCTTGTCGATGCTGCCAAGAGGGTGGGGGTCAGCGCCATAATCGCCAGTGACATGGCTGTTATCACCTATGCCAACAGCATCGGCGTCGAGGTTCATATCTCCACGCAATGCAACATCAGTAACATCGAGGCGGTGCGCTATTATTCGCAGTTTGCCGATGTGATGGTCACTGCCCGCGAGTTGCCCCTCAGCCAGGTTGCCGAGATAACCCAGTTCATCCGCGACAACGACATCCGAGGCCCCAAGGGGGAATTGGTTCAGATAGAGGTCTTTGCCCATGGTGCCCTCTGCATGTCGGTCAGCGGCAAGTGCTATCTATCGCTCGACAACTACAACTATTCCGCCAACCGCGGCGCTTGTCTGCAGCTCTGCCGTCGCGAGTATCTGGTCAAAGACCTTGAGTCGGACACCGAACTCATTGTCGACAACAAATATATCATGTCGCCCAAAGACCTCTGCACCATCGACTTCCTCGACAAAGTCGTGAAGGCTGGCGTACGCGTGCTGAAGATCGAAGGTCGTGGTCGCAGCGCTGACTATGTTAAGACTGTTACCGAATGCTACAAAGAGGCTGTGCAGGCCATCGCCGAAGGCACCTACACCCAGCAGCGCATCGCCGAATGGAAAAAACGGCTCGCCACTGTCTTCAACCGTGGTTTCTGGGACGGCTACTACATGGGCCGCCGCATGGGTGAATGGACGGAACGCTATGGCAGCCAGGCCACCGAGAACAAGGTCTATCTCGGTATGGTAAAGAACTATTTCAACCGCATCTGTGTCGCTGAGGCTCAAATGCAGACGGCCGAAACCCTGCATCCGGGCGATGAAATAATGGTTATTGGCGAGACCACAGGCGTTTACCGCGCCACCGTCGATGAACTCAGGCTTGAACGCGACCCCGTGCCAGAAGTGCGACAGGGTGACCGTTTCAGCTTCGCTACATCAACGCCCGTCCACCGCGGCGACAAGCTCTACCGCGTCGACAAAGTCCTCGACGAATTCTAAAAGTCTGTAAACCCCTTGGCCCAACGAGCCATATCACACCATATCACCATATCACCGTATCACCATATCAACATATCTGGTGATCCCCGCGAGCTTGACGAGTAAACGTATCAACAAATTGTTTTGCAAAGGAAAGCTCAGGTTCGATTTTTTTCGTAAATTTGTACTTCATTTTTTTGTAATAGATATTTAAAGAAATTAATATAATAAACTTATACTCAGTAATTCCTGTAAAACACGGTGACTTATGGCCAAGGCTAAAACATATTTTTTCTGCAGCGAGTGCGGTTACCAGTCCAGTTCATGGCTCGGCAAATGCCCCGAGTGCGGCAAGTGGAGCACCTTCCAGGAAGAGGTCGTCCAAGCACCGAAAGCTGATAACCGAATTTCGAAACGAACTGCTGTCGACGGTTCGAAGCCTAAGCTGATTCATGAGGTCACCACTAGCGAGACGCAGAGGATTGCCACAGGCTGCGGAGAGTTCGACCGTGTGCTTGGCGGCGGCATTGTTCCAGGCTCGCTGCTTCTGCTTGGCGGAGAACCGGGCATAGGCAAGTCAACACTGTTGCTCCAGACTGCTCTTGCCATCCCCGACCGCCGCATCCTCTACGTCAGTGGCGAGGAAAGCGAACAGCAGATTAAGATGCGTGCAGACAGGATTGTTGATTATAAGAAAACTGACTGCTATGTGGTGTCGGAAACGGTCACACAGCGCATATTCGAACATGTCGACGCTGTAAAGCCCGACCTGCTTATTGTTGATTCCATACAGACTATCAGTACTGAGAATATAGACTCGTCGGCAGGCAGCATATCGCAGATTCGCGAATGCACTGCCGAGTTCCAGCGTTACGCCAAGGAAAGCGGCGTACCGGTGCTCCTCGTTGGCCACATTACTAAGGACGGCAACCTCGCCGGCCCGAAGGTTATGGAACACATTGTGGACTGTGTCCTACAGTTTGAGGGCGACCGCAACTACGGCTACCGTATGCTTCGGTCGTTGAAAAACCGCTTCGGCTCTACAGCCGAGATAGGCATTTTTGAGATGCAGGGCGACGGTCTGCGCGAGGTGGCCAACCCGTCGGAATTCCTCCTGTCGCAGCGTGACGAGAATCTGAGCGGCGCTGCTGTGGCGGCCACATTGGAAGGGGCTCGTCCGATGTTCATCGAGGTGCAGTCGCTGGTAAGCTCGGCAGTCTACGGCACTCCGCAACGCAACGCCAATGGCTTTGATTTCCGTCGCCTGTCCATGCTCCTTGCCGTGCTCGAGAAACGGTGCGGTTTCAAACTCGGAGCCAAGGACGTCTTCCTCAACATCGCCGGCGGCATCCGTGTTAGCGACCCCGCCATCGACCTCGCTGTGGCTTGCGCCATTCTCTCGTCGAATGTGGACATCCCCATTTCGCCACGCTATTGCTTCGCCGCCGAGATGGGACTGAGCGGCGAGGTGCGCCCCGTGAGCCGTGTCGAGCATAGAATAGGGGAGGCCGACCGACTGGGATTTGAAAAAATCTTTGTGTCTAAATACAACGCCCGCAGTCTCAATAAGAAACGTTTTGGACTTGAGATTGTCGAAGTGTCAGTAATCGAAGAGGCCTTCCGCTCCCTTTTTGCCTGATTCTTAATCATATCAACATATCAACGTATCAACCTATTAACATTTCAACGAAAAAAACTATCATGAAACGTCTGTTTATCGTTCTTGCAATGTTAGCAATTATGCCGTCGGTATGGGCCGTTCCGGTCTTCAACATGCCTACGGTTCGCATCCAGCCTAACGGCGATACGGTGCATCTTTTTGTTTCAGGCGACGAATACTATCACCGCCTCCACGACGCAAACGACTACACCATAGTCCAGAACCCCGCCACGGGCTACTGGGTCTATGCTGACTCGGTGCACTGGAGAAACACTGTCGGCGGCGAAAACCGCTGGGATGTGGTGGCAACCGACTATGTTGTCGGGGTTGTGAACCCCGCCACGGCAGGCCTGAACCCGAGCATCGGTGTCGACCGCGAGACTTGGCTGGAACTGCAGCACCGTTACGACATACCCAAGAACATAGCTTCGCAGCCCAAGACTTCGGGCACGAACCACGGCACGATGAACAATATAGTCGTTTTCATCCGTTTCAGCGACGAGACAGAGATAAGCACCGCCTTCTCGACTATCGACGCCATGTTCAACGACTCTTCGGCGACCTCAACCTCTATGTACAGCTATTTCAAGAAGGTGTCATACAACAAGATATTCATCCCCACACACTATTTCCCCACACCTAACGGCAACAGCATTATCTCCTTCCAGGATAGCCTGCCGCGCAGCTACTATATGCCCTACGACGCTACCACAAACCCGAACGGCTACCAGAATGACAATGAGAGCCGCAACCGCGAGTTCAGCTTGTTGGAAAGGGCTGTGAACTATATCAACGCCAACTATCCTGTGCCCACCACCATCAACCTCGATATGGACAATGATGGCAAGGTCGACAATATCTGTTTCGTTGTAAAGGGCACCTACACAGGCTGGAGCGACCTCCTGTGGCCGCACAAATGGAGCCTGTACGACAGGTATGTGTATATCAACGGCAAGCGTGTCTATACCTTCAACCTCCAGCTCGAAGGCAGCGGCAGCCACTACTTCAGCAGCTCCACGTTCTGCCACGAGATGTTCCACTCGCTCGGCGCTCCCGACCTCTACCGCTATGATGTAGGCTCGAATGTCAGCGGCGTGGGCTCGTGGGACCTTATGTGTAGCAACTCGACGCCTCCTCAGCACATGAGCGCCTATATGAAATGGAAATACGGCAACTGGCTCGATTCGATACCGCAGATAACAGTGCCTGGAACCTATACGCTCCATTCGCTCGGCGACGACAGCTACGACAACTGCTGCTACAAGATCGCAGCCCAGGAACCGCACCAGTGGTATGTGCTTGAATACCGCGACAACACTGAACGCTTCGAGACCGCGCTGCCTGGCAGGGGACTCCTGATTTTCCGTATCGATGACCGCTATCACGGCAATGCCAGCTACGATGGTGTGAACACCTTCGACGAGGTCTATCTCTTCCGCCCCGGTGCATTGAACGACAGCACCAACGGCACTCTGTCGCAGGCCTATTTCAGCGGCAACACGTCGCGTACTCAGTTCACTCCCAATACCAACCCCTATCCCTGGCTGACCAACAACATCATAGACACCACCATTGCAATCACCAATGTTACCTCGCCGGGAATAACAATCAGCTTCACTTATAACGACCTGCGCGGATGCCGCAAGCCGATGGACCTTGCGGCGGGTGGCATTAACGGCACCTCCGCACACCTCTCCTGGTCGGGCAACGCTGGCAACTACAGGATCCAGTACAAGGTGGCCGGTACTAGCGGCAACGGCACCACGGTGACGACATCCTCTCCGTGGTACAACCTCACCGGATTGGCGCTCAACACATCGTACCAATGGCGTGTGCAGGGTGTCTGCTCTTCGACGGACAACAGCTCCTATTCTGACTGGGAGAGTTTCACCACCACATCTTGCTACGTGCCTGTCTACGACACCATCGGCAGCAGCGACACATCGCTCTATTTCCTGCCGTTGAACACTTACTACAACTATTCTTATTCGCAGATGATCTACACCGCTGCCGAAATGGGTGGCGCTCTCAATATCTCGAAGATAGCTTACAACTATGAAGGCAGCAACCAGCTCTCGAGCAAGACCGACTGCATAATATATATGGGCAACACTACCCAGAGCTCGTTCAGCGGCACTGCAATGAGCAACTTCGTGCCTTTCAGCCAGCTGACCAAGGTTTACGAGGGACCGATTGTCTGTACACAGGGATGGAACGAGATTGTTCTCGATACTGTGTTTGCTTACAACGGCACCGACAACCTCGTCATCGCCATCGACGACAACAGTGGCGACTATGACGGCTCAAGCTACAAGTTCTACTGCTCGTCGACAGGCAGCAACTATCGTTCGCTGACCTACTATAGCGACAGCTATAATCCCGACCCGACGGCCTCGTCGTTCAGCGGCAGCAAGAGCCGTCGCCTGCATCGGCCTGACATTATGTTCAACGGCTGCCCGCAGAACATTGTGAACACCTATACCGTCACGGTCTCCGCCAACAATGCTTCCTACGGCACCGTCAGCGGCGGTGGCAGCTACGACGAGTCCAGCCAGGCTACAATAACCGCCACACCTGCCACGGGATACCAGTTCAGCCACTGGTCGAGCAACGGCACTACAATAACCCAGAACCCCTACACCTTCACGGTAAGTGGAAACCGCAGTTTCGTAGCCTATTTCACACCGATAGCATATAATGTAAGCGCGTCGGTTCTCGGTGGCGGCACCGTGACTGGCACCGGCAGCTACAACTACGGCAGTCAGGCTACAATAACGGCCAATGCCTCGACAGGATACCAGTTCAGCTACTGGATCAGCGATGGCGACACCATCACCCAGAATCCTTATACCTTCACAGTCACTGGCGACCGCAGCTTTGTCGCTCGTTTTGTCCAGACGGTATGCAACGTTGGCGCAATGGCTGTCGGCGGCGGTTCTGTATCGGGTTCCGGCAGCTATACCTATGGTACACAGGCAACTCTTACCGCCACTCCGTTCAACCACTACCACTTCTTGTACTGGGTATGCACTCTGACAGGCGACACTGTCAGCACGAATCCTTATATTTTCACCGTGAATGGCGACATTAGCTATACGGCATATTTCGAGATTGACCGTCATAGCGTGCAGGTCCAGAGCTCTGACATCACGGCAGGACAGGCCTGGTTTGTTGTCAACGGCAGCGATGAACATCTGAACGACGGAACGTTCGACTACGGCACATGGATTACTTTGTATGCCCTCCCCACAGCCGACAACGGCGTGATACATTACCAGTTCGACGGTTGGAATGACGGTTCTGCAGACAGCATCCACGTGGTGCAGGTATCGGGGGATATGCAGTATGTGGCCTCCTTCTCTGGACACGAGGTGGGCATTTCTGAGGTTGGCAACGGCATCACCGTCAGCGTCGACTATCGCACAATCACCGTCTACGGTGCCGATGGCCGCCACATCGTGCTCTATGACGTTTTGGGCCGTCCGTTGTCGCAGGCCGAAGGCATGGCGACGAACACTTTCGTTGTAGACCGTCCAGGAGTATACCTGCTTAAAGTTGAAAATGTTCCGACATTCAAGCTGCTCGTCAGATAAACCTAATCCATAAACCTTTAAACTTAAAACTCTAGCCATGAATATCAATATCGTCCAGCATAACGTAATAACCAACAATCCAGAAGAGAACCTCAAGTGGATTCTTGAGGAAATTGAGAAACCTCAGGCTGAGGAATCGCTGCTTACGGTCTTTCCTGCCTGCACATTGTGCGGATATCCGCTTTTCGGCTCGGTGGCCTACACCGACATTCAGAAACGTGCACAGGCGGCCCTTCAGGAGTGCATCCAGCATTCCGAACATCGCGCTTTCCTCATAGGAATGCCTTTGCAGATTCAGGACAAAGGACTTTGCAACGCCATTGTCTTTGTCCAGAACAACGCCATCCGAGCCATTGTGACCAAGAAATACCTCGCTCCGGACGAGCAGAAGTATTTTGTTCGTGGCGAAGGTGTGCAGATTGTCAACTATCAGGGACAGCAGATAGCTATAGGCTTCTACGAAGACCTCAAGGAGCTCTCCAAGAACCATAACGAGCAACCCGACATAGTGATTTGCTGCGGCTGCAATATTTTCGACTACAAGAAGCCCTATAGCATCCGCTATCGTATGCACAAGATTGTTGAGAACCTCAATGCGTCGCTCGTTTTTGTCAACCGCATCGGTGCCGAAGGCCCATACCTGTTTGCTGGAGGCAGTATGGCTCTTAATGCGGCAGGTTCGCTGCTGTGCCAGTTTCCCTATTTCGAGGAACACAGCCAAAACGTGGATTTGCAGCTGCTTTCATCATGCGAAGATGAGAAGCCAGAGGTTGTGGAGCTTGTCTACAAGGCTTTGCTTATGGGCATTCGCGAGTATTTCGCCAAAAACCATCTGCAGCGTGCCGTTCTCGGACTCAGTGGAGGCATCGACTCGGCACTTGTCTGCGCCCTTGCTGCTGCAGCTCTCGGCCCCGAGAATGTGCATGGCATCCTGATGCCCTCGCAGTATTCCACCGATCATTCTGTGAAGGATGCCGAGGATTTGGCTCGCAACCTTGGAGTGGAGTACCATATCGTTCCCATCGCCGAGTGTTTCGAGGCTTTCAAACACACGATGAAGCCTGTCTTCGGCGATCGCCCCGAGGATGTCACTGAGGAGAACATGCAGGCCCGCATACGTGGAACTATATTGATGTCTTACGCCAACAAGTTTGGTGCCATCGTGTTGAATACCACCAACAAGAGCGAGGCTGCCATGGGCTATGGCACACTCTACGGCGACAGTTGCGGCGCAATCTCGGTCATCGGTGACCTTTACAAGACCGAGGTCTACGAACTGTCGCAGTGGATTAACCGCAACGGCGAACTGATACCTACCAACTCCATAACCAAGGCACCTTCCGCCGAGCTGCGTCCCGGACAGAAAGACTCTGATTCACTGCCAGATTATGAGTTACTTGATGCAATTCTGAATCTTCATATAGAGGAACAGCTGTCGTTCGACGAGATTGTCGAGGAAGGCTACGACCCCGACGTAGTACGCGAAGTGCTACGCAAGGTGAAGATAAACGAGTGGAAACGCCTGCAGTTTGCTCAGCAGCTCAAAGTCTCATCAATGACCTTCGGCCTCGACCGCCGCGTACCGATATCGTAGTGAAACTAAGTATACATTCTTGTTTTCAATAGCAGACATTACCATTTCTAGTATGAGAGTGTTTTAGAGAATGATTGTGTAAAGAACTACTAAGCCACTCTGCACCGGCAGTGCAGAGTGGCTTAGTTTTTGTAGATTCGAAAGTATTCTTTTTTGTGACATGGCGGAAAATGTGCTTGCGAAGGAACCAACACATCTAAAAAAAATATTTTGTTAATTCAATTATTTGTATTACTTTTGCATTTGAAAGTATTTAAATGTAATACAGCGATGGATACAGTAATTGAAAGAAAACCAACATCTTTTCGTCTCCGTACTGATCTTCTTGATATACTGAGAAGGAATGCTGTTCGTCAAAACCGCACCCTCAACAACTATGTTGAGAGTATCCTGCTCGATATTGTTTACAACGAGCCTAACGACACAACCCGTGCCGTCGGCGACCGAAGTGGAGCCAATGATACTATTATTGCTATAGAGGAGGCAATGTCCGGACGCAACTGCAACAAGGTATACTCAAGTGCTGAGGAGATGATGAATGACATTCTCAATGACTAAGGATGAAATGGTTACAGCCAACTACCTAGTACAAGAAAGACCTGAAGCGGTACAAGCATCAGCTCCGGCTACTTTCGGAACTGAAAGTTCTTTTGGAGCTGCTGATTAACGAGCAGCCCACCAATCTATTGAAAAGCCCTTTAAGGAACTTTCGCTTCGCCACAATCGTGAAGTCTATCCTCATCGGGCGTTAATCCAATAAATCGCCCTTGAAACCGCCTCCACTTCAATAATAAGAAGCATCTTAGAACTGTCGTTCCAAAGGCGATAGATTCATCATATAGGATTACTCTCAGTGTTTACCTCGTGTATCATGGAGATGTGGAGAATTCGGGGTTCGTATTTGGTTAGGGTGAGAAGTTCGTCGTGGACGGTCTTGATGATTCGTGTTTTGTTGGTGAAGATGTCAAACACCAACACACAAAGCCGTTTCCCTCTTGCCTTTATTTTGGAGATATCGTCAATATGTACAACACCAAGATTATCCAACACCTCAAAGAGTTGTCCATAGTGATGTTTCTTGAACTTGCTCCATGTCGACGCTGTAAGCACAGGAAGGTAGACAACCAATTCAGAATACTTTGATTTGAGATAGGAAATAACGGCAATCATCCATTTGTAGTCCTCGTCATTGAAAGCATCCGTACACTTTTTCATATCCTCCATCCGCATATAGTTGCGAAAAAGCTCGTAGACACCTTTCTTTCCTCTTGTCTTATTTTGTCCGTAAGGATATAGGCAGCACACGTTGAAAGTTGCCCAATCGGTATTGCCGTCCTCTTTCTGCATCAAGGTGTTTTCCTTGTGGCGATAACGCCTAATGTCTGTTGTCAATACAGGGAGCTCCATGCAGTAGTCGCAGAACTCGTTCTGTTTCTCAATCCATTTTTGTTGTATAGCCATAATTATTGTGTATTTGTTTTTTCTTCCAATGGTGTTACTGTTACATCTTCCAGCTCGACAATGTAGCCCCAGAATGTTCTTTCCGTGGTCTCATCGTCGGGTAAATCACTTTCGCAACCGTTGGCGTGATGCAAATCTTCTTTAATAGTTTTCGCTTTATCGTACACCACCCCACGTTCTCCTATTGGAAATTCACTTCTTTCGGCAATATATCTCGTTATGGTTCCAGTAATGTTTAGGGTGGCAAATCCATGATGCTCTTCCTCATAATCGATAATGGTTCCGTGTGCATATTTAAACCCATGGGGCAAGGTTCCCGTCCATTCGACTTTGTCACCTACAGAAAAAGGATCTCCACAGCATTGCAACTGCCAAGATTCATAATAGATTGTGCACCTATCCATCGTTGACTTTTCAACGATTTCAGGTTCTGAAATATAATTTCTCAAACATTCTATTTCATCGGATAGTTCGGAAGAGAATGATTCTCCGTTACGCATTTTCTCATCTATACCCGAAATGCGTAGTAGATTAGTCAATGGAAAATCGGTGTCGTTTTGCCAAGATCTTCTGTAACCACACAATCCGAGGGCATTCAATACACGATACCCTTCCGACCGTATTGCTGTCAGAAAGTCGTTGAAAGGAATCTTTTCGTGTAATTCTATTTCAATGGTTTTTATTTCCTCATATTTATCATTAATAGAGACTTTTTCATACGAAATATCTAATTGCAAAATTTCATCGTCCAAATTCAACTTGATATTTAATGAACCTGGTTCTTTTTGCCATGTAATATAATACGTCGAGGGGTCTTCTTTTAATTCCGCACATGCATCTATTAATGATTCTAATGGGTTTATTCCCAAATAACTGGCGTTAAATGTTACTTCTTTGTCGTTAATCAACATTCGGACAGAGCACCAACCCCACGCTATGCTCAATACCCGAAATTTAAAAGTTCCTTGCTCCATATTATCTCCTTCTTTAAGCTTCATACATCTGCTTGATTTCAGCGAGAATCTCTGTGGTTATTTTAGTGATGAGGTTGGCTGCACGGTCGAAAACCTCCTTGGGAATACTCATCGATTTTTCGACATACTCCATAACATACTCTTTAAATGGCTCATTCTTGTTCTCTGTCCAATACTCATCCACAAATATCACATCCCCTTGCGGGACAGGATCAATGCTTGTAACATGTACAAGACGAAAATCGGGAGAATCGCCAAAATCATCAGAGATATCCTCTTCAAATTCTTCCAAATACTCTGCAATATGTATTTCTTTTATGGGTATATACAAACAGTCGCCAACCGCCAAGTTCCCATTGTACGGAGATGCACACTTCTTGACCATTTGTTCTATCGTATTATCACACTCAACATTCCTTTTCTCCCATCTGTCATAATAGCGTCTTAGGATTCGTTTCCCTACGTCAACTTTATTGGGGTCAATACCCGTATGTGAAGCATCCTCCCAATCAATAACGTCTCGACTAATATTATAAATGTCGAGTGCATAACCGTTATCCCATACTTCAATGTAATGTGTAAAGGTTGCACTTTCGCCGAACTTTTCGTCTGATTTATACCTGATATAATAAGAATTATTGTCTATTTCCATAATTATCAGTGTTTTTTAATAAAAGCATGGGTATCGTCCTTGCCCGAAAATGATAAACGGGGGGTGTCAAAATCCATGCTTTTAACATATGTTACTGCTGACTGTTCCATAATCCGGTTTATCTATCAGTTTATTGGATGTCAACTGCAATTCCAATTCATCTATGTCATAATCTGGGTAAAACCCATCCTCTCCACCATTTCCACCGAACCACCAGGCCCCATCTCCAAATGAAAAGTTAAAGCCATGACTATTGTTTGAACATATGCAAAATCTTCCTTTCACTAATTCCCAATCCCAAACCAAAGTAATCCCTTGTTCTTCTTCGTCATTATACCATTCCCAAAAGCAATCCTTGACAACCGAATCTATGGTGATAATCGATAAGAAATATTCCACATTTTCTGTTAAGACATATTTCTCGTTCTTAGCTAAGTCCGACTGCCGTTCAATGAGAGCTTTTGCTTCCTCTAACAATCTTGTTTTATTGGTTCCTGTCAGTTCCATTTCTTTTCTCTTTTTCTTTTAAAGAGAGCCATTGGGGGGCGGCCCCTTCCCCCATAGTCGCTTATCGACGCAACGGCAGCCGGCCTTTCTGCTCTTAATGACTCTGTATCATTCTCTCAATCCAGTATATCATTTCTTATAAGACTCTCGTGCTAAACAGACTATTTCATCAGGAACGAATATTTCATATACTCCGTATCCCGCTACCCATTCACTGTTCGGGTAAGCATGGCAGAATTGCTGATGCGCTAACGGATAAACCTTTCTGTATACTGACGGAACCATCTTTTGCATCAGTTCTGTGCTTGCTGTTTCGGATGTGTTATCTTCAAACCATTCTTTATCCCATGCCCATTTCGTCATCATTGCGAGAGCCTGAACCTATTCTTCTGACAATTCAATCGACACCATAATTGTACCATCGCCACTCTCCAGCCCCAAGTCCATTGCCGTCCAAAACATAGGTTCGCACCTGAAGCTATATATTCCTGTTTGTAAATTCATTTCAAAAAACTTTTTAAGTTTCCAATTTGGTCTTTATCTCCCATTCCATACTCTCAAAGAAGGTATAAGCAAAGAAATCCTCATTCCCTGCTATTTCCATCCCGCCAATCCCATTCTGATAGCACTCATCATCTTTGCTATGGTTATTCACGCCTGCCCACAGATGCCATCTCGTATCTGTCAGTCCAACGGAGAATCTACAATCAAAAAGTTTCGTATCCCACAAGAAATCAAATTCCTCTTTGTTATCCCATGCAACAGTGGCATCCGCCAAAATTCTGTCATCGGGACATTGGTCAAGGAACGCTGTAACATTTGCCTCATATTGTTCAGCATTGGGAATGTAGAACTGTTCCAATTGCGACTTTACATCAGCCAAAAGCCGTTGTGCATTTGTTTCCATAAGCTCACCCTTTTATCACCGCTATTGGCTCCAACTTAACCTTAATCTTCACCAAATCGGATTCCAAAGCAATCACTTGGTCAATATCTTTGTATGCACTAGCAGCTTCATCGAGGTCGTGCTGTGTCCGGAGAACGTGGACTATACCCTTTGCATCCATTTTCTTTATCTCGTCCTCCAAGTTCAGAGTATTGATAGCCTGTGTACGGCTCATAGCACGGCCAGCACCGTGGGAGGAACTCATAAAGCTGTCGGGGTTGCCGAGCCCCTCAACGATATAGGAACTGGTTCCCATCGATCCAGGTATGATGCCTATTTCTCCCTCCCTTGCACGGACAGCCCCCTTTCGGTGGACGATGCAATTGTGTCCGAAGTGGTTTTCCCAAGCGGCATAGTTGTGGGCAATGTCAATAGCTGGCTCAAACTCTACATCTGGCAGAGCATCGAAGATGACTTCCTCAATACGCTCCATCATAAGATTTCGGTTGCACTTGGCGAAGGCGATGCAATACTCCATCTCCCTCCAATAGTTGTTGAACTCAGGTGTTTTCAACGGCAGGAATGGAAGCATCAGTTCTGGTTCCACCTTGCTGTAGTATAGTTCGTTGAACCACTTTGCACGCTTGTTGAAATAATCGCCAACCTGCTTGCCGAGATTACGGGAGCCGGAGTGTATCATAATCCACAACCACCCATCTTGGTCTTTCTGAAGTTCGATGAAATGGTTGCCTCCGCCGAGTGTCCCTATCTGGTGTCTCGCTGAGATATACTGACGCTTAACCACTTCCGTCTTTTCTATATCAAATCCTTCGGGCAGATACTTCTCATCCTGCAGTTCCTCGTGGTGGTCCATACCCAGAGGGATACGCTCACGGATACCACGCATAATAATTTTACGAAGGAATTCCGTCTCAATCATCTCGGCACGGACGTTTGTCTTCACAGCACGCATACCACAACCAATGTCAACACCCACTGCATTAGGAATTACCACGTCTTTGGTCGGCAGCACACCTCCGATAGGCATACCCATTCCGGCGTGGCAGTCGGGCATCAGTGCAATATGATGGTATACAAACGGCAACGAGGCAAGGTTCTCCACTTGCCCTCGTGCCGATTCTTCAATGTCGGTGAGCCACATCTTGACCACTGTCTTTCCAATTGCTTCTACTTTTTCCATAAATATTAATTTTGTGGCGGGGGAGGGATTCGTGCTGTGGCGTCGGCTCGGCCGACAATCTCCGACCTCGATCTTATGAAACTCGCGAACTGCAGATGATATAAAAAGGAGACACCTTCAAACTGCTGCCAGCGCCGATACGGATGAGCTAAAACGCAGAGGAGTCTCCTTGTACCAGGATAACCAGACTGCTCATACCCCGCATTAATTTTTGACTGCAAAAGTACATCAAATAACTTCTCCTTTGCGAGAGTTGAAAGGCTTTCAAAAAAAATAGGTTGCTTTATAAGGCGACTGCACTCGATGCGTCTGCCAACACATCCGCAGAGCAACCCATCATAGGTGGCAGCCTTTAAAGGAGGCATGAATCCAATAACCAGACACTTCTCAACGGGCCCAATTCCCATCAATATTCCGATAATTGGATGTTCACGCCACCTTATTTCTATAAAGGTAGGATACAACACTTGCAAGATATTTGTCCACTCAAGCAACGAACCATACATCCAACGTGAATGCAGTTGGTCGCTCCGCAGGGGACACCGCTGACTTGCCAATAAGTACACATGGGGCTATCACCAAACCGTAGTACAATTCCGCGGACGTTGGCGGATAGAAACCATTAAGCAATCTCCTAAATCCAATCTTGTTGGAAACTCAGCCGAACAGCCTGTCGAAACAGCTGTCTCCCGTAAAAACGGCGCACAGAGCGCTGCCCAATTAGTTATAACCCATCGCAAATAGGCGAAGCAATTCCTCGTTGTAGCAATCCTACCTTTTCGGTTTCAATCATTCAAAGTTCTCTCATTTGACATTGCAAAAGTTATTTTCTATATAACCTTATATAATTATCTACTTTTTCTCTCTCAGCAAACATTATTGCCCATTCCTTAAAGGTGTGCTCCTGCACACTTTGTGCATCATAATAAGGAGTGTCCCATAATTTTAGCACAGAAGCACATATTATTTCTGGATCAAGTCCAAATGCATCAGCGGCTTTATCCCAATGTTCCTTCATTATCTCCTTCACAAATTTACGTTTGTTGCATTTCGGATTTTTTAACAGTATTTCAAAAGCACACTCTTCCAATTCACAAATAGCATCTAACATATCCTCAGCATCGCTAGTTGCATCTACACTGGTATATTCTATTTCTTCGTCTTCCATTGTTGTTTTTTTATTAATCAAATATTACAATGTGGATGACAATGGCATGGGTAGCGACCTGCTCAATGCTACGCAATGCAATCCTATACGTACTCGTACCACACTGGGAGCCACATTGTATTTCGACTGCAAAAGTACATCAAATAACTTTTGGTATGCTAGAGTTGAAAGGCTTTCAAAAATATATTTTGCCGTTCCGCTTAACTTTCGTAACTTTGCACCATCAAACGGTATGGAATTTATGAAAGAGAATTTTGCAATACAACTATTTGATGGTAAACAAGTTCGTTACGTGTGGGATGCGGAACAGGAAAAGTACTTTTTTTCTGTTACCGACGTAGTGGCGGTGCTTACCGAAAGTGCCGATGCGGCCTCCTATTGGAGGAAACTGAAACAGAGGCTAAAAGCGGAAGGAAATGAAACCGTGACAAATTGTCACGCTTTGAAACTTCCTGCGGCAGATGGGAAAAACCGCAAGGTCGATGTTGCTGATATAGAGCAGATTCTACGACTAATACAATCCATACCTTCGAAGAAAGCCGAACCGCTGAAGCAGTGGCTCGCCGAAGTGGGCAGCCAGCGTATCGACCAGATGATCGACCCCGAACTGACGTTCCAGATGGCTGTCGAAGACTACCGCCGGCAGGGTTATAGCGACAAATGGATAGAGAACCGCATGAAGTCTATCCGCACACGCAAAGAGCTAACCGACGAGTGGGAGCGTTCGGGAGTGAAAGATCAGAAAGACTTCGCCATGCTTACAAATATACTCACAAAAGCTTGGAGCGGTATGACCACAGGCGAATACAAGCAATACAAAGGCCTCACAAAGGAAAACCTGCGCGACAATATGACCAACCTGGAGTTGGCACTTAACACCCTTGCCGAAGCAGCCACTACTGAGATTTCACGCAACCGCAATCCGCAGACAATGCAAGAAAACAGGCAAGTGGCACAAAGTGGAGGCAAAGCCGCCAAGGTGGCACGCGAAGAAGTGGAGAAGCAGATAGGTCACAGTGTTATTTCCCCAAATCGTGCTTCCGACTACCTGTTGCCCTCAGAGGATATCGAAGTGAAAGAAATAAAGGATTAAAAGTCTAACAGCCATGATGGACCTCAATAAAATCCGAGTTCATGAGACGATAAACATCCTCATCCGCAAGGATATCCCTATCCTGTCGGAGGTCATCAAGAATGGCCAACCTGTAGCTATTTATTGCGAGCAGACGTACCACGAGGGGATAAACAACTATATCCGCATCCACTACGATAAAATCTGCCGCCAGCTCGACTCCAACGAAATTACTTTTATCTATTTTCCTCTCTTCCTGGAGCATCTTGACGAATACCTTCAGTATTTCTTCCCCGACAGCACAGGGATAGACACCCACTCGCTGACGGCGGATAGTTTCTACAAGAGCATTGCCGAAAACGTCGCCGAACTGCCATCCACCGGGCATCCGATACTGCTCATCACCGACCGCAGGCGTAATGCCGACGAGGAAACGGTGCCATTCTGCTGTTACGACCTTGATTATGTCGACGACCACCAGTTTGAATATGCCCTGCGGCACTATCTGCCGCCGTTAAGATATCGTCTCGACGATGAGGCCGACAAGATGTGTTGGGCGCATGATGATAGTGGATATGATGCCGACCAAGAGAGCAACGATATTCTATTAAAGGAGATTAGCGAAAAGGTTGCTCGCCTTATTGCACGGGGCGTGAATATTTCCATCATTCGAGGTATCCTTAATTTACACAATCCATCACTCAGCAAGCTGGTGATCACTGATGACTTCCGCCTTATATTGCCCAACTATGGGAACCGCGAGATACTGATGTCCAAGCTGTCGAAAGCCCTATATTTCCTTTACCTCCGACACAAAGAGGGATTGCTGTTTAAAGAGCTGCGCGACCACAAAAACGAACTTTATGACCTTTACCGCACTGTCTCGCCCCGCGAGGATATGGAGGCAATGGATCGAAGCGTGGAAGACCTAGTGGATAGTACCAAGAACAGCATCAATGTCAACTGCAGCCGTATCAAGAAAGCCTTCGTTGAAGAGATTGACGATAGCATAGCCAAACAGTATTATATTGACGGGAAGCGAGGCGAACCCAAATTCATTGCCCTCGACCGCAAGTTGGTCGAGGATCAATCAAGGATGATTATGTGAATACAGGAATGGCCGATATATTTAATTAGTAAAAAAAGTGCCGTTTTGCACGTCGAAAACCAGCATTTTCAGCTTCTTTTACTGTAAGAAACCATTGTTCTCCTTTAGAGGGTATTATTTTTGTATGGTCATACATTTGGTCAAATGGAAGATGGTATATTTTGTCGCCGTTACTGTTTACATTACCTTTAATCATAGGGTAATCTTTACATAAAGTAATATTATTCACTAAGACTCCCAAATTCTCGGCAACGAATCTTGCTTGTGCGTCCAGCTGTGTAGTTGTTATAAAAACAGGAACCGCTTTCCATTCAATATTTATATATTCATTATTTCTATATACTCTTTTAGCGTTACACTTATCATAAAATCGTGTTGCACCATAGAGTTGACAGATATGTTTTTCGTAAATGGTTGATTCTTGATTCCAGCATTTGCATTGTATCAGTCGGGTCTCTCCTTTTTTGCGACATACTAAATCAATGCCACCATCTTTCAGACCTTTTTCTATGCCTCTATATTCTACTTCGTAGCCATCTTTTTCATAGATATAACCAATATATCTTTCGTACATTTTTCCGACATGTGATTTGGTATGATGTTTGTTTAGGTATCTATCAAGTGCTAATTGGTTGCGTTCCGGTTCTGATAGTTCTCTGTATTCAATATCAGATAGAAAAGTCTTAACACGTTCCTCGTCATCTTTGTCAGGGTCTTCAAAATCTTCTTCTTTTAATATATCTTCATCTTCTGCCCATAGTTCCGATACAAGATACTCCAGTTCTTTAAGTCGTCTATTTTTCTTTTTGTATTCGTTTATTATCTCGTCAGCACGTGTAAAAGATGGATGACCTTTTTCTTTAAGGTAACAAGCTAATTTTTCATCGAGGACAAAACAGGCATCAATATAAGCGTCAACTATTTTCGGAGATTCACCATATTTTTTAAGTTCCTCAAAATAATCTATGACATCATCAAGATGTTCGTCGATACTATTTTTTGCATCTTCCAAAGCAGAATCAATCTCTTTTTCTGCTTCTTCTCTTAATTTTATTAGTTTTTCTTTTGCTTCTTCAATTTCTTTTTTTTCTCTATGGATTTCTTTTAAAGCGTTTTCAAAACCCAACTTATCATAATCAGACTTTATTTTAAGTTGTCTGGCAAGATTCTGTAGTTCTACTTCCTTTTTATTTAATTCAGAAAGACTTCTATTTTTTAATACTTCTATTTTTGCAAGAATCTTATTGAAAAGAAACATATCTTTTGTTGTATTTATCGTTTCCAAATATTATTCAACCAATCGTTTCTATAGTCGTTAAAAACGGTTATTCTTTTCCCTTGATATTCTTTTTCATTTAAATAGGATTTAAATATGGATATTTGTTTTATTGTAAATAAAGAAGTTGTTATAAAAGTTGTTTTTTCTTTATTACGAAGTTGTTTTGTTAAATCATCCAAGTCAGAATTTATTGTTTTCAATTGGCTGATTTCCTTATCAACATTCTTGATAATTTCATTTGTGCGTTTTTCGAGTTGTTCCTTAATGCCTGGTTTTTGAATGAAATAACACGCAATTTTATTAGTCAAAGCCGATACCATACCCCCTAAAAACCAGAGGAATACAAAGGAAAGAACAATATATAATCCAATCATTTCTTATCTTTTTTTATAGCAGATTTTACAGGGGGTGCGGCCTTTGTCCTCGGCGTAGGCGAGGGTGACTTTTTTGATGGTGCCTTTGCAATTGTCAAGACCCTTACAGCGGTCCGTCTTGTGGTAACGCTTGGAGCTGCCACCTGTGCAGATATACACATATGTCTCCGAAACTGTGGGAAAAGTTTTTGGTGCCACAACGGGCTGCATGTAAAAAAAACTGACCAAACAGTATAGCAATCGGAAGAGTGATGATGTGTTTCATGATGTCGTCTATTCTAATATTTGCAAAAATAACAAATTAAATTTGATAGCATTTTTCGACTGCAAAAGTACATCAAAAAACATCTCCCTTGCGAGAGCTGAAAGGCTTTCAGTTGGGACTAGGGACTGGTAGAAGTCTCACTGGTTTTCCCATCTCGGAGAGCCACTGCTTGATGGATTCGGCTTTCTTAGAAGGAATGGATCGGGTGATGCGCAGCATTTGCTGTAAATCAGGAACAACGATCTTATGGTTCTTGCTGTCAGCAGCTGGCAGTTTCAGTTGCTTACAATTTGTAAGCAGTTCATCGGAATCTTCTTCATTCATCCAGTTCTTTAGCACCGTCCAGTAGGTGCTCGCCTTGCATAGAGTGCAGTGTTCGATCAAAGCTTGCATCACTTCAGCCTCAAATCCTGCCAGCGGTCTTTCAACTTGCCGCCGACGGTCATAAAGGGTTCTTGCAGTTTGCCTTGCAGGGCCGATTCCTTCTGAACGTTGAGGTCGACGCTGTTGAAAAGGTCGTGGTAGTCGATGTCACCCTTGCGGCCTTTGAGCTCTTTGAGTATGTAGTAGGTGAAGAATCCGTGGTGCTGCTCGTCGAAGGCGTAAGCTGTCTTGTCGAAGGCAGCTGCCGACATCACCACAACGTCGTTGCGGATTCTAAGTCCCTTGGCACGTTTGTCGCTGTGTTTCATGTTGACAATCATATCGCCGTTGCGGTCGTTGCCGTCGAACGAAGCGTCGAGGATTATTGTCACTGCGTTGTAAGGCACGCGGTTGAACCAGGAACAGAGGGTGTCGACACGCAGGCACTGACCCAGCAGTTTCTTGGTGTCCCTTCCCGACAGGCGTGATTCCACGTCAATTTCTTTCTTGCCCTTGAAGGCATGAATCTTCTTGTAATTGATGCCGGCGGGGGCAATGTAGGGGTTGTGCTCATAGTCGGTGAATCCATGTCCGGCAAAGTAAATCACGAAGTTGCAGTCGCCTTTCTGGGCCTGGGCGATGTCCTTCATCCAGTTCACGCCCTCAACCTTGATGTCTTTTATCGTGGCATCCTCTATAATTTTCACATGACGCTGCGGTATGCCAAGCGTGCGAACGCAGTACTGTGTCATCACTTCGCCATCGTTGTAGGCGTAGGGGACATCGGGTAGGGGAGCCCCATAACGTTCGTTGGCTAGTATAAGCACGTAGGTCTTCAGGTTGCTGTTCTCCTCGTTCTTCGGAATATTGTAGTCGATGAATTCGTCGTTTATCAGTTTCTCGTTCATGGCCACAATCTCCTCGTCGAAGGCACCATGGACAGTTATTTCCACACCGACATTGCGGTACTGCGATCCTGTCTCGCTGTAGCTTTGGGTCTCGTAGAAGTATTCGTTGTCAGTGCTTTTTAACATGTTGACGTTTCTCGAGAGATTGTCGCGCAAACCTTGTGCACGTAGAAAAGCCAGCTGGGCATTGGTGCTTATGCCCGACTCGCGTGACACAGAAATTCTTACCGATTCGCCGTTGTAGCGGGCAGCGATATACTTGAAATCGCCGTACTCTCCACCATAGTCGAGGTGTGTCACCTCTGTGATGTCGGTCGACGCTTTTATCTTAATAGTGACTTTTTTGCCACTCTTGAACGCGTCCTTTCCAAGTTCATCGACCATCATTCGCGTAATCTCGCACACAGCCAGTGCGGCGTTCGACTCCTCGCACAGATACTTGCCGGCAGGGTAGTTGTCGGTGGTGCTCTCCAGATGGCGGCAGGTGTAGTCGATGGAAATGCGGTAGTTGAGCTCTGCAAGTCCATCCTCGGTCACACCGCTCACCAGGTTGGCCTTGATGCCTACTTTCGATTCGTCGTAGAGCTTGCGGTTGTTAGGAAGGCTGAGCAGGTAGTTGTCCGACTTGGTACGCATTGCCTTCTCGCGTTTCTCGACGCTCTTCTGCAGTTGCTGCAGTATTATCTCCCGGTACTCGCTGTTAACCAGTGCCTCCGATAGCTGGGCACGCACAGGCTTCACCGTGGCCGTAAAGCATGCCAATGCTATAAATAGTAATGTAACTTTATGAAAATGTAATCTTTGCACCATAATATTAATTATTGTTATAATGTGCAAAGATATGAAAAAAAATTATTTCTGCATAATCTCGTTTTCGTTGCCGGCTTTTGTCAATCCAAAGGTGAATTTCCGTTGCAAGCGGTCGCGCAGGCGATAGAGTACAAGGAAATAAGTCGCTACCAGAGCAATGGGCACCAGTGCCGCCAACGCCTGTGACTCTGTCAAAACTGACATTGTCACCAACGCTGCAACCAGTATTATTGCAGGTACTAAATATGCAAGCAGGACTGCACGCATGCCGAGTCCTTCGTCAACGCTGACAATCACGTCGTCGCCGACGTTGTATTTGTTCCATTCGGGTGTCTCAACTTCAACTATCTTGTCGGCCTTGTCGACGAATGCGCATTTTTCATGTGCCTTGCAGCTGCTGCATGCCGACAACACATGCATCTCCACTTTAACAATGTCTGGGCTGACGGATATTACTTTGCCGTCGTGTGTGGCTATTTGTGACATGGTGTTGCGTTTATCGGTTGAGTGTTTTTGGGAATGTCTTGCAGTTCTTCACGCATTGTCCGTCGGGGTTGATTTTGTATACCTCGCCGTCATAGCCCACCTCGGCACGTCCCCATTCAAAGAATGAAGCTGCCTCGAAAATAAACGGTATCACGGTTTTGCCTTCGCGGTCTATGTAGCCCCACATGCCGTCTTTCTTCACGGGGATAAGTCCTTCGGTGCAGTGCTGGGCCGACTGGTACTGTATGGGAATCACGATTCGTCCTTTCGAGTCGACAAACCCGAACTTGCCATCCTTTTCGACCATGAACACGCCTTCGGAAAACATATATTCCATCGAACGGTAACCGCTATTGTCGTATTCAATGGGCAGGATTGTTTTGCCTTTGCGATTGATAATGCCGTACTTGCCGTCTTTCTCAACCCATGAGTACCCTTCGTTGAAGCCGCTGACATTGTTGTACATGCCGAAGCGCTCCTTGCCTTTCTGGTCGAGGAATGTTATCTTGTCGCCTTTTTGCACTACATAAAAACCTTCGCTATAGCTTATTATCTGGTCGTAGATGTATGGAGTGAGTCTCTTGAAACGCTTGTCGAACATAGCAGCGCGGCTTTCGCCCCTGTCGACTGCAAAGAAGTTGCCCTCATGCATTGACGATATCTCGAGGAAGCGCATAGGAAGCATCTCTTTCCCTTTGTGGTCGATGACGCCGAAACGGTCGTACTGTTTCACCACGGCATAGCCTTCCTGGAAGGGGTAGGCGTATTCGTAGATTGCGGGAATGACGAGTTTGTTGTTCATGTCGATGAATCCGTATGCACACGAAAAACTGTCGAAGTCTATTATGACCACTGCGAGGCCTTCGCTGAAACCTGAGGCTGTGCGATATTGCGGTTTTATGACAGTGGCGCCTGTAGTGTCGAGAAAACCGTACAATTCACCTTCGCGTACCCTTATCATGCCGTCAGTGGGATAGTTCACCTCGTTGTACTGCACAGGAACGATTATGCGGCCGTCGCGGTCAATCATGCCGCAACGCTCGTAGTCGTTGTATACAATGCAGTATTCGCCATGGAATTTGTCGACAAACTTGTAGGTGGGCTCGACTATGACTGTGCCGTCCTCGCGCTTGAAACCGAAAAGTCCGTCGCGTTCCGTGGTCTGAATGCCGTCGATGAAATAAAGCTCGCATCCGCACGACTCGTCGTCGACAACAACGACTTTCTCGCCGTCGCCTTTCTTGTCCTTGCCTTGCTGGGCCATGCAATCGGGCACTGTCGCTGCAAGCAACAGAAGTATTGTTAGATGTGGTATGACAGTTTTCATTATATAGTAGGGCTTATGTTTTACTATTATTAATTGTGTAATGTCCTTTATCTCCACTAACTCCTCTCAAAACCTCTCAAAAACTCCCCGTCAATAAATCATATTCTCTCGGCACCGCCTTGCATCCATCCGTCTTTGCCGTCGGAGAGTTCCACCTGCCACCATTCATCTTTTGTCTCCTTGACGGTGACTTTCGTCCCTTCGTGGATGATGAACTTGTCCAAACTCTTGCTGTCAGGCGAACTTTTCACGACGACCATAGGCGACGTAATGATGGCTTCTGTTTTTGATGTCGCTTTTCGAGCCGAAAATGTTGCGTTGAGTGCCGAAAAAATTACAATCAGTATCATCGCGGCACTAGTAATGAACATGGCTTTCCTTGTGCGGTAATTCTTGGCAATGAAGAAAATACATGCTACAATTGACAGAAGAAAGACGCTTATGATGGTCATTGTGCGCCATCCTCGGGCTGAGAACATGCTAAGTGTGGAATTGTACAGTCTTGCAAGCATGGCAGGCTTGGTTTCCTCGATATTGTCGGTTGTCTTGCTGCGTGCAAGAGCAAGGTTGTCTTCGATTTCCTTGTTCGACGGTGAGAGTTGCAGTGCGCGCTCGTAGTTCAGTATACAGAGTCCCATGTTCTCAAGTCTGTAGTATGTGTTGCCAAGGTTGTAGTAGAGCTCCCAGCTTTCGCTGCCGCCGTCGATTATTGCCTGATAGTTTTGTGCTGCCTGGGCGTAGTTGCCTGTGTCGTAGGCGGCGTTGGCTTGCTCGAACAGCTGCATGTGGTCGTCGTTGGAGGCCATTGCACCAGTGGAGAAAAACAGGGTTGCAAGCAGCAGGATTACAGGCACTGCTGTCTTCCGGCGCGAGCCCGACACTTTGATGGCTCCGATATGCATTATGGTTTGCATCGCTTCATCGTAGATAGATTGTTTTATTGTGCTGCTGTCGCCAGGGGCGAAACGTGCGAAGTCGACATCGGCCAGTGTCTTCATGATACGTTGTTGCAACGCCTCGTCGACATTCCTCTCGTTGAGATGGCGGCTGATGGTCTCTGACGACAGGAGCGACTGCTGGATGTTGAATTTGTCTGCTATGCCGCCCCAGAGGGCTTTGTATATCTCCTCGTAGAACTGGCTGTCGTTGCCACTGCGCAGATGGCGTTCGGCATTGCGGAGCCGCTTCTTGGCGAGCTTGGTGGCGCGTTGCAGACGCATGCTCTCCTCGTCGCCGGCTATGCTTTGCTGACGGCGTGCGTACACCACAACGCAGGTGGCGATGGCAATGGGTGCGAGCAGCAGAATCCAAAACAGTGTTCCAGCCTTGCTGTCGCTGCCTTTGTCGTGCAACTTGGTCGTTTGCTTGATGTGGTGTATGTCGCTGTTGAGTTCTTTTACATCGCTCTGTGTTGTTCCGGTTGAATTGGGCGAGCCTTTGGCCACCGACAGTTTTACAGCGTCGCAGTGACGTGTCACATACTTGCCTGTCAAGGGGTCGAAATAGACATAGTCCAAAGCTGGAATCTCGTATTCGCCTTCTGTCTGCGGTGTGACGACCCATTCAAACGTGCGGCTGCCCGAGAGGCCGTTGTCGCCTTTGGTTATTTTGTCGATGATGCGAGGCTCATAGGCTTGAAGCCCTTGCGGGAAATCGATTTGCGGAGCCTCAAGCAGGCTCAGGTTGCCGCGTCCGCTGACGGTCACGCTGTAAGTCAGGGCGTCGTTGGCACGGAGTTCCGTCATGTCGCAGTTGCTGCTGACCTCGAAACTGCCAACTCCGCCGGCAAAGCCTTCTGGCGCTTCAGGCAGGGGCTTGACATTGACGCTAAGACTGTTGCTTGTCAGTGAGCGCACGACGGCCTGCTGCTGAGGAATGGAGAAAAAGGGATCGTCAATGAAAAAGTCAAGTATGGTGCCGGTGCGTTGACGTTGCATAGTGGTTTGGACTATGGCCACCACGTCGGTTTTGAGCGGCTCGATGGTCAGTTTTCCTTTCTCCTGTGCGTATATTGCGCCGCGGCGTATCTCAGCGACATGATATTGCCTGCCGTTGTAGGTCTCTGAGTATTGTTTCACCTCAGTCTTGCCTTCGCTCAGGTCCTCGCTCCAGAAGCCTTTGATGCGTGGAAGCTTGTCGATTTGGAACTGGGTGATGGGTACTTGGGTGTATATCTTATATACTATGATGGCCTCCTCGCCTTGATAAAGGTTCGATTTGTTGATAGAGGCACGGGCGAAGAGGGTGTTGTTGTCGAGGGTGGTGGTTTGCTGTTGTTGCTGCTGATGTTGCTGTTGCTGTCGGTTCGACGAGCCCCATCCGTATCGGCCATAGCCCTGCTGTTGGTTGGCGTTGGGGTCGGCCTTGTCAATCTTGATGGTGAACGGTTTGCTGCTCACTGTCTTGTTGCCTACGGTACAACTGGCAGCACCCACCTGTGCGGTGCCTTCCTTGTCTGCACGTACCTGAATTGTAAAAGTGTATGATTCGGAATTGGTTACTTTACCGTTGATATTGCTTATCGAGCTGCTGTAGCCTTGGCTTGGGCCGCCCATAAAGGTGAGGTTTGAGAGGCTTGGCATCTTGAAATTCGAAGCCCTGGCATTGACCTCAAAAGTGATTTGAAACATCTGTCCTGCAGATGCCGACTGGCGGCATTTCACATTCATCACAGCATCCTGTGCCATTGCCGATACAGGCAACAGCATAATGCAGAATAACAATATTTTCAGTATCTTGTTCATGATATCAACTTTCAATTCTATTCACAGATCGCAGACAATAGCTTACATATTACCAGTCTTTCTCTATCCTCACAGGAACGCCTTTGCCTTCGTCTTTGCTTTTCTTCATACGCACTTCGCGCATGGTTTTCTGTTCGTTGTTCTTTGCAGCGTTAAGCATCTGTTCGGCTTCGCGTTGGCGTTGCTCTTTCTTCTTTTGGTCTTGTTTGTCTTTGTTTTGCTGGTCCTTATTCTGTTGGTCCTTATTCTGTTTTTGGTCCTTGTTCTGCTGATCTTTATTCTGTTTTTGGTCTTTGTTTTGCTGATCTTTGTTCTGCTGGTCTTTGTTTTGTTGGTTCTGTTGGTCCTGTTGTTTTTGCTTGTCCTGCTGGTCTTTGTTCTGACCGCCTTGCTGGTTCTGCTGCGGCTCGGGGCGCAGCAGTTTCTTTGCCAGAGTCAGGTTGCTTTTTGCATTGCGGTTCTTGCTGTCTAAACGCAAAGCCGATTTGTATTGTTCAATGGCAGCCACAAGGTCTTCTTTGTCGTACCTGTTCGAGTCGCGTTCAATAAGGAATTTGCGCAGGTAGATGTTGCCCATGTTGTAATGTGCCTTCACGCGCTGTTCTATTGTCGAAGAGGCGTTGTCGCACACCTTGTTATAGAATTCCAGGGCTTTGTCAGTAGAGTCAATTTTGTTGTATGCGTATGAGGTGTTGAAGAGAGCTATTGTATAATTGCTGTCGTATTCAAGCGCTTTCTTGAACTTTTCAATGGCTTCTTTGTAGTTGCCCTCTTTCAGTTGCTTCACGCCTTCGCGTGTGGCTTTGTGCCGTTTCTTTTCGGTTTCACGTTTCAAATCGTATGGATAAGTCTGTGTCTCCCTGTTGTACCTGTCTAAAGCAGTCTCGGCATTGTTTTCGTTGTTCTGGCAGTATGCCGACGGAACAATGGCAGAGAGCAGCAGTGCCGTGCATATTATGGTTAGAATGTTTTTCATTTGGATTTCCTCCGTATCATTTTGTTCAGGTTGATGCGCGGATTGCGACGCTCGAAAATGAACACTTCAAGCAGCAGGCATACTATGGCTGCCGCAAGTGGATATTGATATTCAGAATTGCGTGTGGAGAACATGGCGTTGCCGAACTTCTGCTTTTCCAGAGTTGAAAGCTGCTTTATGATGCTTTCGGTGGCTGACTTGACATTGTCGGCGTGGACGTAGATGCCGTTTCCGGCGTTTGCCACGTCGGTGAGCATCTGTTCGTTCAGACGTGTCGTAACCACATGGCCCTCATTGTCTTTGCGCGGACCGATTTTGTTGCCTTTTTGGTCGTATACCGGTATCTGGCTGCCGTTGCTTGAGCCGATACCCACGGCGCAGACCATCACACCCTGTTCGGCAGCCTTCGATGCTGCTTTTCTGGCATCGTCTTCATGGTTCTCGCCGTCGCTGATTATGACTATGGCGCGGCTGCGGTTAGGCTCCCATTCGGGCTCTTTTTTATTGCCCTTGTTGCCGTAACCGAGGGTGGACATGCCTTTCTCTATGGCATCACCGATGGCGGTACCCTGCAGGCTGACCATCTCTGTGCCAATCTGGTCGAGGAACATTTTTGTCACGCCGTAGTCGTTGGTCAGAGGCATTTCGACGTAGGCTTTCCCGGCGAAGACTACCAGCGATATGCGGTCGCCGCCAAGCTGGTTCATCAACTCCTTGACCATCATTTTAGCCCGCTCCATGCGGTTGGGCGACATGTCTTCGGCAAGCATGCTGTTCGACACATCGATGCAGACGGCCATATCGATACCGCTGCGTTCTCCCTCGGCGCTGTTACTTTCGCCAAGCGGGTTGGCAAGAGCAATTATCAGGAATGCCAGTGCGAGGCATATAAGTGTCAGCTTCAGTGCGGGGCGACGGCGCGACAGGTCGGGCTGCAGCCTTGGAATCATTCTTTTCTCGGCAAAGGCCGTCATCCTTTTGCGTCTCAGCCTTTGGCGCAGTATGAACAGGGCGACAATCAGCGGTATCACCCCGAGCATCCATAATATTTTTATATGTTCGAAATGCATTTTACTTTCTTTAAATCAACTTGTTTTCACCGTGAGAGAAAGCATCATCTCAATAGCCAACGCAATAAGTGCAATAATCAAGAGCGGCTTGTGCTCGTCTTTGTTTTGGCGGTATTGTGTCACGTCGATGCGTGTCTTCTCGGCTTTGTCTATGTCGTCAAAAATCTCTTTCAGGGCGCTTTCGTTGGTCGCACGGTAGTATTTGCCGCCGTCGGTGCTTTCTGCCATATGGGTCAGCAACTCTTCGTCAAGGTCGGCCCGGGCAAAGAATGGCATGCCTCGGTCGTCGTGATAAAGGACGTCTCCTCGTTTTCCGACGCCAATGGTGTACAGACGGATACCGTATTTGGCAGCCAGTTCGGCTGCTGTCTCAGGGTCGATGGCACCGCGGTTGTTAACGCCGTCGGTGAGCAGTATGATGACTTTGCTTATGGCCTCGCTTTCCTTGATGCGGTTGATGGCCGTGGCCAGTCCGTCGCCGATGGCGGTGCCGTCCTCGATTATGCCGGTCTTCATGTCGTCGAGCTGGCGTTTCAGCACGTCATGGTCTATGGTCAAGGGTGTCTGGGTGAAGGCCTCGCCGGCAAACTCAACAAGTGCGATACGGTCGGTTTTGCGTCCGTCGATGAAGTCATGTGCCACATTCTTTGCGGCTTCAAGACGGTTCGGCTTGAAATCCTCGCCCTTCATGCTGCCCGATACATCGACAGCGAGAACGATGTCGATTCCCTCGATTTCCATCTCCTCGAGACTCATCCTGCTCTGCGGACGTGCCAGGGCGACAATCAGCAGCGACAGGGCTATGCAACGGAAGGCTATCCTTGAATGGTAAAGCCATTTGCGGACCGAGCCGCCTTTGCCGAACATATTGGCCGAAGGCAGATGGACAGGTGCTTTCATACGTTTCTGACGTATTATGTACCACACCACTGTCAGCGGAACCAGAGCGAGCAGCAAGAGCAGCCAGGGATGTACAAAAGTGATTTCCTTCAGCATCATTTCTTCTCCTTCTTTTCCGTGTTGTTTTTCAATTTTGCCTGTTCTATAGCTGCTTGGTTCTCAGTGACTCTACGGACAAAGTCAACTGCCTGTTGCATGGCCAGGTCGTGTTCATAGCTTTCGGGCTGTGATTTTGCAAATTTCACCATGTCCGATTTCTGCAGCAGCTGGGCAAGAAGCGATGCGTTTTCCTCGCTCCAGCCTCCTACGCCTCGGAAGGCACGCAGGGTCTGTCGAGAGGTCATCTCCGATGCTTTGATGCGGTACATGTTGAACAGGTAACGACGCACGATGTCGGTCATCTCGGTATAGTAGCGTTTGGTCTGTCCTTTCTGCCACAACTCTTTGCGTCTCAATGCCTCAAATTCAGACAGCGCTCTCTTGTCGGCAGGTACCGGTTTTGCTTTTGGCAGGGTCACTACGGGCTTGTGCTTCACCAGTCTTATTACTGTATAGACAATGGCTGCAATTACAGCTGCTACAATGGTTCCGAAGATGGGCCAATGTGCTTTTTCCCAGAAAGTGGCGGGCTCTTCAAGGAACGACTCGTCTTCTTTTACCAATTTCTTCAAATCTTCATCGGTTGTGTCGATGTCGGCAACGTATGCAACATTGAGAATCAGGCTGTCGGCAAGTCCTATAATTGCCTCTTGTTCGCCGTCGGTGATATGAACGGTAATCCACGCAAGATTGTGTCGGCCTGCGTCGAACGAGATGAGTGTGTAGTCGTTGGTTATGCTTTTGAGTCCGTTGGCACTGCTTTGCGAAGAATTTAAATCAAGAGCCTCGATGGGTCCCTGTGTCAAATCCTCGACGGATGGCATCTCCACACTTTCTTTGCCGATGCCGCTCACTGTCAGGTGCAGCGTCAGTGTGTCGCCTATGGTTATCTGGTCTTTGCTCAGCGATGCGCCTACACGTATCGTTCCGTAGTGGTCGGGCAGGGCAGGGAACGTGTCGTCGGCCATGTCCTGTGCGTGAACCATAGTGGTGAAGGCCAGCAATGCCAGTAACAATATGTTATGTTGTTTCATTTTTCAATTATTCTTTAAAGGCACAAGGCCTTTAATGACTTTTATTCTCTCCTTTTGAACAGGCCAATCAGCGGCTTGGCAAAGTCCTGTCCAGTTGTGATGGTGGTGTGGTCTATGCCGTATTTTTGCAATAGTTCCTCGCAGCGGTTGCTGTAGGTCTGGAAATACTGTTCGTAGGCTTCGCGTGACGCTTTCGACGACGTGTCGACACATCTGACGGTACCGTTCTCGAGGTCTTCAAACCATACCAGTCCCATCTTTGGCAGCGTCTTCTCGCGTGGGTCGTCGATGCGAAGCACAACCAAGTCATGCTTGCCGGCGGCAATCTTAAGGGCGTTCTCATAGTTGTCGTCAATCATGTCGCTCAGCAGGAATGCCGTCGAACGCTTCTTTGTCACGTTGGTGAAGTATCGTAGAGCCTCGCCGATGTCGGTGCCTTGTCCGGTGGGTTCGAAACCTATCAGCTCTCGTATGATACGCAGAATGTGGGTGCTGCCTTTCTTTGGAGGTATGAATTTCTCGATTTTGTCGCTGAACATCACAACACCGACCTTGTCGTTGTTGCGGATGGCTGCAAAAGCAAGGGTGGCGGCGATTTCGGCCATGAGTTCCGATTTGTACTGGTTTGTTGTGCCGAAACGCCCCGATGCACTGACGTCGACTAAAAGCATGACTGTCAGCTCGCGCTCCTCCTCGAACACTTTGACATATGGATGGTTAAGTCTTGCCGTGACATTCCAGTCGATGTTTCGCACATCGTCGCCATATTCGTATTCACGCACTTCGCTGAATGCCATTCCACGTCCTTTGAAGGCACTATGGTATTGGCCTGCGAACATCTGCTGCGATAGGCCGCGGGCTCTGATTTCTATACGTCTGACTCGCTTGATTATTTCGCTCTCTTCCATGTCTTTTTACGGAACATCGACTCTGTTCAGTATCTCGTTCACTATCTCTTCGCTTTTCACGTTCTCAGCCTCGGCCTCATACGTCAGACCGATACGGTGACGCATCACGTCCATTGCTATTGCACGCACGTCTTCGGGGATGACATAGCCACGGCGTCTCATGAAAGCGTAGCTCTTCGATGCGATGGCAAGGTTGATGGTTCCACGAGGCGATGCACCGTATGCTATCATGCCGTTCAGCCGCTCCAGTCCGTATCGTTCGGGGAATCGGGTGGCAAAGATGAGGTCGGTTATATAGTTCTCGATTTTTTCATCCATGTAGACCTCCTTGACCAACTCACGTGCTTTCAATATGTCAGCAGGCTTCATCATTGCTGTCTGTCTGTTGAATCCTTCGCCGAGGCTTTGGTGCAGAATCTGGCGCTCCTCGTCTTTTTCGGGGTAGGTGATGACAACTTTAAGCATGAAACGGTCCACCTGAGCCTCGGGCAGTGGATAGGTTCCTTCCTGCTCAATGGGGTTCTGTGTTGCCATCACAAGGAACGGCTCTTCAAGTTTATAGGTGTTTTCTCCGATTGTCACTTGGCGCTCCTGCATGGCTTCAAGCAATGCGCTCTGCACTTTGGCCGGAGCTCTGTTTATTTCGTCGGCAAGGATGAAATTTGAGAAGATGGGGCCTTTCTTGACTTGGAAAGACTCGCTCTTCTGACTGTAAATCATGGTACCTGTCAGGTCGGCAGGCAACAGGTCGGGCGTGAACTGGATACGACTGAATTTTGCATCGATGGCTTTTGCCAGCGATGTGATGGTCAGCGTCTTGGCCAATCCGGGAACACCCTCGAGCAGTACATGACCGTCAGACAACAGGCCTATCATCAGACTCTCGATCATGTGCTTCTGGCCCACGATGTTCTTGCGCATCTCCATCATGAGGGCGTCTACAACGGCACTCTCGCGTTCTATGCGCTCGTTCAACTCTTGAATGTTTATCGCTTCGTTCATTTTCTTTATGTTTTTTTTCCTTTTTTTCTTTCTTTACAACGCCCAAACAAACGTATCGGATTGCAAAAATATTGTTGTGGAAAATTTTTTTTTGTTTTTTTTTAAATTAAATTATGTTCCAATCAAAAAAAAAACATTATCTTTGCATGTTATAATTTATGCTTGAAATTAAAAATCTAATTAATTATTAATATCTTATGAAAAGTAAAAAAGTACTTATCGGTTTAATTGTCGCTGCTTTTGTCGGCGGAGCCGGCGTTGCGTCGGCCCAAACCAAGGCTAATTACCAGAACAATCTCATCGAAATCGGCCCTGACAACATCGGCGGCCGTGTACGTTCAATCGTCGTCGATGAGGCTGACCAGACCCACAAGACTCTTTATGCCGGCGGTGTCGTTGGCGGACTTTACAAGAAAAGCGGTTCCGACTACTGGCAGTACATTCCTTACTACAACAATAACCTTGAAATTACCCTCCCGATCACCCATATTGTGCAGTTGAAGGACAATACGCTGCTTATCGCTACGGGCGAGGGATTTATCGGCAATCATGGTGTCAACAATGACCGTATGTCACCTAAGGGACGCGGTGTCTATCATTTCGACCCCAACACCAATCAGTTCGAGCTCCTGACCAAGACAAATCCTGACGGCTATACCGACTGGACCTATGTTAACCGTCTGGCCACTCTCGAGCGCGATAATTTCCTGTTCATTTATGCAGCCACCAACAACGGCCTCTATCGTTGGAAACTCAACGCTTCCAATCCTGACTGGACCGAAAACCCCACCAAGGTTGTTGATGGCATGTTCCATGACGTGATTATTATCTCCGCCGACAACATTGCCTACGCCACCGGCCCCGGCAAAATGTATCGCATCGGAAACGTCACTGGTGAAAGTGCTGCTATCGACATCACTTCGTCGATCGCCTCTCTCGCTTACTCAGGCCGCACCGAGCTTGCTGCCAACACCGAGCACAAACTCGACACCATCACTGGCCAGTACACACACAAGACTTACCTCTATGCTGTCGTTGTCGACACCAACGGTCTTCTCGATGCAGTCTACCTGACAAACAACCAGCAGACATGGACTCGTTTGACCACCTCCACCATCGTCCCGTTCAGCAGTGACAACCCCGGTACTCTCAACGCCTCCGTTGCCATCAATCCTCGTAATTACAAGTCTATATATGTTGGCGGTTCTAATGTTTTCCGTGGCGAAGGCTTTGTTGAGAATGCTTACTACCAGTGGACAAACCTCACCTATAGCGAGAACGACTTGAACGCAGGTAACTACATGGCCAGCGTATATTCCAGTCCTTTCTTCGTACATTCCGGTATTCATCAAATTCTCCCCACCTGGGAAGTCAACAATGAAGCCGACACGGCATGGGTAATCTACTTCGCCACCGACGGTGGTATCTACAAACAGGACACCACTGGCGCTTATGTCTCCCTTAACAAGGGCTTCAACACTGTCCAGTATAACGATATCGCCGTTGCCCCCGATGCTTCTATCATCGGCGGTGCTGTCGATAATGGATGTCCATTCATTCAGGCTCGTGACGCTCACTATGGTAGTGTACCCACCAACTCATGGTATGACAACGATACCGCTTCCATCATGAACCACATGGCTAACGTCCTTTGGTTTGGTAACGGCGGTGGCGTTGACGCTTCCATGTTCCAGCAGCTGCTTCCTTTAACACGTCGTTCCATCTTTGTTTCTGCTGAGCCTGGCCGTCTTTCGTATACCTACGAGCGTAGCGGTGCCACGGAAGTGGGCTACTCGGCTAGTTTCGGCCGTGCTTGCAACGACTACGCAGACTATACCAACACCCAGACCTGGACAATCGGTGAGGCTTTCCTCTCCAACCTCGTGGTCAGCAGCAACCCCATTCCACAGATTAAACTCTGGGAGACTACCAACAACACCATCTGGAAAGACAGCATCACCTTCAATCTGGATTTCAAACTTGGTGCTCTCCAAGATTCAACATTCTCGTACTTCATCCACAATGGTGTGGCCACCACTCTTGACAGCAACACTGTCGTGGTTCCCGGTGATAAGATTCTCGTCGCTTCCAAACCCACTTTCAGCTATCCGTTCTACCACACCTTCACCGAGACGTTCACCGCAAAAGACAGAATCAGCCACACTGTTCACAACCCCGTCATCAGCCGCGCCATCGTCAACGGCCGTAACGGCAACATCAGTGCTGTCTATATGAACACCACTCCCAACTACTACCGTAACGTTTGGAACTATGCCGACAACACAAGCACCGACCCCAACGTCCAGACCAAACTGATGAACTGGGACAAGATATATCAGGCAAAGGAGAATTATTCCATCGGCGACATCGCTTTCAGCCGCGACGGCAGAAGCGTATACATCAATGTCATTCTTGACTCCACAGGCGAAAGCTTCATCTTCCGTCTGTATGACTACAACAATGCCGACATCAACAACATCATGAACATGCATGCTCAGCTCGGCTGGCAGGAAGACAGACCCGACTATCCCGAGAATCCCCGTATCACCCATTACGATACCATCTTCGCTCCCGACGGTGGTTGGTTCAAACGTCCTGTCACTTCTATAGCTGTTGACCCGCGTAATGGTCAGGACAACCTGATTCTTACTTTCGGAGGCTATGAGGTTCTTGAACCTAACATGGTTTATATCGCCAATGCCGGCAACCCTGCAACTCGTACCGTTACCGCAATGAGCATCTCCGATGCCACCAGTGGCATGGCTACCTCTGACCCCGTCTACTCTGCTCTTATCGAGTGCACAACTGGTGCCGTCTACGCAGGTACTGAGAAGGGCGTGTTCGTCTCTGCCTCTTCTATCAATCCTGTTTGGCAGTCGTACGGCTCATTTAACGGTGTTCCCGTTACATCGATTGTACAGCAGACCAAGGCTATGCCTCGCGTAAGCTACAAGGCTTATGACGGTGCCAACCTCGAGACCTATCTCTTTGCAAAGACCAAATATCCCTATGCAATCTATTTCGGTACTTACGGCCGTGGTATTTTCATGGATTCAACCTATGTTGTAGACCATGTCGCTGAAGTTTGCGACTCGACAGACTGGGGTCTTCTGGGTATCAACAATGTCGACAATGGTGAAAACCATATGAGCATATTCCCCAACCCCGTTGTTGACAATGCTACTGTTGAACTCTCTGTTGTCAACGCTGGCTACGCTGTTGTGAAGATTTATGACATCAACGGCAAGCTCGTCCACAGCGAGAACCTTGGCTACATCGGCGAAGGTGTACATCGCTACAGCCTCGACTGCACCAAGTTCAGACATGGCATGTATCTTGTCAATATAAATCTTGGCAAGGAGTCGGCTACTTCTAAACTTATCGTACGATAATAATAATTAGATAGAGAAAGAGGTACTGACTGCAAAGCAGTACCTCTTTTTTTTTGTTACAATATAATATTGAATAAAACATATTATAATATATGAGCAATCTTGTAGAAGAATTGAAATGGCGTGGTATGATTCATGATATCATGCCGGGTACTGAAGAACAGCTTAATAAGGAAGTTACAACGGCATACGTCGGTATCGACCCCACAGCCGACAGCCTTCATATCGGTCATCTTGTCAGTATTATGCTGCTGAAACACTTGCAGATGGCTGGCCACAAGCCTCTCGCCGTCGTCGGCGGGGCCACTGGTATGATCGGCGACCCTTCGTTCAAGGCTGCAGAACGCAAGCTGCTTACTCCTGAGGAAATACAGCATAACGTTGCCTGTATCAAGAAACAGCTTGAGCGTTTCCTCGATTTCGACAACCCTGTCAATGGAGCCGAGATACTCAACAACTACGACTGGATGAAGGACTACCTCTTCCTCGATTTCATCCGCGATGTTGGTAAGCATATCACGGTAAACTACATGATGACCAAGGACTCTGTTAAGAAACGTATGGAGACTGGCATATCGTTCACCGAGTTTAGCTACCAGCTGTTGCAGGGATATGATTTTCTCACGCTTTACCGCACAAAGGGCTGCAAACTCCAGATGGGCGGTAGCGACCAGTGGGGCAATATCACTACAGGTACAGAACTGATTCGCCGTATGGAAGGTGGCGAGGCGTTCGCCTTGACCTGTCCGCTTATCACCAAGGCTGATGGCACCAAATTCGGCAAGACTGAGGGCGGCAACGTTTGGCTTGATCCTGAGAAGACCTCTCCCTACAAGTTCTACCAGTTCTGGCTCAATTGCTCTGATGTCGACACCGCACGCTATATCCGTATCTTCACTCTCTTCTCGAAAGAGGAGATTGACGAACTTGAGCGTCAGCATGCCGAGGCTCCAGAGCGCCGCGTGCTGCAGAAAGCTTTGGCAAAGGACATCACTATCCGCGTTCATGGACAGGCTGCATACGATGGTGCCGTGGCAGCATCAGAACTGCTGTTCGGCAAGGGTACTACCGAGCAACTCAATGCACTTGATAGAGACACGTTGCTAAGCGTGTTCGAAGGCGTGCCGCAGTTCAGCGTCAGCCGTTCGGCCATCGAGGCGGGTGCTTCGATAATTGATTTGACTGCCGAGCTGGGAATGTTCGCATCCAAAGGGGAAATACGACGTGAACTCAAGCAAAATAGCATTTCGGTCAACAAAGAAAAAGTTGGCGAAGGCAGCACACTGGATTCATCAAACATTCTCAATAGTGGATGCATACTTATTCAAAAAGGCAAGAAAAACTACTACATTATCAATGTGCAATAAAAATTTTTTTGCATATTGAAAAAAGTTTGTACCTTTGCATTTCCAATTCTCGAAAAGTACAATAAAACAGATAGTTAGTTTAACTTTTATTAAGAAAAACCTTTTTAACAATTTTTAATCAATAAAATTATTATGAAAAAATTTCTACGAACAATGATGCTTGCGGCGCTAATGCTGCCGTTCGTATCACAAGCGCAGGTTACAACTTTCCCGTATAGTTGTGACTTCGAAGATGCTACCGAAGCTGCTGCTTGGACGTTTGACAATGGCACACTGACTAACCAGTGGGTTCTTGGCACTGCGGCCAACAACACAACTACAGGTAGTTACGGAATCTACATCTCAAATGATGCAGGTGCCAATGCTGCATATACGGTTAGCAGTTCTGCTGTCGCATATGCGTATCGTGAGTTCTATCTCACGCCTGGTGAGTACACTGTATCCTTTGACTGGCAATGCAACGGAGAAAGCACATGGGACTATCTTCTGGCCGCTTTGGTGGAATCCTCGGTGACTCTGACAGCAGGCACCGCCCTGCCCACTGGCGTTTCCTACACCTCTATGACCGCCTCTGGCTGGACCAACCTTGGCCCCACGAGTCCTAACCTCAAGATGAACTTGAGCACCTCCTGGAACACCCAGACTGCCACTTTCACAGTTACTACAGCCGGTACTTATCGTATCGTCTTTGTGTGGCGTAATGACAGTTCGGGCGGTACTGCTCCTGGAGCCTGCGTCGATAATGTTGTTGTTACTCAGAATTCCTGCCCGATGCCCTCGGGCCTGCTGAGCAACAATATCACCACAACCTCTGTAGATTTGACCTGGACCGAGTTAGGCTCTGCTTCCTCGTGGCTGATTTATGTTGACGGCGAGTATGCTGCCACCGCCAACAGCACATCCTACTCTCTCACTGGACTTAATGGAAATACTGTCTACACTATTTCAGTCCGTTCGCTTTGTGGCGTTGGCGACACCAGCAATGCCGTTACCGGTACTTTCCGTACCGCTTGCCCCGCCACCACCACGCTGCCTTTCAGTGAGAACTTCAGCGGCTACACTGGCCTGCAGAGTACTCCTTACTACGGCCCGGCCGTGACTCCCTCTTGCTGGGACTACTACAGCAACGGCACCAACACTGCCGAGACCTCGGGCTCCAGCTCCTACTACGGTGGTGTGGCTCAGTATAACGGTACCACCTCCTACGCCAGTATGGAGGCGAACAATCCGTACCTCATCATGCCTATCTATGTCGTGGGTTCGGCTGTGACTAGCAGCACCTATATCGGCTACGGCGAAGCCCGTGGCAACACCAAGATTGCCATCCTGCCCGCTTTCGCCGAGAACCTGAACACGCTTCAGATTTCGTTCGACTACAAGATGAGCTCCGCCTACAGCGCCACCGGTGCCGCCACGACACTTGAACTCGGCTACGTGACTGGTGCCGACATTGAATTTACCAGCATGCAGTTGTGGAACTCTGTCAGCACCACGCAGCACATCGTTGACCTCAACCTCTCGACCCTTGCTGCCAGCGCCCCCGCAGGTGCCCGCTTGGCTTTCAAGTTCAGCGGCGTGCACAACGGCACCAGTACCAGCAGCTACAGCACAGTCTACTGTGGCATTGACAATGTCGTTGTCGAGACCCTGCCTAGCTGTGCCCGTGTTACAAACCTCACTACTGGTTCAATTACCAGCAGCAGTGTGGAACTGACTTGGGTTGACGCTTTCAATACAGGTGCTACATACACTGTATACGATATGAGTGACACCAGCTTGGTGGCCACAGGCATCAATGCCTTGACCTATACTGTGACTGGCCTCAACCCCAACACTCAGTATTCTTTCGGCGTGATTGCCAATTGTTCAGCTACCGACCTGTCTAACTATACTACCATCAGTGCCACCACGGCTTGCGCTTCTGAGACAATGCCTTGGAGCGAGAACTTCGACGACTGGACTGCTAAGTCTCCTTGCTGGTCGTTCCTGAGCGGTCAATACAATGGCGGTGCAGGTACCCCAACTACCAGTACTTCTGCTTGGACGCTCAACACTACCTATGGCAGCTATATCACCATCAGCGGCAAGGCTCTGACGATGAACCTCTATAGTTCAAATAAGTATTGGGCTGTCACTCCGCTTATCGAAATCACTGGCGACGCACTGCTGACTCTCGACGTGGCTGCCTCTGCTTGGAGTGCTGCCGCACCCAACTATGATGACAACGACACGTTGGCCATCGCTATCAGCACTGACGGTGGTACAACCTTCAGTACCCTTCAGGTACTTGCACAGAATGAACTCAATGCCCTCACGGGTACCTATACCACTCTCTTTATTCCTGTCACTGGTTATACCGGTAGTAATGTTCGTTTCGCCATCTATGGCGGTAGCACTAGCGGCACCAGCCCCTATGACAACCGTATCGCCATCGACAATATTACTGTTACCGCTAGCACCGGTGATATCTGCTATGCTCCCACAAACTTGACTGTTAGCAATATTACCGAAACTGGTGCTACTCTCTCTTGGGTCGGCACTGCTAGCAGCTATAATGTTTACACCATTACCGATACCGACACCACCCTATACCAGAATGTCACCGATACTTCCATCGTTTTCACTGGCCTTACCGCTATGACGAACTACACTTATGGCGTACGTGCTGTCTGCAGCAGCGATGAGAGCCAGATGGTTGTCATATCTTTCAGCACCGCTTGTTCTGCTCTCACCCTGCCTTACACCGAGACATTTGAGGCTACCAGCGCAGCCCTTGGCTGCTGGTCAGTTGAAGGCCCCGGTAGCTGGGCTATAGGTACAGGAGACTACAGCGCTACTACGGGCGCTTTCGAAGGCGCTACCAACGCCAAGATTACCCATGGAAGCACGGGTAACACAACCAAACTTATCTCGCCTGTCCTCGACGGCGTTGTGAACGGTATGACTCTTGATTTTGCCCATATCCAGCGTTCTTGGAGTGGTGACCAGGATGAACTCCGTGTTTACTACCGTGTTGATGCCGACAGCGCTTGGCAGCAGGTTGCTGAATATACCAACGAAGTGTCTGCTTGGACTGTTGAAAGTCTCATAATCCCTGGTGAAGTTTACCAGGTTGCCTTCGAGATGACTGACGGCTACGGCTATGGTGTTGCTGTCGACAGCGTTGTTTTCACCGAGATGAGTGCCAGCTTCTGCTATCCTGTTAGCGACCTCACTGTTGATAGCGTTACCGCTACCAGTGTTTTCCTGAGCTGGAACGATACCCTCAACGGTGGTGCCACCTATTCTATCTATGGCTCAGATGGTACGGTTGTTGCCACAGGCGTAACCGCTACCAGCTATGAGGTTACCGGCCTCACCGCTAGCACTTCCTACACATTCGGTGTTGTTGCTAACTGCTCCTCCACCGACGCTTCCAATGTTGTTACCATCAACGCTACTACCGACTGCGCCGGCGGCAGCTGCCAGATCACTATTGCTGCCATTGACGGCTATGGCGACGGCTGGGACGACTCCTACATTGCCATAAGCCAGAACGGTGCCACTATTGCCACCTACAACATGGCTAGCCAGGGCGTGTCTAGTACTCTTATCTATGACACTTTCCAGGTTAGCGTATGCAGTGGCTTGCCCGTAACCTTCAGCTGGACCAGCGGAAGTAACTATGACGATGAGGCTGGATTCCAGATCATCGACGGTGGCGGTGCAATTGTCTACACCGTAAGCGACGCCAGCACAATAACTGAAGGTACAGTGTTCTATACAATGACCGAAGCATGCCCGAGCTGTGCTACTCCCGTTGTCACTGTTGACGCTGCTACCGAGACCAGTATTACCATTATCTGGACCGGTAATGCAGCTAGCTATAATGTCTACAACGGTACCACCTACGTTGCCAACGTGACCACCAATACCTACACTTTCACAGGACTTAATGCTTCTGCCAGCTACACATTCGGTGTCCAGGCTATCTGCTCGGCTACCGATAGTTCGTCACTTGTTTCTGTTACAGCTATGACCAGCTGCGCTGACATCAGCAGCCTACCTTATTTCGAAGGCTTTGAGAATGGTCTCGGATGTTGGAATACTATCAACGGCAGTGCCGACGGTCAGCCTTGGTTTACATACAACTGTGCCAGCCTCGCCGATATCAATCCTCACAGTGGCAACTATGTTGCTTCCTCGTGGAGTTGGAACGGCAGTGCAATTCACGCTGATGCTTGGCTGATTTCTCCCAGATTCATCCTGCCCACCGTTAATGCTGGTGACAGCATTACCTTCAGCTGGTGGGAGATTGCCAATTCTAGCTATCCTGATAGTTACAGTGTGGCTATTTCTACAACCACCGATGATACTTCTTCTTTCACCGTTGTCCGTCCTTCCACAGCAGCTGCTGGTACATGGACTCAGCAAAGCATCGACCTGACCTCCTATGCTGGTCAGAGTGTCTATGTGGCTTTCCACCATGTCGACTATGATGAAAACTACCTGCTTATTGACGATGTCGAAATGTTCGTTGGATCATACGTGCCTCCTGCACCTGATACTCTTACTGTTGTCTTCCAGGTCGATGATCCTATAATGGGTACTACCGTTCCGGCTCCCGGCACCTACCAGTATCTCACGGGTGACACAGTACATTTCGGTTCGCAGCGCAACCCCGGATACCGCTTCCAGCAGTGGGTGATTACCTACGGGACTGGCACCGATGCTGAATTCGACACCATCGGTTCTGAGTATGCCAATGGCTACTACATTCTTGCCAACGCCCTGATGTCGTATGGCAGCGTCACTTTCAAGGCCTTCTTCGAGGCTGGCAATCCTGACAGCATCGAAGTTACCTACGCTGTAAACGATGCCACTATGGGTACCACTAACCCAGCCCCTGGTGTCCACAGTGTTTATGTTGGTGATGACCTTCTCATAGAGGCTGTTCCAAACACAGGCTATATGCTCAGCGCTTGGGCCTACACATTATATATGAATGGTAATGCAGTTGCAAGCGATACAGTCTTCTCCGGTGACGAAGGCTTCACCAACCCGAAGAGCTACGGCTCTGTGCCACAGAGCTACGTCAATTACGGCATCACGTTTACTTTCACTGCTATTTTCGAGGTCGACACAACCACTCCTCCTGTCAACTACTACAACGTGACCGTCAACTACGACGCTAACATGGGTACAGTTACCGGCATCCCGACTGAAGCAGTCGAGGAAGGCACCAGTGTAACTCTCACCGCTAACGCCAACGATAGTTACGAGTTTGTTGGTTGGGTGGTCGACAACGATACATTGACAGTCAACCCCTACACCTTCACTGTTAACGCCGATGTTACCATCAATGCCCTCTTCAAGGAAACTGTTGGTATCAACACTGTCAACGAACTCAACGTCAACGTCTACAGCGTCGAGAACAATATTATTGTCCGTGGTGCTGCAGGTTACGATGTCTATGTCTTCGACATTAACGGCCGTGCAATGGCCAAGACACTCAATGCTGGTGAAACGGCTGAATTCCGTATGCCCGCTACCGGTGTCTACATTGTCAGGATTGGCGACGTGATGACCAAGCGCGTCGTCGTGGTTCGCTAACGGTTCCGTTAGTCGACAGACTTAAATCCAAAGCGAGGGGTTTCCATCACGGAAGCCCCTCACTTTTTTAGCTCTTTTTTATGAAAACAAGTTTTATTTTGCCACATTCATCATTTTTTGTATTTTTGCAAAAAATTATCTAAAACATATTTTATGACACAAACTGGTATTAAAACTTTGAGAGACAGCGCAGGAATGCGTTGGACTGCTCTGCTGTTGCTGGCTTTGGCCATGTTCTGCAGCTATGTTTTCATGGACATTTTGTCTCCTATCAAGGACCTGATGCAGGATACCCGTGGATGGGATAGCGGTTCGTTTGGCAGAATGCAGGGTGCTGAGGTGTTCCTCAACGTCTATGTCTTCTTCCTGATTTTTGCGGGTATCATCCTCGACAAGATGGGTGTGCGTTTCACTGCAGTGCTTTCCGGTGCTGTGATGTTGGTGGGTGGTATTATCAAGTTCTATGCCGTCAGCGACAATTTCATTGGCACAGGTCTTGAGGCATGGTTCAACTCGCATCTCAACTGGAAGGTTGACATCTATATTATTAAGGATATTCTGCCGTTTGCCGACGGAATGCCCGCTTCGGCCAAGCTGGCTGCTTGCGGATTCATGATTTTCGGCTGCGGCTGCGAAATGGCTGGTATTACGGTGAGCCGCGGTATCGTGAAGTGGTTCAAGGGCCGTGAGACAGCTCTGGCAATGGGTTCTGAAATGGCTCTTGCACGTCTTGGTGTCGCCACCTGTATGATTTTCTCACCCTTCTTCGCCAAGCTCGGCGGCGAGGTTCATGTCTCCAATGCTGTGAAATTTGGCGTGGTACTGCTCTGCATCGCCTTGATAATGTTTATCATTTATTTCTTTATGGACAAGAAACTCGACGGTCAGACTGGCGAGGCCGAGGAAAAGGACGATCCGTTCAAATTCAGTGACCTTGGCAAGATCTTTACCAGCCTCGGTTTCTGGCTTGTGGCTCTGCTTTGCGTGCTTTACTACAGCGCCATCTTCCCGTTCCAGAAATATGCCGTCAACATGCTGCAGTGCAACCTGTCATTGACAGAGGCTGACCCCAACACTTTCTGGGGTGGCAGCTCTGTGACGGTTGTGCAGTACATAATTATGCTTGTAGTTGCTGCAGCTTCGTTTAGCAGCAATTTTGTCAAGAATAATAAGAATCTTAAATATGGACTTATGGGTCTTGCTGTTGTTGCCTTGGTGGTATACTGCTACATGGGCTATATGCGCGGCACTGCTGAGACTATCTTCGCCGTGTTCCCGCTGTTGGCTGTGGCAATCACCCCAATTCTTGGCAACTACGTCGACCATAAGGGTAAGGCCGCTACCATGCTAATGCTTGGTTCTATCCTCTTGGTGGCCTGCCACCTCACCTTCGCTTTCATCCTGCCGATGTTCAAGGGTAGTGCAGTAGGTGGTGCTGTTGTGGCTTATGTTACCATCCTCGTCCTTGGCGCTTCCTTCTCGCTGGTGCCTGCCGCTCTGTGGCCTTCGGTACCCAAGCTGGTTGAGGAAAAAATCATCGGTTCGGCTTATGCCGCCATTTTCTGGATTCAGAACATTGGTCTCGGTCTCTTCCCAGCTCTGATTGGTTCTGTGCTCAACGCCACGAACAAGGAAGGCACCGCCGCCCATGAGCTCGACTACACATGGGCTCTGGTGATGCTGGCCGCACTCGGTATAGCTGCTCTCCTTATCTCGGTTTACCTCAAGGCTGTCGACAAGAAGAAAGGTTATGGTCTTGAAGAGCCGAATATCAAGGCTGAGAAATAACATGCCTTAAAGTGTGATATAATAAAAGCAGGGATTCCGATGAATCCCTGCTTTTATTTCTATATCCGGTATTCAGTTTGACGGTCTTCAGCTTGTGGCCCGTTGTATGAACCGGTTCAGCGGCACGGATGCTTTGAAGACTTTCATGACGTAGTCCTTGAAGCTGTCACCGAGGACGATGTCGTTCGGCACCTCGTGCATGGTGCAGTAGTCGCAGTATTTCAGCAGGCCAGCATGCTCCCAGTCGTTGGGGTAGCCTTTGGGTGCGCGGGTTAGCACCTTGGTGGTGAAGAAGGTGTTGCCGAAGTATTTTTTGTAGTTCTTGTCATTCATGATGGACAGGAAATCGTCGGTGTTGTAGAAGATTTCCTGACGTATGGCTGCCAGCTTTTCCTTGTCGGGCATGAAAATGCCGCCACCAAGGCTGCAGTTTCCGTGCAATCCGTAGTCTTCTTGTCCAATCTGCAGGTAATAGCCTGGCTCGCCGCTCCGTTTCACACCATTGCTGCTAAGGAAGAAGGCAATATGTGTCTTGTAAGGGCGTTTGTCAGGTGTGAATCGCAGGTCGCGGTTTATGCGGTATAGACAACGTTTTGGGTCGGGGTGGCCGATTGTGGGGTCGAGAGGTGAGAGTTCTTCGATGATTTGAGCTGTGAATTCGACGAACTCCTCGCGGATAGCCTCGTAGCGGCTTTTATTGTCTAAAAACCATTCCCTATGGTTGTTGATTGCCAGCTCTTCAAAGAAAGTGAATACGTCAGGACTCATGGTTGAAATATTTTTCCTTGTTTGCCCAGTGCTCGTTCCAATCCTCGAGGTTGCGGCGCAATAGGTTGGGGATGTCCAAACCGTAGGGACAGCGATCTTTGCAGAGTCCGCAGTCCACGCAGTCCTCGATTTGGTGCATTTTCTTGTTGAACTCCTCGGTGAGGTAAACAGAGTAGGGGGCGCGGCGCAGGAAGAGATACATGCGGTTGCAACTTTCAATCTCGATGCCCACGGTGCAAGGCTGGCAGTAACCGCATCCGCGGCAGAAGTCGCCGGTTAGTTCCTTGCGGTCGTGCTCTATACGTTGCCGCATCTCGTCGTCAAGGACTGGTGGGTTGTCTTGGAATGATATGAACTCGTCAAGCTCGCTCTCTCTCTGGATACCCCAGATTGGCTCCACGCCTGGAAACTGGGCAAGATAGGCATAGGCTGTTGCGGCATGGCTTATCAGTCCGCCGCTGAGTGCCTTCATGGCTATGAAACCTATATTCTTTTCAGCACATTGGTTTACTAGATTGAGCTCTTTGTCGGAAGCAAGATATGAGAAAGGAAACTGAAGGGTTTCGTACATGTCGCTGTCAATGGCCTGCTGAGCCACGGCGAGGCGGTGGTTTGTGATGCCGATATGGCGTACCTTGCCTTGTTTTTGGGCTTCAAGCATGGCTTCGTATAGCCCAGTGCCGTCATTGGGGAGAGGGCAGAAGGCAGGGTTGTGGAACTGGTATAGGTCCACGTAGTCGGTCTGCAGCAGACGAAGTGATGTTTCAAGGTCTTTCCAAAAATTATCGACGGTTGTCGCACCAGTTTTGGTACTGATAATCACCTTGTCACGTCTGTCATACAAAGCCTTTCCAAGTTTTTCCTCGCTGTCGGTGTAGAACCGGGCAGTGTCGAAATAATACATCCCATGGTCAAAGGCTTTGTGTATCAGTTTGATGGTGTCATCCATCGAGATGCGTTGGATGGGCAGGGCACCAAAACCGTTTTTGGGAACAACGAGTCCCGATCTGCCTAATGTAACAGTTGTCATAACGAGTCGCTTGATGGTGTTGGTTCGCTATTTGTGACGATAGGTTTTGGCTCGTCCTTGGCCATTGCAGCTGTGCATTTCAGCATTGCAGCTTCAACGGCTTCAAGGTAAAGACTGTCGTTCTTGTATTCGGCATATTTCTCGGCTATGCCGTTGATGCAGTCCACTCGGCTTGCCGAGTCGCTGTTCGAATAGCATTCGCATTGAGCCTTGCCCGCTTCCTGCCCTAAGGCGTGGGTGTCGGCATGTTTGCACGAGGCTACTGCAGTGGCCATAAGGGCTATGCATGCAGCGGTAAAGAGTTTATTCATAGGTATATAATTAAACATAAGAGATGTAAAATGATATAGCAAAAGTACTAAAAAAATCACAAATGACAAGGGTGGTATTTTTTTATATAGGATATTCTTATTTTTTTGTGTATTTTTGTTCACCGTTGCATTGTGCCTATAATGGTGCAATGTATTGATTATTAGTGTAAAAATAAAAGATAAACAGATAAAAATGTCGAGTTTTTTTTCAAAACTGTTTGAAAACAAGTCGCAGCGCGACCTTAAAGAGGTGATGCCGTATGTTGACGCGGCTCTGGAAATCTACCCCACTATAGAGAAATTGAGCAATGACGAATTGCGTGCTAAAACGTTGGAATTCAAGGAACGCATTCGTAAAGAAATAGAACATGAAGAGTCAGAACTTGCCTCGTTGCATAAACGTATTGAGGAAGAGTACGATATGGATGTCGCTGAGAAGGAACAGATATACAAACGTATAGATGAGATTGACAAGATTTCGTACGAGAAAACGCAGGCTGTTCTGAACGACATACTACCTGAGGCTTTCGCTGTTGTCAAGGAGACGGCACGCCGTTTCGCCGAGAACGAGGAAGTTGTTGTCACCGCCACGGATCACGACCGCGACCTGAGTGCCACGAGAGACAATGTGAACATTGACGATGCCGGAAAGGCACACTACAAGAACAGCTGGATGGCTGGCGGAAACATGATTACATGGGACATGGTGCACTACAATGTCCAGCTGATTGGTGGTGTTGTGTTGCATAGCGGCAAAATCGCTGAGATGGCTACTGGTGAAGGTAAGACTCTTGTGGCTACCCTGCCGGTCTATCTGAATGCACTTCCTGGAAAGGGCGTCCATGTCGTTACGGTGAACGACTATCTGGCTAAGCGCGACTCGGAATGGATGGGTATGCTGTTTGAGTTCCACGGTCTGACGGTTGATTGCATAGACAAACATGAGCCTCACAGCGACGAGCGCAAGGCTGCCTACAATGCCGATATCACCTACGGCACAAACAATGAGTTCGGTTTCGACTACCTGCGCGACAACATGAGCCGCAACCCCGGCGAGTTGGTTCAGCGTGGTCACAACTATGCCATTGTCGACGAGGTCGACTCGGTCCTCATCGACGATGCCCGTACACCTCTTATTATCTCCGGTCCCACAGCCAAGGGCGACGACCAAGAATTCGACCGTTTCAAACCGGTCATCGAGAGACTTTACAATACGCAGAGAATGCTTGTGACCTCTATTCTTGCTGACGCAAAGAAGGAACTGTCGAACAACTTGGACCAGAAGGCTGACCAGCCTGGTCCAATGGCACTGCTGAGAGCCTACCGCGGCTTGCCGAAGAACAAGGCATTGATAAAATTCCTGAGCGAGACCGGCGTGAAGGCTCTGCTGCAGAAAACAGAGAACTTCTACATGCAGGAGCAAAACAAGTATATGCATATCATCGACGATGAGCTTTATTTTGTTGTCGACGAGAAGCAACGCACCTGTGAACTGACTGACAAGGGTATGGACTGGCTGGCTCAGATTGGTGAGGATCCGCGTTTCTACCAGTTGCCTGACGTGGGAGCCCAGATCGCAGAGCTGGAGCACGAGGATCTGAAACCTGAGGAAAAGGCTGCAAAGAAAGAGGAAATCTACAACAACTACGCCATACAGAGCGACCGCGTCCACACCGTCGACCAGCTTCTCAAGGCCTACACCCTGTTTGAAAAGGATGTCGACTACGTGCTGACCGAGGACAGACAGGTGAAAATCGTCGACGAGCAGACTGGCCGTATTATGGAAGGCCGTCGTTGGAGCGACGGTCTGCATCAGGCAGTGGAGGCCAAGGAGAACGCCAAAGTCGAGGCCGCTACACAGACTTATGCTACAATTACGCTGCAGAACTATTTCCGTATGTATAAGAAACTCGCTGGTATGACTGGTACCGCTGAGACCGAGGCCGGTGAGTTCTGGAATATCTATAAACTTGATGTCGTCGTTATCCCGACCAACCGTCCGATTGCACGTGTGGATATGAACGACATGATTTACAAAACCAAGCGTGAGAAATTCAAAGCTGTCATTGATGAAATAGAACGCATGCGCAAGGAAGGCCGCCCTGTGCTTGTTGGTACAACGAGTGTCGAGACTTCGGAACTTCTTAGCAAGATGTTGAAGATGAAAGGTATTGCCCACAACGTCTTGAATGCCAAGTTGCACAAGAAGGAAGCTGACATAGTGGCGGAGGCTGGTGAGCCTGGCCGTGTGACTATTGCCACCAACATGGCTGGCCGTGGTACGGATATCAAGTTGAAGGGCGACGTTAAGGAACGCGGCGGTCTTGCCATCATCGGTACGGAGCGTCACGAGAGCCGCCGTGTGGACCGTCAGCTGCGAGGCCGTTCTGGTCGTCAGGGAGATCCGGGTAGTTCATTGTTCTTCGTGTCGCTCGAGGACGACCTGATGCGTATTTTCGGTTCTGAGCGTATTGCCTCGATAATGGACCGCATGGGCCTGCAGGAGGGTGAGGTAATCCAGCATTCAATGATTACCAAGCAGATTGAACGTGCCCAGAAGAAAGTTGAGGAGAATAACTTTGGTATGCGTAAACGCTTGCTGGAGTATGACGACGTCATGAACAACCAGCGTACCGTCATATACAACAAGAGACGCAATGCCCTGTATGGCGACAGGCTTTCAATCGACATCTCGAATATGTTCTACGACACCTGTGAATTGATATACAACGACGCACAGGACGCCAAGGACTATGAGAATTTCAAGATGGAGATGATTCGCGTCTTCGCCATCGAGGTTCCGTTTAGCGAACGCGACTTCTATAACATGCGTTCGTCGGAATTCGTCGAGAAACTGTACGAATTGACGTTCAATGCATACAAGGAACGTATGCAGCGTCTTGCCGAAACGGCATTCCCATTCATCAAGAACATCCACGACAACACTCGCTACGAGAATGTCGTCTTCCCGATAACTGATGGTGTGAAGACGATGAATGTCGTTTGCCCGGTCAAGAAGTCATACGAGAACGGCGGCCGCGAGGTTCAGCTCTCGATTGAGAAAAACATCACGTTGGCTATCATTGACGACATGTGGAAGGAACATCTGCGCGAACTCGACGACTTGAAGACATCGGTCCAGAATGCATCGTACGAGCAGAAAGATCCTCTCTTGATTTACAAGTTTGAATCGTTCAACCTCTTCGAGAAGATGCTGCTTGAAATCAACCGTCAGATAGCATCATTCCTGTCGCGTGCAACGCTGCCAGTGAAGCAGGAGAGCGAGATGAAGGAAGCTCACCAGCCTACAAGCAACCAGAAGGGACTGAAGACGAGCCGCAACGACGACCCGGCTGCACAACGTACAACGCCGAAAGAGAAACCTCAACCGGTGCACGTCGAGAAGAAGGTGGGACGCAACGACCCATGTCCCTGTGGCAGTGGCAAGAAGTATAAGAACTGTCATGGAAAGCTGGAAGGGGATGCGTAATTTTTCTTTGCGCGACTATCTCTTTGTTTCATGACTTTATTTCCCCAATAGGGGAGCTGATTTTTTTATTCTTAATTGGCACCATGTGCCAACTTTGCAACCAAGTTGCAAAACTTACGTTTTATTTTTGCAAATTGTAATATAATACCACGTTAAGAATATGAAATTGATATTCAATATACTGCAATTTGGTGCTGTTAGGGTGTTTTTGTGTATTATGCTAATTATGGCCTGCTGTCCGCTTATGGCTCAGCAGGTGGGCGGTATTGTCACTGACTATGTGTCGGGCGAGCCTCTGATAGGCGTAAAAGTCATTTGGCGCGGGACAAGCATAGGTACCACAACTAACAAGGATGGACATTTCACTCTTAAAGAATCTCAAAACGCAACGGATATTGTCGTTAGTTACACGGGCTATAGGTCCGATACGTTGTACAATGTCAACGGTACAAACATTAAAGTGCGGCTTGTTCAGACATCAATGGCGCTTCAAAGTGTATCTGTCCATGCACGCAGAAAGGCTGTATATTCCGATTTCTCTTCTTTGACAAACAAAGAGGTGACTACAGTCGAAGGTCTCCGAGGCCTCGCCTGCTGCAACCTTGGAGAGAGTTTTGAGAACTCAGCAACCATCGACGTGGGCTACAGCGATGCCGTGTCGGGAAGCAAGCAGATACAGCTGCTCGGCTTGACAGGCGTCTACTCCCAGATGCTGCTCGAAAACATACCGTTTCTACGCGGACTGACAACTCCATACGGACTTGGCTATGTACCTGGGCAGTGGATGGAAAGCATTTCTGTGAGCAAGGGCGTGGCAACTGTCAAGAATGGCTGTGAGGCCATAACAGGTATCATCAATCTGGAGTACGAGAAGCCTGACAAGGGTGACCGTTTTTCAATCAACTTGTATGAGAATTCGGACCTCAAGTCGGAAATCACGACCAAGTTCAACCACCGTTTCAATGACCACCTTTCTACAGGCCTATATCTTTTCGGCACCTATTCGGGTCGACGTTTTGACCATATAGGTCACGACGGATTCGCCGACTATCCCCTTCAGCAACAACTAAATGTCTTAAACAGGTGGGACTATGAGGTTGGCCATGATTTCCATTCGCAGACTCTTGTGAACTACATACACGAATCAAGGCTCGGCGGAGACATGCGTTTTGAACGTTCGATGCGTGGCAATGACAGCATTTATGGTTTCGGTGGCACCTCCAACCGCCTGTATTTCATGACCAAGAACGGTTTCATGATAAGCAATACGGCTAGCTTTGGGTCGCAGGTGTCGGGCTCCTGGTTCCGTCACGATGCGTGGTATGGGCTTTCGGAATACAAGGGCGAAGAGAAGGATGTATACGTTAATTTGATGGTCAATGCTGAAGTCAGCGGCGGCCATATTGTGGATTATGGTGCCTCGTTCCGGTATAGCGACATGGGCGAGGAGTTGATGTACAAGCCATACCTTACAGCTGCTGTTTTGGTTTTCGATCCTGAAATTTCTTTTGTCGAGGTCGTGCCAGGCGTGTTCGGACAATACACGTTCCGATATGGCGACGACTTCAACGCCACATTCGGTATGCGTTACGATTACAACAGCCATCACGAACGGCATCTTGTATCGCCGCGTCTGCATGCCCGTTGGCATATGGGCGACCAATACGTGTTGCGTCTCTCGGCCGGCAGGGGCTTCCGCACATCCAACGTCATTGCCGAGAACATCGGCTTGCTCGCCTCGGGACGCGACATCGTCTTTGCCGACACCAAGCTCGACATGGAAGAGGCCTGGAACGGCGGCATCAACCTTAACAAGCACTTCACAATCAGTGAGGGACATTCGCTGACGGTTTCAATTGATTATTTCCATACAAGCTTTGTGAATCAGGTTGTTGTCGACCTTGACGCCAATGCAGGGCAGGCCATTATCGGCAACCTCGTCGGCCGTAGCTGGTCGAATGTGGTTCAGGCCGATGTCAATATCGAGCCTTTCGACGGTTTCTCTGTATCGCTTGCTGGCAAAATCAACAGCGTATTCTGCGACTATCATGGCGTTCGTATGCGCAAGCCCTATACTCCTTTCTGGAAAGGGTTGGCGGTATTCACCTATCACACTCGGTTTGACAAGTGGCGTTTCGACTTCACAACTCAGCTCAACGGTCCCCAACGGCTGCCGCTCAACAAAGGAACGCTGCAAGGCGAAGCGTCGCCGTACATATATATGCTTGGCCAGATAACACGCCGGTTCAAGCAGTTTGAAGTTTATGTGGGAGTGGAGAATATTACCGACTATGTGCAGGAAACACCTGTGATTGGAGCTGACAATCCTTTCTCACAGGCATTTGACGCATCGGTCGTCTATGCCCCGCTGATGGGTCGCCTTTTTTACGTTGGCTTGAGGCTTAACGTAATGTAACATTTATTTTACTATCAGTTTCTTTACAATACTGTTTTCGCTGTTACGGATGCGGACGAAGTAGTATCCTGCGTTGAGACTGTCAATCAATAGGGAATGGCTACAGTCGTTAGTGCATTCAACAGATGAACGTTGTATTGTCTTTCCTTGAATGTCAACGACGTCGATGAAAACCTCCCCATTGAAACCACTTATGCTGATTGTGGCTGTATGCGAAGCCGGATTAGGATAAATTATTACCGTCGGTGTGTTGCTTATGGTTGTAATCTCGTTGCCGTTGGGTGTAGTGAAATTGAGTTTGCTCGACCAGTTGCTCGGGTTACCACCCTCGCATACGGCACGGACGTAGACATTGTATTCTGTATTGGGCAGCAGACCGGTGAGTTGATATGTGGTTCCCGAATATCCATAGGTCGCAATACCTGAGCCGTGTCCGAAATCGAGTATTCCATATTCGATGTCGAACAGAGTGGCGTTGCTATTCCATGTGACTATCGCCGTGCTGCCTGAGAGTTCAACAAGATGCAGGTATTTCGGCACTTCACATTCAGACGTTGTGAATGAAAGTTGTGTGAGACCGTTTTCACTTGGGGTGACAGGAGTACAGATTGGCCTTAAGCTAATGTTGTAGAACGTACTTGGAATGAGGCCGCCGATGGTTGCAGGATGGTGGAACACGATGACAGTGGTGTCAAACACGGTGTTCCAGACACGGAGATACCATCCCGACTCGTCGCCGACAGGTGTCCAGTCGGTTGTGATTTCGGTTGTTTCTGCCACAACCACATGGAAGTTCTGTGGAGTGACACAACGCAGTGCATTGGTGGTGAAACTGCCTTCGGCCCACTCTGAGAACAGTGTGTCGCCTGAACATAGAGAACGGATGCGGTATTCGTAGGTCGTGGTGTCTAAGAGTGAGTCGAGGTGAATTGTCATTTCAGCTGTTGCAGGAAGGTCAATCCATGTGCTACTGTTGCGTTTGCGGTATGAGAATTGGTACATGGGACTGTAGCCATACCAGCTGACATCAGCGGAATGGAAAGTTGTATTGGTTGTCGTTGCAAATTGAGGCCTGTGGCAGGGATTGTTTTCAAATAGTTCTACGTCGTCGATGTAGATGGTATGATTGGTCGATGTATAATTCTTTCTGAAGGCTATGCGGAATCCAGGTCCCGTGTAGTTTTCAAAGTTTACGCTGTATTGTTGCCATGTTTCATCCAAGGTTATGGCTTCCACTTGTACAAATGAGGTTGAGTCGATAGCGTTGTTGAGCACACCAACCTCGATAGTGTTGCCTGAGGCGTTGCTGCTGTATTCCGCACGGGCATAGAATGTGAGGGTTGTGTTTTGAATGGGATACAAGGATGAATTGATGCTTGGAAGCGATATGACAGCAAATGGCAAACTGGTGTTGACGGGTGGTTGGATGATGCGAAGGCATTTGTGTCCACTTGGCAGTTGGCCAGGCGAAGAATAAATGCTAACCTTGCCTGTGCTTGCTAAATAGTGGTAGAGGTAGCTGTTGTGCCAACAACGCGGAACGGGTTGGTTGTCGCTAATAGGATCGTTTTCAAAGTCATGGCAGTAGGGCAGCTGAATGAGACCGCAATACGCATCGAGTTGTGCTGGGATGCTGCGAAGACTCGTGTCACCGTTGTCGCACACACTTCGCACCGCTATATTATAGCTGGTGCTGTAGGTTACTTGGTTTATATTGTAGAAGGTATCGGTGGTGTAGTATAGATGAGGTGGTATGGTGTTGTTGCCTATCTCTGTCTGCTCGATGATATATCCGTTGGCATTCGGTGAGGGACTCCAACTGACAAGGAACGAGTTGCTGAATTCAGATATTGAACGGATGGTCACAGGTGCCAGACAAGTGGGGATGAGGTCGACACTGATATTGTCAATCATCAAATTATTGTTTCTCTGAGTGCTGCCTTGTTGCGTGACTGCGGGGTTGTAAAGGGTGATAAATCGTCCACTGCCAGTGTATGAGGACAATGGAATGTTGTAGCGTTGTATGCAAAGGTTGACGAGTTGGTCAACTATAATGGTGTCGATGGGAGTGAAGAGCTCGTCGGACAATTCTGACAGCTCATTGTTTGTCGTGCTGACGCCGATAATGAGTTTTGCACCGGCAATATTGCTGTTTTCTGCGGCTTTCTGCAAGTCGAATGAAACCATCAGTTGTGATGTCGGCAGCTCAAACATAGGAAGTGTCATATAGCTTGATGATGGCAGTAATATGCTGCGTTGACCATCCATGGCATATTGCGAGGTAGGATAGGGGTGTGAGATGTTTTGTACAGGTGTGCCTGTCTGAGAACCGGTATATAGGATGCTGCCTCGCCAGCAAGGAGGCAGTGATGAATTGAAACCGTCATCGCAGTTCTCAACGTCGCTAAAGTATGGCACTTCGAAAGGAGGACAGGTAGTGGTGAAAGAGAATACATTCGACCATATTGAGTTGTAAGGCTCACAGAGTCCGCGAACATAAAGATAGTATGTCGTATTTGGCTGCAGATTGTAAAAGGTAGTTGTGTTCGAGTCGGTAATGAGGCCGGTCGCATAGCGGCTGAACATCAGACTGTCGGTCAATAGTAAATACTCATATTGGCTGCTATTGCCATCCCATCGTATGGTCGCAAGGGTGTCTTCAAGATTTAGCAAACTGAAATTTATAGGCCTTTGGCATTGAGGCTCTGCATAGCAGGAACCGACAATGATGTTTGTGCGTTTGTTTGTCGAAAAGGCTATCAGCGTGGAATCGTCACCATGTGATGTTGATGTATAACCGCACAGTGAGAGGTTCAAGGGATTCGTGTTGCTGTAGAGGAACTGTGCGCCATGCGATGGTTGGCCGTCGCGGACAAAAAGAATCACTATGTCGCCAAGGACGGAGTATTCGAATGCCGAGTCAAGGTATATGTTTGTGATTGTACCATTTTGTATAGTCAATGAACTGTCGTATACACATGTCATAGGCATGGTCATGCTTGTACCGTTAGTGCTTGGCAGTGTTGTTGTCGAGTTGTTCGGTAGGGGCAGTGTCACCTGTGAGCCGTCCACGTTCTCAGGGAATGAACCGATGGGGGCTTCATACATGTAAACCCGTAGTCGCGGCAGGTAGTCGTCGGCTATGGCATATAGGCTCAGGGTGTTGATGAAGTCGTGACCCTCTATGCCTAGTCTGGACAGTTCTTCGTAGGGTATTATATTTGCCGAGAAACCTTGATTTGCTCCTGTAAAGTTGTAGAATGTATAGATGCTTGATGCATTGTCGTCTGAGCCTATGGTGTCGCTCCTTAAGTCGGTCCCAAGGTTGCAGCTGGGCAGGGTGCGGAACATCTGTTCTGGTGACCATTCAGAACTACCTGAGGCACAGTTCGTCGATACTCGCCAATAATATGTTGTTGATGGTTGTAATCCGTTGATTGTAATGGATGTGTCGTTGGATACCAATAATGAAGAAACGGTGTCGGCATTGAAGCCGGAGTGAGTGCTGTAGGCAATGATATATCCTGCCACTGACGAGGGTGCGCTGTTCCAACGTGGATGTGCTGATGTCTGACCGATGCTGTCGGTGGCTATCGGGCTTGGAAAATGACACGTGCTCAGATTGTTGATTACAATGTCTTTCAAGTTAAATGATGTAGTATTTGGGAATATGATATTGCCACCAGCAGTGTCTCGCTGTGCGGTAAGAAATGCTATGTATTTGCCGTTGCCGTGATAGTTGATGAAACTGAATGATTCTTCAATATAATTGTAGCTTATGGTGTTGTATGCTGCCAGTGTGTCGAACGTTGTGATGTCGTATGGATTCGACATGACACCAAGATACATACAGCTATAAGCATAGTATAAATTATATTTGAAACTTATCTGAAGTCGATCAATATCAGATTCGAACTCAGGCATTGCAAGGTAGTTGCTTGCTTTTTCTGAATTGTAGTTTAGGCCGCCGAGCACGAAGCAGTTATTGGTCGTATTGTTGAAATTTGTAGTTTTGTTTAGGTCGGAACCGGAATACCAACAATGTCTGTTGTTGGATACTATGGGGCTAACACTGTATGGCAGTTCGTCGTATGTCAAGGGATCGCCTGGAGTTGTGAACAGCAGTGGTGCCGAGCCTTCTTCATCATTTGACGAACATACAGGTTTAACTATTATTTTGTATTGTTGTTCAGGACGCAGGCCAGTGATGTTAAGCGTTGTGTCATGGCATATATAACGTCGTGGGCGAGTATCGTACACCTCAATATCGTCGGTTATCTCCAGTATTTCTTCACTTCGTACGTTGCATTCAGGCCCGCCGACATACACCATCCAATAGCTTATTCCCACTGAGGATGGCCAGGTTATGGTGGCCGATGTGCTTTTCAAAACGGGCATACGCACGTATAAAGGAGGAGCACAGGAGGTTGCATAGTCTATCATGACGTTGTCTATCATGATATAATTGAATGTGTTATAACTGTTGTTGCTGTCGTTGTCACATCTAAATGCTATGTAGTTGCCGTTGCCGCTGTAGGATGCCAGATTGATTTTATATACTTGCGTTGTGTTGACAGGCAAAGCGCTCATGTCTATTGTCTGTACTGGCACGAATGATGACTGGGTGTTAGGGTCGCTCATAACACCGACATCTATCTTACTGAGTTGTCCATTGTTGCTGTGCGGCAGTCGACGTGCAGCAAGGGAAACTTGAAGATTATGAATGTTAATACTTGTGGTGTCGATAGGCGGCATTATGGCATATGCGTATGTCAACATGTTGTTTGTAATGTACAGGCTTTTTTTGCCGCTTATCGGCGGAATCGGTGTGTTCGCATTCAAATTAGGCATTGAAACAGAACCGCTCGAATTATATATCCAGCCTTGTGGCGTTGAATACGATACGACGTCCCCGTTATGTTTGAATTCAAAGTCTTCGGTCCATGGTAGTTCTGCTGCTCCAATGGGTCCTAATGATGTCTCGATAGTGACCTCTCGTCCACTCGATAGAACTCCGTTGTTGCATTGACGGGTCAGTTCAATAGTGTATATGCTCCCGGCTTGCAGGTTTGCGATGGTGTATGTGGTGTCGTACAGGAATACGCTGTGACGAGGTCCTCGCGATAATCCTTCCCTGAACCAGCTCAGCTGATAAACGCTTCCAACAGAATCGCTCCAGTGCAACGTCACGCTTCTGTTGCCGATTGTGTCGACAATCAGTGTGGCCGGCTGGTCACAGTGTCGTGATGGCTTGATTACAATGTCGTCAATAAATATTTTCTTGTCGTTGGCTATGTCGGTACAAAACACAATATAACGTCCGTTGCCTGAATAGTTTGTCAGGTTCATTGTGACATATTCCCATTGTTTTGTATGTGAAGCCTCAATGTGTTTCACTCTTGTGTGGGGTGAATACATGTCTGGATAGTCTGCAATAAGAACGCTGATTCCGTCCATGTGACCGGACCTGGATGAATCGATATCGAGCTCGGAATAAAGCCTGAAACACACTTCAAGTTCGTTGATGTTTGTGTCGAACAGCGGCAGGGCATAGCAATTGTTTTTTTCTGCTGAGAACAGAAGGCTGTGGCTGCTGTAGAATCCTCTTGTGGAACTAACGGTGGGCGCAATTGTTGGATTGGTCAGGTCATAGAGTTTGTCACAACCGCCAGGAATCTCGTTGGGTTCGAATCCGTTGTGCCAATCTAATTCACTGCTGCTAATCTCTTTGCAGAATGTTGTGAATTCAACCATTGCTGAGTCGTTTGACACGCTGTCGCATAGGGTTCGCACTGTCACGGTGTAGGTGGTTCGTGGTAGTAGGTGGTTGATTGTACAGTACATGGAATCACCCACGGTGTCTCTTTTTATCAGCGTTCCCTCTTGCCGTAGCTCCACGACGTACGAGTGCGGAGCAGCGACATCAATCCATTCCACAAAGACATCTGTTGCACCAGGAGTGACTTTCAACTCATAAGGCTTGGCACATGACGACAGACGCTCTATTCGGATGTCGTCAATAATGACTTGGGCATCGTTATTGTCGTCAACCATCAGTGAAATGTGCCATGTGGTGTCGGGCGATGATATACGACTGTAAAGGGCAAGAGGTATTTCGACTTGCTGCCATGTGTCGGTGACATATATCGTTGTGAGTGAGTCGCCCCTGGTTGAGCGGTTCACATCCATCACTGCGCCTAACCTAATTATGGGATTTTCTGTTGTTTCGAACTCTTTATAACTAAACTTCAAAACAAGCGAGTCCCAGCTCTCAGTAAAAGGTGGCAAGGTAAAGTAGGGCGTAATATAGGTGTTCCTCTGCATCACAATTACATTCAATCCCTCGGGAGAACTTGAGTACGATGTTGTCGACACCCCGTCGCCGATGGTGAAACATGGAGTGATGTTGTTACCGTTTATATCCGTCATAAGCTCTCCGCCATATATCCATGGCAGTTCGCTGGCAGGAATTGATGCACAGTCGGTACGTAGTTGACGATAGGTGGTGTAGCTGATTGTGTCATTGAGATTTGAAAACAGCTCCAATGTGTAATACGTGCCTTCTGACAGCCCTGTGTACACGGCATGGTTGGTATAAACTATCTGCGAGTCGACAGCCGTACCGCTTGCATCCCTCAATGTCACGCTCCAGTGGTCTCCGCAGCCTCGTTCAATCCAATCAACAGTTACGGTGGTGTCTGTTACCTTTATCTGACCCCATTTCGGCAGTGCGCGTGCTTCGTTGGGACGAGTGAACAGGTAGAATCTGTTACTTTCGGGCCAAAAGCTTGTTTGGTTTGATACGTTAGTGCTGGTGTTGTAGTGTGTCAATGCATGGTTTACGTTTATTAGGCAAATGTCGTTGTTCGATGAACTCAATCCGACTTGACGTCCAGATGGAGGATAGTTGTTTTGAGATGTTCCTTGAAATACAATCAATATGTTTCCATCCTCTTGTAGCTGTACCTGCCATTTCAAAGGTGAGACGTTAGCATAGGTGCTGGGGTGCTTGGCGATTGCATATTCAACCACAGTGGTTCTGTTGGGCGATACACCTACTGTGGCATATCGCACATAGCAGTCCTCGTTGATGTATCCTGTTATGCCAAGCATGTTTATCTTTGTCGGATGGTATGTCAACTCATCTGATAAGAAGATACGACTGATATAGTCACAATTGTACACTTCGTCCCCGAAAAAGAAGTCGCCGTTGCTCGACACCGAGAATTGGTCGTAAACGGTGCTTGCAAACGGGAAGTCCATGCCTATAGGCACAACAGCCGACATTACATGCACTCCTGAGTTTTCCGGTATCAACAGCGTGGCGTTTGCATCAAGAGGTATCCATTTACTGCTGTCTACACCCAAACTGTAGGTGTAGTCCGTCAAACGTTGTCCATTTGCCATGACAGATGCACACAGCATAATAACAATGAAAACGGCACGCATGCATCTTTGTCTATGAATGATGTCGGTAATTAAAGATAAAAGATGTTTTATTGAATTGGAAATGACTGACATATCTAACGTAATTTTCTTTTTTTACTTATATTATATTTGTGCAAAGATAGAAAAAAAAACATATTTTAAAAATAATTATATTATTATTTCGTTAAAATAAACACTCATATCATGACAATATAAACATATAACAACATACTTTGGAACTATGAAAAAAGTTACATTGTTTCTGATTGCTGTCTTTTTTTTAGGTACAGCCTTTGCCCAGAATAAGAAGAACGACACAAAGACTGTCGAGATCTCCATCCCCGGCTACTGCTGCAACGGCCTCACCCCAACCATTGAGAAAACACTCGCCTATGAACGTGGTGTTGTGGAATGGACTACCAATCTCGAAAAAAAGTCAGTAACTGTAGTGTATCGCGAAGGCAAGACTAACCCGGCCAAGATTGAAAAAGCCCTCGCTGCTAATGGCGTGCGCACCGCCAACGAAAAGCCCAATCCTCGCGCCATAGAGAAGTTGCCGGCCTGCTGCCAGCCTGCCGCCAAGGGTGAATCAGGATGCGATAAAGAATAAGGACAATCGCCTCGCATATTAGTAATAATAAAGTGTAACAAGGTGAAGTAATAAAAGGAAGTTAATCTTCGATGGAATTAAAAAAGGAAGTTATGTGCTGCGCACAGGACAATACAAATCATTTGTCCATTTTTACTCCCTTTTTAACTCCCAATTTAACTCCCTTTTACTCTCACATCAAATCACCTTTTTTTTCACTTTCAGTTAATAAAAAACACTGCATGGAATAGCGATGAACATTATCGACTACATAGCCCAAAATCGTGACATCACACGAGAGCAGCTTGAGGCTGTTCTCACAACTGATGACAAGGAGAGCATTGAATACTTGCGTTCGTCAGCACGCAGGGTGGCCGATTCCGTATATGGAAACAAAATCTTCATGCGTGGCCTTATTGAACTCTCATCCTATTGCCGCAACGACTGCCTCTACTGTGGCCTTAGACGCAGCAACAAAGAGGCTGTGCGTTACCGCCTCAACGAACAACAGATATATGACTGCTGCGCCACTGGTTATAGGCTTGGATTCCGCACCTTTGTCATGCAGGGCGGTGAAGACGGTTGGTTTAATGATGAACGTATGTGCCGCATCGTCAGTAACGTGCGCAAACAGTACCCGGACTGCGCCATCACTCTTTCGCTCGGCGAACGCAGCCGCGAGAGTTATCAGGCTCTTTTCGATGCCGGTGCGAACCGTTACCTGCTGCGCCACGAGACTGCATCGGCTGAACACTATTCTAAACTGCATCCTGACGAGATGTCATGGCAAAACAGAATGGAATGCTTGCATACACTGAAAGAGATTGGCTATCAGGTGGGCTGCGGTTTCATGGTCGGCTCACCCTACCAGACCATCGATACTCTCTATGCCGACCTGCAGTTTATACGTGAATTGCAGCCTCAAATGGTGGGTATAGGTCCTTTCGTCGCCACTGCAAACACACCCTTTGCTTCATTCCCCAATGGAAAGGTTAGCGACACGTTGCGTCTGCTTGCCATTATCAGACTAATACATCCTCATGTGCTTCTTCCTGCCACTACAGCCTTGGGCACGTTGCATCCGCGTGGACGTGAATTGGGTATTCAGTTCGGCGCCAATGTCGTTATGCCTAACCTGTCTCCGCTAGACCATCGCAAGGACTACGCCATTTACGACAATAAAATATGCACTGGCGAGGAGGCCGCCGAATGCCGCGCCTGCACAGAACACCGTATCAAAAGCATTGGCTTCGAGACGGTTGTAGACCGCGGAGACTATAAGAAAGATTGATTTGATTCTTGAAGTTGGGCAGCTCTGTTACTTTGCTATTCGTTGATTATGCTGCTTAATACTTCGGTTTCTTCACTTGGAAGTACTGATCTCAGTTCTTTTGTATATTGAATCCTGAATTCTTTCTGTTCAGATTCGCTAGGATGTTGTTTGTCGAATAGTTCTGCTTGTTGAGTCAGGCTTTCGAGACATAGGCTTTTGATGCTGTCGTTTGAAAATGTATGGCATTTTGCCATGCCTTGTGCCATTTCTTTGGCGAAGGTTTCTATCTCCAATCTTGTTGTTTCGTCCAGTTTTTGTGTGCTGTCGTTGTTTTTATTTGTCCCGTTGTTGCACGATGCCAGAAGGAAAGTTAGGAATAATACGTATGCTGCGAATGATGATTTCTTCATAATCGTATGATTGCGTTCGGTTTGCCTGTTGTCGGATGATTCGGTTCTGTTGGCAAAGATAAGGAAATATAAGGATTCATTATGCAATAAACCCCACTGAAATGCGTTAATATCACATGATCATAGGCTTCGACGCAAAAAGGGCTTTTAAAAACAATACAGGATTGGGCAACTATAGCCGCATGGTTGTTTCTGGCATTGCAAGGCTGCATCCGGAAACACGTCTGTTGCTGTTCACTCCAAGTCGTAAAGGAAACTATTCTTCTTTTTTTGAGGAGTTCGACAACGTAGTAATTGTTGAGCCTACAGGCCTATGGCGTCTGTTTCCGTCATTGTGGCGTACGTTTGGTGTGGGCTTTGCAGTGCGTCGCCATAAAGTTGACCTGTTCCACGGATTAAGCCATGAACTTCCGTTAGCCTTGCCCAAGGGCGTGAAAAAGGTTGTGACGATGCATGATCTAATATCTTGGCGATTCCCCGGACAGTTTCATTTTTTCGACAGACTGATTTATCGTGTCAAGTTCTCTCACGCCTGCCGTGTGGCCGACAATGTGGTGGCTGTCAGCCGCCAGACAGCCGCAGACTTGACGTCGTTCCTGCATGTCCCGCAGGAAAAGATTAAGGTCGTCTACCAGTCGTGCGACAATATCTTTTTCACACCGGTTACTGATGAAAAGCGCGCCGATGTACGTCGTCGCTACGCATTGCCCTCGCGATATCTGCTGTGCGTGGGAACCATAGAGGAGCGCAAGAATCAGGCTGCTGCTGTGCGAGCTATGGCTTTGTTGCCAGACGATTTGCATCTTGTTGTCGTCGGTCGTCCGACGGCGTATTTTGAGAAGGTTCAGGCCGCCGTCCGTGAATCGCATGTTGAGGAGCGCGTTCATTTCTTGCATAATGCTTTGTTCTCGGATTTCCCGGCTCTCTATTCTGAAGCGCAGGCATCGGTATATGTGTCGCGGTTCGAAGGCTTTGGCATTCCGGTGCTTGAGTCGATGCGATGCGGCACTCCTGTTGTTGCAGCCAACTGCTCGTCGTTGCCCGAGGTTGGCGGTGATGCTGCCCTATACGCTGATCCGGACATCCCTGACGATATAGCCAAATGTGTTGGCTCTGTTTTGGGCCAACGCGAACATTATTCGACTCTATGCTTCTCGCAATCTGAGAAATTCTCTCCCGACAAAATATCTGAAGAGATATACGGTGTTTATTGTGTAGAATGATGATAAAAAAAGAGGCCTTACAGCCTCTTTCTATTCTAAAGTTCAATTTCGTCTATAAACTTTCCGTCAGTTTCAAAATTGATGTAGCGCATGCTTTTCCATCTTTTTGCAAACAGACCTTTGCGTTTTCCTGCCAGCACCTGGTAGGTCACTTTGTTTTTCACCTGCAGGGCGTAGAGCTCTTTTACTTTGTAACCTGAGTAGTTGTCCTTGATGTAGTCGGTGATTGACTGGGGATAGTACTTTTCTTCGATGTACCAACGAGTCTCAGTGCCTTTGGGTGAGAAACGGTAAGCTGTAACGGTGCCGCTTTCGTTCACATAGCGTACATCGTACACCATCGAGTCAATCATTTCCCATTTCGGATTCTCTGCATTTTGCACCTGACGGTTGAAATCTTTAACGTATCTCTCAGGCACGTCTTTTTCCGACACGGACTTGCCGTTCTGGGCAAACAATAATGTTTGACTCAGAACCAATGCTGCTGTTAAAACCAGTATCTTTTTCATTATTAATAATTTATTGTGTTGTTTCGAACTTGTTTGGATTTACAAAGTTATTAAACTTTTTTTATATAGAAAATCTTTTTTTGTATGATTTGTTACAAGAGCCGTTGCACAAGTTGTCTTACCACGTTTTCGCCATCCTTTATTGTCTGCAGGACCCAGTTGAGTTTCAGTGTCAGTTGTTGTTCTTTGTCAAGTTGCCAGGCAATGGATGAATCGGAGCGCATACGCTCGGTGGTGCTGAAGAGGCTGAGGGCGGCGCATACCGATATGTTGAAACTTTCGGTGAATCCATACATTGGAATTTTTACATATCCGTCAGCATTGTCGATTGCTGTTTGGGTTAAGCCTGTAAGTTCAGTGCCGAAAACAAGTGCTGTGGGCTTCGTTATGTCGAGGTCGCCTATCATCGTGTCGTCCTCATGTGGCAAAGTGGCAATAATCTGATAGCCTTTGCTATGTAGATGATTGTATGCCGAGAGGGTGTCGCTGTGTTTGTAATAGTCCACCCATTTGCTGCTGCCCACGGCTACATCTCCGGCAGGGTTGAACTGGTTGTGGGTCTCCACCACATGTACATCCTGCACCCCAAAGCAGTCGCAGCTGCGCAACACCGCGCTGGCGTTGTGCGACTGGTATATGTCCTCAAGCATTACGGTGATATGGCGTGTACGGTTCTGAACGAGTTTGTCGAAAAGCTGCCGCTTGTTTTCAGAGAAAAGCTCGCTGAGCGCTTCATACAGCTTTTCTTTCTGCTCAAAGCTGTAATCGTCGAATAATCCCTTTTGGTTTATGTATCGTTGTGGCATTTTTGTTTCTTGTTGATTGTGATAGCTTTGCTTACCATATTTTGTCGAAGTCTTCTTCTTCTCGAACTTTCGGGTCGCGTTGCCATTCGATTACTTTGGCATATTTCAGGTAGCTGTTAAGCGACTTCGACATCGCCAGCGTTAGTCCATCTATTCCGCCCAGTATGCCGCCTTTGATGAAGTAGTTGCTTAGGAAAGAGCCTGCACCGTGCAGGAAAGGTGTCCAAGCATGCACTTTGCGACCGCTTTGATATATTATTTTGGCACTGCGTGTGCTGAAATCACGCCCGGGTTTGGCGAACAGATCGGCAATGCGTCGGTAGCTGTAGTGTATTATATCTGCCTTGACTCTCAGAGTGTTGGTTTCTGGAATGCCGGAGTGCTGCTTGGTTTCGCGGAAACGAAGCTTGTCATGGCGGAACAGGCGCACCAGCCAGTCGGGATACCATCCGCAGCAACGCACCCAGCGGCTACCGATATAGTTGCGTCGGCGGAAAGCGAAACCGTCATATTTTGTGTTGTCGAGGTCGAGGGTGTTGATGTAATCCACCATCTCGGGTGTGAGCCGCTCGTCGGCGTCCAGACTCAGAACCCATTTGTTTTTCACATGGTCGAGAGCCAGGTTCTTCTGTATGCCGTCACCGAGATAGGCATGCTTGACAACAATTGCTCCACATGCTTCAGCAATGGCTACGGTGCGGTCGCTGCTCAATGAGTCGACAACAATCACTTCGTCGCACACTTGTTGAAGCGAGCGGATGACGGCTTCAATGTTGTTTTCCTCGTTGAGGGTGGTGATAATTCCTGAGATTGGTTTCATAATGAGAATAACGCTGTGTAGTTCTCTTTTATTGTATCTGACAGCACCTCGATGGTGATTTCCTTTGTCTTGGCTGCAGCATGGTATACGGCTTCTATGCCACAATCGCTGTCGTCGGTTTCAAGAAGGAAAGGGTGGGGGTTGTTACGTAGACTTTGACGCACCTTGTCGCGTTGTGGCATGGTCAGCGCACTGCCATACGAAACCCATATGCCGAGTTTATATAGTTGCATTGCAAGCTGGACACTTCCGGTGAATCCATGGACAACCCATGGTGTGGGCGAGTTGTATTCCTTGCGCAAGGTCATTAGTTCGTTGAAAGCTCTTACACAATGTACGACTACAGGCTTTCGCTGCTGGCTTGCTATCTGCAGCTGCCATACAAATATGTCGTATTGTTTTGTCATCGACACTTTGCACAGCTTGTCGAGTCCGCACTCACCTATGACCTCTGCTAATTTAAACTTGTCGGCATATTTCGCGAATAGTTGTTCTTTGTCGACAGCGGTCTCCTTGTCGGCATCCCATGGATGTATACCAAAACTGCGGGGGGTGATGACACCCTCCGCAGTTTTACGGTGTGTATGGAAGTCGATATATTCCATTATTTTACAACAAGACGACGGATGACACGCTCGCTCTTGTTTTGGAATACGACGTTGTAGATGCCGTTGCTCAGTTTGTCGGTATCGACGGTGTAGACAATGTCGCCCGAGGCGTTGAGTGTCGAGCGGTGTACGATGCGGCCAGTCATGTCGACGAAGAGGACTTCGTACTGTCCGTTGCCGTTCAGACTGATTCCGATATTGGAGAGACCGTTGGCGGGGTTGGGATAGAACTGGCCAAAACGCTGTTCTTCAATGTCGTTGATGCCGGCAGGGTTGTGTCCCAGATAGAAGGTGTAGTATCCACCCTGAGCGGCTGTCATCGGCTTGGTGATGGTCTTTCCGTTGTTGGAAGTTGCGATGATGTAATACTCCACGGTAAGGTACTCGTTCATATTCGACGAGAAGTTGGTGGTGGGTATGCTGCCGCTGAAGCTGTTGTCGTTGCCAGGGGTAAGTGTGACCTCGTTCCAATCGCCGCCCTCGACACGGAAGACGACTTTTGCGCTGGCGATGCCGCTGTTGTTTGTAATTGTGGCGTTGATGGGAGCGTCAGAGTTGATGTATGCGCTCTCGGTGTTGCCAGTGATGCTGGGGTGAAGGATACGGATGGGGCTGTCGGCCGGAATCTGCTTGGTGATGCAGTGTATGGCGCCGCCGGAGCCGTCGAAGCTCGACACGTTGATGGGATAGACGGTGTATCCTGGATAGGCAGCCTTAACCTCCTCAAGACGCTGACGGTCCCATTCCTGGGCGGGCTGGCCGTTGACGACGTTCGAGAATACTGGCTGAATCAGCACGTTGTTCACGAAAGTGTGGTTGCTGTAGGTACGTGTATAGTTTCGGTCGTATATCGTCTGGCTGGAGAAGTTGCCGCCGTTGTTGGTGCAGGGGAAAGGAATGTAGTGGCATTTGAAATTGTTGCCGAAGACGCTGGTGTAGCTGCACAGCGAGTCGATGTTGCGGGCTGCAGTGGCATAGTCGACCCAGTTGCTGTACGCATCGGGGAATTTGGAGAAGACGAACTCGTTCTCGTCCCACATGTCGCAGTAGAGGTCGATGTGACCGGTTCCTCCGTCATATTGGAATGCGGGCAGCACATGGCATCCACGCGGACCCATGATGTGTGCCAGCGAGTCACGCACCTGCTTCTGTGTCAGGCGTTGCTTGGTTGTGTAGTGTATGCTGCTGGGATTTGTGCCGTTCCAGGTTATCTGGCCGTAGGAATCGTCGCAGTTGTTGCCGTAGATGGCATCGCTGCTGAGCACCATTCCTGCTCCGTCAACCAGGCAGTTGCCACCTTCCCATTCGATGGTGGTGATATAGTTGGGGATGCCCATCTGGCTTTCTATCAGCGAAGGCAATGAGTCGTCGAGGGCGCGGCCAGGGTAGTATTCAAAGTCGACCATTCCGACGCTGTCATTGTCACCATAGTAGAAGGCGATAGGACCGCAGTCGCGGAACCAGAACGAGTTGCCTGGTCCGACAATCCAGCGCAAATTGTCGCTGCGCAGGTTCATGCGTTGCAGCTTACGTTTGATGATGCTGCTGTCGCTTGCATTCTCGATGCGTACCCATGCTTCGGCACCGCCCATCTGGATGGCATCCATCAGGTAGAAGAACACTTGTGAGAATGCCTGCGTGCTGGTGTCGGGGACAGCCACATAAGCGCCGCCGCCAGCCTCCTGCCAGTCATTGTTGGTATACTGGTAGTAGCTTGCGTAGCCCGAAACAATGGGGTCTGCATACCAGTAATAACTGCTTTCGTGACCAGGAACAAGGTAGTCGTACGAGCAAGTCACAACGATGGCTTTTACCTCTTCCCATTCACCGGGAAACCAGTTGTTTTCGGGTAGCTGAAGTCCGTTGGCATCCTTTGAGCCATTGTTGGTGACTTCCGATGCCGGAACCATATATTTGCTATTCAGCTGTTTGGAAATATCGCGTTTGTGGAAACGTTCAATCTTCAGTTGCTTCATCTGCTCGGGGGTGGGCATCTCGTTCTGAGCCACCGCCGCCAGACTGACCATCATGCCGATGACCAAAGTGAATATTCTCTTCATTTTATTGAAAAACTATTTTGATTTTCGATTAGTTTTTGGGATTCTGAGCCTGCAGTGAGACCGTTATACAAAATAAGGATACAGGTCCTGCATCACAGATTTATCTCTTCTTAAGACTCAGTATTTCTCTTGCCTCGTCGCTTGTGGCAACCTGACGGCCAAGCAGTTTGGCCATGCGGACAACCTTGTCAACCAGTTCGCCGTTGCTCTTGGCCAACACACCGCGCTCAAGATAGAGGTTGTCTTCGAAACCGACGCGGACATTGCCGCCCATGACGATGGCAGGAGCTGCCAGCGTGAAGGCGTGGCGTCCGATACCAGTGGCTGTCCAGGTGCTGCCAGCGGGGATGTTCTTCACAAGCCAGCAGAGGTTGTCGACGGTGGCAGGAGTGCAGCCGGGTACACCGAGCACAAAATTGAATTGCATTGGGTTGCCAGGCACCTCGCCTTTGCGGGCCATGGTGAGGATGGTGTCAAGGTGACCCATCTCGAAGCACTCGTACTCAGGTTTGATACCCTTCTCAATCATGCGTTTGCCAAAGGCACGCATGGTGGGCATGGTATTGTCGAAGATTTCGTCACCGAAGTTGCAGGTGCCGCAGTCGAGGGTTGCCATTTCCGGAATAGGGGTGGTGTTGGTTGAGTCAAGACGCTCGTCGGGGGTCATTCCCACAGCACCGCCTGTCGAGGGGATAAGTATTACATTGGGGCATTCTTTCAGAATAGCCTCGGTACACTCTTGGAAACGCACATGGCTCTGGGTGGGTGTGCCGTCGTCTTCACGTACATGGAGATGGACGATGGCAGCACCGGCATCAACGGCCGATTTTGCTTCACGTACAATTTCTTCAACAGTGTAGGGAACGTTGGGGTTCTGCTCTTTCGTTACTTCTGCTCCGCATATAGCGGCGGTGATAATCAGTTTGTCCATAATATCTCTGTTTTATTGTTTTTTATTTGATTCAATGAGTTGCAGTTTTTCTTCGTTTAATATTAGTTTCTCGAGTATGTCGTGCTCTTTTTCAAGTTGAGTATACAATTCTGTGCGACGTTTACGAAGACTGTCCTGTTCGGCATTTTGCTTGGCACACAATTCGGTAACCTCTTTGTCGTCCTTGAAATATTTTTCTATTTCACTGTTACGTCTTGAAAACGAGTCTTCTATATTTGTGGGCTCTAAAAATGTCATTCCCTTTTGGACATTGTAATTCTGTACTGACAACTGTTTTGAATATTTAGCACGGTTGTAATAGTGCTCGGCAGAATCAATAGCGTTCTTGTAATTGTCTATTAGTGCTTTATGATTTTCTTTTAATTCCGAAATCATCTTCATTTCCTCGGGCGTTTTTTCTTTCTCTTTGTTGTTTCCGAGTTTTCCATTGCATGACATCATGACGCATACAGATGCCATTACTACGATACACAATATTTTTTTCATTGTTATTATTTATTTCATTAATTTATTCTTTATTAACAAGGCTAATATTCAGCAAATAACTATGTTATCGCTGGAGATAAGCTGTCTTGTAAAAGTGCAAATCTACAAAAAATAATTGAATTGTAAATGGGAATATTTATATGTTTTTTTGTTCTACTCTTTATGCTCTTCAATATGGGTTGCACTCCCTGTCTTTGTAAGTTGCTATTTATCCTATTGTTAGAAGTCTACATCAAAATCTGCGGGTTTATTATGGCTGCTATTTCTCTTCTATGCATATGCTGAATATTTGTTGCTTTTTATAAATCAATGAATATTTAATAAAAAATTGTATATTTGCAAATTATTTCATTGTGAAAGAATGGCAGAAAACAATGGTATAGAGCGGATTATTCTGGGCATTGACCCGGGAACGCAGATTCTCGGTTACAGTGTGCTGGAGCTTGTGGACAACAAGCCCCGTGTGCTGGTGATGGATGTTCTGTACCTGAAGAAGATTGCCGATTTCAATCTCAGAATCCGAAAAATCTTCGATTCGACGCTCCGTATCATCGACATGTTCCATCCCGATCATCTGGCCATCGAGGCTCCTTTCTTTGGAAAGAACGTCCAGTCGATGCTGAAACTGGGACGTGCGCAGGGGGTAGCCATCGCTGCCGCCATGAGCCGCGACCTCTCTTTCTCGGAATATGAGCCGGCCACCATTAAGCAGACGGTGACTGGCAACGGTAACGCTTCCAAGGAGCAGGTGGCCTTGATGCTGCGTTCGCAGCTGGAGTTCCCCAGCGAGCCTCGTTACATGGACGCAACCGATTCACTAGCCGTGGCCTATACCTGCTATATGGAGCGCACAAACCCGCTTGCCGAAGTGCGCAGTCAGCTGTTGCCTAAGAAAAAAGGCCGCAAGAAACCTGCCCGCAAGGCATGGGCGGAATATGTGAATGCTAATTGTGAAATGTGAATGGAAAACTATGACTCTCACGACATTTTTTAACCTGATTGCCTTTATAACCTTATTATCGAATAAAATATAAACCTTATAATGACTTCAAATACTTCAAAAACAGGATTCAACAGTTCGTTTGGCGCTATTATGGCTGCCGCGGGTTCAGCCGTTGGACTGGGCAATATATGGCGCTTCCCCTACATCTGTGGCAAATACGGCGGAGGCGCATTCCTGCTTGTTTACATTTTCTTTGTGTTTTTTATCGGCATGGTGCTGATGATGAGCGAGTTCGTTATTGGCCGACGTAGCAAGGAGGCACCTATACGTGCATATGCTACCCTGTGCCCCAAACATACATCATGGAAGCTTGTGGGTTTGCTGGGACTGATAACCTGTTTCTTGATTCTGGCGATATACCTTGTTATTTCCGGTTGGACGCTCAACTACTTTTGGGAGTCACTGACAGGCACTCTGTCATCTATTCCCATCAACGGATTCAAGTTGCACTTCAACACTTTTGCCTCGTCGGCTGTACGACCCGCTGTGTTTATCGTTGCCTTCCTGATATTCACCTTCCTTGTCATTGTCGGTGGTGTGCAGAAAGGCATTGAACGTGTATCCAAACTCTTGATGCCGATACTTGTAGTATTGCTTATTGTCATGTGTGTCCGCTCGTTGACTCTTGAGGGTGCATCTGAAGGTGTTGCTTACCTCTTCAATCCTGATTTCACCAAACTAACAGGTGAAGGTGTCTTGGCCGCCTTGGGACAGGCTCTCTTCTCGCTGTCGGTAGGCATGGGTGTAATGATAGTATATGGCTCGTATCTGCCTGTCGATGACAATATTCTTAAAACATCGATGTGGATCACGCTGTGCGATTTCTTTATCGCCGTTCTTTCGGGTGTCGCTATTTTCCCTGCTGTCTTCGCCTGCGGACAGGAACCTACCGGCGGCCCTGGACTGGTATATGAGGTATTGCCTGTTGTGTTCCAGTCGTTCGGCGGTCTTGGTACAGTCTTCGCAACAGTGTTCTTCCTCCTTCTCTCGCTGGCGGCACTGACCTCGGCAATTTCCCTGCTCGAGGCTTTGACAGCATGGCTCAACAAGAATGGTATGCGTCGCTTCTCGGCAGCGTTGCTGATTTCTGTGCTTGTTGTTTTTCTTAGCATTGCGGCTTCGTTTGCATACGGTGACGCTGACAACGCCAAGACCAGCCTAAGTAATGGCATATGGTATGATATCAAGATTGCCGAGATGAGTATATATGAGTTTCTTGATAAGCTCACCGGAACTTACCTTCCTCCTATATGTGCGTTTCTGACCATTATTTTCTTCGGCTGGGTAATGAAAAAGGAGGACATCATGGACGAACTGTCGAACCACGGCACTGTGAAAATAGGCTATTTCAATGTGTTCTACTATTTCCTGGTGCGCTTTGTGGCACCTGTGGCTCTGCTTGTCGTCCTTGTGGCGGGAATAATTAAATAACAGTAATTGGATTTGTACTATAAGCTCTTTTGGTTTTAAAACCATTAATTCTTTGATATCCTTCAAACGATAAAACATAACCCATAACATGTATAAAAGATTTCTTCTTTTCGCTTTTATCCCTGTGCTGTTGCTGTCGTGCAACAAGAATGTCCTTAAGAAAAACATTGACCCCGGTGTGGTCAATTTCAAGGTGTCGTATGACGAGAATTTGGACAATGTGATGTATCCATCCATGATGCTTGCTTTGGCCAACTATCATGGTAACGACGAGCCTTCGTTCTTCTCAGTCAGCGTCACGGCTCCGAAGAATAACTCTGTGATGCGCATTGTGGTCGATTCAACGAATCTTAACTTTGTAAGTATCACACAAGAATCGCTCCCAAAGAAAGGTATGACCTACACGTTTAAACCTGTAATCAAGTGGAAATACGATAACCTCTATCGTCTTCGTCAGCCAGGCTACGTCGATTTCACGTTCACATGTTTTGTCAATGATGAGGAGGTGGATGTTAAAAACATCAGACTTAGTTACCGTCCTATAAATGAATGCTTGCTCTCGTTGGTGAATAACGACGGCACCTACAACGACTACCGCTGGCTTTTCGCTGCTTTTGTCAATGAAGACCACCCCAAAATAGACAATATTCTCGGCGAGATACTTGGACAGGGTATGGTTACCACTTTCGAAGGTATGACCTCGGAAAAGAAAATTGACAACCAGATGCGTGCTATTTGGTACTATGCCCTACGTCGTGGAATGGCCTATTCGTCTATTGCGAACACCTCAAACTCATCGCGTCCTGCCAATTCACAGTACATACGTTTCTTCGACGACGTATATAACAATCGTCAGGCAAATTGCATTGACGCATGTGTCTTTTTCTCGTCGATTATGCGCAAGATAGGCCTCAGCCCTATCATCATACTCGAACCGAGCCACGCCTATCTGGGATACTATACTGACAAGAACAAGAAGAAGATAGCTTTGCTTGAAACAACTTTGTCGGGCTGGGTGAACCTGCCGGAACTTGACAGGCATTTCGACGCTGACTCCAACAGGCTTGACGAGACCGCTTTCAACAGTATCTCGCAATTCCTCACCGAAAAGCAGAAAACAGAATGCCTGGAAGGCAGAATGTCGCTTGAAGATATCAAGAAAGCTGTCTCTAATAATCTCTTCGACAAGGCTGCAGAGTATAGAAAAGAGAGTTTCAAGAAGAACAAGAAACTCTATGACGACGAGAACGATAGCGGCTACCAGATGCTTGTTATTGATGAACTTCGTAAACAAATAGCCCCCATCCCGGCAGTGGATTAAAGATGCGCTACGCTATTCATCTTGCATACAACGGAGCAAACTATTGCGGTTGGCAGACACAGCCTGAGTTGCCGACGGTGCAACAGACGCTCGAATCGGCATTGTCGACGCTGCTGCGCACTCCTACAGCCATTGTCGGATGCGGACGCACCGACAGCGGTGTGCATGCATCGGATTTCTATGCACATTTCGACCTAGACAGGCAGGAAGATATGGAGAACCTTGTCTTTAAGCTGAACAGCTATCTGCCGCCGGACATCGCAATATTTGGTATTAGCCCTGTGGATGACAACTTTCACGCTCGTTTCTCAGCGACAAGCCGCACCTATGAGTATCATGTTTCCACACAGAGACTGCCTTTCAAACAGGGGCTGTACTGCAGGATTTACTTTGAACCTGACATCGTGGCTATGAACAATGCTGCCAAAGTGCTGATGGAGTATGACGACTTCACGAGTTTTGCCAAGCTGCATACCGACAACAAGACAAATATTTGCCATCTGACTGAGGCCCATTGGGACAGGGTGGGGGAGATGCTTGTTTTTACAATAACTTCCAACCGTTTCCTGCGCAATATGGTGCGCTCCGTGACAGGCACACTTCTTGACGTGGGACGCGGAAAACTCGATATCGACGGCCTCCGTGCAATCATCGAGAAGAAAGACCGCTGCGCCGCTGGCGTCAGCATGCCCCCTCAGGGTCTGTTTTTGACAAAAGTGCAATATTGAATTGAATTTAAACAACAAAACTCTTGAAATACACAGAAGTAAATATCACCCTTTCTAAGGTCGACCCGTTTCGCGACATGCTGGTGTATAGCCTTGGCGACGAAGGGCCTTATGACAGCTTTTCTGAAACGCCGCAAGGAGTGAAGGCTTATGTGCCTTCTGAAAGTTATGATCCTGCTTTTTTGCAGCAATGCATCGATGAGTTGAGATCTCTCGATCCCGACTTGCAGTGCAATTGCGAAGTCAGCGAACTCCCTGACAAGGACTACAATGAAGAGTGGGAACGCTCCCATCAGGCAGTGCTTGTCGACGACTTTTGCTATGTACGGGCACCGTTCCATCCACACCGCGACGATGTCAAGTATGAAATAATCATCGAACCCAAGATGTCGTTTGGCACAGCTCATCATGCGACAACATACCTTATGCTCTCGTTTCTCGAGTACGAGCCAGTCGAGGGCAGGCGCGTTCTCGATATGGGTAGCGGTACCGGCGTGCTCGCTATCCTTGCGGCAATGAAAGGTGCCGCGTATGTCGAAGCCATTGATGTTGACGAATGGGCCTTCCGTAATGCGCAGGAGAATTTCGAACGCAATGGCGTCTGCATCACCCCTCTGCTCGGCGACGCATCGTTGCTGACTTCTGATAAGCATTTCGATATTGTTCTGGCTAATATAAACCGAAATATATTGCTGCGCGATATGGAAGCCTATGTCCGGGTTCTCAATCCTGGAGGCACCTTGATGCTTAGCGGATTCTACGAACATGATGTGCCAGCCCTGCAGACACGCGCTGAAGAACTCGGCTTGCGACTACGCCAGCAGAAAACCCGAAACGATTGGACTGCACTGAAACTGATTAAATGAGAACTCTATAAGCCATACCCCCTACAATGAAAAAACTTCTTTTAATCCCTTTTCTGATGCTTGCATTTGGATGCAAGAACTACGACGATTTCGCTTTTTCTGGTGTAGTCGTGGATTATGAAATGTGCCAGAGCATGTTTAACATGGGCTATGCCGTGATGCTGACAAGTCCTGACACCATCGGAGGCACGTATATCACGCAAGAAGGCAAGACCTTTGAAAACGTTGTGGTTATCTATGGCTCCGACCGTCTGTTGCATCCTAACGACAGCATCAGCGGACGCATCTATCTCGACCCGCTGTTTTCCAAGACTGAATGCAATTACCATTACGACCGCGACGTTCCTGAAGCGGTGTTTACAGAGTTAAAGAAATTATAAAAAAATAGAGTAAAATGTTGATACCTTTTAAACTCGCTCATCTGTGTGCAACAGTATTGCTTTTGATTACATTTCATCTGTTGTTTGTAATACTTGACCTCACCATAAAAAAGACTCGTCCGATTAAAAAATCCTTTTTAAGGTTCTATAGTCCGATTTTAAAAATATCTGCATCTAATTCGAAAGCAAAAAGAATTATCGCTTCTGTTTTTATTGGAATTATGTTATACCTTGTGGTTCCTGCATGTGTGGCTTATTATGTATGTAAAATACCAGCTCGTGTGGAATTGATAGAGAAGAATTGTTCTGAAACGGATGATTTGCTTGTAGAACAGGGTATTAATTCAAGAAAAAAATACGATAAAGGATTTAAACATACATCATATATTGCAATAGGGAATGTCAGTGTCAGCTCATATAGTATTTGTCCAAAAGCTTTCACAACTTATATTGTAAACAATACAAAAGAGGAATTCTGCATGAGGGAACTGGTTTATACCTCTGGTTCATTTAAAACTGACAGTGAACCGGAAAAATATATCATTGTTCCTAAAAGTGTATATGAAACAGACAAAAGACCAGAATACTGGTTTGACTATCCTCAATCCAAATCAAGCCATAGTTCTATTGAAGTTGCTTGGGCCGTTGTTTCATCAAAGGATGAAGCTGAAAAAGAAGAGATGAGACAATCGCCTTTTTTATAGTGAATTATACGCCGGTGTAAAGGTGTCCCCTTGCTTTATATCGCCAGTAGTAAGGCCTTTTTTGAGCCAGCGCATACGCTGTGCCGACGTGCCATGGGTGAAAGACTCGGGCACCGAGTAGCCACGGGCGTTTTTCTGCAGGTAGTCGTCGCCAATCTGGTGTGCGGCGTTTATGGCCTCCTCAAAGTCGCCCGCCTCGATAGAACCATACATCTTGTTTTCGTAATAGCCCCATATTCCTGCTAAGAAATCAGCCTGGAGCTCTATTCTGACGCTGATACGGTTTTTCTCTTCTTCCGATACCTTGGCCATCTTTTGATGTGCCGGACCGAGTGTTCCAAGGAGGTTTTGCACATGGTGGGCTACTTCATGGGCTATTACGTAAGCCTGGGCAAAGTCGCCATCGGCACCGAGCGAATTTTTCATCTCGTTGAAGAAATCCAAGTCGATATATATCTTTCTGTCAGCTGAGCAGTAGAAAGGGCCGACTGACGAACTGGCATTGCCGCAAGCGCTCTGCACACTGTTTTTAAAAAGGCAAAGTGTTGGCTTTTCATATTTTTTACCCATCTTCTGGAATTCGGCATCCCACACATCCTCTGTACTGGCAAGGATTTTAAGGGCGAAATCCTCAAACTCCTTTTCTTCGGCTGTGGGTTCGTATCCCTGAGTCTCGACTTGCTGCTGTTGTTGACTGCTGTTCTGTTGCAGTATCTTAGGCAGGTCTTCAACTTTGCCTCCGTTCATAATCATAAATAATGCGGTAATAATCGCACCGACTATTCCGACACCGCCGGCTATTTTGCCACCACTGACGCCACGGCGGTCCTCGACATTGGTACTTTTTCTTCTTCCTGAGAGATCCATGGGGTAAAGGATTAAAAGTTTGATAGTTTAAGGGTATATTTAATCACAAATCACATGTCTCACACCGACACGTCAAAGTCGCGTAGGGCCATGTTCAACGACGTTTTCTTGTCGGTGCTTTCCTTGCGCTGACCTATTATCAGTGCACAGCTGACCGAATAGTCGCCGGCGGGGAAATGCTTTGTGTAAGAACCAGGTATAACAACGCTGCGTGGCGGAATATATCCTTGGTAATAAACAGGTTCATTACCGCTGACATCAATAATCTTAGTGCTTCCTGTAATTACGGTGTTTGCACCCAAAACAACCTCTTGTCCGAGGTGTGCCCCCTCGACGACAATGCAGCGTGAGCCAATGAAACAGTTGTCCTCGACAATCACTGGTGCGGCCTGCACGGGCTCCAGCACGCCGCCGATGCCGACGCCACCGCTCAGATGAACGTTCTTGCCAATCTGGGCGCAGCTGCCTACCGTGGCCCACGTGTCGACCATAGTGCCGCTGTCAACATAAGCTCCAATATTTACATACGAAGGCATAAGCACCACACCAGGAGCGAGATAGGCTCCGTAACGAGCCGTTGCAGGCGGAACCACACGCACACCCTGCTCGGCATAGTTCTTCTTCAGGGCTATCTTGTCGTGGTATTCAAACGGGCCGGCTTCGATGGTCTGCATTCCACACATCGGAAAGTAAAGCAGCACAGCCTTTTTCACCCATTCGTTCACAATCCATTTCTCTCCTTCGGGTTGTGCCACGCGCACCTTGCCTTTGTCAAGCATCTCAATAACCTCGCTGACGGCATTTCGTACCTCGGGCATTTGCAGCATGTCTCTGTTCTCAAAGGCGGCTTCTATCAGTTCCTGTCTGGTCATCACTTATAGGTTTTTAACTTTTTTTCAATTCTTTAACAATAAAAAATCGTTTTCTGAGTAATTACAAAAATACAAATATTTTTTGAAATGATGGTAAGTCGCCTTAATAAAATATGCAATACGCTGGCTACATGTATATTATTTGTGTGCATAACTGCGGCTCAGGTGATGCCGGCTTCGGCTCAGAACAGGGATTTGCTTGCTAAATACCAGAGCAACATGCAGCAGCTGCTCGACCATGTGGTCAACTCGCCCACCGATAATGAGCGTTACAACGCCAACGAACTGTTGGTTCAGATGTTCGAGGAGGCATTGCAGATCGAGGGCTCCTTTCAGTGGAAATGGGATTTCGGTACGCAGATTTCTGTCCTGACATCAAGCGACCGGCAGTTCCGTATCATAACATGGCCTGTGGTGCGCGATAATGGTGAGTATGAGTGCTTTGGATTTGTCCAGTCATACAACTCAAAGACGGAAGAATACGATGTCTATGTTCTCAACGACATGTCTGATGAGATTCTGTCGCCCAACGAGGTGCTCCTTGCACCCGAAAACTGGCTTGGCAGCGTCTATCAGGAGTTGATAGAGACCAAGTTTGAAGGCAAAAATTACTATACTCTAATCGGCTGGACGGGATGCAACATGCTGACCCAGCGCAAAGTGATAGAACCCATCTGCTTTCGTTCCAACAGCTCAAAACCGCAGTTCGGACAGGCATTGTTCCGCCGTGAGAAGAATATCCGTCGTGTGGTTCTTGAATATTCACGTAACGCCATGGTGAACGTCTGCTTTGACGAACAGACAGTCCGCACCTATGAAAATAAGAAAATCAAAAAGAAAGGTCGCACATACAACGTGCAGGTGCCTCATGAGGAAAAGATGAAGATGATAATCTTCGACGAGATTGCACCTATGCTTCCCGGCATGGAAGGCTTGCCGCAGTACTATGCTCCAACAGGCACCGAGTTGGCATACGTCTTCCGCGAAGGCAGATGGGAATTGCGCGACAACGCCCAAGGACGGCTCAGCAACCCGAAACTCAATAAAGAGTTTGAACCCCTGCCCAAAGACAATCCTTCCTATACAATGCCTAACGACCGCGGCAAAAAGTGATTTGATTTTTTTGTTTGCTATATCCAAGAAAATGAGTATCTTTGCACCCTGATTAAAGATACAGAAGCATTGCAAGGCGTTATATTAGAAAATATTAGTACTCCCGAGGATTTAAAGAGATTGCCGGAAAGTGATTTGCCAGAGCTGGCTCTTGAGTTGCGCCACTTTATTGTGGACACTCTCGCCACACATCCCGGCCACTTGGCTTCGTCGCTCGGAACAGTGGAGTTGGCCATAGCATTGCATTATGTGTTCAATACACCCGACGACAAAATAATATGGGATGTCGGCCACCAAGCTTATGCCCATAAGATACTCACGGGTCGCCGCGATCAGTTCCAGACCATCCGTACCTATGGTGGTATAAGCGGTTTTCCGCGTATGGACGAAAGCCCATACGACGCTTTTGGCACAGGTCATTCTTCCACTTCTGTCTCTGCGGCTCTGGGAATGGCCACGGCCTCCAAGCTTCAGGGCGACATCTCACGTCAACATATTGCTGTCATTGGCGACGGTTCCATGACTGGAGGCGAGGCTTTCGAGGCTTTGAATAACGCTGGCGTTTCGAAAGCGAATATTTTGGTGATACTCAATGATAATGGCATTTCAATAGACAAGGCTGTCGGAGGCCTTAGCCGCTATCTTGTCAAGATAACGGCTTCGCCAAAATATAACCGGTTCAAGGAACGTGTATGGCGTAGTGTCGGCGGTGACGAGAAAGAAACCCGTAGCAAGAATTTCTTCTCAAAATCGCTTGCTTCGATGAAGACTCTGCTGCTGGGCGGTCCAAACCTCTTCGAGTCTCTGGGATTTCGCTATTTCGGTCCTGTCGACGGACACGATGTGAGGCATCTTGTCGAAGTGCTTTCGCAGTTGAAGAATTTGAATGGCCCTAAAATCTTGCATATCATCACCAAGAAAGGCAAGGGCATGGAACTCGCTGAGCGAAATCCGGTGGTATACCATGCTCCTGGCAGATTTGACGCGGAGACTGGTGAACAAATCAGAAAACCGGAGGGCGATCAACCATTGAGATATCAGGATGTGTTCGGCCACACCATTGTTGAACTTGCCGAAAGCAATCCTCGTATCGTGGGTATAACCCCTGCCATGCCGACAGGATGTTCGCTCAATCTGATGATGGAGAAAATGCCGGATAGGGCTTTCGATGTCGGCATCGCTGAACAGCATGCCGTGACATTTTCGGCTGGCCTTGCCGCTCAGGGTATGATACCGTTCTGCAACATTTATTCCAGCTTTATGCAGCGTGCCTATGATCAAGTGATTCACGATGTGGCGCTGCAAAACCTGCATGTTGTTTTCTGTCTCGACCGCGCCGGTATTGTCGGCGAGGACGGCGCTACCCACCATGGCGCTTTCGATATCGCCTTCTTCCGTCCTATACCAAATCTTACCATTTGTGCGCCGATGGATGAGCATGAACTTCGCGACATGATGTACACCGCCCAGCAGGATGGTATGGGTGCGGTGGTTATCCGCTATCCGCGCGGGTTGTCGGTTCATGCCGATTGGAAGAATGAAATGAAGCCAATTCCCGTAGGCAAAGGCCGTTGCATCCGTAATGGTAAGGATGTTGCATTGCTCACAATCGGACATGTCGGCAACCAAGCTGTCGCTGCTGCCGAAACACTTGCATCCGAAGGCATCGAGGTCGGTGTATACGACATGCGTTTTGTCAAACCGCTCGACACTGATTTGCTCAACGAGATTGCATCGAATTATAAGGCGGTCGTCACTGTTGAAGACGGATGCCTGCAGGGTGGCTTCGGCTCCGCGGTTCTCGAATACTACCAGCAAAGGCATCATGAAGAGATTTCAATGCCTATCCCTGTTGTTTCGCGGCTTGGCATTCCCGATTATTTTGTAAGCCACGGCTCGGTTCCGAGACTGCAGAGCGAATGCGGATACGATGCCGCCGCCATAGCACAGAATGTCAGGAAATTGGTGAAACAGCTTAGCCTTTAACTGGATGCCGAATCCTCTATAAACAAACAAGAATCTCTGTCCATGCCCTTGATAGTCTCCATAATCAGTCGTCTTGCAATGCTCGCCATGCTGCTTCTGCCAATCGGCGCCAGAGCGTACGACTTTTCAAAGACTGTTTCCGGCACGACGTTCTATTTTTCAATCATTGATGAGGTCGACCCTGCTGTTGCTGTCGTGTCACCGGTCGAATTCTCCGAGGACAGTGTTGAACGTCCATCCTTTCCGAGCGGACGTGTCACTATTCCGAGTGAGGTGGTGTATGACGGTGTTGTTTACAAGGTTGCAGTCATAAACAACCGCGCTTTTGCCGAATGTCGCGACATCACGTCTGTTACAATACCGCGATGGGTTACCTCTATATGCAGTGATGCTTTCCGGAATTGCACCCATCTCTATTCAATTGTCTTTGCATGCGATAGTCTATTGTCGCTCGACAATGCTTTCGAAGGTTGTCTGGCGCTCGATACAGTTGTTGTCGAGTCCAATGTCCAAATACTTCCTCCATTCGCGTTCAATGGACTGAATCGGTTGAAGGTCTTTGTCTTCAATGCAGAGTACCCTTCGGGGATGCAGAATCTTTTTTTCGACAACATTTCCCCGACAAAGGTTGTTGTCGGAGCGAAAGTCAGCACTATACCGGACTTCTTGTTCTACAATTTTGTTGGCATGAAGGAACTGGAATATGTTGACGAAGGTCGGAGTGTCGAGACAATCGGACAGTGTGCATTTGTTAACTGCTCGTCGCTCAGCGAAATGGTTATTCCTGATGGTGTCAGGTCGATAGGCGACTATGCCTTCTCTTATTGCAAACTGCAGTCGGTTGTGTTCTGTTCACAGCTTCCACCGTATGTCTCCAAGAGAACTTTCTATGGCCTCGACAACTCTACGCCAGTCACCGTTCCGTGCGGAACACTTGGTGTGTATGCCAACTCGGCAATAGGAAAACACTTTGATTATCTGCATTATCCAAAAGGCTGCACCTCTTCGCAGGTCGGGCCGGAGATTGTTTTTGTCCACGATACAGTATATATTCACGACACGGTTTACCAATATATTACCGAACTTGTCGAAAAAGAGGAAGAAGAGTTTGACGAGCCTATAGCTGTTCCTGACATTTCGTTCTTGCCCGATGAGCCGTCGGAATGGCTCTTTATTGATGGCAAGATACTTCGTGTAACCAACGCTTTGCGTCTTGCCGGTACAACCATCCGCCTCTATGACCCCGACGGACTTCTCGTTGTTGACGACCAGATACCGTACAGCCAGCCTGCAGACAACTACTACGTCCGCCTGCCCAAACGGAAACGATACTTCCTCGTCATCGGCAAATATCCGCCAGTCTCCGTCGACGTCGTGAATCAGAAGGTAAATGCAAGATAAAAACGAGCCTCTTTCATTCTGCAGAGGCTCGTTTTTTGTCTGGTTCTTTAGCTCTTTTTTACTTTACATTTTTGTTATTTAACGCCATCAAAAAAGATAAAATCAGACATTTATTTTGCCATTCCAAATTATTGTTGTATCTTTGCTTTTGTGTCTTTTTGCACTATTTGTATGTACATCAATTCGTTGTGTGTATAAATGGTGTTATTGTCAATATGAAAAATTGTAAAAAATATTAATAATAATTAAAAACAACTTAAAAATGACTCCTTCGCACATAGAGCACATTGGCATCGCCGTGACGAATCTCGACGAGGCCATCAAGTACTGGGAAGATGTAATGGGTCTCAAATGCTACGCCATTGAGGAGGTTACGGACCAGAAAGTTAAAACTGCTTTTTTCAAAATCGGCGACGTGAAAATCGAGCTCCTCGAGCCTACATGTCCTGAAAGCACCATCGCTTCGTTCATCGAGAAGAACGGCGGCAAGGGCGGCATGCACCACATCGCTTTCGCTGTCGAGAACACCGACGCGGCACTCAGCGAGTGCAAGGAAAAGGGTGTACGCCTCATTGACCAGCAGTCGCGCGGTGGCGCCGAGGGCCTGCACATCGGTTTCCTCCATCCCAAGAGCACTCTGGGTGTACTCACCGAGCTCTGCTGCAAATAATATTTTGAGTTTTCGGGGCTTACCAAGGCCGCTAAGAGCTGCGGGATGCCTCACATTATAAACCAACAAACAGTTCAAATAATGGCATTTGAAGAAAAAATAAAAGAACTTCTCGACAAGAGAAGTGAAGCCAAAATGGGCGGCGGTCAAAAACGTATTGACAAGCAGCACGAACAGGGCAAATTGACTGCCCGCGAGCGTATTGCCCTGCTCCTCGACGAAGGCTCGTTTGAGGAATTCGACATGTTCGTCACCCATCGTTGTACTAATTTCGACATGCAGAAGCAGTCGTACCTCGGTGACGGTGTTGTGACCGGCTACGGTACCATCGACGGTCGCCAGGTATATGTTTTTGCACAGGATTTTACTGTCTTCGCAGGTTCGCTTTCGGAGACAATGTCGCTGAAGATCTGCAAGGTCATGGATCAGGCTATGAAGGTCGGCGCTCCTGTTATCGGTCTCAACGACTCAGGCGGAGCACGTATCCAGGAGGGCTGCAACTCGCTGGCCGGCTATGCTGAGATTTTCGAGCGCAACATCCTTGCTTCGGGTGTCGTGCCTCAGATTTCCGCTATCTTTGGTCCCTGCGCCGGCGGCTCGGTCTATTCGCCTGCTCTTACCGACTTTATCCTCATGTCGAAGGAGAACAGCTATATGTTCCTCACTGGCCCGAAGGTTGTGAAGACTGTCACTGGCGAGGATGTCACCACCGACAAGCTGGGCGGCGCTATGGTTCACGCCACCAAGTCGGGTGTGGCTCATTTCGTCGGCGAGACTGAGGAGTCCACTCTCCAGCTTATCCGCGATATCATCAGCTACATTCCTTCCAACAACTTTGAGGAGGCTCCTTACGTTCCCACAGAGGATCCCATCGACCGTCTGGAGGACAGCCTCAACACCATCATCCCCGAGAACCCCAACCAGGCCTACGATGTCAAGGATATCATCCACTCCATCGTTGACGACGGCAAGTTCCTAGAGGTTCATGAGAAATTCGCCCCCAACCTGGTGGTCGGTTTCGCACGCTTCGGCGGTGTGTCGGTAGGCGTTGTCGCCAACCAGCCCAAGGTTATGGCCGGTGTGCTTGACTGCAACAGCAGCCGCAAGGGCGCCCGTTTCGTGCGCTTCTGCGATGCATTCAATATTCCCATCGTCACTTTGGTCGATGTTCCTGGTTTCCTTCCCGGAACGGGTCAGGAGTACGCCGGTGTCATCGCTCACGGCGCCAAGTTCCTGTTCGCCTACGGCGAGGCTACGGTGCCCAAGGTTACCGTCACCCTCCGCAAGAGCTACGGCGGCGCACACATCGTCATGTCGTGCAAGCAACTCCGTAGCGACATCAACTATGCTTGGCCCACGGCTCAGATTGCCGTCATGGGTGCCAGCGGTGCCACTGAGGTGCTGCAGGGCCGCGCTCTCAAGGAGATTACCGATCCCGAAGAGAAGGCTAAGTTCATGGCTGAAAAAGAAAAAGAATATAACGATCAATTCGCTAATCCATACAATGCTGCCAAGTACGGCTACATCGACGACGTCATCGAGCCGCGCAACACCCGCTTCCGCGTTATCCGCGCACTGCAGGCTCTCGCGACCAAGAAAGACGCTCTGCCGATGAAGAAGCACTGCAATATTCCTTTGTAATGGACTGGCGAAACAAAGTATTAATTTTAAACAAAACAATTTTAGAAACCGTCCTTTCGGACAAAAAATCAAAATCAAACAATGAAAAAATCTTTAATGATCGGATTCTTCGGAATCGCATTTGCTTTCGCAATGGTGGCCTGTGGCGGCGGTGCCAAGGGTAACGACTCCACCAAGGACACAAACAAGGACAAGGCAAACACTGAGAAAACTTGTGACAAACCTTGCGACAAGCCTTGCATGAATCATTGCCAGAACACCTGCCCCGATGCAGACTGCCTCGCCAAAAACTGCGATAACTGCGCATGCCCCGAGGACAGCCCCTGCAAGCAGAAACCTGCATGCAATGGTGAAAACCAGTGCTGCAAGGACAAAGCCAATGCTGATTGCAAAGGTGATGGCCAGTGCTGCAAGGACAAAGCCAACGGCGAATGCAAGCATGACTGCGAGAACCACCAAAAGTAATTCTCGCTGAGAAGTTTCGGAGTATGGGTGCCGCCACGGCGCGGCACCTCGTACACCGGATCGGGTTTATTTATTAATACCGAATTGATCGTAAATATGAATATCTTAAAGAAATTATTGACAACAGGACTCTTCGTCTTCGCTTTGTGCTCCACCCCTGTATGGGCCATGCACGACGAGGAATATCCCGACGATCCTGTGTTGACTACTTACGAGAACAACAACCCTCAGAGTGATATTGCCTGTGATATTACCGACTTTATCTCGGTGCCGGCTTGCTATGTGGGCGGTTATAACCTCTATGTGGTCATCGACAGCATCGACAACACGGTTGATATGATCTTCCGTAATGAGGCTGGCTTCGACACGACAATCAAAATTCCTGTCGATGTGGCAAAAGGCCGTCATGATCTTGTCAACATTCTTCGCCCCAAAAGTGTGGGCTTCTTCGACAATCATGTAGTGTTCTTGGCCTCCTCGAAAAAAGATTCATCTTATCTTGCTTTTGTTGATTTGGACGGCAACATCGTGAAACGCGTCGATTTCAGCTGCTGCTCCTACGCATTCCATGTCTTCCCCGACGAGTTGATTGTTATGGGTCGTAATCCGCTTGGCTACGACATCAACATCCTGGATATCTCGCAGGGCATCGATGGCGTTAAGTCTTTGGCAAAGCATCACTACCACAGACCCAAACAGGCCGACGAAATTCTTAAATCAGACCCTGTCGGTATCGGTCTCACCGTGGTCGCAGTCTCTGTGGTGTTCCTGGCTCTCCTTTGCATCTCGCTTATCCTGAAGGGATACGGCAAGCTTATCATGAGAACTCAGGACCGCAAGGCTAACAAGTCGACCAAGGCCGCCGCTGCCTCGGCAGCAACACCGTTGGCTTCCGAAACCTCGGGCGAAATCTATGCCGCCATCGCAACGGCCATCTATCTGTATGACGAGGAACTCCACGACGAGGAGGACACCATCATCACCATTCAGAAGGTGGAGCGCGCATGGACTCCGTGGAATGCCAAGTATTATAATATGAATCATTATTTTAATAACAGGAAATAACATTGACGTTCTTTCGGCTTTAAAGGTATTAACGTCAAAGTGTTAGAAGTAAAACAATAACAGACAATGAAAAATTTCAAATTCAAAATAAACGGTACTGAATACTCCGTCGACATCAACGAAGTTGAAGGCCAGGAGATTTCGCTGGACGTAAACGGCACCCCCTACAAGGTCACTGTCGACAAAGAGATGAAGAAAACCCAGGTGGTCATGCAGACCCGCAAGGCTCCCCAGGTTGCCGCTGCTCCCAGCGGTGACGTGCAGAAGTCGTCGCCCGCTTCGGCTGGTTCGAAGGTCACAACGCCTCTGCCCGGCACCATCCTCGATGTGTTCGTCAATGTCGGCGACAAGGTCAAGGCCGGCCAGACTGTTGTCCTGCTCGAGGCCATGAAGATGGAAAACAACATCGAGGCCGATGTTGAAGGCACCGTCACCGAGGTGAAAGTCCGCAAGGGCGACTCAGTGCTCGAGGGTGATGTCATGGTCGTCATTGGATAAAAATCTTCATATCAACGAATAAAATCTAAAATCTAATGAATATTTTGTCTTCAAGTGGCTTCATGGACTTCATGTCGACGCAGTTGGTGCAGTTCCTTCACTACACCGGTTTCGCCAACGTGGAATGGGGCCACATCATCATGATTTTAATAGGTTTGATATTCATCTATCTGGGTATCAAAAAGGAGTTTGAACCTCTACTCCTTGTTCCTATCGGATTCGGTATGATTGTGGGTAACATCCCTTTCTATCCCGGACTTAAAATTGGTATTTATGAGGACGGATCTGTCCTGCACATACTCTACCATGGTGTGCAGAACGGCTGGTATCCGCCGCTAATCTTCCTGGGTATCGGTGCCATGACCGACTTCTCGGCCATGCTCAGCAATCCTAAGCTTATGCTTATCGGTGCTGCCGCCCAGGTGGGTATCTTCGCTGCTTATATGGGTGCCCTCGGTCTGGGTTTCGCTCCCAACGAGGCTGGTGCTATCGGCATCATCGGCGGTGCTGACGGTCCAACGGCCATCTTCCTGTCGTCGCAGCTGGCTCCCGACCTGATGGGCGCCATCGCTGTTTCGGCATACTCCTACATGGCTTTGGTGCCGGTTATCCAGCCGCCTATCATGCGACTGCTCACCACTAAGAAGGAACGCACCATCCGCATGCGTCCTCCGCGTCAGGTGACTAAGCTCGAGAAGATTTCGTTCCCCATCTTGGGCCTCATCTTCTGCGCTTTCATCGTGCCGTCGGGTCTGCCTCTGCTGGGTATGCTCTTCTTCGGCAACCTGTTGAAGGAGTGCGGCGTCACCAAGCGTCTCTCCGAGGTGGCTTCCAACGCTATTGTCAACATCTGTACGCTTCTTATCGGTATCACCGTGGGTGCCTCCACTCAGGCTACCACTTTCCTCACAGGCCGTTCGGTGTTGATTTTCGCTCTTGGTGCCGGTTCATTCATCGTGGCTACCTTCTTCGGTGTCTGCTTCGTGAAGTTCATGAACCTCTTCCTCAAAGAGGGTAACAAGATCAATCCTCTCATCGGTAACTCCGGTGTTTCGGCTGTTCCCGATGCCGCCCGCGTGTCAAACAATGTGGGACTTGAATACGACAAGACCAACTACCTGCTGCAGCATGCTATGGGCCCGAATGTGGCCGGCGTGGTAGGCTCGGCAGTGGCTGCCGGTATCTTGCTCGCTTTCCTGCATTAAAAATCATGTATTTGTAAATATGAAATGGAACCTCGACATTGCAATATGTCGGGGTTCTTTCTTTTAGAGAAAGTATAATATAAGGAAGTAAAAGTGGGAGTAATAATGGAAGTAAAAGAGGAAGTTAAATAGGGAGTAAAAATGGAAGTAAAAAAGGACAAATGATCAGTATAGTCCTGTGCGCAGCACATAACTTCCATCGAAGATTTACTTCCTTTTATTACTTCCCTTTGCAACTTTATTTTGAAGGTTTAACTTTTTTTTATAATTTTGCATTTTCTTGCAAATAATAATTAAAATATAAAGATATGATAGCAAAAGAATTACTTAATCCTAGGAGCATCGTCATTTGCGGTGCATCCTCCGATGTACATAAACCCGGTGGCAAGTCGCTGAAAAACCTCTTGGAAAGCCCCTTCAAGGGTCAGGTTTACGCTGTAAACCCCAAAGAGACTGAAGTACAGGGTGTGAAATGCTATGCCAAGGTCGAGGATCTGCCTCAGGTGGACTGCGCCATCCTCTGCATCGCCGCCAAGTTCTGCGCCCAGACGGTCGACGTGCTGGCCAAGGAAAAAGGCTGCAAGGGCTTCATCATCGTCAGTGCCGGTTTCTCAGAGGAGAGTCACGAGGGTGCTGAAATCGAAAAGCATATTGTTGACACCATCAACAGTGTCGGCGGCTCGCTCATCGGCCCCAACTGCACAGGCTTCCTCAACACCAACTACAGCGGTTGCTTCGATACCCCCATCCCTCCGCTGGATCCTAAGGGTGTCGATTTTATCACCGGTTCCGGTGCCACCGCCGTCTTCATCAAGGAGTACGGTATCAGCAATGGTCTTAAGTTCAACAGCGTTTGGGCTGTAGGCAACAGTGCCCAGCTGGGTATTGAGGATGTCCTCGAACACCTCGATGAGACTTTCGACCCCGAGAAATCATCGCATGTCATCATGCTCTATATGGAGAAAATCGGCGACCCGCAGCGTCTGCTGAAACACTCACGCAGCCTTATTAACAAGGGCTGCCATATCGCTGCCATCAAGAGCGGTGGCTCTGCCGCAGGTAGCCGTGCCGCCTCTTCGCACACCGGCGCATTGGCAACCAACGACGCTGCCGTCGACGCCCTGTTCCGCAAGGCCGGTATCGTCCGTTGCCAGAACCGTCAGGAACTCACCACTGTATGCGGTGTCTTCATGTATCCCGAGCTGAAGGGCAAACGCTGCGCTATCGTAACCCATGCCGGCGGTCCCGCCGTGATGCTCACCGACGTGCTCTCCAATGGTGGCATGGATATTCCTTCGCTGAAGGAACACCCCAAGGCTCCCGAACTGCTGAGCAAACTCTTCGGTGGCTCGAGCGTTGGCAACCCCATCGACTTCCTCGCTACCGGCACCGCCGAACAGCTGGGCTATATCCTCGATGCTGTCGAGAACGATTTCGACGAGATTGACTTCTCGGTGGTCATCTTCGGCTCGCCGGGACTCTTCTCCAACAAGGAGGTCTACGACTTGCTCGACCAGAAGATGCGCACTTGCAAGAAGCCTATCTTCCCTGTGCTGCCTTCCATCATCAACGTGAAGGACGAAATCAACGACTTTATCGCCAAGGGCAATATCAACTTCCCCGAGGAGTGTGTCCTCGGCAACGCTTTGGTCAAGGTTTACAACACTCCGAAACCTCAGCCCGAACATGTGGAGACTCCCGTCATCGATGTGGCTCGTATCCGCAAGACCGTCGACCGCTGCAAGGATGGCTACATGGAGATTGCCGACTACAACGAGCTCCTCGACGCTGCCGGCATCAGCCGCAAGAAGAGTGTTGAGGTTAGCAAGAAAGAGGACGCCCTCGCTTTCGCCAAAGAAGTGGGCTGCTCGAAAGATGTGCCTCTCGTAATGAAGGTCGTCGGACCGCTGCACAAGAGCGATGTGGGCGGCGTGACTCTCGGTGTGAAAGACCTCGACACTGTGGACAAGGAATTCGACCGCCTCATTGTCATCCCCGAGACCTATGCTGTTGAAATGTACCCCATGCTTGACGGTACCGATGTCTATATCGGAGCCATCCGTGACGAGAAATTTGGCCATCAGATTTTCTTCGGTCTGGGTGGCATCTTTATTGAGGTGCTGAAGGACGTTCAGAGTGCTCTGGCTCCCATCACCGCTGCCGAGGCCAAGGAGATGCTCAAGCAACTCAAGGGCTACAAGATTCTCGAAGGTGTCCGTGGCCAGGAGGGCGTGAATATCGACCTCTATGCTGAACAGGTGGCTCGCGTGAGTGCCCTTGTGCAGGCCGCTCCCGAAATCGCCGAGATGGACCTCAACCCGCTGCTGGGCAACCCACGCTACGTCACAGCCGTCGACGCCCGCATCCGTTTGGAGAAATGATAATCAGTCATCTGCTTATTGCAGATGCAACAAAAAAAGAAGGAACACACGTTGTTCCTTCTTTTTTTGTTGTCCTGTTGTAATATACTATTCTTTCACTTCTGCTTCGACGGCTTCCCTGGTCCAGAGCTTGAGGAATTTCTCCACTTTTTTCTGACTGTAGCCTTTACCTTCCTCGAGTGATTCCGACTCCTGAATGTGGATAGGCTGGCCATCACGGTTCAGGATGACGAAGACCGGGTAGCCAAAGCGGCCGGGATTGCCAAGGAAACGCATAGCCTCAATGTTCTTGTTCTCTTTAGAGTAGTTGACGTGGATGTAGACATAATTATCTTTTATAAATGGAGCTATCACCTCGTCGGTTGTTGCAAATTGTGCAAAACGCAGACACCAGGGGCACCAGTTGCCACCCACCTGACATAGCACATAGCGGTCAGTCTCCTGCGCAAGTTCCGTTGCAGCGCGTATCTGTTCCATGGCGTCGATTTCGGCATCGTAAACCTTGTCTTGAGCTTTTGCTGCTCCTAATGTGGCTGCTGTGAGCAACAGCATAAATACTATTTTCTTCATAATTCTATTTTTCAAAACCATTAGGATTATTCTTTTGCCAGTTCCAACTGTCGCGGCACATCTCTTCAATGCCGAATTCTGCTTTCCATCCAAGCTCGCGTTCGGCCTTGGCGGGGTCGCTGTAACAGGTGGCGATGTCGCCGGCACGGCGCGGCTTGATAGAGTAGGGGACCTTCACGCCGTTCACCTTCTCAAAGGCCTTCACCACGTCGAGCACGCTATAGCCATGGCCGGTGCCGAGGTTGTAGATGGCCAGTCCGCAGTTGCGTTCGATGGCTTTGAGCGCGCAGACATGGCCGCGGGCCAGATCGACGACATGGATGTAGTCGCGCACGCCTGTGCCATCGGGGGTGTTGTAGTCGTTGCCGAACACACCGAGTTCAGGACGCTTGCCGATAGCCACCTGGGTGACGTAAGGCATCAAGTTGTTGGGTATGCCGTTTGGGTTTTCGCCGATGGTGCCGCTGGGATGTGCCCCGATGGGGTTGAAGTAGCGCAGCAAGACGACGTTCCATTCCTTGTCGGCCTTCTGGATGTCCATCATCACCTGCTCCAGCATGCTCTTGGTCCAGCCGTAGGGGTTGGTGCACTGGCCTTTGGGACATTGTTCGGTGATGGGAATCTGCTCAGGGTCGCCGTAGACGGTTGCCGACGAGCTGAAAATGATGTTCTTGCAGTTGTGCTTGCGCAGCACGTCAAGCAAGACAAGGGTGCCGCCAATGTTGTTTTCATAGTATTCCCACGGCTTTTCTACCGATTCGCCGACAGCTTTCAGCCCGGCGAAATGGATGCATGCGTCGCAGGGATGTTCGTCAAGCACTTTGTTCAGACCTTCGCGGTCGCGGATGTCGGTCTTGTAGAACGCCACGGGCTTGCCCGTTATCTTCTGCACGCGCTCCAAGGCAATGGGCGACGAGTTATCGAGATTGTCGACCACGACGACTTCATAGCCTGATTTCTGCAGTTCAACTATTGTGTGCGAGCCGATAAACCCGGCTCCTCCGGTGACGAGAATTCTCTTCATTTCCTATTTTTTTGCAAAACGCATTTTTAAACCAATTAGTATATTGCCGCAATGAAAAGTTTATTAGTGGCGCTCTTTTCTTAATCTAGGCCGTTCGTTTTTTATCTCTCTTTTTTGACTTCTGTTTTTTTTTCGTAAATTTGCATTTTGAAAAACTTGTTCCCTTTTATGGAAAACTACATAGTATCAGCGCGAAAGTACCGTCCTTCGACATTTGAGAGTGTCGTGGGTCAGTCGCATATCACCACAACACTGAAAAATGCCATCCGCACAGGCCAGCTGGCACAGGCGTTCCTGTTCTGCGGTCCCCGCGGCGTGGGCAAGACGACATGCGCACGCATCCTGGCCAAAACCATCAACTGCACCAACCCCACAGCCGACATGGAGGCTTGCAACGAATGCGAGTCGTGCCGCTCGTTCAACAGCTCGGCATCGATGAACATCTTTGAACTCGACGCTGCGTCGAACAACTCGGTCGACGACATCCGCGAGTTGGTGAAGCAGGTCTACATCCCGCCTCAGACAGGCCGCTACAAGGTCTATATCATCGACGAGGTGCACATGCTTTCGCAGGCGGCCTTCAACGCCTTCCTCAAGACTCTCGAGGAACCTCCTGCCTATGCTAAGTTTATTCTTGCAACAACTGAGAAACACAAGATTATCCCTACCATCCTGTCGCGCTGCCAGGTGTTCGACTTCAAGCGCATCCAGACTGAGGACATCGTGAAGCACCTGGAGTTCGTGGCCGGCAACGAAGATGTGAAATATGAGCCCGACGCTCTCCACATCATAGCCCAGAAAGCTGAGGGCGGACTGCGCGACGCTCTCTCTATCTTCGACCAGCTGGTGAGCTTCACGGGCGGCAACTTGACATATAAGGGCTGCCTGGAGAACCTCAACATGCTCGACAGCGACTACTATTTCCGCTTTGTCGACATGTTCCGTGCCGGCGATGTATCTTCCGCCCTGCTCCTCTACCAGGAGGTTATCGACAAGGGTTTCGACGGCCAGCATTTCATTACCGGCATGTCTGAACACCTGCGCAACCTGATGGTGAGCATCGACCCGGCTACTCACAAATTGTTGGACTGTGGCGAGACCGCCAGACAACGCTTCGCTCAACAATCGGCTGCATGCGGACTGCCTCTGCTTATGAAATTGCTCGAGATTTCGTCCGACTACGAATACCGATTCCGCGACGCCGGCAACAAACGCCTCTTCATTGAGGTGGCACTGATGAAGATGGCGGCCTTGATGAAAAACCTGCAGCTTCCACAGACGGCAGGATAGATAGCAAGATCGCCACAAGCGGAACATAAAACCCAGCCTGAAGCAACCGCTTCGACCGATGCACCTAAAGAAACGGCACCGGCGGCTGAGAATGTCTCCAAACCTGTGGCGAAACCTGAGGAAAAAGTCGAAACGCAGTCCCCGGCGGCAAAGCCTGAGGAGGGTCATAAACCCATTGCGGGCATTCCAAGAAAGATGCTGTCGTCTTTGTCAATCTCAGCACCTCTAGAGATTAAGCGTATCAATCCTCTCGAGAACCGTGAGGTGGAGCAGCTGACTCAGGAACGTCTGGAAGAACTGTGGAAACAACTGGCTGAGAAGTACAAGGACGACGAGAAATTCCACAGCCTGATTGCTGACAAGCAAGTGGAGCTTAAGAATAACAACTTGTTCAATATCAAGGTTCCGAATATCTACTACGACAAACTGTTCCACAACTACCAGGAACCGATACTCACCTTCATGCATGAAGCTACAAGCAACGAGGCCTTGAGCTACAAAGTGGTTGTCCAGGTTGAACAGCATGAGGCAAAAATATACCTTCCCCGTGAAAAGTTTGATGCCATGGCTTCACGCAACAGCTCTATGTACTCGCTGCGCAAGCTGTTCCCGGACATCGATTTCTGAAACATGCGTTTAAACATCGTGACATCTTGTTGATGACCTGACATGCGGTAGCCAGTCAAAAAAAAGTAATAGTATAAAAAACACAGTATGGGCAAGATATTCATCGTTATGGGGGTTCTGATTTTCTCAGCCCACCTTTTCTCCGCCATCTTCAGCAAGCGGAGGGTGCCCGATGTGTTGTTCCTCGTGCTTATCGGCATTTTGCTTGGACCGGTGCTTGGCTGGGTGTCGCCCGATATGTTCGGCAGCCTTGGCGTCGTCTTTGCCTACGTTACACTGGTCTTTATATTGGTCGACAGCGGAATAGATATGCATATTGACGACCTGCGGCGTTATTGGGTTGGCATGGTGCAGGTCACGTTCTACTCGTTCTGCCTGACAATGGCATTGACTGCCGTGACGGCTCACCTGTTGGCAGGCATGGGATGGCGGACGGCAACGCTGACGGGCGCTATGGTGGCTGGTACGGGTGCGTCGATAGTTATCCCTATGATTAAGCAGATGAAAATCAGCAAACGGACTCAAACGGTGCTTACTCTCGAGTCGGCCATATCTGCAGTGATATGCATTGTTGTGTCTCTGGCCATCATCGAGGGCTTCAAGATGGGAAAAATCAGCGCCGTGCATGTTGTTGGTAACGTGCTGGCTTCGTTTGTCATGGCGTTGATAATAGGTGTTGTGTCAGGCATGCTGTGGTCTGGACTGCTCAGACAGGTCCGGCGGCTGCAGAACTCCATGTTCCTGACACCTGCATTTATGTTTGTAGTCTACGGAATCACAGAGGCTCTCCACTACAGCGGTGCCATTTCGGCACTGGCATTCGGCATCGTGCTGGGCAACGCCTCTTATTTCGAATTTACTCTGCTTTGGAAACTGTATCGTCGCAAGCAACCTCGCATGCAGACGCTCGAGGACAATGAGAAGGCGTTTTTCAAAGAAATTGTCTTCCTGCTTAAGACATTCTTCTTTATATATATAGGTGTAAGTATTCCCTTCACCGACACGATGGCGCTGCTCTATGGCTTTGTCATTTGTGTGGTGATATTCATTGGCCGGTTCCTGCTTATCTGTCTGGTCGGACGAAAGAACACTAAAACCGACCGCCACATCGTCTCGGTGATGATTCCCAAAGGTTTGGCATCGGCTGTGCTGGCGGCAGTGCCACGACAAATCAACCTCGCCACGGGCTACGAAGTGATCCCCGGCGCGGAACGCATAGAATGTATGGTCTATTCTATAATCTTTTTCTCTATTGTCATCTGCTCGCTGCTTGTCCTGTTGTCGCGCAAAGCTATTATCAACAGCGACTACAAGCCGGAACAACAGGAAATGAAGATCTAGGTATGGAATATATGGTGTTTTAAGGCTGCAAAAAGTATCAATGAAATGAATATTGATTTTTATAAATATGATGGCGCTGGCAATGATTTTGTGTTGATTGACATACGCAAGTCTGACCCTCATCTGACCGAGGCTCAGATTGAACGCATCTGTCACCGCCGTTTCGGTGTCGGTGCCGATGGACTGATGACGCTTGGCAACGCTCCAGAGCCTTACGATTTCGAGATGAAGTACTACAACAGCGATGGCCGCATTGGCTCGATGTGCGGCAACGGAGGTCGTTGCATCACAGCGTTTGCCATGAGACTCGGTCTGGGTCGAAAAAGTGAGGAAACAGGCCGTCAGTGCTTTGATTTCATTGGATTTGACGGTCCTCATCACTCTGAAGTGCTTTTCTGGGACGAGCAGTCGTCGGTGGGTATCGTCGAACTTGGCATGTGCGATGTCGACAGTTCAACGGTAGTCCGCTGCCTTGATGGATGGTTCCTCGACACGGGCTCGCCGCATTATGTACAGCGTGTCGAAGGACTCGAAACTTTTGATGTCGTAGGTGAAGGTCGCTGTCTGCGCAATCGTGCCGACCTCTTTCCCGAAGGAACGAATGTCGACTTCATAGAAGACCTCCATGACGGTAGGCTTTTTGTGCGTACCTATGAGCGTGGCGTCGAGGACGAAACATGGGCGTGCGGAACTGGCGTGACGGCATGTGCCATCGTTAGCGGCAACAAATCGCTTGTAACCAGAGGCGGCGATTTCAAGGTGTCGTTCGAGCCGACAGGCCAAGCCTACCGCAATGTACGCCTCACCGGCCCGGTCTCTTTCAATTTCAAAGGAGTTTTAAAAATCGAAAACTAATACCGAAATACCGTAATCCCGATATAACAAAATAACGAAATACCGTAATCCCGAAATAACGACATACCGTAATCCCGAAAAAAAAACTAACTCCTAATATCTTTTAAACTCTTTCTCTTTTGGATCTTTTTAGCAACATCGACATAGAACCTGCACGCAAGCGCATCGCCGAGCTAACCGCTCTGATTGACCAATACAACTACGAGTACTATATGAACGACCGCTCGTTGGTCAGCGACTTCGAGTTCGACAAGCTGCTGCGTGAACTTATCGACCTCGAACGCCAATACCCGGAGCTCGCATCGCCCAACTCGCCGACAAAAAGGGTGGGAGGGGAGGTCAACAAGAGCTTCAAGCAGGTCACTCACCGCTTCCCGATGCTGTCGCTCGGCAACACCTACTCAATTGAGGAGATTGTCGACTTCGAGTCGCGTACACGCAAGCTGTTGGGCGACACTGAGTTTAGCTATACATGCGAGCTGAAATACGACGGCGTGGCCATTGGCTTGACCTACCGTCACGGCCAGTTGGTGCAGGCCGTGACACGCGGCAACGGTGCCGTGGGCGACGACATAACCACCAACGCCCGCACCATACCGACCATCCCGCTGCGCCTGCATGGCGACTACCCGGACGATTTCGAGGCTCGCGGTGAGGTGGTCTACCCTTTCGACGAATTCGAGGCTTTCAACCGTCAGCGTGAGGCCGACGGCGACGAACCCTTTGCCAACCCGCGCAATGCCGCCAGCGGAAGCCTCAAACTGCAGGATTCCGCCGAATGTGCAAAGCGCAAGCTGCAATTCTGCATGTATTTTATGATGCTGCCATCCAACGCAGACGACCCAACAGGATTGCTGTCAACACATTACGGACGCTTGCAGGCGGCTTTGCAGATGGGCTTCAAGGTGCAGCCTTACATCAAGGAATGTCGCAATATTGAAGAGATACGCGCCTTTATCGACTATTGGGACAACGCACGATGGTCTCTGCCGTTCGCTATCGACGGCATTGTGATAAAGGTCAACCAAGTCAAGCTGTGGGACTCTCTGGGTCTTACCGCCAAATCGCCGCGCTGGGCAATAGCCTACAAATTCAAGGCACAGCAGGTCTCCACGCCGCTCGAGAGCATCTCGTTTCAGGTGGGACGTACCGGCATCATAACTCCCGTGGCCAATATGAAACCGGTGTGGCTTGGCGGCACCACGGTGAAGCGCGCCACATTGGTCAATGCCGATTTCATAGAGAAAATGGACATCCGCGAAGGCGACTCTCTGTTGGTCGAAAAAGGCGGCGAGATAATACCCAAAGTTGTGGGCATCGACATGCAGAAACGCCAGCCGGGAGCAAGGCCTGTGCCATATATAACCAACTGTCCCGAGTGCGGTGCGCGACTGGTTCGTGCCGACGGCGAGGCAGGTCATTACTGTCCCAACCAGGATGGCTGTCCGCCTCAGATTGTAGGGCGGCTGGAACACTTTGTCTCGCGTAAGGCTATGAATATCGACAATCTTGGTTCCGAGCGGCTCGAGATGCTGTACAGCAAGGGACTTGTGCGTGATGTGGCAGACCTCTACAGCTTAACACGCGAACAACTGGTGGGTCTTGAATCGTACGACGACGACGGCTTAAGGCGTGCAAGTATCCAGGACAAGGGAGCCGACAACATCTTGAATGCCATCGATAAATCGAAGGATGTGCCGTTCGAGCGGGTGCTCTTTGCCCTCGGCATCCGCTATGTGGGCGAGGTAGGCGCAAAAAAACTGGCACGCTACTTTAAAAACATCGATGCCATGATGTCGGCATCGGTAGAGGAACTCGCCGCGGTCGAGGATGTGGGTGAGAAAACGGCTACGTTCATTTACGACTATCTCCACGACGAGCGGCATCGGCAGTTGATTGAACGACTGCGTAAAGCAGGACTTAAATTTACTACTGCCAATATCCACGTCTCCAATGTTTTGAACGAAAAGGTTTTTGTTGTGAGCGGAGTCTTCAGCCGTTTCTCGCGCGAGGAAATCAAGGCTCATATCGAACAGCATGGCGGCAAGGTCAGCAGCTCTATCAGCAGCAAGACCGACTATGTGTTGGCCGGTGAAAAAATGGGTCCAGAGAAACTTAAGAAAGCTGAAAAACTTGGTGTTCCGATAATCAGTGAGGACGATTACTTAAAAATGGTTCAGGAATGACAACTGGAGACAATTATCATTTTCCAGAAATCCGAGGTCTTCGAGTTTTCCGAGACCTTCAAGTTTTCAGAGCTTTCCGTCCGCTATTCTCCGTTTTTCTCCTTTTATTCTTGTTTCCCCATCATTCTTTTGCCCAGGCCGATTTGGTTTTGTCTGCCACAGGCTGCTATACCATTCCGAATTCATCGGAGTGGAGCTACATAGCTGACTTCGGGCCTGGCATCGACGCTGCCATACAGCTGCCTCAGGTGTGGTGCCTGCAGGAAAACGACAGCACGTTGCATCTGCTCCGTCGCCCCTACAATATGGGTTTGCGCAGTAATTTCACCTATTTCCCCAATGCCATTGCCGGACATCGTTTCAGCCAGTCGCTATATCTTCAGGAACGCTTGCTAGAACGTGGACAACGCACTTTTTTCTTTGAATTCGACTTTGGATTGGCATGCTACACAAATCCTTACAGCCGTTCGCACGACGATGCCAATGTTTTCATCGGCTCGTATCTCAACTGCATGATTCAAGTGGGACTTGCCTATCGTTACCGGTTCATGAACCAATCGGCACTGTGGATGTCAGCCATGTTCACCCATTCCTCCAACGGCTATTTGGTAAAGCCTAACAAAGGTCTGAATTACATGCAGCTACAAATGGGATGGCAGATTCCTCGCCGCCTTCCGCCTCAGCGCATATTGGAACGCGACAATAGGTTGCAAATCTACGACTCCACCTGTTTTGTCTATCTGCCTATACAATATCCTTTGGCAGCCTTTCCCCGTCACGACTTGATGCTGAGTTATGCCTCGGGTCTTGTCAAGCCGCGCACGGTGAAGGTGCTCGACCACTACTATTATGCCTATACAGCACGCGTGGGCTGGCAGTACCATCTGAACCCTGTACGAGCCGTCGGCGCTAACCTTGACCTGACATACAATACAACCCACAACGGCATCCAAAACATTGAGCATGACGAATATCCGTTGCCGTTTTATGTTGGTCTCTGCGGCAATTACGAGGCCACTTACAATCGACTGACGCTTCATCTTGGCCTGGCTGCATACCTGCTACGGTCGCACCAGGCTCACACACCGTATTATGAAAGGGTAGGAGTGTTCTATGAATTAAGCAAGATGGAACGCCCTGTGCGACATTTTGTTGGTGTGTCGCTAAAGGCACACTCGGCACATATCGATTTCATTGAATGGCACTATGGTCTGCGGTTTCGTGTCGGGAAACATAAAGATGTGTGATGTCGTTGAATCATAATTTGATAAGATTTTAATTTGACAATAACCATATCTTTTGTACTTTTGCAAAGTTTTTAATTATATACTAAATATATACAACTATATGAAAGAGCGTCTGTTAATTCTGCTTCGACTCTACATCACTTTGCTACTTGTCTTTGTCACCCAGAAGATAGTATTTATGCTCGTGAACGTTGGTTACGCTGATGGTGCACCGTTCGGCCAGTGCCTTGCCGTGTTGTGGCATGGATGGAGGCTCGACTCTGTTTCGGCATGCTACATTATCGTTGTCCCGTTCATAGTTCTCATTGTCAGTTGCTTTGTCAAGCCGTTCGATATCCTTAAGGCATTGAAGCCATACTATTTCATAGTAGCCCTTCTGATGTCAGTCATCTTCATCGCCGACTGCGTCCTCTATTCTTTCTGGGGTGCAAAACTCGATGCCAATGAACTTATATATGCTGCAAAGCCGAAGGACATGCTGGCAAGCGTCAAATGGTGGGCCATCGTTGTAGGTGTTATCGCCATTGTGGCTCTAACCTGGCACTATTTCAAACGTCTATGTCATGCCACGTCGCCTATTTTCTTCTGGAAACCGAAAAATGAGAAGAGTTTTCTCCGCCGTGTGATGAACATATCGAAGTACAAGACTGTGCTTCCCAAACTTCGAAACAAATGGTTTGCTCTGTTTTTCCTGCTTGTCGGCGGACTTATGTTCCTCGGCATGCGATGCAGTGTAACCCAGTCAACGGCAAATCCTTCTTTTGCCTATTTCTCGAAGTATCATTTCTGTAATCATTCTGCACTCAATCCATTGTTCAATATGATTCATTCGCTTTTCAAAGCTGAGGATCTTGAACATGAATTTAATTTCATGACTTATGAGGAGGCTGAAGCGATAGTGGCGCCTTGCTTTGTCACCGACGGCAATATCACCGACACTCTCTTCAACACCACGCGTCCCGACATTCTGCTGATAGTGTGGGAAGGAGGCGGATGGTACATGACTATGAACGACAGCGTGGGACCAAACATCACTCGAATAGCACGCGAATCGGTATGCTTCAACAACTGCTATGCCAACAATTTCCGTACTGATCGCGGTATGGTATCCATACTAAACGGATGGATGGGTCTGCCAACAACATCACTGATGAAGATGACTGACAAATGCCGTAAACTTCCGGCTTTGGCAGAAGCTCTTCGCAAGGCAGGATACTCCACACGTTTCACATATGGCGGCGATATTGATTTCACCAACATGCGTGCATATTTCACCGAGACAGGCTTCGACGAGATTGTCGGATACGAGGCCTTCCCTGACAGCAAAAACCTTAGCAGCTGGGGCTCACCGGATGCCTATACACTTATTCCTGAGTCGTTTTCCTTTATGAATAAAAAAGGTAACAACCCTACGTTCGATGCGATACTAACGCTCAGCAGCCACGAGCCCTGGGAGGTTCCAATGCAGAGACTCTCCAATCAGAGAATGAATTCGTTCGCCTATGCCGACTCTTGCATCGGTGTCCTTATCGACAAACTGCGCAACACACCGCAATGGGACAATCTGCTTATTGTCATTGTTGCCGATCATGGCTGTCCCGATGCACAGAATTATCAGGTGCTCAGAGACCCTGTTGTGGCTCATATCCCGTTGCTGATGTTTGGCGGTGCGATAAAAGAGCCGCGTGTGGTTGATTTTTTGATGAACCAAAGTGACATTGCTGCAACCCTCTTGTCACAACTGGGCATTGACGCTTCGCAGTTTGTGTTTAGCCGTAATGTATTCAGCCCGAAGTTCTCGAATCTGCGCCATTTTGCCGTACATGCATACAAAAATGCTTTCAACCTAATAGAGCCTTCGGGAGTAACCAGCTTTGACTGTGTTGACTATGCGACGGATACTGTTAGCGGCAGTCCGCACAAAGACAGCCCCGAGTTTTCGAAAGCTCTTATACAGTACATCTATCAGCGTACTGCCAGACTTTGATTATTTAAAATAATATACAATGAAAAAAAGTTGTTTCCTTTTAGCCGCAGTCGTGACTTGTGTTGCAATGCTCACGATTTCATGTAAGAGCTCCGACAAAACGATGTCCGCAGCCGATGCCACGTTGCAGACCATTATGCAGCGCAAAAGCGTGCGCAGCTACACCTCCGAACCGATTCCCGACGAGGTTATGGACAAACTTTTGCATGCCGCCGTTGCTGCACCGTCGGGTATGGATGTCCGTCCTTGGCACATAGTGGTAATGACCGACAAGAGTCAGTATGACAAGCTCTTCGCCGGCAATTTCAACATGCCCAAGTTCAAGCAGGCTGCAGCTGTGGTCATTTTCTGCGCCGACACAACCGTCACTCGCACTCCGCGCGGCAACCCCAACGGTCCGGCCGTCACATCGCCCAACAGCATATGGCGTGATGATATGGGTGCATGCACCGAGAATTTTCTGCTGGCTGCCGAAGCCTACGGCCTTGGTGCTGTCTGGACAGCCTGCTATCCGTTCCACGACCGCATGGACCCTGTGAAAGAGTATCTGAAACTTCCTGGCAATATAGTTCCATATAGCATAGTGCCGGTCGGTTATCCAGGAGGCAACGAGAAACCGAAGGACAAATGGGATCCCTCGCGCATCCATTACAATCGTTGGTAATCGTTCAAATATGAAGCATCCCGTAGACAATCATATGCAGATGGCTATTGACGAGGCTCGTGCTGGCATCGCTGTCGGTGACGGTGGCCCGTTCGGCTCAGTAGTGGTGCGTAATGGCAAGGTCGTCGGCCGTGGTCACAACCGCGTACTTGGCAACAACGATCCTACTGCCCATGGTGAAATCGAGGCAATACGTGATGCCTGTCGTAATCTTGGAACCCACGATTTGAGTGGATGTGACATCTATACTACAGGTGAGCCTTGTCACATGTGCCTGTGTGCATGTATGTGGGCCAATATCAGACGGATATATTACGGATGCACTATCGAAGATAACGCCATCATAGGCTTCCGCGATGCCAAGTTCAACGACCTGTTCGAAGGCCGAGACCGCCTCGGCGACTTCCTCACTCAGACCGATCGTGACGCATGCCTTGCCCTTTTCAACGAATACCTCTCAATGCCTCATGATGAGTATTGAAAGATGAAACATCATCTTCATTCGTAAACAATACTTGTCAAGATTGGATTTCGGTCCATACATATATTATGGCAAGAACGAATGTTTTTTTGTAAGGGTTTAATGAAGTATAAAGGTTTGCTCATCGGGCTCGCAGACCTGCGGAGTAGGTAGATAAGTCAAAAATAATATTATTGCGTAAAACCCAGAAAAGAGCGAAATTATTTCGTTTATTTTTGCTATTTCGCATGTTTTCGCAAAAAAAAGTTTTACAAAAAAATGAGGAGCGGTCTTTAAGCCGCTCCTCTCACATTTTTCAGGGGAGGGAAACTCAAATCCATCCCTTGTCAGTAGAACATCAGCAGTCGTTAGCTTGGTCATAACCTTTTCCACAGGATTTACATTTGCAGCCAGCCACCCAATCGTAGTCTTTTCCAGCGTCACAAAATTGGCAACCTTTGCCACCACAAACTTGGCATTTTTTTCCTGTGTAGCGTTTATATGCTTTTGCAGAATACTCTAATGTTCCTCCGCAACTACATTTGTTTTTACTGCAAGGACATGGGCCTTCGACCTCTTGTCCATTGTCATCAGCTGTTACTGTTACAGTTGTTTTATTTTGTGGTTTTTCTCCGTCAGGAGTGTCTGGCATCATAGAGAAAGCCGTCAGTGCAGCAGTGACTATGGCTATTGCTGCAATCAAAATCATTTTCTTTGTTTTCATCGTTTTGTATTTTGAAATGTTAAACATAAGGGTTCGCTTAGATCATTCAACTGATAGAGACTCCAGATGCCTATTCACAAAGGAAAGAGTTCTTGCCCTGTCGTTGGTTATTACTGAAATTGTCTAGGTTACGGTCTGCTTGAAAAGTAAGAATGCTTTTATATTTTAATTGTCAGTCTTTTACCTGCCAGGTTGTTTGTTTATTGTCTATTTTTTATTTGTGCAAAAATAAAAAAAAAATTTAAATTGTGATATTTCCTGTAACTACGAGTCATTTTGCCGACAAAAAAACAACATCCACATTAGCGTAATAATATCCCGTATTATTCGTTATTAGTTAATAAAAATGTGTGATTTCACAATCTAAAATCATTCATGTGGCACTGCTTAAATTCCATACGACACAAAAAAAGAACCGAACACTGGAAGAGAGACGTGAGTCGTTGAGATTCGGTAAAATAGGTGAACAGATGGCTTCAAAATATCTGTCTGACCTTGGATACATTATCCTTGAACGCAACTATCGACAAGGACATCTGGAAATTGATATTATCGCGTTGGACGGTGACGAGTTGGTAATTGTTGAGGTGAAAAGCCGTGCATACAGCAATATCTTGTCCCCAGAGACTGCGGTGGATCATAAAAAGCGTCAGCTTCTCATGACGTTGGCTAACGAATATGTCAAAAACCATGATAGATTAAGTCCTAAAAAAACATAAAAACACACAATCAAATCATAGTTATTTGTATCAAATTGATGTCGTTTCATCTTTTCAGAAGAAGAAATCAATTTGCCAAATGGCTCTATAAAGTGTTAATATTTCGTAAATTATAAAAAGACCCTATTTCTCCATATATAAATATTTTATTTAATTTGGTGGTTATTAAAAAAAAACGTACTTTTGCATATCAAAAAACTGTGACCTCTGTCATCAGAAAAGCAATTATTACGTGGATCTCCACGTGAGTGTTGTTTTTTTATAGATGTGACTGAGGATGGCTTCGCTGTGTAATTAATTAACATCAACCCTGCAGCGCAAGCAGAGGATACGTCCCTTCAGCGAACCTTGAACATTGAAACCAAAAACTTTTCACTTTGAACTTTGAACTCTTCACTTTTCACTCTTCACTCTTAACTATTCAATTTGACTGTCAAGGAAATTTTTGAATTAAGGCGGCAAGGCCGCATCGAGGAAGCCTACGACGCCATCCGTCCGATGTACGCCGTCCACAAAGGCAAGTACACCTCGTTGTGTATGTTCTGGACCGCTGCCGACATCTTCAAGAAGCGCATCAAAGAAGGCCGCACCGACGAGGCCCGCAAGATCTTCGAGGCCCTCAAGGGCGTTCTGCCATACATCAAGGACAACGATCCCGCCCCGGCCGATGGCGGCAATGGCCAGGCAAAGAGCAACTCCGACGGCATCCCCTCGCTTGGAATCGACCGACCCGAGCGAAGCACCACCCAGACGGTCGCCGCCTTTATGCAATATGCATCCCGCACCCTAGGCAAATATCGTAAAGCCGGCACAGCCAAAACACCTCGCGATCAGAAAAGAGAAAAAGAAATCGACGCTATTCGTGCCATTCGTGAGATTCGTGTTCAAAACAAAGAAACAGAAACCGACCCTATTCGTGCCATTCGTGAGATTCGTGTTCAAAAAATTAGCGTTCCCAAAGAAGATATCGTTGAGCCGTTCGACGACGACCTTTCCGGTCACTTGGTAGTCGGACTTGACGAGGGAATAATCCGCCAGCCGGAGCGCCTTAATATTCCGCAGCTCAAAGTGCTGCAATATATCACGATACATCAGGGCACATCCGTTTCCAAGATAAGTGAGGATTTAAATATTCCCTCAAAATCTGTAGAGCGCCACATCGCAGCCCTCTCCGCCCAAAATCTGATCGAGCACCGTGGCAGCAAGAAAACCGGCGGCTACTACACTCCCGTGAGGGAATAAAAAGATCTAAAGAGCATTAACGCCCAAAATCTTGAACTTTAAACTTTTAATTTTAACTTTTAACTCTTAACTTTAAACTTTTAACTTGAACCCTGAAACCAGCCGTCAGGCCTTGAACTTTGAACTTTTATCTTTTCACTTTTAACTTTTATCTTTTATCTTTTAACTTTTCACTTTTAACTTTTCACTTTTAACTTTTCACTTTTCACTTTTAACTGACCACCAACTTTTAACTTTTATCTTTTCACTTTTAACTTTTAACTGAACACCCCAAATAGATGCAAAAGAGTACCGTCATAAGAACCCTCTCCACGCTGAAGGCACCCCTCCTCGAAGTGGGCGTGTGCCAGTTGGGACTGTTTGGTTCCACCGTCAGGGGCGAGAACACCCCCACGAGCGACATCGACATCCTCATCGACTTCGCTTCCGGGCAGGAGACGTATTTCAATTTCATCAACGCCTGCAACATCCTGCAAGACGCATTTGGCACAACCAAGCTCGACGTCGTGACC
>JAGCVI010000031.1 GCA_017962445.1 Bacteroidales bacterium
CAGCATCGAGTTCTACAGCCCGTGGAGCGACGGCATAGACATATACATCTGCGACAAGCCCGACGATAACGCCGTCGGCGACATCCTCGACCGCTTCACCTACCTTATGCCCAACCCTGCGTCGTCGCAGGTGAGGGTGGCCTCGTCCTACTCGCTGACGAGCGTCGAGGCCTACGACCTCGGCGGCCGCAAGGTGCTCGACATGAAGGCTGCAGGTCTCACCGCCGAATTCTCTGTGGAGGGCTGGCCAAAGGGCACCTACGTAGTTGTCATACATACCCCCACAGGCACCGCCACAAAGAAACTGGTGGTGGAATAGGCTGTCTGGCCTAATGATGATTGCAGATAGCAAATCCTTATATTATTATGATAAATGCTGGCATAGACTATGCCAGCATTTTTTATTTAGTAATGATAAAATAATAAAGTGTATCAATGGGGAGTAATAAAAGGAAGTTAATCTTCGATGGCAGTTATAATGGAAGTTATGTGCTGCGTACAGGACGATACTAATCATTTGTCCATTTTAACTCCCATTTTAACTCCCTCTTTAACTTCCTTTTTAACTTCCTCTTTTACTTCTACTTTTACTCCCACTTTCACCTAACATTAATCGTATTCCATCTTTTTTTAAAAAAAAATTTGGTAGTTTAAAAAATAGTCGTACTTTTGCAGTGTACTAATCAACTAATACACTAATAAGATAATGGTATAATTAATCGTTAATCAGTAAATTAAATAAAAAGTGCAATATGATAGAACTTAAAAATTTTTCATTCGCTTACAAAAGCAAGCATGTCTTTGACGACATCAACCTGCAATTCAAGAAGGGTTCCATTTATGGACTTCTTGGTGAAAACGGGGTGGGGAAGACCACGCTGTTGAAATCCATCTGTGGTCTGCTGCGTCCCAAGGCGGGCAGTTGCATGGTCGACGACTATGTCAGTTTCGATCGTGTCCCCGAGTTTCTGCAGAACATATTCTTCCTTCCCGACGACCTTCCTTTGCCAACCAACGCAACGCCAATGTCGTTCTATCGCAACATGGCGGTGTTCTATCCTAACAATAGCGAGGAGATGCTTCATCAGCTGGCCGAAGAATTCCATGTCGACCTTAACCAGAGGTTCAGGGAGATGAGTTTCGGACAGCAGAAAAAGTCGCTTCTGGCCTGTTCGATGGCTTTCAACACCGAATACCTGCTTCTCGACGAGCCGACCAACGGTCTTGACATTCCGTCGAAGGCTGATTTTCGCCGCGTGCTCACCCAACGTATCGGCGATGACAGCACCATCATCATCTCGACCCACCAGGTCAAGGATGTCGAGAACCTTATCGACCCGATAATCATCATATCGCAGAAGAGCGTATTGCTCAATGCCTCCGTCGACAGGATAACGGAGAAACTCTACTTTGAATACGGAAGTGCACAGCGCGGCGATGCCCTGTACAGCGAGATGATGCCAGGCGGCTATTTCAACGTACTGGTGAACGACGGCATGGGCGAAAGCCAGATAAACATCGAGGGTCTTTTCAACGCCGTGCTAAACAATAGTGAATTAATAAAATCATTGTTCGAAAAATAATTTGAATTGTCATGGAAAAAAGTTTCGATATACAACGTTTCAAGAAGGTGCTTGTCAATGATTTCCACAACACCGTTTCGCGCTTCGGCGTGTTTATGCTGATACTTGCCCTGCTGCCGCACCTGCTTTGGCTATTAAGCTTGGTGTCATTGGGTCAAGACCCGCAGTCTATTGTCATTCCTCCGCAGATAAGATATAGACTCATCTCTGTGGCGGTTGTTTTCGCTGCGATTGCCGCCCCTTCGCGCATCTACAAGAACTGCAATCTCCCGGGCAGCGGCAACTACTTTGCGTTGATGCCTGCATCGCTTCCCGAGAAATTTATTAGCATGATGATTTACTGCTTTATTGTCAGTCCGATAGCGGTGTTTGTCGGATCTGTCGCTGTCGACACGTTGTTCTCGTGGCTGCCTTTTGGAGCCTATGACAGTTATCTATGGCAGGGTCATATACAAACCAAGATAGGTGGACTGGCCGCTATCGATTGGCGTTTGGCAGTGGAGAATGTGCTCAGCGATATCTTCCTCGTGTTGCTGTTCTTCTTCACCAACACTCTTTTCAAAAAGTTCAAGCTGACGCAGACAATTCTTTGGTCACTTCTGGCCGTGATTGTCCTGGCCATCATCATCACTCCGATACTGATCGCTGTCGGCATGGATGTTATACACGACGCAGAGCGCGCATACGGCGCCTTTGAAGTCTATCTGTGGATAAGGATGGCCATCGCCGCCATACTCGATGTCTTATTGGTCGTCTTCTCATACAGACGTCTTAAAAGAATGCAATATTAACCTTAAAAAAAATAATAATATGGAACTTTACACAGTTGAGAATATAGGATGCGAATATGAACTGCTTGGCGCTGTTACCGGCAGCACGATAAGGTCAAAAAACATGTTTAGCGACCTCGGTCAAGGTCTTAAAGGCATTGTCGGTGGCGAACTGAAGGCATATACCAAAATGATGGAAAGTGCTCGTGAACAGGCTACTTCACGCATGGTCGAACAGGCCGAGGCAATGAAGGCCGATGCCATTATCGGTGTGCGCTACACCACTTCTGCCATCATGGCTCAGGCCGCCGAGGTACTGGTGTATGGAACAGCAATAAAATTCAAGTAATAATAGTAATAATTGGAGTAAAAAAGGAAGTTGAATAGTAAGTGAAAAAGGACAAATGATGTGTATTGTCCTATTTAACTCCCATTTCAACTTCCACTTTAACTCCTCTTTTAACTTCCATTTAAATCCTTTGATTATGGACTTTAAGAAACAAAAACCGATATACCAGCAGATTGCCGACACGTTGTGCGAACGCATTGTTGGAGGCGACTGGAATGCCGAGGACCGCATACCCAGCGTGCGCGATATCGCCATCCAGCTCGGCGTGAATCCCAACACGGTGATGCGCACCTTCGACCACCTGCAGCAGGCTGGCATCATCTACAACAAGCGTGGCGTTGGCTACTTCGTGTCGCCCGATGCCACCGACAAAATACTAGCCATGCATCGCAAAGAGTTCATTGAGGAAGATCTGCCGGTTTTCCTCCAGAAAATGAATCTATTGGGATTGACCTTGGACGATATTGCCAAAATGAAATGATTTTTTTGCCTGTCTGTAATATTTTGGCTCTATTAAACGTCTTATAAGTAATAAATTCTAAAATCCATCAATCATTCAAAAAATGCAAACAAACATAAAACGTATAACTGTTCTCCTCGCAGCCATCATGATGACTTATGGTGCCTTTGCTCAACACCAGGTCAAGGGCTCGCTGACCGACAACAATAGCGGCGAGGCATTGATGTATGCCAACTGCGTGCTTCTCAATGCCAACGACAGCTCGTTCGCCTATGCCGCGACGACTAACGACAAAGGCTCGTTCGTCATCGCCAAGGTGGCCGATGGCGACTATCTGCTGCGTGCCAGCTATGCCAGCTATCAGACCGAATGGGTCCCTGTCAGCGTCTCGTCCGACGTGGACCTTGGCCGCATAGCTCTTTCAAAGTCATCCACCGTGCTCGGCACTGTGACCATCAGCGCCAAGAAGCCTCTCTATGCCGTCGACGGCGAGAAGCAGCTTTACAATGTCTCCGAAGACCCCTCTGTGCAGACTGGCACCATGAGCGACGTTTTGCAGAACGCCCCCGGCGTTGAGGTCGACGCTGAAGGCAACATTACTTTGCGAGGCACGTCGGGCGTGGAGATTTGGATCAACGACCGTCCGTCGCACATGAACGAGGAGGCCCTTAAACAATATATCAAGCAACTTCCGGCCAACTCGATAGACCGCGTTGAGGTCATCACCAACCCCTCGGCACGCTACAGCAGCAAGGGCGCGGTAATCAACATCGTCACCAACCAGAAGGTGAAGCGCAACGAACTGCTCTGTCTGGGCATCAACGCCACCACCACTCCTGCTGTCGCCCCGTGGGTGAGCTATGTCTGGGCCAACGAGAAGGTCGACTTCAATATCTACTTAAGCGGTAACCTGGGCAACCACGATATGGCCTCCGACGGCACCACCACTCTCTTCGACGCCAATGGCGACACCAGCCGCTTCATGAAGTACGACAACAAGAACGATATGCCCTTCCAGGGCGGCTATCTCGGTTTCAACACCAACTGGAAGATTGACGACACAAGGAACCTTTCGGTGTGGGCCGGTGCCTATCCCTATTGGGACCAGAACTCGTTCTTTAACAACTACCAGTACTTCGAATATGACAACATCAACAATACCAGAACCGACTTGGGATATATCGACACTACGCTCAACCACGGCTTCAGTCACGGAGCCTATGCCGGTGCTTGGTACGAGCACCGCTACGACACTACCGGCCGTAAGCTGAGCATTACCTTCAACGGCAACTATTGGGCCAACGGCGGATATTCCGACGACTCACGCTATTTCAATTCGCCCCTGCGCACCGATTTCAAGCGTCACATGACGGGCGATATGTGGAACGGCAATGGCGAACTGGGAGCGAACTACACCCTTCCGCTGAAAAACAACTTTGAGGTCGAGACTGGTGCCGAAATCGGATTCGGCCGTGTATATGACAAAGAAGTACTCGACAGTCTGCTGCCGTCGGGCGACTGGAGCAACATGCCTTACCGCTCTACTGAGATTGAGGGTGTGGAGGTGTCGCCGTCGGTATACGCTACGGTGCAGAAACGCTGGGGTGGCTTCACCGCTAAGCTTGGTTTACGTTTTGAGGATTGTTTCGCCAATACCACCATGGAGCATAACAACCTCGGTGACCAGGACAAAACCGAAAAAACCTTCCCCGGATGGGTGCCCAGCATCCACTTAAGCTATCAGACCAAGACCTTCGAGAGTTACAGTCTCAGCTATACCCGTCGTTTCTCACGCAGCGATGATTTGGCCAATTACTCCCTTTTCCGCCACTACGATGATTACAGTTTCGCCACAGGCAACCCCAACCTGCTGATGAGCTATTCGCATAACCTCGAGGCTGCTTTCAATAAGTATGTCATGGGATTCGGCAACATCGGCATCAATGCCTATTGGCGTGCCAACACCGACGAGATAGGCTCTATGACTGCCGCTACGAACGATGCCGTCGTCTTCGGCCCATATCTGGTCAACTACACCTACCCCGTGAACATCGGTTCCAGCCATACCGAGGGCATCGAGGCGAACATCACCTATCGCCCCACAGGGTTCCTCAATGTGCGTTTCAACGCTTCTCTGTTCAACTATGGATATGATTACGAAGGCTTCAGCGACAGCAAGGTAAGCTATAGTTTCCGCCTCAATGTATGGGCTAAACTGTGGAACCGTCTAGAGGTCTTCGCCAACGGCAGCTACAGCTCGCCACGACTTGGCCTTTACAGCCTTACCAATGCCAACAAGCGTTTCGATTTCGGTTGCAGCAGCGACTTCTTCGATCGTAAGATGAGCGTCTTCCTGAATGTCAGCGACATCTTTGGCTGGTCGGAATGGGGTACAAATACTACCGCTCCGCAGTACAAGACCACGGGAAGCAACCGTTTCAACTCGCGTTTTGTCAGTCTTGGTTTCACCTTCCGTTTTGGTAAGATGGAGTTGGAGAGTAAAGCTCGACAGGGTGAAGCCCAAGGTCCAGTGAACCTTGGGCGATAGCGAAGCGGAGAAGGCTCCCCTTGCGGGAGCCGGCTTTCGCAGAAAGCCTCCCGAAAAGTCCCCCACTTTTCGGGTGAAAAAAAGCAGCCGCGAAAAGAACTTTTCGGGTGAAAAAAAGCAGCCGCGAAAAGAACTTTTCGGGTGAAAAAAAGCAGCCGCGAAAAGAGCTCTTCTGGTGAAAAAAAGCAGCCGCGAAAAGAGCTTTTCGGGGAAAAAGCAGAAGTCGAAGAAAAAATCGCAGCCGGCAAAGCAACATCCTGCGAAGCAAGCAACCGATTCGCCAATGGGCAAAAGTTAGAAATTGTTTTGTTTTTTGTATAGATGAAAGCGCTCTCTGTTACATGAGAGCGCTTTTTTTTGTTCCTCAGGCTACAGGAAAAACATGCTGGCTCCTGCCACGCTGATGCATGCGCCAATGACTTCGCGGACTGTGACTCTCTGGTGAAATAATATGGCTGCAGGTGCAATGATGAGTACAGGTGTCAAAGCGAAGAGTGTCTGGGCAATGCCGGTGGAGGTGTAGTGTGTCGCCATCAGTGACAGGCTGACTCCTATGAAAGGACCGAATACCATTGACCCGAAAGCCGCTGCAACGGCCTTCCTGTCGCCCAAAGCGTGCTGTAGTTGTGCGACGCCACCTTTGGAGAACAGCATCAGAAGCAGTATAAATCCAACCAATCCCATGGTTCCTCTAATCATTGTCGATGCAAAGGGAATGCTGATATTGAGAGGCAGCTGGAGCAAGGCTTCTGGTGGCACCATGCTGTCGGCAAGACTTTGCATTGATAGGGCAGAGTAGTAGTGTTCAAGACCTATCTTGCTCAGCACCAATCCGGCACCCTGGCATATCCCGGCCATGCAGGCAATGACTACTCCTTTGGACGAGATGGTGAGTTTCAGTCCGCCTTTCTTGTCTTGTTTGGAAAGTACTGACATGGCAATGCCGGACAGGGTGACGACCATGCCGATAAGAGCCAGCGGCCGCATCTGCTCTCCCATGAAAACTCGCCCCATAATTGCTGCGGTGGGCGCCGAGAGAGTCATGAAAAGTTGTCCGAAACGTGAACCGATGAGTATGTAGCCTTGCATGAGGCAGTAGTCGCCGATGACGTAGCCCACCAGTCCTGACAGTAACAGCCACATCCAAGTGTTTCCATCGGCATAGCGCGGCCATGGTGTACCCATTGTCAGCCATAGCGTCAGTGCTAGAAACACAAGCGACATCGACATCCTGACAGCGTTGAACGCCAGAGAGCCCATGCGTTTTGAGCCTACCTCGGCGAAGAGTGCCGTCACCGTGAACGACATGGCCACCAGTACCGATAACAGTTCCCCTATCATTTAATAGACTTTTATCAGTAGCGGCGATTGCGACATGTCTGTCGGGTTGGTCCCTTCCACGCCCTCAGGCACTTCCATGCCGATTTTTTTGAAGTGCCTCTTCCAGTATTTTGGCATCTTGCCGTGTCTGTCTCGGAAATTCATCGGCTGGCTTTGGAACAGGTGCTTGCCGTCGGCATCGATGAAAGCCTCGTATATCAGTTCCGAACAGTAAAGAGCTCCGTTGTCGGGCAGGAAACTGTCGTCGTAGGGCTGGCCGATGAAGCTCTTGGCGCGTGTGATTACAGCTGCTGTGTCGTATGGGACTGAAAGTCGGTATACATCTATGTTGTGGCTGATTGGACAGTCTTGCGAATCAAGCATCACCCGTCGCACACCTTGTCCTGTCGTGGCCTCAATAACCCAAAGATTGCCCGTGCTGTCGCATTCTACAAGAGATACATGGGTGTATTTGCCGGTGCTTTTGCTTATGGCTCTCTCCATGTCTGATTGGTCTTCCTTGTAAAACAGCAGGTCACCGCTCATGAGACAGTCTGCCTTTACGGCATGCCGTTCAACCTCTTGCGATGTGGCATTGCCTGCAAAAAACAGCAGAAATGTGAGGAATGTTGCAAATCGCTTCATGTGCAATCTCTATGACTGTTTCTCACTTCCAGTAGCGATACAGCAGGCTTCCCTTTTTGACAAAAGGCATCATCTCCTTCTTAGGGACGAAGACATACACGAGAGGATCTCTCAGATTGTCGGTGGGAATGTAGTATTTTAGTCCGTCTTTGCAAATCTCGAAGGATACCCCCGAGTAAATATTGTCATCGTAGGGGACTTTCTCGGGATGGTTCTTGTAGAATTCCTGCTCTATCAGTTTTGTTATTTTAATTTGGTTGTCGTTGGTGAAGTCCAGCAGGTCGTAGGCAGTGAGCAGCTGTCCGGTCTTGCGGTCGAAAGTGAGCATCTCGTAGCTTGTAATGGTGTTGCCCGCCAAACGGACGTTCGACAGGTAGTAAGAGATGAAAGGCTGTTTCTTGTCCAAAGGCTTGCCGTCGACAATGTCGCTCAATATGCCGTTGGCATCGATATAGCATTTGTATAGGTAGAGCGACTCCTCGTCAAATGGTGTCATCAGTTCGACAAGGAAATCATTCATGTTCTTGCGGTATTGCTTGATAAGTTCGGCGTATCTGGTGTCGCCGGGGATAAAAGTGAGTTCAAAGACACGGTTCAGCACGGTGTCGCGTATGGCCGACAGCACCTTGCGCTCGGATTCGGGTGCGTTTTCGACATCGGGCAACGTCAGGTTTATCATGTAGTGAACCCCCACGTCGTAGCTTTGGTAGGCTTCGTCGGCGGGTTTGGTGTTGCCGACGGTGTGTAGATTGTATGTGGGGATGGTCTGCGCCGGTGCGTGGCACCACATGCCGGCAGTCAATAGCAGGCAAAACAGCAACCCTCTGTGTCGGATTGTTATTTGTTGGCGGCTCTTCATGTCTGTTGCTTTTTGGTGGGAAATCTTTTCTGAAAGAAACGAAATCAGGCAGTTTTTATTGTTTTGAGGATTGAGTAAAAGAATTTTTTGTATTTTTGCAAGTTCGTTGCACGTTGTATGCCTTGTGCAACTATCTGAATATATGTATATAATATAAACGACTATGAGTTATAACGAATATAAGCAGCTTAATTTGACCCAGATTGGCGAGGATATCCGCCGCTGGTGGGAAGAAAACCAGACATTCGAAAAAGGACAGAAACTCAGCGAGGGCCATCCGGCTTTCGTCTTCTATGACGGACCCCCGTCGGCCAACGGCAAACCCGGCATCCACCATGTCATGGCACGCACCATCAAGGATGTCTTCTGCCGCTACAAGGCTCAGAAAGGTTTCCATGTCGACCGCAAGGCCGGCTGGGACACCCACGGCCTGCCCGTTGAGCTTGGCGTGGAGAAAAACCTCGGCATAACCAAAGAGGATATTGGCAAGAAAATCAGTGTCGACGAGTATAACAAGGCATGCCGCACAGAGGTGCTGAAATACAAGGACCTGTGGGACGAGCTGACCAAGCAGATGGGTTACTGGGTCGACCTGAAGAACCCTTATATCACATTCGAGAACGAATACATCGAAACCCTATGGTTCCTGCTCAAGCAGCTCTACGACAAGGGACTGCTCTACAAAGGCTACACCATCCAGCCCTTCAGCCCTGCCGCCGGTACAGGCTTGTCGAGCCACGAGCTTAACCTGCCCGGCTGCTACCGCGACGTGAAGGATACCACCTGCGTAGCTTTGTTCAAGATTAAGGACTTTAAGGACCTTAAAGACCTTAAGGACCTTAAGGAATTGCCAACCTACGCCATCGCCTGGACCACAACACCATGGACACTGCCAAGCAACACTGCCCTCTGCGTAGGACCCAATATCGACTATGTGCTGCTGAAGACAATGCACCCCTACAGGGAAGAGGAGTGTTATATCATAATGGCCAAAGCTCTTGTGTCTTCTATGTTTCCGACCAAGGAAGGCGAGGAACCCAAGTATGAAATCATGGCCGAGTGCAAGGGCACCGATCTCGAAGGCCTCTACTACGAGCAGCTGATTCCTTGGGTAAAGCCCACTGTTGTCGACAATGTGAACCAGACTCATCGCCAGGCCGCAGACTGCGAGGCGTTCCGCATTATCCTTGGCGATTACGTCACTACCGAGGACGGTACCGGTATCGTCCACATTGCCCCGACATTCGGTGCCGACGACGCCCGCGTGGCAAAGAAGGCCGGAATCGCCGACCTGCTTCTTTACGACCGCGACGGCAAGCAGATGCCTATGGTCGACAGACGTGGCCGCTTTGCACCCATCGAAGACCTTGACCCCGAATGGGTGAAGGATAACGTCAACACCGAGCTATACGGACAATACGCTGGCAAGTTCGTCAAGAACGCCTTCGACCCCACCAAGACCGACAAGGACATGAGCCTCGACGTGGAGCTGGTCATAATGCTTAAGGAGCAGGGCAAGCTTTTCAAGAGCGAGAAGCACACCCACAGCTATCCTCATTGCTGGCGCACCGACAAGCCTGTGCTGTACTACCCGCTCGACAGCTGGTTTATCCGCACCACCGCGTTGAAGGACCGCATGATTGAACTCAACAAGACCATCAACTGGAAGCCCGAAGCCACCGGCACCGGCCGTTTCGGCAACTGGCTCGAGAACATAGTGGACTGGAACCTCAGCCGCAGCCGCTACTGGGGCACGCCGCTGCCTATCTGGCGCACCGAGGACGGCCGCGAGGAGCTTTGCATCGGCAGCATCAAGCAACTGTGCGAGGAGATAGAGAAATCCGTCGCCGCTGGCATGATGAAACAGGAGGATGTCGATAAGCTTGGATATTCAAAATCCAAAATTCAGAATTCAGAATTCGATTTGCATCGCCCCTATATCGATGATGTGATACTGGTTTCGCCGAGCGGCAAGCCTATGCGTCGCGAGCCCGACCTCATTGACGTGTGGTTCGACAGCGGTGCCATGCCCTACGCTCAGATTCACTATATGGGCGAGGAATTGCGCAGCGACCAGTTCCCGGCCGATTTCATCGCCGAAGGTGTCGACCAGACCCGCGGATGGTTCTATACACTCCATGCCATTGCCACCATGTGCTTCGACAGCGTGGCGTTCAAGAACGTCATCTCCAACGGCCTTGTGCTCGACAAGAACGGTAACAAGATGTCCAAGCGCCTCGGCAACGGTGTCGACCCCTTCGAGACCCTCAAGAAATATGGCCCCGACGCTACACGCTGGTATATGATTACCAACAGTCAGCCGTGGGACAACCTCAAGTTCGACGCTGAAGGTGTCGACGAGGTGCGCCGCAAACTGTTCGGCACGCTCTTCAATACCTACAGCTTCTTTGCCCTCTACGCCAACCTCGACCATTTTGAATACAAGGAGGCCGACATCGCTATAGAGAAACGTCCTGAAATCGACCGATGGATACTTAGCGAGCTCAACACGCTTGTCAAGACTGTCGACGAGGCCTTTGCCGACTACGAGCCCACCCGTGCCGGCCGCGCCATCTCGGAGTTTGTCGACGCATATCTCAGCAACTGGTATGTGCGCTTGTGCCGCCGCCGTTTCTGGAAAGGCGAATACAGCGACGACAAGATTTCGGCCTATCAGACACTCTACACCTGTCTCGAGACGCTCAGCCGCCTCATGTCGCCCATCGCACCGTTCTTCAGCGAACGCATGTATCAGGACCTCAACGGCGTAACCCGTCGCGTCGATGCCGCCTCTGTGCATCACGCCGAGTTCCCGAAGGTGAACGAAGCAATGATAGACCGTTCTCTCGAGGAACGCATGCAGCTGGCACAGCATATATGCTCGATGGGACTCTCGCTCCGCAAGAAGAGCAACCTGCGTGTACGTCAGCCGTTGGCCAAGATTGTGCTACCTGTCCATGATGATAATTTCAGACAGCAGGTGGAGCGTGTCAAGCACCTTATCTGCAGCGAGCTTAATATCAAGGATGTCGAATTCCTTGCTGCCGACAACACCCTGCTTGTCAAGAGCATCAAGCCCAATTTCAAGACTTTGGGTCCGCGCTACGGCAAGATAATGAAGTCTATCGCCTCTGCAATCACAGCCTTCTCGCAGCAGCAAATCAACGCCCTCGAGGAATCAGGTCGTTGCGACCTCACCGTCGAAGGCCAGCCAGTCGAGGTTTTGCTGAGTGACGTTGAGATTGCTACACAGGACATCCCCGGATGGGTGGTGGCAAACGAGGGCAACCTCACGGTGGCACTAGATATTACGTTGACACAGGAACTCGTGGACGAAGGTATTGCCCGCGAGCTTGTCAATCGCATCCAGAACATTCGCAAGGACGGCTTTGACGTCACCGACCGCATTGATGTCACTCTGCAGCATGGCGAGTGGGACGCTGCCGTCGAACGTTACCGTGAATACATCAGCAACGAGACCTTGGCAGAGAGCCTGAAACTGGTCGATGCCATCGATTCGCCCGAAGCACAGCAGATTGAAATTGTCGACGGCAAGCCGACAATGATTCTCGTTGTCAAGAGATAATCAAGATATAACGCTAATTAAAACAAGCCCCGAAAGTCAGAATGAACTTTCGGGGCTCGTTATATTCTCAATATGTCGTTGCTTTGTCAGTCTTGGACATCGTGGAGTTCGACATCGAATATCACTGTCGCGTATGGCGGTACATGCTCGGTGCCTTTGTCGCCCCATGCTTTGCCATAGGGAAGATAGAGACGGTAGGTGCTTCCTCCCTTCATCAGGCATATGCCGTCGACCATCCCCGGGATCATTGTGGACTCGTTAAGTACGGTGGTAATGGGGACGCGGTTGCCGTAGGTCTGGTCGAAAATCTGTCCGTTGGTGAAGCTGCCTTTGTAGTCGAATTTCACCACCAGTCCCCTTTCAGCCTGACGTCCGTTGCCCTCCTTCAGGACTTCATAGTAGATACCGCTTTCAGACTTCTTTATTTTGGGGTTCTTCTCTTGTATCATTGCGAAGTATTCAGTCTCTCTCTTGGCTGCTTCCTGCTCCATCATGCCTTGATGTTCGATAAGGTATTTGAATTGCTTTGTCTCGATTTTGTTTCTGAGGTAGCTCATCTGGGTCTGGGTGAGAGGCTGTTTCTGCTTGTCAAGGGTGTAGCACATTGCCTGGAACAAAAGCTCACGGTTTGGCGTGATACCGGAGCTGGCCAGTCTTTGTGCTAGGTCGATGCCGAGTGCCCAGCTGATGCTGTCCTCTTCACTCTTCAACTCAACGGGCTTGTCGCTCTTGACCACAACGGTTATCGTCTCCTCATTTGCTTCTTTCTTGTCTTTCTTGCATGCCGTGGCGAAGCATATCGATGCAACGGCTATCGACATAACGGCTATAAGGGTGATTCTCTTTGTCATTCTAAGTGATTATTAATTGTTGTGTTTCGATAACGCTCGTATATCATTATTATTATAGGTACAGACTTTTTTTTTGTTGTCTAATACCCGAGAATCTTGAGCATCGATTTGTGGCTTTGCTCTTTTGCAAACAGCTTCGTGGAATAGTCTCCGTTCTCGTCTTTGTCAATGATGATGTGTTTGGGGGCGGGGATAAGGCAGTGCTGGATGCCGCCGTATCCGCCAAGACTCTCCTGGTAGGCTCCGGTGTGGAAGAAACCTATGTAAAGTGGTTCGTCCTTCTGCAACTTGGGCAAGAAGATGGCGTTGGCGTGTGAATCGGCGTTGTAGTAGTCCTCACTGTCGCATGTCAGTCCGCCAAGGAACACACGTTGGTATTCGCAGTCCCAATGGTTGATGGGCAACATGATGAATCGCTGGTTGATGCCCCAGGTGTCGGGCAACGTCGTGATGAACGATGAGTCTATCATGTACCAGAGCTCGCGGTCGTTCTGCTGCTTCTGGTCGAGGATGCTGTAGAGGGTCGCTCCGCTTTCGCCGACGGTGAAGGAACCGAATTCGGTGAAGATGTTGGGCTCGTCGACTCCGCGCAGGGTGCAGATGTTCTTTATCTGTGCAAGAATCTCCTCGGCCATGTATTCGTAGTCATAGTTTGCGGCCAGCGAATTCTTTATCGGGAAGCCTCCGCCAATGTTTAGTGAGTCGAGTTCAGGGCATACATGTTTCAGGTCGCAATACACATTGACGCATTTCGACAACTCGTTCCAATAGTAGGCTGTGTCGCGTATTCCGGTATTGATGAAGAAATGCAGCATCTTGAATGTGTACTTGGGATTGTCCTTTATTACATCCTCGTAGAACGACACAATGTCGTTGTACCTGATGCCAAGGCGCGATGTGTAGAAGTCGAAACGGGGCTCTTCCTCTGCGGCAATGCGGATGCCTATCTTCATTGGAACCTCTGGGTCCTGCATTGCCTCGTCAAGCAGGTGCATCTCGTGTTTGTTGTCGATGATAGGGACGATGTTGTGAAAACCGTCCTTGTACAACTCGGCTATGTTTTCGATGTACTGTTGGCGTTTGAAACCGTTGCAAACAATGAAAATGTCTTTGTCTATTAATCCGTTGTTATATAGTTCTTGTATCAAATTGATGTCGAATGCGCTTGAGGTCTCAAGGTTGATGTCGTTCTTCAACGCTTCCTCCATCACAAAGCTGAAATGGCTGCTTTTGGTGCAGTAGCAATAGTTGTATGTGCCTTTGTAATCGGTCTTGGCTATGGCTACATTGAACAGACGTTTGGCACGCTGTATCTGTGAACTTATTTTTGGCAGATAGGTGATTTTTAGCGGCGTTCCGTATTGTTTTATTACCTCCATGAGTGGTATGTCGTGGAAGTAGAGTTCGCCGTCCTCGGTACGGAATTCGTCCTGCGGAAACTCGAATGTCTGGTCGATTAAATCGTAATATTTGTTTTTCATCGTGCCAAATAATTAAGTTAGATTTTAAATATTCGTTGTAATCCAATTGACTTGGATTGGTTGAAACCGGGTGCAAAAATACAATATAAATCTGAATTATAGCCGCTATTTGTTCTTTTTTCTTTTCGTTTTTATGCGTTATTATTGTCTGTGAAATATGTAATATATTGTTTTGTAGTCATATAATTCTTTTTGTTGTTTTTCAAGGCGGTATAATAATATGTTATAAAACAATCGAGTCGGATTGACTTCCAAATGTCAATCCGACTCGATTGGAATGGGCTTTTATGGAAAAATGCCTTATTTCTTCACCACTTTTCGCGTGGTCATGTGTCCATCGCGGTCATGGATGGTGACGAAATATATCCCATTGTTCATGTTCGACATGTCGACTGTATATATGTCACCATTCGCTGTCTGGTCGATGATTCTCCTGCCGACCATGTCGGTGACAACTATGCGTGCCATGCCGTTGCATTCGATATTAAGCATATTGTGTGTCGGATTGGGATAGACGGATGCTTCGATTTCGCTCTCGGCAATGTCGATTCCAACATCAACGGTTATTGTTGTTGATGCAGTGGCTGAGCATGCTCCGACATATCCTGTTACCGTGTATGTTGTTGTGCTGATAGGCTGGACATAGGTCGATGCGAATGTCGATCCGTTATCCCACAGGTAGCGGTCGGCTCCCGAGGCGTCCAGTCGCACATACTGGCCTGACCATACGGTGCTCTTGTCTGCACTGATGCTCAATTCGGGTGTGCTGACTACATTGAGTGTGAGGATGTAGATTCCATTGGATGTGGTGTCGACAAAGTAGTGGTTGCCGGTTGCCAGGGCGTCGGTACTGATTGTCTGGCTGTTGAAAGTGTAGGTGCTTCCTGCACAGACGCTGTCAATCACATAGCGGCGTGGCGTTCCGACATACGGAAGATGGATATTGTCAATCCATGCACAATCGCTGCCGTTCTTGGCACTCGCGTCTTTCTCGTATGCGAACTTGAACGTGTGGGTGCCTTGAGGAACGTAGTAGGCACTGCGGCTCCAGCTGTTGCTTGTGCCGCTGAGCTCTTCCATCATGGTGTTGTCTATATAAAAGCGGAAGAAATCATATCCATCTTCGGACGAGACGTTTTTGTAGAATGTAATGCTGTCGTCTACAGACGATGTCCATGTGATGCTGAGTTCGGAATCCTTGTTGTTGCCGCTGTTTGAACCCCAGTTGCTGCCCCAGGTCTTGGAACGTGCGCAGTAGGTGCCGGCATAGGCTCCGGTGTTGGTCAGCTCCCATGGATAGGTGCCCTGAGTCCATGTGACATTGCCCCACGAGTTGTCCTCAAAGGTTATCAGGTCAAGATCCTCGCCAAAGGTAATCTTGATGGTGTCTTTTACGGTTGTGAATCCGTTGTTGATGGTCTGTATAAAAGGAAGTGTGCAGTCAACGGGTTCGCCGTTCGTGGCGACAAGGTTGAATGTGGTGGTCGCAGAACTGCCTGGATTGATGTTGCTGATCTGTACTGTCGGGTTCTGTACGGTCAGGGCGGGGTCAAGACTTGTCAGGGTGACGGTGCCGCTATGTAATGCGGCGTGGCCGTTGTTGCTGTTTGTGACGGTAAGTGTGGCACTGCCCTGCGAGGCAATGTTGTTGTTGAAGGTATGGCTTTGCAGCTTCATCCTGTCGGCATTGACATTGAAGTTGTATAATGTCGAGCTCATACGCTCGTCGCCGTTGTCCCAGCGTACAATGACGCGAACCGATGAGACTGCCTGGTCGGCGACGTTGCCGAACACATGACCGGTGCAGATATTGTTGAGGTTAAGGCTGCTGCCTGCTGCGATAGAGGTGTTGAGGTATATCATTCCGACGGTGTCAAAGAGGATGTCGCCATCGACACTCTGGAACTCGATGGAGACGTTCTCGGCCTCGTTGACACCGTTGTTGGTCAACGTGATGTTGAAACTAATATCGCCGTCGGCATTGATGGATCCGTTGGGAGTAAAGTCATAGGACGATACGTAAGGACCGTTGGCTATGATGTTCACATTCTGAATGTATGGTCTATAGCCTTGCGCGGTGATTACCACTTCGTGAGTATTGATGGCCATTATCGGGCTAAAATCCAGTGTCGCCATACCGTTGGCATTGGCAAACGTTGCTGCCACAAGGTTATGGTTGGCATCGGTGAAACCGATATAGGCGTAAGGCACTGCCGTGATGTTCATGCTGTTGCTCCCTACCGACAGTACGGCTGGTACGTTGGCAGTCATTATGGAGCCCTGTCCGTGATAGTAGGGCATGAGCGACGGGTCGCCCATCAGGTGGTATATCTGCCAGTAGTATTCTTTCATCAGATCGTTGCTGCTGCTGCTCTGCACAGCCATGTTGCCGGCATATATCATGGATCCCATGGTTGTATACCAGTTTGAATACGACTCGCCGTGCGAATGGAAGAGTCTGTCATACATGCCGAGGTTGTTGGCATCGTAGTCTGGGTTGCAGGTGTTGTTGATGACGCTGCGCAGTCCTACCGACCAGTAGAAGTCTTCAGTCCAGTAGGTGGAGTTGCTACCGCCGATGTATGCCACTGCTCCTGCGTTGTTGCCTTTGCGCAGCAGTGCCTCACCGAGGCAGGCACTGATTTGGTAGCTGTTGGTCAGGCAGCAGTTGCCAATCATGACTATGGGCTTGTTGTTGTTGGTCATCTGCGCGACGTTGTTGGTGGTGAAGCTGGGCGTTCCCCATGAGGTCTCCGAGCCATGGGCTGTATAGTTTACAAATCCGCATCCGCTATTGTACAGGTTGCGGAGCGCTGTGGCTGCCTCTGTGGTGTTCGAACTGCCTGTCACGGTGACCCCTGTAGGTGCGAAACTGGTATTGTTTTTGTAGTATACGATAGTGCTGAAGCCATTGGCGGCAGTTACATACGTCTTGGCTGCGTAGTCCATGGCTGGGTCGCCGTATTTATAGGCGTTGTCACTGCTCTGGCCTCTGTCCACGCCTGCGATGAGTGCTGCCGTGCTGAGGTATGAATCGTCGGGGAATGTGTATTGCTCATACATTAGGGTCTTGGAAATCTGGGGCTGCAGTTCGGACAAGTTCTGTGCCGAGAAGCGTCCGTAGTAGCAATCGGGCAGATAGTCGTTGCCTGTCCAGCAGCAGTAGGACAGGTCGCTGGAGTGTGGACCGTCGTATGAGGAGAGGCTGAACGCCGGTATCTGGTCAATGTCGCCGACAAAAAGCACGTATGTCGGAGCAGGGGATGAGACGGAGGCGTTGTCGTACAGTCCTTGCAGATAGCTCTGTATGCTTGACGTTGTACTTCCAACGTTGGCATCGTCGGTGTAGACTATGTCAACCATGAAGCCCTTGCGCTTTTTCCAGACGATGAACTCGTCAAGTTTGCCGCGGAACGAGCTGTGGGCGACGATGGTGTAGCGCAGCGGTGCATTGGTATGGTTGTCTTTGTTGCCCAAGGTATTGATCACCTCGACGCCTGAATTAAAGGCAGGGCTTGCATAGCGTTGCTGCATAAGGCGAGTCGCCGCCTCGTCGGGGTTGCGCTGCTTGACGCTGACAGTGATTTCCCTCACCACGATGAGCTGGTTGGTTACAGGGTTCCAGCTGACGGGATTGAAGCTGACAACTGCCAAGTTCTTGTCGCGTGCTATGCCGATGGGATTAAGCTCTATGGTCGGGGCACCTAAGAAAACATTGCTTGTGTATGCTTCCTGGTTCATGGCCAGTGTCGGTTGTGTTGTGTCGCTCTTGCTGCGTGAGGCTTGTGCCGGGACAATAGCGCGGACAAGTCCGATGGTGGCTCCGTCGAGTGTGTCCATCTGTATACTCTCTACGGTATAGTAAAGCTCGTCACCGAGAACCACTTCAATAATCTTCGACATCGTTGGCAATGCCGGCATTCCTACACTGGATTGTGAGGTGAAGTTGTCCATCGTGATGTTTGAGTACTGGTTGTCGAACAGTTTTATGTCGGCAACTCTCAGTTCAGGAGTCATAAAGCTTATTCTCACTTGTGAGTAATCGCTCTGCTTTACCTGGTAGCTTTGTGCAAACAGGTTCAAGCTCATGCAAATAACTGCTGCGAAGATGACTAGTTTTTTCATAGCGATATTATTATATTATTATTCATTTTTATATTTTCTCAAATACTTGCCATATCGTTTCCTGTGGTACCGGTGCGATGATTGTCACAGGCTCTTTGCGTACTGGATGGGTGAAGGTGATGCTTCGTGCGTGAAGCGATATGCCTCCGTCGGGATTGGAGCGCTCTGCTCCATATTTAAGGTCGCCCTTGATGGGGCATCCTATATTGGCCAGCTGGGCCCTTATCTGGTGGTGTCGACCAGTGAGCAGGTTGATTTCTATGAGGTTGTAGCCTCCGTCGCTTACGCCTGCCAGCCTGTATTCGAGCACTGCCAGTTTGGCGTCGCGGGTGCCTTCTTTCACAACTTGGCTTTTGTTGTTTTTCTCGTTGCGCAACAGCCAGTCTTCTAGTCTTCCTTGCGGCTTCAGCGGTGCCGTTTTGCAAAGGGCCCAGTAGGTCTTTTGCAGGTCGTGGTTTTTTACGGCCTCGTTCATGCGGCTAAGGGCTTTGCTTGTCTTTGCAAACAGAACCACGCCGCTGACGGGGCGGTCAATGCGGTGTATCACGCCGCAGAAGACGTTGCCAGGCTTGTTGTCGCGCTCTTTGAGGAACTGCTTTATGTCGTCTGGCAGTGTACGGTCGCCGGTCTTGTCGCCTTGCACAATCTGCCCGCATCGCTTGTTGATGGCGATAAGGTGGTTGTCCTCATATAGTATCTGTTCTGCTAAAGGCATCTTCTGTTATTCTTGGGTTTCGGCGACTTGGGAGTCTGTTTTTATTTTTGCGATTGGTGTCACTCCGTTGCGGACGGTGTCCTGAATGGCGACGTTGATTTCAGTGCCGAGCGGCAGCATCAGGTCGACACGCGAACCGAATTTGATGAATCCCAGTTCCTGGTTCTGCTTCACGCGTTCGCCTTTGCGGGCGTAGCACACTATGCGGCGGGCCATCACTCCGGCAACCTGACGTATCAGTATCTTCTGCCCGTTGTCGAGAATCATGCCTACGCTTGCGCGTTCGTTCATGATTGACGACTTGGGGTAGGAGGCAATGAAATAGTTTCCTTTGTGGTATTTCACGTAGTCGATGGTTCCACTTATGGGGTAGCGGTTCACGTGGACATCGGTTCCATACATGAATACGCTTATTATTAGGCATTCACAGTTCAGGTACTCCTTCTCGAAGGTCTGTTCGATTGTGCATATTGTGCCGTCGGCGGGCGCAATGAGCATTTTCTCGTCCTCGGTGAAGATACGCCTTGGGATGCGGAAGAAAAAAGCCACTGCAATCCAGAAGACGAACATGATGACGATGAACAGATAGTTGAACAGATTCATCGGCTGGCTGAATATCACCATCAGAACGGTAATGGCGATAAAGATTGCCAGCAGGCTGAAAAGTAGTCGATATCCTTCTTTGTGAATGTACATTTCGAATCGCGTTTTAGTTAGCCAACAATAGATATGCAACGATGAATGGGACTGCCATGAGCAGGCTGTCGAAACGGTCGAGGACTCCGCCGTGGCCTGGCATGATGTTTCCGCTATCCTTCACTCCGCAGCTGCGTTTGAACATCGACTCCACCATATCGCCAAGGGTACCGAGAGTGCTGCATATCAAACCAATGAAGAGCCAGTCAATCCACCCTATCTGCATGCCGATAATGTTGAACATCGGCCCGAATATTTCGGCGGTGGCTATGCAGAACAAGGCTCCGCCGATAGTGCCTTCCCATGTCTTGTTGGGCGAGTGGCGTTCCCACATCTTGTGGCGGCCGAACAGCATGCCGGTCATGTAAGCAAAGCTGTCGTTGACCCATATCAGTATGAACACCATTATCATAAGCCCCATTTGTTGCAATATAGCCATCATGGCCATTGGCACCATAACCCATAGTGTTGGCAGTATACTGTAGCCTATGGTTGCAAACGGATGCTCGTCTTTGCGCCACAGCTGTGCCAGTGCGGCACATGCCAGCAGTGCTGGTAGCATGTAGCGGAATCGCAGTCCAAGTTGTGGGTCGAAATTGTAGGTGACGAGCATGGCATAGGTTATGGTTGCAATGATGAAGGCGGCGGGCTCGTTACAGACGAAACCTTTGATTTTCAGGTTGCGGGTCACCTCATGTACACCAATGATTCCGATGAGGAAGAATACAGTGGTGAAGACGGCGAGTCCGATGCCATATGGATGCTCGCAGAGTCCGTCAAGAAGACGTCCGCAGTAGATAGAGCCTATCACTATCATCACGTAGACGGCACCGCTCAATGTCCTAATCAATAGCTTTTTCATCACTTATGGTGTTAAGGTTTGTTGTCAATCTTCATCCTCGATAAGGATAAGGTGCAGTTTCTGTATTCCTTTACGGTAGGTGTATCCAGCGGGGTTGGTAACCATCACTGTGTCGGGGAACTCGGGGTAGTATGTTTTCAATCGCTCGTTGGCTTTCTCCCAGTCGGCGACAACTTGCGAAGTGAAGGCAAGGATTATTGTTGTCTCCGGCAGGGCAGGGGTGTTGACTCCAAGCCCTTGGTTTGACGAAATGACTATGCTCCCCTGCCATGCAATAAGGGCTTCGCAGAGAGTTGCGCCCAGAGGATAGTGCTTGTCGGGTTCGCATGTCTGGCAATTGTCAATTGAAAGATGGTTCAGGAATGTTGTCAGGTTTTGGCTGGTGCATCCTATCGTGGCGTCGCTGTATTTTTTTTGGATATCCTGTATGCGCTTCTGTATGTCGTCTTCATTGGCGCAGTAGTACATCGTTCCACCGTTGCGTGTGAAATTCTGTGCAAATAACACGCTGAGGTCCTCGTTGGTGGCGTCGACAAAGGCGCTGCCTTCAGCTGTCGGCGTTTCGCAGTCGGCAATGATATTCTTGTTTATCAGTGCCTCGCGGATGTCTTTGATGACTCGTTCTTTTAGTCTGTTGTCTTTCATTGAATCTCTGAGGTTTCGCTGTTTTCGGTGGTGTTCTCGCAAATGTCAACGGTGTCGTTGGTATTGTCAGCTACTTCTTGCTGCTGGGTGTCGGCGTCGTCCTGTGCCACTTTGTCGGCTTTTTCGTTTTCCTTCTCGTCAGCCCAGGGGCGTGCTCCGTAGATGTTCTCGACATCTTCGCGGAATATTACCTCGCGTTCATAGAGTAGTTGTGCAAGCTGATCGAGTTTGTCACGGCTTTCGAGAATGATTGTCTTGGCGCGTCCATAGGCTTCCTCCACCATGCGGCGCACCTCTTTGTCGATGGTCTCGCTTGTCTTTTCGCTGAATGGCTTGGTGAAGTTGAAGTCGCCTTGACCGGTGGAGTCGTAGTAGCTGAGGTTTCCGATTTCAGGGCTCATGCCGTAGTAGGCCACAAGCGAGAAAGCCATCTTTGTGGCACGCTCCAAGTCGTTGAGGGCACCGGTCGATATCTTGCCGAACACTATCTCTTCGGCGGCACGGCCTGCAACGAGCGATGTCAGTTCGTCGAAAATCTGCTCGTAAGTGGTTATCTGTCTTTCCTCGGGCAGGTACCATGCTGCGCCAAGGGCTTTGCCTCGAGGTACTATCGTGACTTTGACCAGCGGGTTTCCCCAACGGAGCTGCCAACTAACCGACGCATGGCCGGATTCGTGGTAGGCGATGGTCTTTTTCTCTTCGGGGGTGATTACCTTGGAACGTTTCTCGAGTCCGCCAACAATACGGTCTATGGCATCGAGGAAGTCCTGCTTTTCTATTAACTCTTTGTTCTTGCGTGCCGCGCAAAGTGCCGCTTCGTTGCAGACGTTGGCTATGTCGGCTCCCGAGAAACCAGGTGTCTGCTTTGAAAGGAAGTCTTTGTCGATATCTTTGCCCAGCTTCAGGTTTTTCATGTGAACCTTGAAAATTGCCTTGCGTTCCTCGATGTCGGGTAATTCGACATATATCTGACGGTCGAAACGTCCGGCACGCAGCAGGGCCTTGTCAAGCACATCAGCGCGGTTGGTCGCTGCCATGACTATCACGCCGTTGTTGGTGCCGAAGCCGTCCATCTCGGTGAGGAGCTGGTTAAGGGTGTTCTCGCGTTCATCGTTGGCGTTGCTGAGACCGCTGTGACCACGGGCACGGCCCACGGCATCGATCTCATCGATGAAGATGATGCAGGGCGCTTTCTTCTTGGCTTCCTCAAAAAGGTCGCGGACACGCGAGGCACCGACACCGACGAACATCTCAACGAAGTCGCTTCCCGACATGGAGAAGAACGGAACGTTGGCTTCACCAGCCACGGCCTTGGCAAGGAGTGTCTTGCCGGTACCCGGAGGACCTACGAGCAGCACGCCTTTGGGTATCTTGCCGCCCAGTGCTGTATATTTCTTTGGATTTTTCAGGAAGTCGACAACCTCCATCACCTCCTCCTTGGCTCCGGCAAGTCCGGCCACATCCTTGAAGGTTACGTTGGTAGAGGTCTTTCCATCATAAATCTTGGCTTTCGACTTGCCGACACTGAATATTCCGCCGCCACCACCCATCTGACGGTTGGCAACACGGCTCATGATGACAAAGAAGAGAACCAGCAGCAGGATGGGACCGAACCAGTAGAGGACTTTCTCCCATGTGTGGTCGTTCTCGCGTGAGGTCAGAGGGATGTGGTTTTCACGACGTAGTTCGTTAATCTGTTCGGTGCTCAGGTTCTCGAAGTTTGTGTCTGACGCAGCCAGATTGTTGTGCATAATGGTTGTGTCGAGTGCAAATTTCTGCTCGGCAATTCTGTCTATGTCGGTCTTGAACGTCTCGATGTCGACGAATTTGTATGTGTAGTAGCCGGCTTTGTCCAGATCCTTGACACCCTTGGTGATGTCGAGATAGGCTGTGTCGCCGCTTTCAAGGGCTTCTTTCTTGATGTGTATCTCGGCATGGTCTTTGTCGACAACGACAATCTTGTCATTGTCGCCTTTGCTGATGATGTAGTCCAGCTTGGCCCAGTCGATTTCTTTCTTCATTCCGTCGCTGCCTCCACGGAGGAGCAGGCTGCCGAGGAATATGATGATTAGTGCGTAGACGATGTACATTACCCACTCACGTGAGCCCTTGCCGTTGTTTTTATTGTTTTTGTTTCCTCCAGGGGCGTTCCCTTTCGGCGAGTTGTTGTTTCTATTGTTGGGTTGCTGTGCCATAATTCCGTTAATCAAAGTTTTATTTCCTTGCCGTCGGCCCATAGCTCCTCAAGGCGGTAGTGCTCGCGTTTTTCTTTCAGAAAGATATGTACCACGATGTCGAAGTAGTCCATCAGAATCCATTCTGCGTTGTCGTAGCCTTCAATTTTGTGGGGGTTGTATCCGGTGGCCTTTTTGATGGTTTCATATACGCCGTCGCTTATGGCGCTGACGTGTGACGGCACGTTGCCGCTGCATATTACAAAGAAATTCGTGGGAGCCGATGGTATGCCTCGCAGGTCGAGCATAACGATGTCCAACCCTTTTTTGTTGTCCATACCTTGGGCAGCAAGGTGTGCAAGTATTTCGCTTTCAGTAAGATTTGTTCTTTCTTTGGGCATATTTATATTATTGTTCAAATTTGCAAAAATACAAAAAACGGCATTACTATTCGACATAATCGAGTCGAACAGATTAGATTTAACAATTATTTAGTAAAAAAACGTGCTATCCCCTAAAAACTCTTAACCCTCCATGACGAGAGCTTGAAGTGTGCGGGTACCATCTTTCTCACTGATGTCGATGCGCAAATAGTGGTCGGGCAGGAGAGACTCTACCTTCTCAGTCCATTCGGTAAAGCAGTAACATCCTGAATAGAAATATTCTTCATAGCCTATGTCGTAGGCTTCCTCTAATTTTTTGAGCCTATAGAAATCGAAATGGTACACGGGTTCCCCGTCCAGGTCGGTATACTCGTTGACGATGGCGAATGTCGGGCTGCAGACATTCTGTGTGACACCTATTTGTGTGCAGATTTCTTTGATTAGAGTGGTCTTGCCGACACCCATAGCCCCGAAGAAGGCGAAGAACCTCTCGTCGGGGAATTCCTGTAGCAATTGTTTCGCCACCGACGGCAGTTGCTCAATGCTGTTGAATGTGGTTTTCAATTGTAGTGGGTCGTTTGGTGTTTGATACGTCATTCCTGATTATCGCAGTCTGTCAGCGGCACGGACCTTCAACTCGTCTTTCTTAATGGCACGCTGGGCCAGATAAAGGAGTATGAGTGTGATGATAGGTATGATGGTGCCGGGTGTCCACATGTTAACATCAATGCTATTGTTCGGGATTCCGCATTCTTTCAGCACTTTGAGATATCCTCCATCTCCACTGATGCCGTTGATGGCCCACAAAAAGATAAGAAACAGGTAGATGGCGTTGAGCAGTCCTGCACAGGCTACCACTCGCATTTGCAGAATACGGTTCTTGAACATGAAGATGCTTGCAAGTGACAATACTCCAATGATTACCACGATTACGGAAAGAACCCATTTGCCTTTAAGGTCGTGGTCTTTGTTGCCGATATAGCTTATCGAGTCCTCGTTGAAAGTACTCTCTGTTTTGGTGAGCTTCAACTCGGAAGGGATATTGTTGCTTTGGTCGTGAAGTGTATAGCTGGCGATGGGGAATTTGAAGAGCATGATGATGCCGACCAGTGCCAGTACGAGATAGAATGATTGAATTCTTTGAAGCATGGGTTGATAGTTTTTTGAGGTAAAAGGTTCTTAGGGTTGTTAATAATTGCAGCGATAGTCTTCGAAGGGGAATTCCTTCACTTTCTCGACGTTACGATAGTGCCATTTGTCTTTCACTCTGGCGTTGCGCATGACTATGAATCCCGGGTTGCTGCGCATCATGGCCATTATGCCTTTCTCGTCGCCGAAATAGTACTCCAAGCCTTCGAGGTTGTTCTTTTGGAGAAATTCCTCGACATCCTTTTGCTCTGCATTGGTCAGCATAACGAAAGTGACGCCTCGCTCCTCGGCCATCTTCTTGATGTCGGCTATGGCCGCCACGCCCTGCTCGTTAACATCTTTGATGTGGTGGATGGTGGTTATGAGTATGGGACCGTCGATGGCTCCAATGACTTCGAAGGAATAGTCTTGGCCGTCAGTGCCTTGCACGAAGAATCCGTCTGCTTTGATAAGATGTGGGTCTTCGGAGTTTTCGGTTCCGACCCATTCCCATTCCGCTTGCCAAACGGAATCGACAGGAATCTCGCTTGAATCCATGGTCTTGAACTCGCCTGTGGCCTTGTTCTTGTAGGTTACGGTGCATGTCATTTGTGCATCAGGATCGATATTGTCCATCATGACGTTGCCAATCTTCCATGGACGGAAGTCGATAATAGGCTCGTTGTTTATGTTGCGTAGGCCGAACAGAACCATGGCGGTTATTGCAAGGATGGCAATGATGATGTCGCGCTCGAACTTTTTCTTGCGGGGCCATTTGCGTGTGGCGAAGATGTAGAGCGTGGGTACGTCAAGTATAATGTTCTTCCAGAAAGTCTGCCAGTTGGTGAGTTTCACAGCGTCGCCGAAGCATCCGCAGTCGCTGACTTTGTTGCTTATAGCATCGTAGAGTGTTGTGAAAGTGAAGAAGGTCATCATCAACAGCAACAGCCATGATGTCAGTTTGCGGAATGACCCGGTGAGAAGCATGACACCGACAAGGAACTCGAGGGTTATCAATGCCATTGACAGGAATGGCGCCAGCGGGACGAAGCCGGTGAACGAGATGCCAAAGAAATCCCATGCTGTCATGTACTCCTCCACCTTGTAGGCGGTGCCGAGTGGGTCGATACCTTTGGTGATGCTCGAGAAGATGAAGACCAGTCCCACAAACCAGCTGCAGATGACACGCAAGGCTGATGTGCCGCGTGTTTCTTGGGTGATGGTTTTGTGCATACTGGCGAAGATGCCGCCTATCGATGCGAAGAAGCGGCCTACGGATTTCCAGAATTCGTTTTTGTTTTCGGGCTGTTGGCCTCCGGCTGGCAGCGGATTGCCGGTGCTGTTTGTCGTCAAGACTTTCTTTTGTTCGTCAGACATGGTTTAACGTTTGGCGTTTAAGGTTTTTATTGTTATTGTTTTGTTTCTGTACTGGGGTTGCTTCCATCTTCCTCGGCAAGTCTTATCAGGCAGAAAAGGGAATAGTTGATGATGTCCATGTATCCACCTTCGACACCTTCGGAGATAATGGTTTTGCCGTCGTTGTCCTCAATCTGCTTGATGCGTTTCAGCTTCATGAGAATCAGGTCGGTCATAGAACTGACGCGCATCTGCCGCCAGGCCTCGCCGTAGTCGTGGTTTTTGTCAAGCATCAGTGCTACGGTACGGCCTAAATGTTTGTCGTATAAGGCTAATGCTTGCTGTAGCGGCAACTCGGTCTCGCCGTCAACGCCCAATTCAAGCTGCATAAGAGCCATGACTGAGTAGTTGACCATGGCTACATATTCGCCGCGAGAGCTGTCGCCTATCTTGTTTTCACCGGTCTCTTCTATGCTTCGTATACGGTTGGCTTTGATGAATATCTGGTCGGTGAGCGACGGCAGTCGGAGAATGCGCCACGACGTGCCATAGTCGCGCGTTTTTTTCTCAAAAATGTCGCGGCACCGCTTGGTTTCAATCTCAAATTCTTTCTCGGTTTTTGTCATACAAATAATTTTATTCTCGCAAAAAACAATTAAAAAACGTAATCGCCGTTGTTTTATTGTTATGTGCGAAAATAATTCTTTTTCACCATTCATGCTTCGTCTGGGACGACGGTTAGTCCGGTTCGAGCATCCTGCGGTGATGGGCATTCTCAATGTCACGCTGGACTCGTTCTACGACGGTGGTCGCTATCTTGGTAAAGACCAGATGGTTGAGAGGGCTGTGCAGATGGTTGAAGATGGTGCGGATATCATTGACATAGGAGCTGTGTCGACACGCCCGGGAGCCAAACTGCTGCCGCCTGACGAGGAGTCTGAACGGCTTGTGGCAGCTGTGACGGCCGTGCGCCAGAGACTGCCTCAGACACCGATATCGGTAGACACCTGTTTCTCTTTGCCTGCCAAGGCTGCCGTAGAGGCGGGAGCTGACATTGTCAACGATATCAGCGGTGGAGCCTTCGACAAGGAGATGTTCAGTACAGTCGCCGAACTCGGCGTACCCTATGTGTTGATGCACAACTTGACGACTCCTGACCGCATGCAGGACTGCCACGTCTATACCGACATAGTTCAGGAAGTCGCCTATTTCTTCTCCGAACGGCTGGACATTCTTCGCCGTCTGGGTGTTGGCGACGTGATTATCGACCCGGGTTTCGGCTTCTCGAAGAGCCTCGACGATAACTACGATTTGTTCGCTGGGCTTGGTGAGCTTAGGGAACTGTTTCCTACAACACCGCTACTGGTTGCTATTTCGCGCAAATCAATGATATACAAACTGCTCGATACTAACCCTGACGAGGCTCTGACTGGCACGGTGGCATTGCACGCCGCCGCTCTGTTAGCCGGGGCACAGATGCTTCGGGCTCATGATGTGAAACAGGCTCGTCAGACTATCGCCGTTGTCGAGAAATTAATGAAATCACAAAATAATTCAACATCAGGATTATGTCACTCTTAAACCTAACCATTGCCGCCATACAGGGCCTGCCGACCTTGACGATAGTCGATGCAATCGACATCGTACTTGTGGCTTTTATCGGTTATCAAATATACAAAGCTGTGCGTGGCACCAATGTGCTCCGCATTTTCTGGGCCGTGGTGATTATCTACATACTATGGCAGATAGCCTCACTGTTCAATATGAGGCTGTTGTCGTCAATCTTCGGCCAATTCATCTCCATAGGACTGATTCTGTTGATAATAGTCTTCCAGCCCGAAATACGCCGCTTTTTGCTGCTTGTCGGTACGAAAACATCAATAGGAGGCGACTCGTTTCTCAAGCGTTTCCGTTTCTGGAAGAACAATATGAGTGATAACAACCAGCAGGTGGAGCTGGAACCTTACATACAGGCATGCATGCACATGTCGCAGAGCAAAACGGGTGCACTGATTGTTTTTATTCGCCAGAACGAGGTTAACGACATAGTGGCCACTGGCGAACGTATCAATGCTGTGGTTTCATCGGCATTGCTTGAAACTCTGTTTTTTAAGAACTCACCGCTCCATGACGGCGCTGTGTTTGTGAAGGGCAACACTGTTGTCGCAGCCCGTTGCATTCTTCCCGTTTCGTCGAACAACGCCATAGACCCCAATCTTGGCCTGCGCCACCGCTCTGCCATCGGCGTCACCGAACAACTTGATGTCATCTCGGTTGTGGTGTCGGAGGAGACAGGCGCGATATCCTATGCCGTTGGAGGAGTTATCCATCACAATGTCACGCCAGTACAGCTTCGGCAATATCTAGAGAGCGCACTTGCTCAATAATTTTTTTTGAGAAAATAATCTTCCCTGTAATATTTTCGCATCTTTAAACGATTATTATCTGCATGGGCGGAAAGTCGGCAGTGCCTAACTTCTGGTTATGCAGTATTGTTTTTTTTATATTGTATGTCAAAAGAATAAGAAATAAATGTGTATATTTGCAAACGCAAAGTAAGGTAATATTCTTTATTATTAATTAAATATCAATCAACAATGAAAAAACATCTGTTTATTTTCTTGCTGTTTTTGTTCGCCACTACCAGCATGAGCTTTGCCCAGCTTGGTGTAGGCGGAAGCAAAAGAGAGAAAAAGACCGACCTGACTGAAAAGGTCCCAGTCGACAAGAAGGTGCGTATGGGTAAGCTGGACAACGGCATCACCTACTACATCCGCGCCAACAAGAAACCTGAAGGTCGTGTGCAGTTCCGTTTGGCCGTCAACGCTGGTTCGGTTATGGAAGACGACGACCAGCAGGGTCTGGCTCACTTCACCGAGCACATGGCATTCAATGGTACTGAGTACTATCCCCACAACGAGCTTATCAGCAAGCTCCAGGCCAAGGGTGTCCAGTTCGGTGGACATGTCAACGCTTGGACAAGCTTTGACGAGACCGTTTATTACGTCAACATGCCCAATGATGACGAGATGCTCGAGATGGGTATGAAGATTCTTGACGGATGGGCAAGCAAGCTGCTCATGGATGCCGACGAGATTGAGGCAGAGCGTGGCGTTATCCGCGAGGAATGGCGTGGCCGCCTTGGCGCCCAGGATCGTCTGCAGAAGCAGTACTGGCCTGTTATGTTGCAGGGCTCTCGCTATGCCAACCGTATCCCTATCGGAACGGAAGAGGTCATTATGAACTTCAAGCGTCCGGTCATCATGCGCTTCTATGAGGACTGGTATCGTCCTGATCTGCAGGCTGTCATCATTGTTGGCGACATTGACGTCGACAAGATGGAAGCAAAAGTCAAAGAGTATTTCAACGACAACAAAATGCCCGCCAGCCCCAAGCCGCGTCCCGACTACGAGGTGCCTGGCAACAAGGAAGCCCTCGTGGCTATAGCTACCGACAAGGAGGCTTCATCGGCTGGTATCCAGATGATGTGGAAACATGAAAAGGCTCCTCAGGGTACGGTAGGCGACTATCGCCAGATGCTGGTCCGCAATCTTGCCACAGCTATGATCAACGCCCGTTTTGAGGATATGACTGAAAAGGCTTCGGCACCGTTCCTCGGTGCCGGCGGCGGATATGGTGGATTTATCGGCAAGCATACCGATGCTTTCTTCCTGTCGGCTTATCCCAAGGACAACCGTATCGAAGAGGCAACCGCTCTCCTGCTGAAAGAAATGAAGCGCGTCGACGAACATGGCTTCGTTCAGACAGAACTTGACCGTGCCAAGGAAAGCATGCTCGAAAGCTATCGCAAGAGCGCCAAGGAGCTCAACAAGACCCAGAGCAACAGCTTCGCACAGGAATACACCAACCACTTCCTCGAAGGTGAAGTCATCCCCGGCATCCGTCAGGAAGACGCTTATGCCCGTGAGTTAGTTCCAGGCATTACCCTCGAAGAGGTCAACGCCGTTGTGAAGGATTGGATCACCGACGAGAATTTTATCTATATCCTTACCGCTCCCGAAAAGGACGGCTATAAGATTCCCACTAAGAACGATATTATTAAAATCGTTGCCGACACTAAGAAAGAGACTACCGAGCCTTGGGTTGACAACTATAAGGAAGAGGAACTCTTCACCAAACAACTCAACGACGCTACTCCTGTTGTCCTTTCCACCAACGATGTTCTGGGCTACACAGAATATGTCCTCTCGAACGGCATAACCTTCGTCGTCAAGAAGACCAACTACAAAGAGGACGAAATCATGATTAAGAGTTATGCTTTCGGCGGTACAGGTATGTATGCCGACAACGAAGCCTATATGGCAGGCAATGTCGATGGATTGGTTGACGATGCCGGTATCGGTAACTTCAGCAGCACTCAGCTGAGTAAGAAACTGCAGGGCAAGACCCTCCGCATCAGTCCTGAGATTGGCGGTACCACCCAAGGTTTCAACGGCACATGCTCGCCCAAGGACCTTGAAACAGTTATGCAGCTCATCTGTCTCTATTATGATGCTCCGCGCAAAGACAGGGAATCGTTCGACCGCAACATTGAGGCTCTCCGCACTCAGTCGCGTATGGCCGAAGCCAACCCGCAGGCTAAGTTCATGAAGGACTTCTACGGCAAGGCTTACAACAACAACCCGCGTATGGTCATCCTTCCGACCGAGAAAGATATCGACGGTATCGATTTCGAGCGTGTATACCAGATCTACAACGAGCGTTTCTGTGATGCCAGCAACCAGAAGTTCTTCTTCGTTGGAAATGTCACTGACGAGAACATAGCTACAATTGCTAAGTATCTCAACAGCTTGCCTGTCAACGGAAAACAGAAAAACGACAAGAAGATCGACCGCAGTCCCAAGCTGGCCGACGGCGTCAACCATAGCCTTACGCTTGCCGGTACCGACAAGCAGGGTATGGTACTCATTATGGGCGAGACCACTGGATTCGATGGCGACTTGCGCGAGCGTATCGCCGTCAACGCCCTTGGCGAAGCTCTCCAGATCCGTACTACCGAGGTTATCCGCGAAAAAATGGGTGAGACCTACAGCCCGTATGCAGCTGTAAGCTATGGCATTGATTTTGAAGGCGAGGTCAACTGGATGTTCTACCTGCAGTGCGCTCCTGAGAACTGCGAGAGCGTCGAGAAGGCTGCCATCGACCTGATTAAGGAATGCATCAAGAACGGTTGCGACAAGGAGACTCTGAACAAGGTGAAACTGCAGATGATCAAGGAACGTGAAACCCGTATGCAGGAGAACGCATTCTGGATGGGCCAGATTATGGGCAGCTTCATGTATAACGAGAACCGTGACGAGGTTGTCGAGGGTTATGAGAGACTGGTCAACAGCCTCACCACCAAAGATATCAAACGTATCGCCAAGAAATATTTCGACCTCAAACATTATACGGTCGGAACATTGAAACCTGAGAACTAATCGTTTTTAATAAAATTATAAGGCAACGTGCTGTGAGGCACGTTGCCTTTTTTTGATTTGACAGTTATGAAGATGCCGGATTTTCTCGCCAAACGTGACCCTGATAGCCATAAAGGCGATTATGGACATGCTCTGTTGATTGCCGGAAGTTATGGCAAGATGGGCGCTGCTGTTCTTGCCGCCAAGGCTTGTCTGCGGTCAGGCGTGGGGCTGCTTACGGTGCATGTTCCGAGATGTGGCGTGGAGATACTTCAGACCGCAGTGCCCGAAGCCATGCTCTCTATAGACAATGATGAGTTCAGGTTCACATCCTTGCCTGAAAATATTGACCGCTATGATGCTGTTTCTGTCGGACCTGGGATTGGCACAGAAGACAGCACGCAGGCGGCTCTGTTGGCTTTCCTTGGCGCTCGTTGCAAATCAGGTCAAAAGAGTTTCTTGGTTCTTGATGCCGATGCATTGAATATCTTGGCATTGCATCCTGAATCGCTCCATATGGCGGCTGGGGCTGTGATTACACCTCATGCAAAGGAATACCAGCGGCTGTTTGGTGACAGTCAGCCTCAGGCCATGGCCGACATGCATGATCTGGTGATTGTGAAAAAGGCGCATCACACCATGATATATGCCCCACATTCGTCTGCAATAGAGAACAACACGGGCAATCCGGGCATGGCGACGGCTGGCAGTGGAGATGTGTTGACTGGGATAACGCTTGGTATTGCGGCTCAGCGCTCGGCATACATTTCGCGACATGGCGAAGACGGCTTGTCATTGCAGGATGCCGCCGCATTGGCTGTATATATGCATGGCTCCGCAGGCGACAAGGCTGCGCAGCGCCGTTCGCTGTATTCGATTATCGCATCGGATATTATTGATTCAATTTAATTGTGGTTTATTGTTTCGCAATGCGTTGTATGACGGTTCGCCTGTTCGATACCATTCGTACAATGTAGATGCCGGGTTCTAATTGGCTTAGGTCTAGCTTCCCGTCATTTTGTTTTTGAAGTATTCTTCTGCCGTTCATGGAGATTACTTCCAATGTCGCGTTTTCAAATCCTTCGATTGAGGCGGTGCTGTTCGTCGGATTAGGGTATATCCTTACAATTTCGGTATTGGATTCAGTGTTGATTCCGTTTGGCGAATTGATTGTTATTTCTTTTGTCGCTTCGGTGCTACCGTGGCTGTTTGTGGCGGTAAGGGTTATTGTGTATGTCCCTGGCAGGCTCCACACGACATTTACCGTCTGTTCTGTTGACGATGCAGGTGCTCCTCCTTCTATCGTCCATAGCAGCGACGTGGCGTTTGTGCATTCTGCCACAAGGTTGATGCTCTGGTTTGTGATGGCTGTCTCGGGAGCGATAATGTTTGCAGTGGGACGCTCTGAAATGCCGATTCGAATGTCGTCGATGCAGATGAAATTCTGGTTTTCGCTGCGGTGCCGGAAAGCGATGTGTACTGTCTGTCCTATGTAGTTGTCAAGCGTTGCCTGTCGTTCGAAATAACCACCAACGACGGTTTCGCCAAACAAAAGTTCATAGTTTGCCAGCGTATCGCCATGACCTGAGGTTATTAGAACTTCGTATGTCTCTGAGTATGATGGATGAGCGTAAACCTGCCATGTCAGAGTGGCATCTGTTGCATCGCTTGGGATAGCTATTGCCGGACTTATGGCCCAGTTGTCTTCCAAGGTGGGACTGAAGGTGCCTATCAGGCTGTAGCTGCCGTCGTTGGGGTAAAGGTCGCCTATTGTCCAGTTCCGCCCATTGCTGTCGTTGTCAATGAAGTGCCAGCAGGCCTCGTTTCCGCTCTCAAAACCTTCTGTCCATGGAAAAGCAGTCACGGTGTCGCAGCCATTCTGGGCAATTGCAGAACTGGCGGCAAAAACCATAACAAGACAAAATGCGGATGAAATGTTTTTCTTGTCTGTATGTTGTGTACCAACTTCTTTCATTAGCTCTTCGTTCACTTCGAGAGGTTGGAATGGATGCTTTTGGCGATTGGTGCAATCCAGATGTTGGGAGCATGTGCAGCCGCTTTTCTCGCCAGTGTATGGGTCCATGCTGGAACAATGGCGTTTAAACGCACCATCATGTCTGACCAGCATTTTTATTCCTAGTCCGGCAAAGCACAATATAATAACAATAAAAGTGATAATAAGTACAATGGTGATATTCATTCTTTTGTCTTTTGTAAGGATAACATAAAACGACAAGTTTTATTGTGTCAAGCTAAAACAACAGAAGGATATGTGTTATTAGAAAAAAAAGAAGCGCTGGCAATCGTCAGCGCTTCTTTAGCTCCCCAAGCAGGACTTGAACCTGCGACCCCCTGATTAACAGTCAGGTGCTCTAACCAACTGAGCTATTGAGGATGATAATTGTTTTAGCTCCCCAAGCAGGACTTGAACCTGCGACCCCCTGATTAACAGTCAGGTGCTCTAACCAACTGAGCTATTGAGGAATTTTCGCTTTTCTTTTACTCAAAAGCGGTTGCAAAAGTACTCTATTTTTATGATATGGCAAAATTTTTTTTCAAAAATGTTGTGCCACTGATTACAAAGGGTTGATAATTATTTGTTAAGCTCGGACGTGCGATAGAAAGGTCTACGTGTAGGGTATGAATTAAAACAAAATCTTGTTGTGCCTTTTTCAGGATTTTGGGCATAAAAAAGTGCACCGGAAAAGTCATATTGTCTTATTGTTCAGGCACCATAGCGAAGAAGATCAATGGCTCTTTGGTGCTGATGTTTGTCAGACTGTGCGAATGGCCTTTTGGACAGTAGTGGCATTGTCCGGCGGTGAGACGCTCCTCGCCATCGTCGTAGCGGCAGCAGGCCTCGCCGCTGATTATGAAGATTATTTCGCTGTTGGTCTCGTGTGAATGGTATCCGATGGAGCATCCCACATTGAGCTTTCCACGCATGATTTTGTTCAGGCCGTCATTGGCGGTGCGGAACAATGTTTCGCCATTGCCGCCTTTGAATTGAGGGTTGGCGACCTCTTCTATTTTGTTGAAATCAAATACCATTGTACTTTGTTATTTGATGGTTATTCTATAATATCTTTTCCTGATGATTATCAGTCGTATAATCCACAAGGCAAAAAATGTGTCGGAGATTATTTTGTATACGGGAGGCATATCGACAAACATCGACACAATCCAGGCAATAAGGTCAATGTCGAAAAGCAGGTTCCACAGCCGCTCGCGGTCGTGAAACTCGCACAGCACGTCATCTGTTTGCGTTATATCCACCTGCTTTGTTGATGACAGCGACAGGTCGATGCTTTTCCCTTTCTTGCCAATCGGCACTCGGCCACCGAACTGTACACGCAGGGCGTAGCTGCCTTTCGGTGCATCAATTTGCAGATTGTCGTTCTGCAGAGTGCCTGCGTAAAGCCCGTCGAGGAACACCATGTGAGGCACCTTGGGCTCATACCAGTGACGTATGTGTCGTATGGTCAGCATTGATTGTTCGGTTTGGAAACTAAAACGGAACAAGGTTCTATATATTGCCCTTTCTGTTTAGAAATATAGAATGCCGATATTCTTTTATTATCAATATATTAGAGCAATACTTTGTTTCGTGTGAATGAAAAATGGTCTGTTTCGCCATAATATCCGAAAAAAATGCTACTTTTGCATTCTGAAAAAAATATCAATTATGAAGGCTTTGATTCTTGCTGCAGGCACGGCCTCGCGTCTGCGTCCTCTTACAAACAATACCCCCAAATGCTTGCTTAAGATTGGCGAACGCCCTCTATTGCAACGCTCTATGGATGCCCTTGTTGCAAATGGAATTACAGAATTCTGTATCGTTACTGGATACCTGCACAATATGATTGAGGATTTTGTTCTTGAACATTATCCGTCGCTTAATGTTCAATTTATCCATAATGGTGTCTATGCGTCGACAAACAACATCTATTCGTTGTGGCTGGCACGTCCGGTGGCCGAGGGCGAGGATGTGCTGCTTCTCGACAGCGACTTGCTTTACGATCCGGCTATCGTTGACCGCGTCCTGAAAAGCGGCGACGACAACAACCTTACGCTGATACGCCATGAGCTGAGCGAGGAGGAAATCAAGGTCATCGTAGACAATGACGGCAAGATAATGGAACTCAACAAGACCTGCTCGCCGGCCGACGCAATAGGCGAGAGCCTCGGAATAGAAAAAATGGGCAAGGCCTACACTAAGGCTCTATACGCTGAGTTGGAGAAAATGATGAATGTCGAACATCTTGAGAATTCGTTTTACGAACTTGCCTTCGAGCGGTTGATTGCTCAAGGCCATTCATTTAGAATTGTCGATGTGACGGGTCTCTTCTCGTGTGAACTCGACACGGTCGATGATTTCGAGAATGCCAAGATGCTTATTCCGGCTGAACTATATTAGTCGCTGCTTCTATCTCGTGTGACGATTTCTTTGGGTCGATTTTCATCAGAATCAGACCTATAAGTATCCACAATATTTCGCGGACTCTGCAAATTATGCAGACAAACATGCCGAAGAAGTCCTTCAGGCCAAGCAATGCTATTGACAGGACAAAACCGCCTTCCTGCACTCCAAGCTGCATGGGAAGGAAACCAATGATGTTGGCGCACAGTGTTGTGATTGCCAGAATCAGCACCGATTCAAGGAATGTAAGTAGCAATCCGGCGGTGCCGCCTCCGTTGTCGAGATTGAACAGCAGAAGCATGAACATTATTTCAAGGCTTTGCACCACACGCGAAATAAATTCCATGAAGAGACTGTAGTAGAACGATTTCTTGTTGTGTTTGTGTAGCGCGGCAATCTGGTTGTCGATGTTGTGCAATGCATTGCCGTTTCTTTTAAGGAAACGCATACCCCATCTTTTCAGTCCCGGAAGTTTGCAGAGGAATCTTATTAGTTTGTAGGCCATTCCGTTGCGGTAGCCCCTCGAGAACAGATATATTGCCAAGAGGCAGACCGCGGCGGTCAGACCTAACAGTATATCTATTGCAATTGTGAATGGGACATGTCCGTTCAATGCAAGCCCTATATAAATGAATATGGATGTGAACCAGAAAAGAAAGTGTGCCAAGAAGTGCATCATCACGTAGAGCATCACGGACGATGTGGCCTGCTGGTTGCCGATGTTTTTGGAAAGCTCCATGATGCGGTAGGGCTCTCCCCCAAGACCTCCTACGGGTGTGGCATAGTTGAGAGCATATCCTGAAATGGTAAGCTTGTATATTCGCAGGAAACTCACACATTTCCTGTCACCGGTGGTGCTACGTATAATACTGAGCCACGACAGGGCGTTGAAGCCGTATATAATAATCCAGATACCTATGATGGGAATCAGCCACAGGCCTGCTCTGCAGATGTGTTGCCAGAGCTCTACGAAGCTGACATCGAAAGTGAACAGCATCACCACAACGGCGACAACACCGATGATGAAGAACAAGTTGGTGACTTTCTTTTTAGTCCACTTCATAGGGTAGGGGAATACTCTATTTTTCTAATCCGTCGGCTATCTCGGCACAGAAGGACTCGTGGCGGCGTATCACACAGCGTTCAATCAATGTCATGGCAATGATCTCGAACAGGAATGCCATCACGGGAACGTCGAGTAGGCAGAATAGGAACATGTAAGCTGAACGGAAGTTGAATGTAAGCAGTCCGTTGTATTTCATCAGCGGCAGTGAGTGCTTGCGGAAGTCTTCGCGCACCGAAGCAGGGATGTTCTCGGTATCGCCGTATTTCTTGCGGAGCAGAGCCATCATCCTCTGGAACTGCGGTGTTTTCTTCTCCTGCAGCTTGGTATAGGCTACGTATGATTTTTGGAAAGTGCGTTCAAGCTTGCTGGCATCGGCAGGCAGATTGTCGTAAATCTCCTGCTGCTGCACGGAGTTGTCCAGTTCGCTGCCCTTCTCGCCTTTGAGGAAGAAGAGGTGGCACTGGATATAATAGTCGGCCGTGCGTTGCTGTCCGGCAAGGCAGATGGCACCAGACACAAATGCGAGCAGGAACACTATGATGGTTGCAATGGTTGTCGCCTCGGGTGTGTTGTAGATGCCCAACAGGTCGAACTCTATGTCGTGGTTCCAGTAGAAACGATACACCAATGCCGCGTAGATGGGTATGTACCATGCATATCCGGCAAGACCGTCGAGTATGCGACCCAGTTTACTTTTCTTGCCGGTCATACGCGCCAGCTGCCCGTCGGTGCAGTCGAAAATGTCTGCAAGCATCAGAAGCAGGATTCCGATGATATTGTATATCAGGCCTTCGCCACCTTCGTAGTGGAAACAGCCGTGGGCAAAGAAGATGCAGCTGGCTGCGCCGATAAACATCGACATGATGGTCACCGTGTTTGGATGCACTCCAAGGCGCGCGAAGAGTTTTGCCCACAGGTAGCAGAACGGGCGTATCACATGATAGTCAAGCCAATCCTCTGTTTCAGAAGATTTCAATGTCGATGCGACTTCTTCTTTCATTTGTTGTTTGCTTTAAATGATTATTTCTTGGAGTCGTTGTAGACCTTAAGAATGGTGTCGCATACAGCCTGTGTCTGCTCTTTTCGGCCAAGGGTTATGCGGATGCAAGACTCGAGACCCTTGTCGCTCATGAACTTGATTTTATAGTCTTGGGCGGCGATGGCCTTCTGCAGCTGCTCCTTGATTTCCAAGGGGTACTTGATGAGGATGAAGTTGGCCACCGACTTGTATACCTTGAAGCCTGGCAGGTCGCCGAGTTCTTTCTTGTAAAGTTTGCGACCCCAGTCCATCTCGTCAGCAACACGGCGGTAGTGTTCGTCGCTTTCAAGTGCGGCCAGACCAACGGCTTCCGAGAAACGATTGTAGCCGAGATACTTGTTGATGTAGCTGATGAACTGGTCGTGGCCCTTGCCGATGAAGCCGAAGCCAAGTCGGAGACCCGGTAGGCCGTAGAATTTCGACAAAGTGCGCGAAATGATAAGGTTCTGGTATTTGTTGACGAGCGGAGCAATATAGTCTGTGTCAGAGGTGATAAAGCTTGCGTAAGCCTCGTCGATAAGCACCATCGTGTCGGATGGGATGTTCTCCATGATTTCACCAATCTCTTCAGGAGTCAGGCTATTGCCGGTCGGGTTGTTAGGAGAAGCCAAAAGCAGCATGCGTGGATGTACACGGTTTGTGTATTCAATCACCTCTTTGACATCGTAGGCAAAGGTGTCGCCGACTTCGTGGAGTGGGTACATCTGGAACTCGCCGCCGCATTCGCCGGCGATGCGGTTGTAGTACCACCACGAGAACTCCGGAATCAGAATGGTCTTCAGGTCGCTGTTCATCAAGAAATAGTGAACGGCGTTCTTCAGAATGTCTTCGCCGCCGTAGCCCAGAAGCACCTGCTCTTCAGGTACACCGTACAGTTCGCTCAGGCGTACCGAGATTACGCTTTTCTTTCCCTGATCGTAAATTCTGGTGTAGAAACAGAGATCCTTGGGATTGAAGTTTTTGATTGCATCAAGCACTTTCTGGCTTGGCTCGAAGTTGAATTCGTTTCTGTCAAGATAATTCATATTGTCTAGAGATTTCTTATTCTTTATATAATTATTTTTTTATTTAGCATGTTGTAACACTGCATTTGTAGTGTAGTGTTGCCTTTGTTTCAAATTTGCAAAAATACTACTTTTCTCGCTATAGAACAGGCATCTCTGTTAAATTAACATATTTTTAACAGAATTTTAACTTTTTTGTACTAGGCTCAGAAACACGGATTGGGAATGAAAAAACATTTTTTTCTGTTGTAAATCCAGTAGAGTGAAAAAAAATATATATCTTTGCAAACTCAAAATCGCCAGTTTGTCGAAGTATTTTTCATGACAGGCGATTGAAAGACAGTAAGATGACCGGAAAGATGGCAGAGCGGTCGAATGCGGCGGTCTTGAAAACCGTTGACCTTCACGGGTCCGGGGGTTCGAATCCCTCTCTTTCCGCTGAAAAATTAAGCCACAAGATGAGCTCTTGTGGCTTTTGTTATGTAACACAATAAATTGTGTAACGTTTCGTTTACAATAAAAGTGTTGTTTTCTTAGACTATAGCTAATTGACGATATTTGTTATGTATAAAGATGTATGTTATCGAGACAAGCTTGTGCGGCTATATATGTTGCACAACAACAACGGAATGGAGGTTGACATTACCAATTTTGGAGCAAGAATTGTTGCTTTGAAAGTCCCTGATAGCAATTGCGTCATTCGCGACGTGGTACAAGGATTCGACACATTGGATGATTATTTCCCGGAAAACCACCTTTCTGACTTTGGTGCAGTCATTGGACGCTATGCCAACCGTATCGCCAATGGACGTATAGTCGTTGATGGCATAGAATATCAGCTCCCACAAAACAACGGTCCCAACTGTCTGCATGGAGGCCCTCTCGGGTGGCAATATGCTGTGTATGAGGTGCTGGAACATACAGACAATACAATTTCCATGTCTATGGTCAGTCCTGACGGTGACAACGGCTTCCCGGGCACGGTGCATGTCTCGGTCAAGTATAGCCTTGACGATGACAACAATCTGCGAATTGATTATTCGGCCACTTCCGATGCCCCGACGGTGATAAACATGACAAACCATAGCTATTTCAACCTGAACGGTGATGGCTGCAGCAGTATACACAACCATCTGCTATGGATTGATGCCGACAAATACACGCCTGTTGATTTCACTATGATTCCTTTGGAGAGTCATTGTCTTGTTGATGGTACTCCCATGGATTTCCGTGTGTCCAAACCTGTCGGACGCGACATCGATAGTGATTATGAACAGCTTCGCTTGGGTAAGGGCTACGACCACAACTGGGTGCTGAACACATGCGGCAGCCTCGAACGGCCTTGCGCACGGTTGGAAAGTCCTATATCTGGAATTGTGATGGAGGTGTATACTACTTCGCCGGGAATGCAGGTCTATACTGGCAATTTTCTTGACGGTGTTGTAGGAAAGAATGGGACTTCGTACCTATGTCGCAGTGCCATCTGTCTCGAAACCCAGCAATATCCGGATTCTCCGAATCGTCAGTGGCCGGAATCAACAGGCCGCCTATCGCCAGAAAAGCCTTTTTACAGCACAACGATTTATAAATTCAATAGAAAAACTCACGGGCAATGATAAAAATCACATCATTAAAAGAAGAATTCTGCAACCGTTTTGGATGCGACGGCTTTGTGTATGCTGCACCAGGGCGTATCAATCTTATCGGTGAACATACCGACTACAACGGCGGTTTCGTACTGCCTGGAGCAGTGGAGCAGTCCATAGTGGCTGTGATAAAACCCAACGGCTCCAAGCGTGTCAACGCCTATGCCTGCGACATGCAGATGCAGTATGGTTTTGACATAGATGACCCCACAGGTCCGGAACCTGTACATGCGCGTTATGTCTATGGCGTTGTGAGGGAAATGATGTCTGCTGGAGTCAAGGTAGAGGGCTTTGATGTTGTATATGGCGGCGATGTCCCACTCGGTGCCGGCATGAGCTCTTCGGCCGCTTTGGAGTGCTGTTTTGCAATGGCAATGAATGAAATCTTCAAAGGTGGTCTTGACAGGATGACTTTGGCTCGGATTGGCCAGGCAACGGAACATAAATACATTGGTGTTAAGTGTGGCATTATGGATCAGTTCGCCTCGATGCATGGCCGCAGGGGCGCATTGATGCGTCTGGACTGCCGTAACGGTGAGTTTGAATATTTCCCTTGGAAGCCTGTCGGCTATCGTCTGGTGCTTGTGAACAGTTGTGTGAAACATGAACTGGTGGGCTCGCCATACAACGAGCGTCGCGAAAGCTGTGAACGTGTAGCGGAATTGGCTGGTGTAGAGACTCTGCGCGACTGCACATGGGAACAGCTCGACGCCTTAAAGCTGCGACTGAGCGAAACTGATTATCGACGTGCACGCTATGTGCTTGGTGAGGCCGACCGTGTACGTAATGTCTGCGATGCGATGCAGTGCGGCGATTTTGAAGCTATAGGTGAACAAATGTATTTGACCCATGAAGGACTCAGCAAGGACTACGAAGTCAGCTGCGACGAAATAGATTTCCTTGTAGAGGTGGCCCGTCAATGCGGTGTTACTGGCAGTCGCATTATGGGCGGCGGCTTCGGCGGATGCACGGTCAACCTTGTAAAGGATGAGATGTATGACAATTTCGTATCGACTGCTGTTCAGGCTTATAAAACGCGTTTTGGAATAGACTGCACCATTATCCCTGTCGTTATTGGCGACGGTGCGCGCAGGATTTTGGACTGATTTTTATAGATAATGCAATAAAAATATTTCGATAGACGTTTAATCTTTTTTAATCGTCATCTTGTGAGAAAAGAGGAAGACAACAATATTATCATAAAAGGTGCCAGGGTCAACAATTTGAAGAATATCGATGTCCGTATTCCTCGCAATAAGTTGGTTGTCATCACTGGCCTTAGCGGCAGCGGCAAGTCGTCGCTTGCGTTTGATACTCTTTACGCCGAGGGTCAGCGACGTTATGTGGAGAGCCTCAGCAGCTATGCCCGCCAGTTTTTGGGTCGTATGGGCAAACCGGAGGTGGACTACATTCTCGGTATCTCGCCCGCCATCGCCATCGAGCAGAAGGTCAACACCTCCAATCCCCGCTCGACTGTGGGCACCTCTACCGAGATATATGAATACCTCAAACTTCTTTTCGCCCGTATTGGACGCACTTTTTCGCCTGTCTCGGGGGTCGAGGTGAAGCGACACAGCGTTTCAGATGTGGTCGACTTCATCTATACTCTTCCCGAAGAATCGAAGATAATGCTCCTCTCGCCTCTCGAGGTGACTAAGGAACGTCCTCTGAAGGCTCAGCTCGAGATACTTAGACAGGAAGGTTTTATGCGTATCTCTGTTGCCGGTTCGGTATTGCGAATCGACGATTTCCTGTCTGTTTGCGATAAAGGCGTGTGTGAAGACACAATGCTTCTTGTCGACCGTATCACTGTTCGTCATGGCGACGACGACCAGATGGCCCGGGTCTCGGAATCGGTACAGACCGCCTTCTTTGAAGGTCGAGGTGCATGCCGACTGCAGCTTGTGGGCGACGACAATGCTCAGGTTACTTCGTATGATTTCTCAAACCGCTTCGAAGCTGACGGCATTACTTTCGAGAAACCCAATCCCAACTTTTTCAGTTTTAATAATCCTTATGGGGCATGTCCTCGCTGTCAAGGCTACGGCTCGGTGATTGGCATTGACGAGGATATTGTCGTGCCGAACAAGCAGCTGTCTATATATGAAGATGCTGTTGTATGCTGGCGTGGTGACAAAATGTCGGAATGGAAGACGCATCTTATACGTCTGTCTCCCAAATTGGATTTCCCTATCTATACACCTTATTGTGATTTAACACAGGCCCAGCGCGACTTGCTTTGGCATGGAAACAAGCAGTTCCCTGGTATAGACGGTTTCTTTGAGTGGGTAGAATCGCAGAGCTACAAGATACAATACCGTGTCATGCTGGCACGCTATCGCGGCAAAACGACATGTCCTGACTGTAAAGGCACTCGCCTGCGTCCCGATGCTCAGTATGTGAAGGTCTGCGGAAAGTCGATTGCAGAACTGTCGTCATTGCCGGTTAAGGATTTGGCTGCATTCCTTGATTCGATGGAACTGACCGACTATGAGCGCAAGCTCACTGACAGAATCATGAAGGAGCTGCACAACCGCGTGGGATATCTTCTGAAAGTCGGACTGGGCTACTTGACCCTCGACCGTCTTTCAAATACGCTCAGCGGCGGCGAGTCGCAACGCATAAATCTGGCCACGTCGCTTGGTAGCTCGCTCGTTGGCTCGATGTATATTCTTGACGAGCCGTCGATAGGGCTGCACTCCCGTGACACGGATCAGCTGATAGCTGTTCTCAAAAGCCTTCGCGACTTGGGCAACACGGTGATTGTCGTGGAGCACGATGAAGAGATTATTCGCGCTGCCGACTACATTATCGATATCGGCACTGGTGCGGGTCGGCTTGGCGGCGAAGTGGTGTTCGATGGCAACTACAATAAACTTAAGACTCTCGACGATTCAGCTGTAGCACGTTCGTATACGGCTCAATATCTGCTAGGAAAACTATCAATACCGGTTCCTACTTCGCGTCGCCCCTGGCGCGACAAGATACGTCTCGTCGGTGCCTATTGCAATAATCTTAAGAATGTGGATGTCGACATTCCGCTGAATGTCTTCACTGTTGTGACAGGTGTCAGCGGCTCGGGCAAGACAAGCCTTGTAAAATATGTATTATACGATATACTGCAGAAACGTTTCGACGGGAATACTGAATATGTGGGGAAATGCCATGCTGTGGAGGGCGACATAAACCGTATCACCGGAGTGGAGCTGGTTGACCAGAATCCTATTGGCCGCTCCACACGCAGCAATCCGGCCACCTATATGAAGGCATATGACGAGATACGCCAGCTTTATGCCATGCAACCGCTTGCCAAAGCACGTGGCTACAAGGCTGGATATTTTTCTTTCAATGTCGAAGGCGGCCGTTGCGAGACATGCCAGGGCGAAGGCTATGTCACCATCGGCATGCAGTTCATGGCTGATGTGCATCTCCTTTGCGAGGAGTGCCATGGCACGCGTTTCCAGTCGGAGACGCTCGAAGTGCTTTATCGCGACAGGAATGTCAGCCAGGTGCTTGATATGACTGTCGACCAAGCTCTTGATTTCTTCAGCCCCTCAGATGCCGACACTCAGTATAAGTCGCTCTGCAAGCAGATTGTTGCACGTCTGCAGCCATTGCAGGATGTGGGCCTTGGCTATCTTAAGCTTGGCCAGAGCTCGAGTTCGCTCAGTGGTGGTGAGGCTCAGCGTATCAAGCTGGCGTCGTTCCTTGTGCGTGGCGAGAACGAGCGTCCACTGCTTTTCATCTTCGACGAGCCTTCTACAGGTCTCCATTTCCACGATATTCAGAAACTGCTCACGTCGTTCAATACACTTGTCAAGAACGGACATTCCATAGTTGTTATCGAGCATCACCCCGACATAATCAAGCAGGCCGACTGGATTATCGACATGGGGCCCGAGGGAGGCAATGAAGGCGGAAACGTGGTCTTTGCCGGAACTCCTGAAGAGATTCTCGACTGCAAGGATTCGTACACTTCAAAATATTTGAAAACGAAACTTTTGAATAAATGAATAAATACATAAAATCTATCAGAAAGGCAGCCAATATCGGCTTTTATGGCGGTTTGATACTTGTTATTCTGACCGTTGCCGAGCACTATACTGCAAACTATTTGTGGCAGCGAGTGATAACTGTCAATGACTTCACGCGTATGCTAATGATGATGACAGGACTCTTCATGTCTGTCATCAATATTGCCGTTATTCTGCTATATCTGCGGAAGAACACTCCGCGTTTACGTCAACTCGACGCTGTTGAAGATAAACTTAAGGGCTATGCTTCGACGGTCAAGTCGGTTTATTACACTACTTTCGCGGTGATTCTAGTATTATGTGCATTTGTAGTCCTTTCTCGAGAGAACACTTTGATTATGTTGTTGTTGCTACTTGTCCTTCTGCTGCTTCTCAACTATCCTAATATGTACAAGATGAAGGTCGACCTCGGACTGAACGATGAGCAGATGAAGGAGCTCTTCGGCGATGACTACATCAGTGACAATAATAACACCAAGTGACCATGTCCAATCGAACAGCCGACACCATCTGCGCCATCAGCACACCGTCAGGTGTGGGAGGCATCGCTGTTGTTCGCCTGTCTGGCAGTTCTGCCAAGCTGCTGGCTGAGAAGCATCTGAAAAATGCCACAAGGAAGGAAATAACCTTGTCCGACCATCGTGCAAAGCTTGCGTCTTTTTATGGTAGCGGCGAATTTATCGACGATGTGGTGGCAACCTATTTTGCGGCTCCTCGATCCTATACAGGAGAGGATGTCGTGGAATTGTCGTGTCACGGCTCGTTGTATGTACAGCACGTCATTGTCCGGTGTTTGCTTGACAGCGGTGCACGTCTTGCTGAGCCAGGCGAATTCACCATGAGGGCTTTCCTCAACGGACGGCTTGACCTTTCGCAGGCCGAGGCCGTCGCTGATCTTATCGACTCACGGTCGCATGTTTCGCACCGTCTTGCCGTCAGTCAGTTGCGAGGTGGATATGCAAAGCAGTTGGAACAATTGAGGCAAGAGTTCGTCGACCTCGCAGCCTTGCTGGAACTTGAACTTGATTTCAGCGACGAGGATTTGGAGTTTGCCAATCGTGAGCATTTGAAGCAGCTTGTGGTCCAACTGAAAAGCAAAGTTCAGCGACTGGTCGACTCGTTCCAGACAGGTAATGCTTTGAAGAATGGTGTGCCGGTCGCCATTGTCGGTCGTCCCAATGTTGGCAAATCGACACTACTCAACGCGTTGCTGAACGATAACCGCGCTATTGTCAGCGATCAGGCTGGCACAACTCGTGACACTATAGAGGAACAGTTTATTGTCCGTGGTATCGTTTTCCGCTTAATCGATACTGCGGGCCTGCGTCATACTGATAATTCCATTGAACAGGCTGGCATAGAACGTTCAATAAATGCTATGCGTCAGGCATCGATTATCCTTTATATGATTGATGCTACCGAAGACGATTCTTCGGTCAGTATGCAAATTGAAGAATTGTTGAGTAAGGTGGACTTGCAAGGGAAAACGTTGGTTTTGTTGCGAAACAAGATCGACAAGGTAGAACTATCTAATTGTGCAGGGATTATAAAGCACGATAATTACACGGAACTCTCAATTTCAGCGAAAAGCAACTTGAATCTCGAAGCATTGCTTGACACTATGGTTGATTCAGCAACTCGCGGGAAGGGAGAGGATGATGTGCTTCTCACTAATATTCGTCACTATGAGGCCATGCAACATGTACTTGCAGCCCTTGATGAAGTCCAAAAGGGAATGGATGCCGGTTTAACGCCCGACTTGATTGTTGTAGACATCCGTGACGCGCTATACCATCTTGGAACCATCACAGGCAAAGTGAGTTCCGAAGATGTGTTGTCGTCAGTCTTCACCCGCTTCTGTATAGGGAAGTAGGTGTTGAATATCACTGGTTTGCGTATTGTACCACTTCGTCGTGGAAGAAGTCAAGTTGTATTCCAGCTTGGCGGAACAGCTCTTCGCTTTCTTGTCCGCAGTGGTACTTGTATTCACACACCACGCGTTTGATGCCGCAGTTGATAATGAGCATCGCGCAGGTGCGGCAGGGTGTCATTCGGCAGTATAGTGTTGCGCCGTCGAGGGCTATGCCGCGGCGGGCAGCCTGGCAGATGGCATTCTGCTCAGCATGGACGGTGCGGACACAGTGGTTGCTAATGCTGCCGTCGGGATTGATGGTCTTGTGGAACAGGTGTCCAACCTCATCGCAGTGGGGTAGTCCGGCAGGTGACCCTACATATCCGGTTACGAGCAACTGACGGTCTTTCACTATGACGCATCCGCTGCGGCCACGATCGCATGTGGCACGCTTGGCAGCTGTGTCGGCCAGCTCCATGAAGTACTCGTCCCAGCTGGGGCGGTGATAGGTTATCTGATTCAGGACATCCTCTATCTGCTTGTTCAGCTCTTCAATCGTACCACCGTTGTCGAAGCGGAAATCGGCCTGCTCGATGCAAACCTTCAGGTTCTGCTTGTTCGGATCGTCGCTGGTCATTTCGCGCTGTTCGTTGGCGATGAATGTGTCGTAGTCGATATGGTCAGTCTCGCTTCCACGCTGCACAGCACGCTCGTAGCGCACTTTCGGGTCGGCATCTACGGCGAAGAGGTAGAAGTTGGGCTTGCCGCGCAAGGCGGTGACCTCACCAGGGGTGCGGACACTCTCGATGATGCAGTTGCATCCCGAAGCTTGGGCCTGCTCGTAGAGCTGCTCGACAATCCATGACGGCGAGTGCTGAGCACGCAGGTCGTTGCCGACCATGGTCATGGTGTCGCGGTTCACATCAAGACCTCTACGCTTGATTTCCTCAGTAATAAATGCCCGGACGGAATAATGAACGAATCCGCGGTTTTTGATAAGATAATCCACTATGGTGCCTTTGCCGGCTCCCAGTGTTCCTGTTATGCCTATGGTAATCATAAAACTGTTAGCACTTGAATTTGTATTCCAACTTTGCGAGTTCTTCGTTGGCCTTGACGATTTTCTTTTTGAGGCCGGCTTTGTAGGCTGTAAGCTTCTGCATCATGGCTTCGTCGCCGAGGGCAAGCATCTGCATGGCGAGTATGGCGGCGTTCTGTGCGCCGTTGATGGCTACGGTTGCCACGGGAATTCCTGGAGGCATCTGCATGATGGCGAAGGTGGCGTCGAGACCCTCAAGGCACGACCCTTTGATTGGCACTCCGATGACTGGCAGCGGAGTTTCGGCTGCGATGACACCCGGCAATGCTGCGGCCATTCCGGCTCCGGCGATTATGACCTTGATGCCGCGTCCCTGTGCGTTGCGTGCAAATTCGCTCACCTCGGCAGGGGTGCGGTGAGCGGAGAGGGCGTTGACCTCAAAGGGTATCTCCATTTCCTCGAAAAACTGGCAGGCTTTCTCCATGACCGGCAGGTCGCTGGTGCTGCCCATGATGATGCTGACTATCGGTTTCATTGTTTTATGTATTTGCGAAATGTTAGAAAATCATAGCGAGAAGCACATACAGCCAGTGGGCAGCAATGCCGGCGCAAAGGCCTCCGATGGTATGGGCGGTGATGGCTTTGCCGATAAGTTTGCGGTATCCGAGACTGTCGAGCATGGCGGTGTGAGTGCTGAGGTAGCCACTCCAACACATACCCATGGCGGTGAAGACTGCAATAGCGTTGCCGTTGATGATGCCAGTCTCTATGAAGGAGGGAACCAAGCCAAGGGCTGCTCCAACGGCACCAAGGGCTGTGATGGGGAAGGATATGAGAGCACCAGTGTCAAATCCGAAAAGTGCATAGAAGATGACGTTTATTTTGTTTGCAAGCCAAGTGATGACAGGGACGCCTTCGTATGCCAAACCGTCGTAAGTTAGCTTGCTTGTCTTGTCAAGGTGGTTAGGATCCACGGCTTCGGGGCCGAAAGTGAGCATCATGACAATGGTGGAAATACAAAGCACACCAGGTATGATGGAAACGCCGATACCTACACCTCCCTTACCTCCGTCGAGCATTGAATTGATGAAACGCTGAAAGATTGAACCTTCGCTTTTGAATGATATATTCTGTTCGGTGCCTTCCTCTTCGGTCACCGGACTATCGAGTTCGGGGTACGCTTTGAGAGTGAAGCGCTGCATAAGACGTGTGCTGATTATACTGCCCATGACAGCTCCCATCAGTCCCACCAAAGCACCACTGCCATAGCCTTTGCCCGTCATGAATGCTATAACAACCAAACCCATTCCAAAGGCAGTACCGAAATTGGTGAGTGATACAAGTTGGTATTTCTTGAAATAGCGGGCGAAGTTGTTGTCCTTGGCCAGTGAGATGATTGCAGGGTTGTCGCTGAGGAATGTCATCACAGCACCCAATGCTGCCACGCCAGGGAGATTGAAGAGAGGCTTCATCAGGGGACGCAGGATGTTCTCCATCAGTCGCACGACACCGAACTCGGTGAACAGTTTGCTGATTGCTCCCATAAGGACGCAGATGGCCATGATGTAGAATACCGTCTCAAGCAGTAAATGATATGCCGTCTGCATGAAAGTGTTTAGCATGTTAGGCAGGGTCATCTTGAATGCCAGGAAGCCGAAGAAGCCAAAGAAGCAGAGAAGGAAAATTAATGCCTCGATGCTGCGCTTAGTGGTGAATTTAAGACGGCTGGGCTTCTTGTCTGTCCTCTCTACTGTCTCGTGGTGGCGGAACACTTCAAATGGGTTGAGCACCGACAGAAGGTTGTGACGTTTATTGCTGTTTTCTTCCATTTTGTTTTACTGATTTAAATGGGGGCAAATGGTTTGTCTATTATTAAAGGCCACGTTCTTTGAACATGCGGTGAATATTCATGTGCCAGGTAATGCCGATGTTAGCGTTCAGGCTGGTTGTCTTGCCGATTTCGTTACCGTTGATGTCCTCTTCGCGGTCGTTGCGGTTGGCTATAAATCCATGCAGGCGGACATCCTTGCAGAACGATGGCTTGTATTCGAAGCCAATGCCGTAGGTTGTGTAGCTGTGGCCACTCTGTACAAGGCAATCAAGACTTGTGCCGCTGAGATTGAGGAAGTCCTCCTCGGAGTGGTTCTGCTCATAAGCTCCTTTGATGAAGATGTTGAAATCATCGCTCAGAAGGAAGTTCATACAGCTCACGACAGCGAAGTTCTTGCCCCAGTCATCTCTTGACAGCGAGTGGTGGATAATGTCGAGGTAGATGTCCCAACGGTCGTATAGCAACTTGTTACCCATTGCGATATAACCCATGTGTCCATTGTCATTACGGTCGAACAGGTTGGCCGAGTAGAGAGTCTTGAAATGGCCGAAGGTGCCAGACCAGAAGAGATTGTACGACAGGTTGCCGCTGTTCCACGGCTCGCCGCCATAATAGACGTAGGGCGAGTTGGCCACCTGAGCAAGCAGCATCTGGTTGCCGTCGTCGCTCTTGAAAGCTGCCGACACAGCAAGCTGGAAGCAGTAGAAATTGTTCCAGTAGTTGGTGCTGAAAAGCACGTCGATAGGTGCAGCGTCATATTCAAATCCGCCAACGGCGAGGGCGTCCTTGCCGAGACGGAACATCCAGTTCTTGCTGGGGGTGTAGTTGAGGTAAAGGAAATCGGTGTTGTCGAACAGCGACGAGCTGCCGGGATTGGCGATGATTCGCTGGCGGAAGAAGTAGCTGAACTTGTCCGACAGGTTGCCTCCGATGACGAGATTGAAGTACTTGCCATGGAATCCGTAAGGGTCGCTTGTCACGCCCATCTGGTCAACGTGTTCGTAGTCGAAGTCTGCACGCGCTTCAAGTCTAAGCTGGTTGAACACAGGCGACAGAACGACCTGCGCTGTGGCGCGGTTTGCGGAAAACAATGCTCCGGCAAATAGAATTGCTAATGTTAGATGTTTTGCTTTCAATTTTTTATATTTTTTTCAATTCAAAAATAGAATTTACAAAAATACGCAATAAAATGCAATCTCAAAAAAAAACGCCGAAAAAAGAGTCCATGTGTAAAAAAAACACTATCTTTGCCATTCAAATCAAAAAATAACAATCATGCGTAAAAGTAATATATTCAAAAGTTTGTGCATCTTTGCACTGTTTGTTTTCGCTGGTTTTAGTGCAAAGGCCCAGCTGACACACCTGGAACAGTCCATATACCTTAACTTCAACCTGCCGATGGCTCAGTTCAACGATGATGCCAGTTATTCCAATGGCAATATCCCAATGACACGCTATGATATTGGCAAAGAGGCTGTCGCCGGTGTTGGTATCGGATATCGTGTTTCTTATCGTTTCGATGTCGGATTTGGTGAAGTGTCGCCTTACTTGAATGCTGATTTTCAATGGAACCGCGTAAATTCTGATCTTCGTGACGAATATCTCGACGCCGACGGCAAAATCCCCAACTACTTCAATCTGCCCGTCTTTGTCGGTGTTAACTACCGCTATCAGCTGACTGATGTCTTCACCCCGTTTGCAGAGTTCGGCATTGGTCCTGACTTTCTGCTTGTCACCAAGGAAACGGTTCCTCTGACCAATATAGATCTTCGCTATAAACTGTCGTGCAATGTTGCTTGGCAGATTGGTGCAGGCTGCTTCTTCGGCGAGCATGTCAGCGCCGGCATCCACTACAGCGGTTTTGGCAAACACACCATCAAGTACACCGACGGTACAACGGACACCGACCCCGTGTCGCTTGCCGATACCAAGACCCAGAAGCGCAACCTAGGTCTGCTATCGCTCCGTATTGGTTTCCACTTCTAAAATCTATAAGTAGAATTATTAATCCGCATAATAAAATCCGCATCCTTAAGGGTGCGGATTTTTATTATATTTTGTCACTTGCCTCTTTTCGGCTTCTTCAAATCCTGATACTTCAGGACCTTTACCATGTGAATGAAACTGTCGGGCCGTTCATGATTTCCAAGATCATCGTTGTGCCTGCCGGCGGTAACTCCATGCTGTCGGTGCTTTCGTTGTACCGGCGCAGCCAGAAGGGGTCGATGGGTATTTCAAAATGAATGGGGTTGCGATTCCCGCTGATGGCGTCGACATAGACTTTCTGCAGAGCCACAAGTTGTCGACGCGGTGCCGTTATGCCGTCGCCGTCAAGGTATACTTGGATTACTTCGCTGCCGCCTCTGCGGTCGTTTTCAATGTCTAGTGTCAAGGTGCCTCGTGCCGTCAGGCTGGTTCGGTCGAAAGTGACACTGTCGTAGTGGAACTGGTTATACGAAAGCCCGAATCCGAAGGGGAATAGCGGCTCTTCAGTCATATAGCGGTAGGTGCGTCCCTGCATGTTGTAGTCGTCGAAATCAGGCAGCTGGCGAGTTGACTTGTAAAATGTCACGGGTAGACGACCGAAGCCGTCGGTGTTACCATTCAGGGCATCAACCACTGCATTGCCCATGTCTTGTCCGCCATACCAGGCTACGACGATGGCGTCGACATCGTCGACAACTTCTTCAAGACCGATGGCACTGCCGGTGCAGAGTACAAGGACAATGGGTTTTCCGGTCCGTTTCTTGATTGCTTTGATAATGTCGCGCTGCGGTGTGGGCAGTTCGATGGAAGTGCGGTCGCCCTTGTAGAATCCTGGCAGGTTGACCTGCAGCTCCTCGCCTTCGAGGGCAGGGGAGAGGCCTCCGCAGAATATGACGACGTCGCTCTTTTCTATCTGTCTCCAGAAATTTCGTGGAAGTTGGTATTCTTTGTCGGCCAAATGGCAGGCGGTGTCAAAATAGACAGATGCAAATCTCGCGCCATAGGTCGATGAACAAATTATTCTATCTCTTATTTCTTCCTGAAAGGCTTGGAGGATAGTTCTCTGATAAGGCGGTGTTCCGTTGTAGTTGCCCAATGCCATTGCCGAGTCTGCTGCGTTGGGTCCGATGACGGCGATTTGCTTCATCTTTTTCGGATCTTCCAAAGGCAGTATGCCGTTGTTTTTCAGCAGAACCAAGGACGCTTTTGCCACTCTGGCAGGGTCTGTGTACAACCCGGGGTGTCCGTGGTTGTATTCGGAGAACCATTCAGGGCGGATGCGGAAGCGGGTGCGTAGTATGCGGCGCAGGTGGGTGTCAATCTGTTGCTCGCTGATGTATCCGCTGTCAACGGCAGTTTTGAGTGCTGCAAAACCCGAGCCGCATTCCAGGTCGACTTCCGAACCGAATGCTGCCGCTGCAGTTTTTGCTGCGGTGGGGTGGGTGCGGTGGCGTGGGATTACGGTGTCGGGTTCCCAGCAGTCGTTGAGGGCCCAGCAATCAGTGACCAGTATTCCGTCGTAGTGCCAGCGGTTGCGCAGTATGTCGACCAGCAGGTGTTTGTTTGTGCAGCAGGGCTCGCCGTTGAGGCGATTGTAGGCACACATCACCTGCTGAACGTCACTGTGCTTGATGATGTATTCAAAAGCGGGCAGATAGGTGGTCCAAAGGTCGCGGTTCGACACAGTGGCATTGAACTCATGGCGAAGCCCTTCGGGTCCGCTGTGGACCGCCAGGTGTTTGAGGCAGGCTGCGGCAACGAGGTAGGGTGAGTGGAGTGCTGCGGTATCGGGCCAACGCCAAGTAGGACCGGTTTTGAAACGCATATGTGCACCAGGACCTTGTAGCCCGCGGACGGCGGCCAGACCCATCTGTGCTGTAAGGTAGGGGTCCTCGCCAAATGTCTCCATGCCGCGCCCCCAGCGAGGGTCACGGAAGATGTTGATGTTAGGTGTGAAGAATGTAATGCCGGTATTGTCTCCATATTCGCCTACGGCTTGCGATTCGCGGTGCTTTCGCACACCTTCGTCGGCGATGTAACTGTAAACCTCTTCAACCAAATCAGGATTGAATGTGGCAGCGAGTGCAATAGGCATAGGATAGACTGTGGCGATGCCATTTCGAGCGATGCCGTGCAATGCTTCGTTCCACCAACTGTAAGGTTTGATACCAAGACGCTCGACGGCAGGGTTCTGATGTTCGAGAAAACCGATTTTTTCTTCAATGGTTAGTCTCGAGATCAGGTCGTCGACACGCTGCTCAATGGACAGTGAGGTGTCTTGGAACGGGAACTGCTGGGCTTTGGCCGATGCGAGAATTGAAAGCAATAATGCTATGGTATACAGTCTTTTCATGCTTGTTTGGTCGGTACAAAAAAAGCCTCGCAGCGCGAGGCTTTTTATTTATGTATGTGTGAGTGTCAAAATCTTTATTAGAGGTTCTCAGTGTAGGAAATGTATCCGTCAACCTCGTTGTAGAGAGGTGATTCAGGATAGTCGTCTTTGATGGTTTTGAAGCATTCGAGAGCCTTTTCCTTGTCGTTGAGAATTAGATTGACAAGACCAGCTTTGAAGAGGGCATAAGGGGCAGTGATGGAATTGTTGTCCATCTTGACAGCCTTCATGTAGTGTTTGAGAGCTGCTTCATTGTTCTGCTGTTCAGCCTCGACATCGCCTTTCAGCATCTCGTTCAGGATCGGGGTCAGCAGGTCTTTGCCTTTGTATTTGTCGAAAAGGTTCATGGCCTCGTCAAGATTGCCAAGACGGAGATTGCAGATTGCAGCCTGATATTTGGCGCGGTTGCCGGCAGGGGTGTTTCCGTATTGTGCTATGATTTCGTTGAGACCCATGATATCGTTGGCTTCATCACCATCGAGAGCTCTCTGGTAGTCTTCATTGGTGAAAGCCTGTTCAGCGTTAATTGAATTTGCATTGGCCTCTACTGGACGTGTCTGGGCTCTTGCGAAAAGCTGTTCTGCTCTGTAACTCTTGTCGTTAGCTTCCTTCTGCTTGGGCTCTTGAATGAATTTCTTGAAACCGAAGAAACCAAGCACTATCACAACAATGGCTGCAGCGACAATGATAATCCATTTCTTGTATTTTTCGAAAAATTCCTCGCCTTTCGAAATGAAGCTCACGTGTTCAGGATTCTGTTCTACAACGTTTTTTTCCATTTTATTGTTTGATTTTTTATTCTTTTTTTCCAATTTTTGAGTTTGCAAAAATAGTCATTTTTTTTCTTATGGAAGAATTTTTTTTTCTTTTGATGATGTTTCAATTCTGATTGTTAAAAAAAGATGTATTGTATTTTATTGAAAAATAATTGTTTGAGAAAAATATTGAAAATAATCTGTTAAAAAAATTAATTTTATATAAAAAATGCCTATTTTTGCATTTTAAATAAATAATGTAGACTATGAATACGAAATCGAAATATTTGGGACTGGAAATAGACAGCCCTATTATTGCAGGCAGCTGCGGCCTTACCAACGATATCTCGAACTTGGAGAAACTCGAAGCAGCCGGTGCTGGTGCAATTATTATCAAGTCTGTTTTTGAGGAACAGATTATTTACGATATCAAGCGCAACCTCAGCATGATGGCTCCGGTCGACAATTACGGCATGAGCTATGAGTACATTGCTTCGCATGTGGCTGACGATTCGCTCGGTAAGCACTTTGAACTTATATCCGAGGCAAAGAAAAGACTTCATATACCCATCGTTGGCAGCATCAATTGCTACTCGTTTGAGAACTGGATGACCTACACCAAGCGTTTCCAGGATGCAGGATGTGATGCTCTTGAGCTCAACATGGCCATTCTCCCGTACGAAACCACTCTCTCGTGCGAGGATGTCGATCGTCTGTTCTCCGACATAATCAATACTCTTCGCAAATCAGTGTCTATTCCTGTCTCTGTGAAGGTTAGCCAGAACTTCACCGATATGGCCAACTTCATGCAGCGCCTGTCGTGGATGGGTGTCGACGGTATAACGTTGTTCAACAAGCCTCTTAATGTCGATATCGATACGCAGAAGATGGAGATAATCCATGCCCCGTCGCTCTCTACGCCTGAGGAAATATACAATACCTTGCGTTGGGTTGCCATATTGGCGAAGAAGCTGCGCTGTGACATATCCGCATCGACGGGTGTCCACAATGCTGACGACGTGGTCAAGATGCTTCTTGCCGGCGCTGGCACGGTCCAGGTGGTTTCATGCCTTTACAAGAATGGCGTGGAATACATGAAGAATTTGAACGATGGTCTCCGCGATTGGATGAGTGCCAAGGGATACGACTCTATAGACCAGTTCCGCGGTAAACTCGCTGTGAAGGCCGGTGAACAGATATCACTCTTCTTCCGTACCCAGTTTATGAAACATTTTGCTAAAATTGGCGAATAAACATCGCTTTCCCATATTATCGTAAAAGAATGCCTATGGAAGTTAAGCGCCTTTTTGACCTGTTGGAGTATCGCAAGGCAACGCAGCCAGACCGTGCTGTCTTTGTGGCCAAGTACGACAACGAATGGCGAAAAATCTTCATCAATGAATATATCGAGAATGTCAATGCGCTCAGCTATGCCCTGTTGAAGCTTGGACTGCAGCGTGGTGACAAGGTGGCCATGATTTCGGCCAACCGTCCCGAGTGGAACTATGTCGATATGGCTACCCAGCAAATTGGCTGTGTCTTGGTACCTATATATCCTACCATCAGCCCCGACGACTACCGTTTCATTCTTGACAACGCTGAGGTTAAGTTGATTTTCATCGACCATATAGAACTTCTACGCAAGATAAAACATATCATCCCCGATCTGCCGATGGTCAAAGCCCTCTACATCTTCAAGGAGTCTGAGACATTGGCTGCCGAGCTTGGAGAATTAAATGTAGACGGCGGCACGTTAGACGATTTGATGGCCCTTGGCCGTGCCAACCCTGAACCCGAGAAAGTCGATGAACTGAAAAAATCCATCACTTCCCGCGATGTGGCCACCATGATTTACACAAGTGGTACCACAGGCTCCCCGAAGGGTGTGATGCTTTGTCATGAGAATATCCTGACATGCGTGAACGGCGTGAAGATGACTCCCAAACCGTATTTTACACGTGCATTGAGTTTCCTGCCGCTATGTCATATATATGAGCGCATGATGAACTACCTCTATCAGTTCATGGGTTATGAGACTTACTACGCAGAGAGCATTGCCAAAGTTGTCGAGAACCTCAAATACGCAAAGCCTTATATGATGACCGCTGTGCCGCGCTTCATCGAGAAGATGTACGATGGTATATTCCGCAGTGGCCAGAAGCAGACGGGAATGAAAAAGAAGATATTCTTCTGGGCTCTCAATCTTGCAATGGAATATGACCTGGATGGCACCTCGTTATGGTATAAATGCAAACGTCGTGTCGCTGACAAGCTTGTTTACGGAAAGATACGTGAAAACTTCGGTGGCTGTCTCGAGATGTTTGTGTCGGGCGGGTCGGCCATACAACCCAGGCTGGCTAAATTCTTCACCTGCATCGGTATGGATATTTACGAGGGCTACGGCTTGACAGAGACATCACCTGTTATTGCTGTCAGTTCGGCACTGCCCCATGGCCGTAAACTCGGCACAGCGGGATTGCCATTACCAGGCATTGAGGTTAAGGTATTGCCCGAAACGAATGAGATTGTCTGCCGTGGCAGCAATGTCATGCTCGGATATTATAAGTCGCCCGAACTCACTGCCGAGGTCATCGACAAAGATGGCTGGCTACATACTGGCGACACCGGAGCCTTTGAACCGGAAGGCCAGCTGCGCATCACGGGTCGCACCAAGACTATGTTCAAAACCTCGATGGGCAAGTATGTCAACCCCGAGGTCTTGGAGGAAAAATTCAAGGAATCACCTTTCATACTCGACATGATGGTCATTGGTGAGAACCAGAAATTCGCTGCGGCTCTAGTGCTGCCGGATTTCGACTTCCTGAAGGAATGGCAGGAACGTCACGGCATATACTGCGATGACCGCGAATCGATGGTCACTGACAAACGTACACTAGAACGTTATCAGCGTGTTATTGACAAATATAACGCTTTCTTTGGCTCGACTGAGCAGATCAAGCGTTACAAGGTTATCAACGACACTTGGACCGAGGCGAATGGTTGTATGACCCCGACCTTGAAAATCAAGCGTAAAGTTATTGAAAAAAGATGTAAAGAAGAAATAGATAAATTATTTGTTTAATTATTTAATTATTGTTTGAAAGCACTATCCACAACCTCACTGTAACTAAAAGTACTAAAATATTCTCGACTTTCAACATTAATCACAGAAGTGCCTAATTTTAAAAAACAATTATTATGGACGAGAAAGTACCAAGTTTTTTCCGCTTTGAGGACTTGCGGATTTACGGCAAAGCCGTTGACTATACTCAATGGCTTCTTTCGACCTTGAGGGATTCGCACACTGAGAGCGAGAAAAATCTGTGCCGTTCTTTTGCGACATCAGCAATGGATATTGCTTTGAACATCGCCGAAGGATCTTCACGCAACAAGAGTCAGTTTGACCATTATCTGAAAATAGCTAAAACGGCAATCAGAGAGTGCGTCATCTATACTGCAATTGCCGAAGGTCTCGGTATTCTGTCAAAGGCCGACAGCGAGCATTCTCGTGAACTGCTCATGGAGATGACCCGCATGATCGGTGCCTTGATTATTTCGCTGCAGCGTGGCACTCGCCACTCTCATGATGCCGTCGGCACTGTGGCTGACGACATAGCCGATGACAGCTCGATAGAAGGCGATTTGGCAGATCTTGAGATGTAGCCAGCAATGGTTGCTAATGTCTGTCACATCGTGGCAGACAGTGCTATGATGAGAAAACTACCATGCAGGTAGGGTGAAACCTATCTGTGATGTTTATTATTTAATACAGCGAGCTTAAAACTATAAACTATAAATACCATGTATCCTAACCTTCCATTACTGCATCATACTGACAGCGGAAATTTCTTTTTGATAGCGGGACCGTGTGTGATAGAGGACAGCCAGTCACCGTTTGACATTGCAGCCCGCTTGGTCGAAATAACAGACAAACTTAACATACCTTTCGCTTTCAAGGCTTCCTACCGAAAGGCTAACCGTTCGCGTGTAGACTCTTTCACTGGCATCGGTGACTGGGAGGGCTTGGAGATACTCGGTGAAATCCGCAAACGTTTTGGTATTCCTGTTGTGACAGACATCCACAACGAAACCGAAGCTGCCACAGCCGCACAGTTTGTCGATGTGTTGCAGATTCCAGCTTTCTTATGCCGTCAAACGTCTTTGTTGGCCGCTGCCGCCGAGACAGGCAAGGTGGTCAATGTTAAGAAAGGTCAGTTCCTGTCGCCTGAGGCCATGGTACATGCTGTCGACAAAATACGCTATTTCGGCGGTAGTGACATAATGCTCACTGAACGTGGTACTACATTCGGCTATCAGGACCTTGTGGTCGACTTCCGAAGCGTCCCTATCATGAAACGCAACAATGTGCCGGTGGTGGTTGACATCACTCACTCGCTGCAACGCCCCAACCAGCCCAACGGTATCAGCGGCGGTAATCCCGAGATGATTGAAACCATTGGTCGTGCAGCTGCCTCGGTATGTGTTGACGGAATCTTTATGGAAACACATCCTGACCCGCGTCATGCTAAATCCGATGGAGACAATATGCTGCCACTCGACAAGGCGGAGAGCCTTTTGACAAAGTTGGTCAAAATCTACAAAGTGGCCAAGGAATGCTGATATAAATACTATTTTAACTTAATTATCTCATGCAGCTAAATCTTACAAAACCGGTGGTTTTCTTTGATCTTGAAACCACCGGTGTTCAAGTGGGCTCGGACCGCATTGTCCAGATTTGCCTCTTCAAAGTCATGCCAGACGGCACGGAATTGGAAGCCACTTATCTTGTACGCCCCACCGACGATAGTGGCAAAACGATACATATCCCTGACGAGTCGACAGCCATACATCATATAACCGACGCTATGGTGGCAGGCGAGCGCAGCTTCAAGGAGCTGGCTCCAGAGATATCCGCTTTTATCGGCGATGCCGATCTAGCGGGATACAACTCGAATAAATTCGACGTGCCGTTACTCGTCGAGGAGTTTCTCCGCTCAGGCGTTGAGTTCTCGCTCGACAATCGTCGCCTTGTCGATGTGCAGAACATTTTCCACCGTATGGAACAGCGTACTCTTGTGGCTGCATACAAATTCTATTGTGGCAAAGAACTGGACGGAGCCCATAGTGCCGATGCTGATACAAAAGCCACTTATGAGGTGCTGAAGGCACAGCTGGACCGCTACAAGGATGTGCCTTTTGTGGACCGTGATGGCAAGACGTCATATCCTGTTGTGAACGACATTGACGCGCTGAGCCGCTTCACCTGCAATGCGCAGTGGGCCGACTTGGTGGGACATATCGGTCTCGACAAGAATGGACACGAAATTTTCAACTTTGGCAAATACAAGGGAAAGACATTGGAACAGGTTTTCCAAAAGGAACCTTCATACTATGACTGGATGATGAAAGCCGAGTTTCCGCTCTCCACCAAGCAGGTCGTGATGCGAGTACAGCGTAGACTCGTCGAGGAACGCCGCAAGCGTGACCAGGAAAAACTGCAGGCTCTAAAACTGAAATTCGAAGGATGAAATGAAGATAATCTGCATCGCGCGCAACTATACAGAACATGCAGTTGAGATGAACGCCCCGCAGTATGAGCGAGGCTCCGTCGAGGCACAATCGCCGGCGTTTTTCCTGAAGCCCGACAGTGCGTTGTTGCAGCGTGGAATGCCGTTCTTTTATCCTGATTTCAGCTCTCAGGTAGAACATGAAGTTGAAGTTGTTGTGCGAATTGACAAAGTCGGCAAAAGCATTGACGAACGTTTTGCCCACCGCTACTACAACTCTGTAGCTCTGGGAATAGATTTCACGGCACGTGATCTTCAGCGTGAGGCCAAAGCCAAAGGGCTTCCGTGGACGCTGTCTAAGGGCTTTGACGGATCAGCTGTGTTGAGCGACTTTGTCCCTTTGGCGGAACTGGAACACGACGTGCAGCACCTTGCATTCTCGCTTTCGCGCAATGGGCAGGTTGTGCAACAGGGCAACACAGCAGACATGTTGTGCAGCGTCGACTGCATGATATCGTACATCTCGCAGTTTATGCTGCTTCGTACAGGCGATTTGATATATACAGGTACTCCGTCTGGCGTCGGTCCTGTAGTGATTGGTGACATCCTCGAAGGAGAGCTTGAGGGGCGCCCATTGCTGCAATGCAAAGTAAAATAAATAAATAACGATATGAAATACAGATTGGTTATATCCCTCATTGCATTTATGGCTCCTTTCTTTTGCAAGGCGCAGCAAGACAATGGCAACAACTTTGACACTATGGAGGTAGTGGAATATCTTGTGCCAGATTATGATAAGATTGGCAAAGCGATAAAAGACAAAAATTCGGAATTCTATTATCCAAATCTTGTCAAGATGCTTGCCAATGCCGACACATCGATTACCCTTGAGCAGTTGCATTACCTTTATTATGGCTATGTGTTGCAGGACAACTACGATCCCTATCTGCGTTCAGATGAGGAAAAGCAAGCTTTGGATATTCTGAACAAGGACGATGTGTCAGAAAAAGAGGCTCGCAAGGTAATCAAGCTGATGGATAAGGCCGTCAAGGAATACCCCACTCATTTGAAACTCTATTTCTATCGTTATGTTGCAGAATGTATTGCCTATGGAGAGAATTCAAAGCAAGCATCCGACGATGTGTTTCGTTATGTGGCTCTTATAAATGCAATTACAGCGTCTGGCGATGGCTCGGACTTTAAAACTGCCTTACATGTGGCAATCGTGAACCATTCATATAGTGTAATGAGCTATTACGGGATACACAATACAAGCCAGTCGTTGCAGTCCGACGACAGCGGTCAGATGTACGATGTCTTCCCATTGGAGGAGAACGAGTTCGACCTTGAGAAGTTGTATGTCAACGTGACACCATGCCTCAATTACTGGAGCAAAATCTTCGGTGAATAAGTCTCGGAGTCAAAACGTTATTATTTCTGGTATCTTAACACGCAGGCTTGTGACTGCTGAAAAACACGTCCATGTGTATGTTTTACATGGAGGTGTTACATATTTGATAAGAAATATATGATGTTGAGACTTGATAAAAAAAAGGAGCTTATTTGTTTGTTTTGGGACGTATTTTGTGATACTCTACATTTCCTTCTTTATCCCAACCCTCTAAGAAGAACCAACCGTCTGCACCCCAGAACGAGTCGCCGATTGGATACCATTGCGGAGCTGTCTTGTAGACGTATGGTTTGCCAAGTTTGTTGAAAGTGTAATCGTAATGGGAGAAATACACATAACCTTCCTCATCTTCAAATGGGGCATCCCAATAAATGACATCTGTAAAGTAACCTGCCAATAGGTGGTCTGTTGATAAAGACATCCAGCAAGCCGGTATATATGTTGTGTCTGTGTCGTTATGTGCATGTGTGCAGCAGTAATCCCCTATGGAAAGTTCGATGATTTCTCCCCAGCCCTCAAATTGGTAAAACCCGCATTCTTCCATAAAGTATTTCAAATCACCATCTCCGATTTCTTTGGCCCATTCGCTTACGATGGACGAATCTATTTTATCGGGTGTACGGTCGGATCGTATCATCTGATATTGTTCCTTAACCAATGCTGCCGACTCAAACTCTGCTTTACTGATCTTGACATCTTCCCACACTGTTTCTATTGAGGTTGGCACATTTTTATGTTCAACAGAAGCCGAGTCGGGAATTGCCATAAATGGCCAAATAGAATTGTCGATACATGTGGTATCCTCTTTGGCCTTGTTTACAGTTCGGCTATTGAAGGCGGTGATCATTCCAAGGGTGCATACCATTGCACCGAGTAAAAACACTTTTTTCATATTGTTGTACATTCTTTGTTTTGTCATCATGTCCTATATGTAGCATTTCTTTATAAAAATTTACACATGGGTGTATTTTTTTGTCCGGCGTTCCGAGTTGCAGGATAATGATATTGTCAGATGCTATTTATCAAGGGTGTATTCCAGGAACATGGTCTGTGTGACTTGCTCGCCGCTGACGCGCAGTGTGATGGGCAGGAATGACGACACGGTAGGCTCGGCCTTACGGTTGTCCATGCGTAGGTAGATGGTGAGCTGACGGCCTGGGACGAGCTTGCTGTAGCCTACCACTTTTACATCCGGCGATCCGACGCTGATGAAGTCAAGAGTGGTCTGCGTCAGCGATGTGTGGTTCAGGTTTACCTGTATATCGGCGTATTCACCAGTGAAATATGTTCCTATGTGCATCGCACGTGTGGGCAGATGCAGGCAGCTGATCATGCTGCTGTCGTCTTCAAGGTATTGATAGTCCAATATCTCTATACGTCGTTCCTTGGCGGCTTCGACACTGTAGACCGATTTGTTGGTTTGTTTGCGGTCGGCCGACACCGAATGGTCGGCATGCGAGCTGCCGTAGGCTATCTCGCGTATCTGGAGCGACGAGCCACTCGCAGAGCCCATGAACTTAGTAAGGATACCTTTCTTGTATTCCATAATCTGGTTTACAATAGATGCAATCCTACGCTTGGAAATAAGCTCGTTGTATTTACTTGTATGGATGGGACTTGCATATCCTTCGACGGTCATGCAGATTCGGTGTCCTGCCTTGAGGTCTTCAAGCAACAGGTTGAGGAACTGTTCGAAACGTTCGCAGTTGTATTGTACGTCGTAGTCGAAGAAGTAGTCTATGGCGTCGCAGATTGAGTCATATACCACGTTGCCGTTGGCAAGGGTGTGAGCGCGTTTGTAGTCGTTGCGCATAAACATGTAGCGGTTGTAGGTCTGGAAATAGTTTGTTGTCGTTGTGGCAATCTTTGATTTTGGGTCGGGTTCGTCATTGTGGAAATAGAGCTTGATGGGCAGCAGATGGTGAATGGCCTTTTTCTGTTCTACGACAATAGGCTCTTCCACTTTTCTGCGACGAGGCTGTTTGGGCTGTTCTATCTTCCAGCTGTAGATATCGTTGCAGCAAGTGTTGTCACTGATAAAGTATGATCCCTTGCGATTGGATGTCAGATATCCGCTCTTGGGCATATCATAGTTAACGGTAAAGTATAAGTCGTTGGCTGGGGAATTGAGAGTCGCACCGAGATTTGCAGGCTCTTGCCAACTGTCGCGCATGCCTTCCGACATGAAGACGTCATAACCTCCGAATCCTAGATGCCAGTCGGACGAGAAATAGAGTCTCCCGTTGTTGTTGTCATAGAACGGAGTAATCTCGTTGCCGGGAGTGTTGACTGGCGCACCCAGATTGACGGGGTCGGCAGGTGTCTTGCCGTCTTTGATTATGGAGTACCATATGTCGAATTCGCCCATTCCGCCTGGGCGGTTGGAGGCGAAATAGAGTATAGTGGTGCTGTCGGGCAGGTATCCAACCGTTGGATGGGTGGTGTTATAGCCGTCCAGATTGATGTTGCCTCCCAGTTTCTTTGGCTTTTGCCATTTGCCGTTTTTGCGGTGCATCACGTAAATGTCGCATGGAATATCAGAGAAGTCGTCGGGCTGGCAAATTGTAAAGTAGATATTGTCGTGCAGAGGGTCAATGGCTACGTTGCACGAATGTTTTTCCTTGTTGTTGATGCCCCACTGCGAGAGGGTCGACTTGTTGGGCTGGTTGCCACTAAAGTCGGATTCAAAAATCTGCATGAGTACAAGGTCTGAGTAGATGGCATCTTTCGAGCCGGGCTTTGATATCTCGCGCATTGATGAGAACAAAAGCAGTGAGTCGCCCATCATTACGGCACCTGATTCGCTGAATTCAGTGTTGATATTCTTTCCCTCGTGGTAAACGGCGAAGTGGTTGGTGTCGGGTAGGCTGTCGAGCACCCACTGGCAGGCCCGTGCCTCTTGGCGTGCACGTTTTTCCAGCTCTTCATTAGTTGACGATTGCAAATAGCGTTGATAGAACAACAACGCTGAGTCGGCCTGTCCATTGTTGCGGTACATGGATGCAAGAAAATACTCGCAATGAGGGAACTGTGATGTCGCTGGCGAGTTGACCACGGTCGAGTAGTACTTGATGGCACGGCTGTAGTCGTGCGACAGGCGGTAAGACTCGGCAATCTTATAGGCTGTCTGAGGCTGCGGACTGCTTTTATATGCGGCCAGATAGTAGTCTACAGCTGTCTTATAGTAGCCATAGCTGAACGCTTCGTCGCCAGACTTAATATTGTCCTGCGACATAACACTTTGGCTTATTGCCATCAAAGCGATGAAGAAAAGGGTAATTCTATGTTTCATATGTTTTTAATTTTCAGGATAATATTTCGGGTTTTCAGATAATCTCGGTTTATGGTTTGTGATTACATTATTGGACAAGGCATAGCTTTCCGTTTTATATGTTTACTCTTGACTAATCGGTAGACTATTCCTATCTCAAACGAGCCGACTGATTTTGAGGCTGGTGTTAGTTTCGACAGGTTGGCATCGTATGTGAGGGCGAAGATGAAGGCGTTGTATTCGGCCGCAATTTCCACAAGGGCAGCATCGCGCCAGCGGTAGTGCAGACCTGCACTGACATTTATGTTTCGGTACGATGACTCGGAAAGATACCACTTGGCATCGCAGCCGAACAATATTTCGCGATAGTTGCGCTGCACCATGCAGGCAGCTAGTGGCATGATTGACACCGAGGGCCATAACCGGTATTCAGCTCTGGCATAGCCGCTTATCTTGCGGGGTATCACAGCGTTCTCCTGTTGCATGTATGATATGTCCGGCTGGTTAATGTTGCGTGCCGAAAGGCCGAGTTTTAAGTGCATGTTGTCGTTGGGCTGGTAGAACCAGGCAGAGCCAACACCGAAGCTCATGAAGTTTGCATTGGTGTTTTCCAGAGTTTCGGTAGGGTCTTCCATTTCGATGTCGGCGGGATTGAAGCCTGCCTGCCCGATACCAGCCTCGGCAGCAATGGATATGAAGTTGTTGTTGCTGTTGCCAAGCGCCTTGTAATACGAGAGGATAAGAGTTCCGGATGTTGTCCCATAATGTAGTGTACCGGCACGGTCTGTGAGTAGTATCACACCGAGACTCAGTCCGTCGCTGTAGTAGCGCCTTCTCATCAACGACACCTCTGCGGTGGCCGCGGCAGTCTGGAAGGCTTTGCTGACCGAGGCCCACTGGTTGCGGTAGATGAAACCGAATCGACCTGTTCCGTCGAAAAAGCCCGAATAAGCGGGATTGAAGAGGATTGGGTTGATGTCTATCTGTGAAAAATGGATGTCCTGTCCCCGCAGAGCTGTTGCGGAGCATAAAAGCATGAGCGACATTATCAACTTCTTCAGGGAGGACATTTTTTGTTTAAGAGTTTCGAAGTTTAGGGTTTAGGTCATGGTTAACTTCTCGTATATGGTGGCAGCGAGATGTCGGCAAAATCGTTAAGCAGATATTTGAAGTATCCGGCTATTCCGACCATAGCGGCGTTGTCAGTGCAGAATTGCAGAGTAGGGATGAACGTCTTCCAATGATGTTTCTCGCCAATCCGCTGTATGCCGTCGCGCAGGTATGAGTTGGCCGATACGCCGCCTGCAATAGCTACTTGGCGCACACGGTTGTTCAGAGCAGCCTTCTCAAACTTCTTGAGCAAGAACCCCATGATACATTTCTGGATAGAAGCGCAGAGGTCTGCCTTGTTTTTGTTGATGAAATCAGGATCCTCTTCCAGCCGGTCGCGCAGGAAGTAAAGGAACGATGTTTTGATGCCGCTGAAGCTATAGTCGTAGCCGGGAATGTGCGGAGTGGCGAAAGTGAAAGCATCGGGATTACCCTCTTTGGCCAGACGGTCGATGATTGGTCCTCCAGGGTAGCCGAGGTCCATGATTTTGGCCGCTTTGTCAATTGCCTCTCCGGCGGCATCGTCGATGGTCTGACCTAAGATTTCCATCTCAAAATGGCTGTGTAGCAGTATTATCTGTGTGTGGCCGCCACTGACGAGAAGGCAGAGGAAAGGAAACTCTGGCGTGGCTTTGTTGGATTCGTCAACGGTGCGACAGTCTTTTATGAAGTGCGACAAGACATGAGCTTGCAGGTGGTTTACTTCAATGAGCGGAACGTCCAGAGCCTGTGCAAAACTTTTGGCAAACGACACACCGACCAATAGAGACCCCAGTAGGCCGGGGCCTCGGGTGAAGGCAACAGCGTCAATCTGGCTCTTGTCTATTCCGGCATTGCGGATGGCTGCGTCGACAACAGGGACTATGTTTTGTTGGTGGGCACGCGAAGCCAGTTCGGGTACTACACCTCCATATTGTTCGTGAACTTTTTGGGATGCAATGACATTCGACAGCAAGTGGTCATTATTGAGTATTGCCGCCGAGGTGTCGTCACAAGAGGATTCTATAGCAAGTATGTAGGGCATTTAGTTTTCTAATATGGTGATAATTCGAAATGTTGATATGCTGACAGGGTTAAGGTGTGTTTCCACACTTTTTAGCGTTGCAAAATTAAAAAAAATAGGCGAAATGGCAAAAAAAATATAATAAATAATACTAAAATATATATATTTCAGTTATGTAGTTTAGACTTCGACACATCAGCAACCGTTGTCGACTGCCGATGTGTCAAGGTTTTTAAAAAAAAAGACTATCAGAAAGTTTTTGAAAATAGTATGGCACATATTTAAGGCAGTGTTAATCACTGTCTATGTTATTGTCGCATTGTTAAATATGTCGGTTGTGCAGTCTGTTGCCGGCTCATGGGCTGGCAATTGGCTTAGCAACGAGACAGGTGGCACATTCAAGATAGGTTCTCTGGGATGCAACCTTATGGGACGGCTTGTATTGCGCGATGTGGAAATGATTGATCCGTCGGGCGACACAATCTGTCGGGCTGGCAAGATTACGGTGAGTTTCGACGGTTTCCCAATTGACGACGAAGGATTGAAGGTGGGTACGGTATATGTTAAGGACACTTATTATCACTTGGCAACAACCGAGGAAGGCATAAATCTAAAGTTCCTGCTCGACCATTTCAAGTCGGACAAGCCAAAGCAACCAAGCGGAAAGAACTTCAAGGTGATGGTCGACGAGCTGATAATGGAGAATGTCAACTACAAACAGGATTTATTTAGTCGCAATGGGATTGAGCCGGTCTCGGACAGCGTGGGCGTCGACGTCAGGCACATGTATTGGGCCAATATAAACGGTCGTGTCCGTAACATAAGGGTGGACAAAAGCCATGTCACATGCCAGATTGACGAATTCACAACTCGCGAGATTTCGGGTCTGACCTTGGAGAAGATGAAGATGAATGTCTACGTGTCGCCATCGGGTATTGGCGTTACGAACATGGAATTGCAGACCGGCGACTCGCGGTTGGTGGGCGATGTTTTGTTGGATTTCAGGGACTGGAAAACGATGAAACACTACGTGGACAGCGTCTATATGACCTGCCACTTCGAGAAGGGCTCTTATGGCAGCATGCGCGATGCCGCTTTCTGGGCACACAAACTATGGGGCATGGACTTGCAAGCCGAAATTGATGGTTATGTTGGCGGACCTGTGCAGGACCTTCACGCCGACGGCATTCACTTGGCATTCGGCGAGAACACACGGCTGGACATGGATGCGTATATCTACGGACTTCCTAACATAGATACCACGATTATCGGTGGTGAAATCAGGAATATGCACGTCACGTATGAGGATCTGGCGGCGGTGAAGCATCCGCGAAACATAAAGATGAAAGCTGAGGAGATAATCCGCAAACTTAGCGATATGGATATCGACGCAACGTTTGTGGGCACAATACGTGATTTTTACGCCACTATTGACATGGATTCAAAGCTGGGTGACCTTAAAGGAGATGTCGTTTTGGCTATGGATCCTAAGAAAGGCGAGTTTAAATATGTCGGAGAACTGAGCTCAAATCAGTTTGCATTGGGTGCTGTGGCTCCGAACGAATGGGTGTCGCAAAGTGGCCTGCAACTATCGTTTGAAGGCAGTGGCTTTGACCCGCGAACCATGAATGCATGGGCAGAGGGCCGTCTTGTGAACACCACGTTCAGAGGCCAGCGGATACACGGCGAGAGCTCGATAGAGTTTGAAGCACAGGATGGCAAGATGACCACCGACGTGATGATTGACGACGCTTTGGCCAATGTGACGGCACATGGTGAGGCTGAATGGCGTGAAAACGGCCCTTCGTTGCGCGTCGATGTGGAGGCCGTAGACGTGGACCTCAAGCGTCTGGGACTGTGGAGCGACACTGCCGATGACGATGCCAAGATTAGTGCACGTCTGACAGCCAGATATATACCTACAGGAGAAAACCGCTATTTTGCAAGGGCGTCAGTAGAGAACCTAGACCTTGAAACGACGACAAAGGATTATCAACTCAAATCCCTCACCATCACAGCGCGTGAACAGGCGGGATGGAAGAACCTGACCATTGCCGGCGACGTGTGTAACGCACAGATGAGGGGATATTATGAGTACGATGGAATAGGCCTGATGCTTAAGAAGTTCGCTGCAGACTTCCTGCCGCAAAGCATTGTCAGTGTTGACAGAAAGAAACCTGTCTCTTACGACAAAATAGCCGACGCACAGTTCGAACTAGACCTTGAATGGACAGATACGACTGGTATCCTCGAGACTTTTATGCCGCAATTGTACGTGTCGAGTGGCACGACAGTGCAGGCAAACTACAACTTTGTAGAATCGTTTAAACCATTGATTCGTTGCGACTCTGCTCGTTGGGGCAATGTGAAGATGTATAACATCGGCATAAACGGCGAGTCGGTAGCCGACCATTATCGTATGCGAGTGAGGAGTGATGAAATCAGCGTCGGCGACATGCTGCTGGCAGAAAGCACCGACCTCGACATTGAGACATCGCGCAGGGCAACGATAGCACATCTGCTTTGGGAAAACAGCGATGAAGCTCTTGGTGGCGGCGACATAAACCTGCGCATAGAAAGCGATAGTTTGAAAACTATATTTGACGTAGGCAATTCACAATTGGCATTGGGCGGACGCGACTGGTTGTTGACCAACGAAGGTGGCGAGGCTTGGATTGAAGGTGAAAAGGTGAGGGTGCGAGGTCTACGAATTGAGAGTGACGACCAAATGCTGACAATGAACATGCTGAAAGGTGGAAAGTCTGAGGATGGGGTGGTGCTGTTGCTATCCAATCTTGGAACAGAAATACTTAATCCAATTCTTGCTAGCAAGGGTATAACTTTGGGCGGAATCGCTGACGGTAGGGTTTACTTTGCCTCCAAAGGCGATGTCCCATATCTTAATGCAGAGGTTAATGTTTCGAATCTGACCTTCAACAATGAGTCATTGGGAGATGCAGTTGTACGCTCACGTTGGGCCGAGGGAGGTGAGGACCTTGAACTTAGTGTGTCGACATTACGTTTCGAGCCTAGCGAGGCAGGTCCACGCCTGACAAAACCTTTGAGCCTCAGGGGAAAGCTAAAAATGACAGGTGACGACCCCAAGTTGGATTTCACTGCAAGGGTGGGAGAGATGAGCCTTCAGTCGGTGCAGCCATTCGTCAAGAGTTTCTCATCCTATGTCGACGGAATTGCTTCGGCCGACCTTGTCTTCACCGGTACTCTCAAGAACCCCGAGGTGAATGGCTCGTTATATGTGGAAGAAGGTATAATGCAGGTTGATTTTCTGAATGTCGCATTTGGATTCAGCGACACTCTCGCTGTCGACAACGAGGCCATAAAACTTGACCATGTACTTATTAGGGATAACAAAGGCAACAAGGCCTATGCAGACGGAGCTATACGTCACAAGGGATTGAAAGACTTTAGGTTTGATGTCGATATAGTGAGTGATCGCCTTTTATGCATGAATACGACCTCACGCCATTCCAAGTTGTATTATGGTCAGATTATTGCGTCGGCCAACTGCCGTGTCCGCGGACCTTTAGATGATATTGTTATGGTTGTCGATGCACGCACATTGCCGGGTTCGGTGCTGAACGTGCCGATAAGTGACAAACGACAGGTGAAAGAGGCAGACTACATTCATTTTGTGTCGGATACCGATGATAATATCGGATTCGACAACAATGCCTCGTTGACTGGCGATATGGCGCAGTCGATGCGTCGAGGCGATACTAAGGACGAGAATTCGGGCAACAAATATCATCTGACAATCAATGTGGAAACGACGCCAGACCTTCGTATGCAGTTACCGATGGATTTCTCGTCGGTTACGGCCAATGTTGTGGCAAGGGGTAGTGGTGACTTGCAGATGCTTGTTACTTCGGAAACCCCCTTTACGCTTATTGGCGACTACGAGATAGACAATGGTACTGTCGGTCTGAACATCTTGGGTCTTAAGAGTATGGATTTCGATGTTGACGAAGGAAGTTCAATTACTTTCCCAGGTGCTGTCGGCGATGCATTGTTTGATATTAAGGCTGCCTATTCACAGAGAGTCAACATGTCTTCGCTTACTGGCACACTGTCGTCAACAGAGTCTCAAAAGTCTATCAATGTCGAGAATGTCATTGCATTGAGCGGTACACTGCAGTCGCCGGATATAAACTTTGACATACGACTGCCCAATGCAGACCAAAGCGTTCAAGAGGAAGTGTTTGCCTATATTGACCGTAACAACGAACGCGACATGCTGAACCAGACTGTTTCGCTGTTACTGTTCAATCAGTTCTACAACTCGTCTACGGCTTCTGATGCTGCCACTACATCGGTGGTTGACGAGGGCTACGGCATAGTGGCCAACCAACTCGGCAATGTGGTGAGCAGTATGGTGCAGTTTGTGGATGTCAACTTCAAGTACACAGCCGGCAATTCGCTGACCACTGAACAGTATGCCGTCGACATCAGCAAGGAGTGGAACAAGTTCTATTTTGAGACGACCCTCGGTTTTGGTGGCGAGGCTCGTGAGATGAGCAGTGTGAGCAACAACAATATGACGGGAGACGTGCTGGTGGGTTATAAAATCAATCCGCGTCTGCATCTCTTTGTCTTCAACCGTAGTAACACCAACGACTACACCCGTTCTGACTTGCCTTACAAGCAAGGCGTTGGTCTGAAATATACCCGCGATTTCGATCGATTCAAAGAACTCTTCTTAAGAAGAAAAAGGAAAGATAATTAACTTTGTATTGGCTTAGATTTTGACTTTGAATAAAATACCGTATAGACTCTTTTAAAACCACTATAACCAGTAACTCCTTTTAAACCTGAAACTTTCAAACTCTAAGATGAAAATCCTCATCATACGGCTAAGTTCTATTGGCGATGTTTTGTTAACCACACCTATTCTCAGGTGCATCAAGTCGCAGCTTGGAGATGTGGAAATCCACTATCTGACTAAGCCGCACATCGCATCGCTGCTGGAACCTAATCCGTATATCGATAAACTGAAGGTCCTAAGTCCAACGTTGAGCAATACCATAGATGAATTGAAAAAAGAGCACTATGACTATGTCGTCGACTTGCACAATAACCATCGTTCGCGACGTATTCGGATGTCTCTACGAGTTCCAAGCAGTGTCTATCGCAAGGACAACCTGGATAAGTTCTGTATGGTGCTGTTCAAAACCAAGTGTCTGTCGCATCGCCATGTTGTAGACCGCTATTTTGGTGCCGTCAAGAGACTTGGTGTCACCGACGACGACAAAGGTCTTGACTGCTTCCTTCCTAAGAATATCGATGTGGCGTCATTCCAGCCCTCAAGCCAACTCTATACCGTTATTGCCTGTGGCGCTCAGCACTATACCAAACAGATTCCTGTAGAACGACTTGAAAAGCTGTGTTCGAACATTGAGGGCCCTGTTATGCTTCTTGGCGACAAAAATGACTTCAATCGTATAGAATCAAGTGGAATGGAAATGGGTTCTAATGTATATAACCTGTGTGGCAAGACATCCATAGTCGAATTGGCCGCTCTGGTGCGTGATGCCGCTGTTGTCGTTACTCCCGACACAGCCATAATGCATATTGCCGCTGCATTCGAAAGACCTGTTGTCGCTATATGGGGAGCCACTGATCCTCTGTTCGGGTTCAGCGCTTTCCGTTGCAAGCATGTGGATTTTGTGGCTGAAGGTCTACGATGCCACCCCTGCAGTCGCATGGGAGGGAAAAAATGTCCCAGAAAACATTTTAAATGTATGCAGCAACAGGACTGGAATAAGATTTACACCACTGTGAATGAACTGCTGAAAGCATAACTCTTGAACCTAAAACTTAAAACCATGTTTCGAAAAAGTGTTCTCATTGCTTTATTAATACTGATGCCTTTTATTGGCAGTCAGGCGCAGAACAACGATTCGCTATTGATTGTCAAAGGACATTGGAAGATTGACAACGTTGACGGGCTTATACTGAAGCGATGCCATTTCGCAAATAAAGATTGTTTAGGTTCAAACCAGTTTGTGTCACTATTGGAGATACCTGTCAAATCCAATTATCGTCTGGCCTTTACCTATGAGCCACAACGCACATTGACTTCGGAACAGGCAAGACGCAATGGTGCTGTGGCTGCTATCAACGGTTCATTTTTCGATATGGCCAAACATAATCCAATATGCTATCTGCGCATCGATGGCAAAGAAGTGGGTATTAATACTCCGCAAGCTTCCGACTCGATACATAGGAAATACTATCAGTATGGCTCTGTGGCTTTGCACAACGGACGTCCAGTGATTTTTATCCCCGACAGCGCAAGACTTGCTGAAAGGCAACTGCCGGACAGCAATATCATGACTGCCGGTCCACTGCTTATCTACAATGGAAAGACTATGCCGATGCGCAAGGATAAGACCTTCGTCACTGATCGCCATAACCGCACGGCCATAGGTGTAAAACGCGATGGCACCATTTTACTTATCACTGTTGACGGACGCACCAAGGAATCGGAAGGCTTGTCGCTTCAGGATTTTACCAAGCTACTCCGCTACCTCGGTTGCTACTCCGCCCTAAACATGGATGGTGGTGGCTCCACGACAATGTATGTCAATGGGTTTCCGCACAACGGCATTGTCAATCATCCGTCGGACAATTTCAGGTATGATTTCCGTGGCGAACGCACAGTGTCGAATTGTATTGTTGTTCTCAAAAAGTAGTTCTGAACTTTAAGACAAATCATGAAACGTTTCGTCATATGTCGCGCATCAGCGGGCTCAGGAAAGACCTATACGCTTGTACGTCAGTTTATAGAAATAGCTATCTCGTCGCCGAGCAGTGTGAACAGCCGTTTCGAGCATATCTTGGCCATTACCTTCACCAACAAGGCTGCCAATGAGATGAAGGAACGCATCCTTATGCAACTTCAACAAATAGTGACTGGTGACCCAGACGCGAACGATTTATTAAACGAAATGTCGCATGACCTCGCCATTGAACCGTCAGAGACTCTGCGTCGCTGCAAGGTTTTGCTGCCGGCTATTCTGCATAACTATTCGCGCCTTTCGGTTTGTACCATAGACAGTTTTGTACATAGACTTGTGCGCACTTTCGCTCTCGAACTTCATCTCCCAGTCAACTTCAACGTGTTGATTGATAATAATGAAATACTTCAATCTACTGTCGACACTCTTATGTCGCTTGCTGGCAGCGAGGGGCAGGATGGCCTGACGCAGGTGCTTTCGGCTTTTTCAGAAAGCCGAATGAACGACGGTAAAAATTACAAGATTGAATCGCTTATAACAACTCTTGCAGCCGAACTCTTCAAAGAGGAGACACCCGCATTTCTCGACAAACTATCAAAACTTGATTTTGATGCATTCATTGATATTCATCGTCGAATCATTGATGAAAACAGGCAGTTTGAATCGCAACTATCAGCTGCTGCAATGAAAACTATCGAGGTATGTAAGAGTCACGGACTGACGATGGACGATTTTCCATACAAGAAAACAGGCATCTATCCTTATTTTGAGAGATTAGCCAACGGTGACTTCCAGAACCTTAACAAGCCTTCAAAGCGAGTCGACGAAACCTTCCGGAATGGAATACTGTATGCTAAAACAGCTTTAGAGTCAACCAAACAGGCTATTATCGATGCAACACCGACAATAGTCGAGTCATACGATGAAATACAGTTGTTGTTAAAGCAGGGTTTGGTCGATTACAACTCACGCCAGATGCTGCTTGTCAACTTATATAGCTTGGCTCTGCTTGGCAAGCTCCGCACAATCAAGGACCAGTATTACCAATCAAATCAGATAGTGCATATATCTGAGTTCAACAAGAGAATCGCGGAGGTGGTGATGAGTGAGCCGACACCTTTCATATACGAGCGTGTCGGCAGTCGATACTATAACTATCTGATTGACGAATTCCAAGACACCAGTCGTCTGCAGTGGCTCAACATGCTGCCTTTGCTCGACGAAGCCATGTCTTATATGCCGTCGCAAGATACCGCCGCGCCAGGGATGCAGTCTCTTGTTGTTGGAGACGGTAAGCAGGCTATCTATCGTTTTCGTCAGGGCGATGTGCGCCAGTTTATTAAGTTGCCAGAGGTCGACAGTGTCGCTCATGGAGACTCCCTCAAGCACAATGCAGAATTTCATAATTTGTACGTCAACCGTCGCACGCTTTCCAATATTGTAGAGTTCAACAACAGCCTTTTTGAGTACATTGTCAGCAGTCCTGCCTTTGTCGACAACGCAGAACTGCATAAGCTGTACCTTGCCCCCTGTGAAATATCGTCGGAGAAAAAGTCGCGTCCGGGCCTCTATCAGGAGCCGAAGAACAAGGGTGGTTATGTAAGAGTGGAATTTGCTGAAAAAGAGGATATTTGTGCGCATATTCTCGCGGCTATCCGTCATCAGGTTAACGATTTAGGCTATGAGTATGGCGACATACTTGTGCTCGCCCGAGACAACAAGACTCTTGTTGGAATATCCAACTATTTGACTGACAATTCTGTTGATAATCCTATTCCTATCGTTTCGTCGGAATCGTTCATACTCTCAAACAGTCGTACAGTGTTGCTTCTCTTATCGTTGCTCAAGTATTTGTTCAACACTAGCGACCGTATCGCTGCTGCCACGGCCTTGCAGCTTGCTTCTGAAGTGGGCTGCATAGACACAGACCAACATGAATTGCTGTGGCAGCTTGGTAAATGTGACTTTAATCTGCAGAGTGTACTTGCATTGCATAATATCGAATTTTACCCACAATATCTTTTGTCGCTATCATTATACGATTGCTGCGAAGAATTGCTGCGTAGATTCAATTTGCATGGCATCGACACAGCCTACGTTGCCTCGTTCCTCAATGTGGTTGCCACCTTTGTCCAGCACCAGCCACACAACGATCTCGGTCAATTCATACAGTTTTTTGACGAGAAGATGGACAAACTATCATGCTCCACTGCCGCCAACCCTCATGCTGTCAAATTGATGACAATTCATAAGGCAAAAGGACTGGAAGAGAAGATTGTTATCGTTGCCATGCCCTCGGATAGACCACATCGTTCCAGCCTTTGGGTTAATGTGCCTCAAAGTATTGAACCGGAATTGCCTGTAGCATATGTAGCTTCGCAAAATGCGCCTTCGGCTTTCAGTAATATGTTCCACGAAGAGGATCTCCTTTGTGACATAGACCGTATAAATGTTCTATATGTGGCTTTAACCAGGCCAAAGCAAAAACTGCTCCTTGTCTGCGAAGATTGTGCCAAGGACGACGGTACTGACAATATTTCGCTAATCCATAGTTATCTAAAGCAGGCAAATGTAAAAAATGATAATTCGGTTTATGTAATTGGCGATGATTTCACGAAGCCGGAGGAAGAAACCAAAAAGAAAGGGTCTGTGAAAGGGACAATCAAACTACACGATGCCATTTTCCCTTCGTGGACTAATCGTATTGTCATCGCAGCACAAAGCGATTCACTCCTTTCTACCCTTGAAGCATCACCGCGTCGCTACGGCATTTTGATACATGAACTGCTGTCGCAAATTATTAACGAGGATGATGTCGTGCCTGTGGTCAACAACTATTGTCGCCAACATCGCATGAGCCAGACAGAGGCTGATGCTATATGTGAGCGGATTAATGATATGGTCCATCGCGACAATATACGCCCTCTTTTCGCCAAGGGCAACAAAGTGCTTTGCGAATGCTCAATGGTATTCAAAAACGAGGTTAAACGTCCTGACCGTATGGTGTTTATGCCAGACAGGACTTGTATTGTTGACTTCAAGACGGGCTCTTTCAACGAAGAGACTCACAAGAAATACCTCAGCCAAATCAATGAATATGCCACTGCTGTTGCGGCAATGGGCTATCCAGATGTGAGGACAAAAATAGTCTATTTATAATAGAGGAAGTATTATTTTTTATACTCCTGTCCGATTTCATTAGGATCGATATCCGGTTCGTTCATCTCCACGCAGCTACGGTATTTGTTGCCGTTTCTGTAGTTTAGCGTCGAGCATGCCGCTCCATCGCTGACGTACTCTATTTCTTTATAGACAGGGTTAACTCCGTCATATATGTAGCAGCGGCATGACTTTGAGTCGCACGACGACACAGCACATGCAAACAAGGCTATCAGGCTTATTAGAATTACCTTTTTCATTTTATAGTTTTTTTCATTTCTTTGTATGACAAACGCAAAAAACATAATTGTATTGTCTAATTAACTTCCTTTAATTTCCTTTATTAATGACCCCAGAACATCCACACCACTTCCATGGTGTCAATCTCAGGTGCATCGTAGTCGGTGCAGTAACGGAAGCTGCTGTCGACAGGGTGGGGGGTATCGTAGCCAAGCTGGTCGCACGACTTGTTGTTGTCGATGTAGGTCTTTGATACACGCACGTTGCCCCACCGCTCAAGCAGGTAGCAGCGGCACTCCTTGGCTTCGCAGCCGACAAGGGATAGTAGTGTGATTGCTATAATCAAACGTCGCTTCATTCTACTGCGATTTCATCAATAAACAGCCATGCCTGCTGCCCTGCGCTGATGTGCCATTTCGGCAGCTTGCCATAGTTAACGGCACGGACACGCATGTAGCGAGCTTCGACAGGCGAGCTGTTGACAACGAAGTTGTGCATTCCGGCCTTCTCCTGACGTTCAGCGACAGCAGGAAACTCCTTGTTCTCGATGCTGCCGAAGGGACGGAAAGACATTCCGTCGGCAGACACCTCGACCTCAACACGTGTCGGATAGAAAATCCACGCTTTCATGTTGTCGAGGCATTCCACGCCGACGCTGTGCACTGTGCGTTGCTCTAGAAGGTCGATTATCACCTCGCAGTTGCCTGTCCAGCCCTGCCATCCACCGATGCGGAAATTCTCGGTGCCGTGCAGACGGTCTATCAGGCCTGTCTCGCCGTTTTCATAGTATTGAGGGTCGGGCTTTGTGATGTATGTTAGCGTGCGGTCGTTGAATGTACGTGTCAGTATGTGTGTGGCTACGGCGCTTCTGTTTCCGCTTACGGTGTCGATGACAACGGCTTTGATTGTCGCGTCGCTGCTTACAATGAACGGTCCTGTGTAAAGGTACGAGAACTCGGTTGGTGTGCAGCCGTCGAGGGTGTAGAATATCCTTCCCTTACCGCTTATTTTAACCACTGTCTCATTGTCGAAGCTCTGTTGCCAGTTGTCGAAGAGGGGGGCAGGTATGATAAGGGCGCTTTCATCGCTTTGCGAATGAGGACGCGAGGTTTCGGAGCTGGCGAAACTCTTGTTCGGGCTGTCGCCCATGACAAACTCAAGGGTGCATCCGTCGCGAAGCTGCTCGATGGTTATGAATGACTTGTCATAGTCTTTGCCGTTCAGTTTGAGCGACTGGACATAGCAGTTCTCCTTGCTTTGCTCATTTGCGATTATTACTATGTTGCGGCCGTTCTTTTGATGTATTGTCACTTTGTCGAAGAGTGGCGAGCCGATTATGTACTGGCCGCTGCCAGGGCAGAGCGGATAGAAACCCATTGCGCTCATCACGTACCATGCGCTCATCTGTCCGCAATCCTCGTTGCCGCACAGTCCGTCAGGCTCATTGTGGTAGAGCTCGTCGCATATCTTGCGTACAAGCTCTGCGGTTTTGTATTGTTGGCCTAAGTAGGCGTAAAGGTAGGCGGCGTGGTGCGAGGGCTCGTTGCCGTGTGCGTACTGGCCGATGAGACCGGTGATGTCGCTCTGCTCACGGCCTGCAAGCTTGGTTGTGGAATTGAATAGGTTGTCAAGGAATTGAATAGCCTTCTCTTTGCCACCTATCATTTCAATCCATCCGTTCACGTCGTGTGGCACATAGCTGCTGTACTGCCAACTGTTTGCCTCGGTGAAGTGGTTGTTTACCTCGGCTGGGTTGAACGGAGTCATGAAAGCTCCGTTGCGCCGTGGGTGCATGAATCCATTGGCATCCATGATGTTTTTCCATGACTGGCTGCGACGAATATATTCATCATATATTTGGTTCCATTGGTCATGATATAGACCGCATTGGGGATCTTTGCTCTTTGATATCAATTGTTTGACCATCTGTGCTATACACCAGTCGTCGTAAGCATATTCGAGGGTTTTACTGACCGATTCGTTCTCGTATTCACTGCTTAGGTATCCGTCGCGAGCATATTCAGTGCGGCCAAGCATAGGCAGATTGCTGGTGGCAATCATTGCATTGAGCAGGTCGGCGAGTTGCTTTTCCGACAGGTCGTCAAGCACTCCGGTGCGGTAGGCATCGAGTATCACCGATGCGGAGTGGTAGCCAATCATACAGTGGGTTTCGTGACTTGCAAGCTCCCACATTGTCAGCTCTCCGCCGTGTTGGAAATGGTCGAGGAATGTGAGCACAAAGTCGCGGCTGCGCTCAGGGTCGGTAAGGTTAAGCAGCGGATGAAGTGTGCGGTAGGTGTCCCACACAGAAAAGACGGTATAGATATTGTGTCCATCCTTTGTCTTCAAAATTGTATGGTGTGTGCTGTCTGGATGCTTCATGGCGCGGTAGCGTCCGTCGGCATCGCTATACAGGTAGGGGGATGTCATACAGTGGTACAACGCGGTGTAGAAGTTCTCGCGACTTTCGGTGTCGCCGCCCTCGACTTCGAATTGCCCTAATGCCTGCTCCCATGTGGCGTCGGCCATCTTTTTGGCTTTATGGAATTTCAGTCCGAGACTTTCCTTCAGGTTGTTGATAGCACCTTGTTCATCAACCGCCGAAATGCCGACAGTAAGGGTTATCTCTTTCTTTTTCTGAGGGAAGTAAACAAGAGCCTTGCAATTCTCGCCATTCAGTCCTGAAACGTCGTTAACGCGTTTGTCGTCATTGTAATACACTATTGCTTCTATTGGGCAATCGAAGGCAATAGCGAAATAAAAATGTTGTTCTGGGTTCCATGCCGACGAAATACGACTGCCAGTAAGGACTTCAATGTCGCCGTCGTCGGTGCTTATTGTTTGCCTGTGCAGCGAAGAACTGACTACTACGTCGCGATGCTTGAGGTCAATCACCACACCTTTGCGACCTGCGTTGGGATAGTTGTATCTATGCAGTGCTGTTCGTTTGTGGACAGTCAGTTCGGCCTTTATGCGGCTGCGGTCAAGAATAACGCTGTAGTAGCCGGGATGAGCATCTTCGTTATTGTGCGAAAACGAAGATTTAAAGTAGTCGTAGTTAAGTCGCTCCGGTGAACCGCTTTCTTTAGCAGGCTCATCGGCGGTTCCGAGTTTACTGTTCATGAACGGCATGATGAGCAGGTCGCCGTAGTCGCTGCAGCCGGTTCCGCTGAGGTGGGTGTGGCTGAAGCCGAACAGGGTGTCGCTGTCGTAGTGGTAGGCACTGCAACCGTCCCAGCCGTCAAGGCGTGTGTCAGGTCCTACCTGCACGGCGCCGAACGGCAGAACAGCACCTGGGAAGGTGTGTCCATGCCCGCCAGTGCCAATAAACGGATTGACATATGATGTCAACGACCTCTGGCATGCCGACAACAGCAAAATCGTACAAAAAATAGCCCAGATATTAGTTCTTTTTCGTATCATTTTTTACTTCTTCATTTTGATCAATGCAGCGGCGCCGAGGATGGCCACTTCGTTGGCTTTGAGCTCCGACATGCGAATCTTGCAGCTGCCTTCGTATATGTTGAGCAGATATTTCTCGAATGCTTTCTGTAGTGGCTTCAGCAGCGGTTCGCCAACCTTTGTAGGGCCGCCCATAAGGAAGATGGCTTCCGGAGCTGAGAATGTGACGCTGTTGGCCATTGCCAGACCTAGCTGATCGGCAACTACTTCCCATGTCTTTAATGCTATAGGGTCGCCTTGATTAGCAAGGTCGCCAATCATCTTGCTGTTGATGTCGGAAGTTACAGGAACACCTTTTAGTTCGCAGTAGGTCTGTACAATGCCACGTGCCGAGGTGTATGTCTCGAGGCAGCCCTTGCGACCGCAACTGCATTGGCGGCCGTTTGGAATAAGTATGTTATGTCCAAGTTCTCCTGCACCACCGGTGCTGCCATGCACCAGGCGTCCGTCGACCACGATGCCGCTGCCCACACCGGTGCCCAAGGTGAACATGATGAAATGCTGCATGCCTTTGGCTCCGCCATAAACCATCTCGCCGAAGGCTGCGGCGTTGGCGTCGTTGCTAAGTACCACGGGAACATCCATGTACTTGTGCATCTCCTCTTCGAAGTTCAGCACTCCCTTGATTGTCAGATTGGGGGCGTTGTCCACACAACCAGTGTAGAAGTTGCCGTTAGGGGCACCGATGCCGATACCTTCTATCTTGTCTACACCGTTGTCCTTCATTAGTTTGCCTATGCATTCCATGATGTCGTGGATGTAAGGCTTCAGTTCTGTGTATACGTTTGTCGGGATATTGTTGCGGTCAATGATTTTACCGTCGTCGCGTACCAACCCCATGTCGGTGTTGGTGCCTCCGATGTCGATGCCGATGGAATATGTGTTTGCCATTTCGAATATGTTTATTGTTTTACAATCTTTTTCGTTTCTCCGTTGGCTTTCAGTATGTAAAGGCCTTGAGGGAGAGTGCTCATGTCAATGGTTGAGCGGCCGTTGCACTTGATGGCTTGGAGTTGTCGGCCCTGTATGTCGAACAATTCAACCGTGCCTTCTGCTTCAACGGAAATGATGTCGAAAGCGGGATTTGGATAAACTCTGAAGTTACTGTGACCGCTTGGCTCGTTGACAGCCACTGGAATTGATGGTGATCCGTCGGTCAAGAATAGACGATAGGTGCGGGTTGTTGTGCCGTCCTCGGCGGTAACGTTGAGAGTGGCAAGCAGTATGCTGTCGTTGTATTGCATGACAGAGCAGTCGACGACGGCATCGTCAGCCTCTTTTGTTGCCACGATGGATTCTGGCGAGAAATCGCTCAGGCTGTTGATCTGGATTGCATAGTCGAAACAGTTCTTGTGAAAATCAGGTATAGCATTGCCTTCAACAGTTATACCTGTAAGCCATGCGCTGTAGATAAATTCAATGTCATCGACCGAAATCGAATCGTTTGCCGAGCCTTCGCCGGGTACTTCGTTAGTGGTGATATTTACAAGAATATAAGCGGCTTCGGAGTTGCCGTCGTATACAAACGGCACTTTAAGCTGAACCCATTCCATGTCATCGGCGACGGAAGTAGTGCGAGTGGTGCTTGCCATAGCATAGCCTTTGTAAAGGTTTGTGTTGCCTACATTGTTGGGAGCCTTGAAATCGTTGTCTCCATGTATGATGGTCTCGATGTGAGCCACAGAAGTACGGCTCGAGGCATAGAAACTTACCCATACATACATTGAATCGGGTGTGGCGGTGAAAGGCTGGCTATGGTCGGCATTGCCGCGTTGGGTATAGTTGTAGTTATTGCTGCTTGAGGCTGACGCTGCACCCGCATGAATTCGGCCGGTCGTCATGTTGCCGTTGGCAACGATTCCTATGATGGACTTTGCGTAAATGGTAAGGTAGTGGTTGCCAGACGAGCCGGGGCGACCTCCATTGCGACGGTAGTGGTGGTTGGAAGAGGCAAGCGAGGCGTAGGAGCCGTCACTCGAACTGAACGTGTTCCAATGGGTGGGTTCTGAGGTGTTGCCTCCGTCCCATTGCTCAAAGCCGGCATTGGGCAACTGAAACACTCCTTGTGCCAATAAAGATGCGGGAATAAGCAGTGCTGCTAAAAAAAATAATCTGTGTTTCATTTGTTTGTATATTTATGATATTTTGTTGAAGTCATATTCGAAAATTCCGAGACAATTTGTTTCGAGATCCAGATTGTCGATATCTGTATCGTTGTTGAATATGCCGAAGACCGACGAACCAGAACCGCTCATTGATGCGTAAATGGCTCCTGCGGAGTAAAAGCGGTTTTTGATTTCTCCCAGATTGGGATATTTCGTGAAAACACTCTCCTCGAAATCATTCACCAGATTGTTACGCCATTCATGCATTGGCATTGCGAGGACATCGCGAAGGCTTATACCTTTGTCCACCCGTTTGTCGCGAGGTGTTATGCCTCTGTAAGCGTCGGCTGTCGAAACTGCTGTGTCGGGTTTCACCAGCATGATTTTGTGATATTGCAAAGGATTGTATCCCAATGGCTCGAGACAGTCGCCTATGCCAGTCGCGAAGGCCGGCACGTTGTCGATAAAGAATGGGCAATCAGCTCCCAGCCTGCTTGCCAGCTGTCGCAGCTCACTGTTTGGCAGGCCTAAGTCGAACAATTCGTTAATCATCTTTAGAGTGAATGCTGCGTCGCTGCTTCCACCGCCAAGCCCTGCTCCGAAGGGTATGTTCTTGCGAAGCCTGATAGCGACGGGCTTGATGCTGCTGCCGAGCTCCAATTGCATAAGTCTGTAAGCACGTACTACAAGGTTCTGGTTGCAGTCGCCGTCAATGGCTATCCCTTCCTGAATGAACGAGAAGGAATCGGCTGGTTCTATCTCAAGCTCGTCGCAGAGGGGAACAGGCAAAAAGAGGGTCTCGAGGTCGTGATACCCATCGTCGCGGCGTCTAATAACGTGAAGCCCAAGGTTTATCTTGCAATTTGGGAATGTCTTCAATCTGTCGTTTTTTGTTCTTGGTTGTCGTGGTTTCTTTCGTACGCACGGATGATTTTTGTGACCAGTCGGTGACGTATCACATCGCTATTGTCAAGTTCGATGACAGAAATGCCTTCAATGTCTTTCAATATCTGTGTTGCCTGAACCAGACCCGACTGTTGGTTTCGAGGCAGGTCTATCTGTGTCACGTCACCGGTGACGATGAATTTGGCGTTGCGCCCCATGCGTGTGAGGAACATTTTGAGCTGTGCCGGTGTGGCGTTCTGCGCCTCGTCGAGGATGACGTAAGCGTTGTCGAGCGTGCGTCCACGCATAAAAGCGAGTGGTGCTATCTCAATGGTGTTATCCTCCCAGTAGGAGAGCAGCTTTTGTTGAGGAATCATGTCTCGCAAGGCATCGTAGAGCGGTTGCAGATAGGGGTCGAGTTTGTCGCGCAGGTCTCCGGGAAGGAAACCAAGGCTTTCTCCTGCCTCGACAGCGGGGCGAGTAAGGATGATACGCCGTATTTCTTTGTTTTTCAATGCTCGTACGGCCAGGGCTACGGCAGTGTATGTTTTTCCTGTTCCGGCGGGACCGATGGCGAAGACCATGTCATTTTTCTTTACCGACTCCACCAGTCGCTGCTGGTTTGGGGTGCGTGCCTTTATCAACAAGCCGTTGCGGCCATGGACAAGTATTTCGTCATTGGTTTCAGTCTCAGGGCCGCTGCCGTTTTCCATTATTTGCATTATGGCGTTCTCGTTTATGCGACCAAATTTCTCATAGTAGGTCACCATTGCTCCCAGCTTGTCTTCAAACAGGGCTATATCGTCAGCTGGTCCCAATGCCTTCAGCATCTCGCCGCGAACAATCAGTTTCAGTTTAGGGAAAAGAAGTCTGATAAAATCGAGCATCTTTTCGTTGGCACCCCAGAAGTGCGCATAATCAATATCTTCGAGAGAGATTATTTTTTCGGAGCATTGTTCGTCCATAAAAGATTTGTTTCGTTTCAGATTGCAAAATTACGCATAAAATCCCGGTTTACGCCACTGTGCCCTTAAAATCTTATCAACGAGGTTTCAACAATCGATGTAATACCATCAGAATGTTTGGTGGTATTGTCTGTTAGAATTGTGTGTAATAAAATAAATGGCAGGATGGGACCCTTTGTACTCGCGGTTGCTTTTATGTCAGGAAGGTATGTCCTGGCGTTTCTTGCTGGTGGTGACTATCCAGACACCGAGAAAGACGAGTAGGGCGGCGAGGACTTTTGTCAGTGTCAGGCGGTCGGTGCCTTCGACGATGGCCAAAGCGATGGCTATTAGAGGCTGCAAGTAGCCGTACATGCTCACCAGGGTGGGGCGGATTCGTGTCTGTCCTATCGGCAGAAGGAAGTAGGCGACAAAAGTGGCGAAGAAGATAAGGAAGGCTATCTCCCACCAAATCGTGCCGCTTACGGCGGAGAAATCTGTCGTTGCCAGGCTTGGCAGTGTGAATGGGATGGCCAGCACAAAGGAGACCAGAAACATCCATTTCATCATGGTGACCACCGAGTAGCGTGCCACGAGCGGCCGGCAGGTACCAAGGTACAGCGCGAACAGGGTGCAGTTGAGTATGCAGTAAGTGATTCCTAGGGGTGTGGTCTCTGCGGCTCCGCTGCTTTGGGCGTTACTTTGCATGATGACCCACAGCACTCCGGCAAAGCTTATCAGCACTCCGCCGGCTTTTTTCCATGTTATGGGTTCGCGCAGGAAAATGGCAGCGGCAAACATGGTGAGGATGGGCGTGATGGTGGTGATTATCGAGAGGTCAACCGGCGTGGTTCGGGCAATGGCGTTGAGGAAGGTGAGCTGTGGAAGGAAGATACCTATAATTGCCGCACCGAAAATCTTGAGCAGGTCGGGCATGGGCACATGCTCGCGTGGCATGAACAGCGAAACCAGCCAGAACAATGCTCCGGCCACAAGCGCTCGCATGGCGAAAAGCGTTATTGGCGCAATACCGCTTTCTGTCGTGATGTCGCGACAGAAAACGATATTGAGTCCAAAGATAACGTAGGTGCCAGCTGCAGCGAGATGGCCTATGAAGGGGGATTTCACTTCAGATTCTTAAGTATGGCCAGCGTGAGGTCCCAAAACATCTGGACGGTTTTTATCTCTATGCGCTCGTCGGGACTGTGCACACCTCTCAGCGTCGGGCCATAGCTTATCATGTCCATCTTGGGGTATTTCTCGCCGATGAGTCCGCATTCAAGACCCGCGTGAATTGCGCGCACCACAGGTTCGTGGTGGAACATGGCTTTGTAGGTCTCGACACCGACTTTCAAGACGCGGCTCGAGGGGTTAGGTGTCCATCCCGGGTAACCGTCGCCGTGGCTGACATGCGCACCAATCATGCGGAAAGTCGACTCAATTTTCTGGGCGGCAGCATGCTTGGCACTCTCCACGCTGCTGCGCTGGCTGGTGGCTATGTGTATCTGCTTGTCGTTCATCTTGATGCTGGCCAGATTGGTCGAGGTCTCAACGAAATTGGGTATTTCGCGGCTCATGGCTAGCACGCCGTGGGCGCAGGCGAAGAGGCTATTGAGCAGGTTGTATTGTGTGTCGCGGTCTATCAGGAGTTGCGGCATGTCGATGGGAGTCAGTTCTACTTTGAGGTCGGGCTCGGTGCTGCGGAATTCGAAGGTGAGCTGTTTGCCGAAGTCGGCCACCATCTGCTGGAAGGCGGAGTCGAACTCCTTGGCTACCACGATGTCGGCCCAGGCTTCGCGAGCGATGGCGTTGCGCAGGTTGCCGCCGTCAATTTTTGCCAATCCTATTTTGCATTTCTCGGTAGCGTTCCACAGTATGCGCGTCAGCATCTTGTTGGCGTTGCCTAGTCCTTTGTTGATGTCGTCGCCGCTGTGTCCGCCTTTCAGGCCGCTTACCTTCACGCGGTAAGCCACTTCACCGGCAGGGCAGTAGCGTGTTGTGTAATCGATGGCCACGGTGGTGTCAATGCCTCCAGCACAGCCGATGCAGAACTCGCCTTCGTCCTCGTCGTCGAAGTTGAGAAGAATGTCACTCTTAAGCCATTCCGTCGAGAGTCCGCCGGCACCGGTGAGGCCAGTCTCCTCGTCGACGGTGAAAAGAGCTTCGAGCGGGCCGTGCTCAACGGTGTCGTCGGCAAGTATGGCCAGTATTGCTGCTACGCCAATGCCGTCGTCGGCTCCGAGGGTGGTGCCGTCGGCGGTAAGCCATTCACCGTCGAGGACAGGCTGTATGCCGTCTTTCAGAAAGTCGAACTCTTTGTCGCCGTTCTTCTCGCAGACCATGTCCATATGTGCCTGCAGGCACACGCCTTGGGAATTTTCATAGCCTTTAGAGGCAGGCTTACGTATCAGTACGTTGCCCAGTTCGTCGTGCAGCGTTTCAAAGCCGTGGTCATGACCGAATTTCTGTAAGTATGCCGAAATTTTCTCCTCGTGTTTTGAGGGACGCGGGATTTGCATAATCTCGCCAAAATATTGCCATACGGCAGCGGGTTTCAGTTGTGAAAGCATGATATGTCGTTTTTGATTTTTACAATACATTTATAACGTAGAAGCTCTGTTTTTGTTGTATTATTTATGAAAAAGCGAAGGTGTTGAATATAAAGTGCTTGAAATCTTTTGTGCATTTAATGTGGATAAAAAGTGTTTCACCGATTCATTCTTTTTCCTTAATTTTGCAAAATATTTCTAGAAAATTGTTTTGAATTCTGAATTTTTTACATGGTCAAACTTTATTAATCAAAAGCAATCAGAATCTTTAAAACTAGTAAAACAGGTAATTATATAAGATCTTGAACGTTATTGAGCGAAGCGACCAAAATCGAAAAAATAAATACAACTTTGAAAACAAACATACAGAAATGATAGGACTTTTGGGAAGCGGAAGCTGGGCTACCGCAATAGTAAAAATACTGCTTGAAAAGAAAGACCGCAAAATAAACTGGTGGGTACGCGAAGAGGAGGCTATATCGACACTTATTGAAGAAAAACACAATCCTCTTTATTTGAGCGAAGCCTATATCGATACCTCTCGCACCAACATTAGCAGCGACATCCGTGAGGTGATTGAAAAAAGTGACGATATCTACCTTGTTATTCCCTCGGCGTTTGTCGACAAAGCTTTGAAGACCGTTCCGCAAGAATTGTTGCGTCAGAAACGTTTCATCTCAGCGGTAAAAGGCATCGTGCCAGAATACACGACTATAATCACCGAATATCTTCGCGAACAGATAGGCCTTGACTACAGCCAGTTGTGCATAGTAAGTGGTCCGTCGCATGCAGAGGAGACGGCACGTCAGAGGCTTACCTATCTTGCTGTCGCATCGACTAACCAGGAATTCGCTGAACATGTGCGCCGTCAGCTGAGTTGCCAATACATCAAGACAACCTATTCGACTGATATGACAGGCATAGAATGTGCTGCTGTACTTAAGAACATATATGCCATAGCTACAGGTATCTGTCGTGGTTTGGGATATGGTGACAACATTATTGCTGTGCTTATCTCCAATGCATTGCAGGAAATGACTGACTTCATGCAGTATTTCTCACCGATGATAGGATACGGCGATTTCAACGCCGATGCACGTCTGCGTCAGTTTGAAAGTTTTGCCTATCTGGGCGACCTGCTAGTGACCAGCTACTCCCAGTTCAGCCGTAACCGTACCTTCGGCAGCATGCTCGGCTACGGTTATAGTATAAAGGGCGCGCAGCTTGAAATGAAGATGGTGGCAGAAGGCTATTACGCGGTTAAGGGTGTGGAGAAGATCCGGCAAGACCTCAACATTAAAATGCCTATTGTCGAGGCTGTGTACGACATACTTTACGAGCGTAAATCACCCGCCAAACGGATGAAAAATGTACTTGAAAATCTGCATTAATTTTATTTGAAACAAATTTTTTACCATCCTTAAGGCCATGGCGATACCTTTCTTGGAAAACGTTGTGGTAAATTATATCAGAGTGTTTATCATTTAATTAGCATTTTGTAAATAAAATTATTTTACGTTTTTATTCACGGATTGTTTTTTTTATAGTACTTTTGCAAAACATTATTAACCCTTAAAACTGAAAAAAATGGCTTACAGAATCACTGACTCTTGTGTTGCTTGCGGTACTTGCGCTGGCGAGTGCCCCGTCGGAGCTATTTCCGAAGGCGACATCTACAAGATTGACGAAAACGCTTGCGTTAGCTGCGGTACTTGCGCAGACGCTTGCCCCACCGGCGCCATCGTCGAAGGCTAATCGTCAACCGGGCGGGTTTTCCCGCAAATACTTATAAGAGGATGCTCCGCCGTGCGAAGTGTCCTCTTTGCTTTTTTGACAACTGAATATCGCATAATACATTATATAATATGCTACAACTACAATATATCAAAGACAACCGTGACGAATGTATTGAACGGCTTAAGATAAAACATGTCGCCGATGTTGAACAGCGCATCGACGAAATCATTGCTCTCGACGAACGCCGCCGTGCCATGCAGCAGAAAAGCGACGCCGTCAAGGCTGAACAAAATGCCATAGCCAAGGAAATAGGCATGCTCTTCAAACAGGGCAAGCGCGACGAGGCCGAAGCCAAGAAGGCCCGTACTGCCGATCTCAAGTCTGAAGAGAAGCAATTGGCCGACGAGATGGCTGCTGTTGAACAGGATCTGAATGCAAAGCTTATCTCTTTGCCCAACGCCCCGCACCTCAGTGTCCCTCAGGGCCGTACCGCCGACGACAACCTCGAGGTTGGCCGTTTCGGCAAGATGCCGGAACTTGGTAGCGATGCATTACCGCATTGGGACCTTTGCGCTAAATACGATTTGGTTGACTTTGAATTGGGTAACAAAATCACGGGTGCAGGCTTCCCTGTATACAAAGGCAAGGGTGCCCGCCTGTAGCGTGCCCTTATCAATTTCTTCCTCAACAGTGCTGCCGATGCCGGATACGTCGAAATCCAGCCGCCGCTGATGGTCAACGAGGCTTCGGGTCTCGGCACTGGTCAGCTGCCTGACAAGGAAGGCCAGATGTACGCCATTCCACTTGACGGATTCTATATGATACCCACGGCCGAGGTCCCCATCACCAATATCTACCGCAATGTCATTGTCAATGCCGACCAGTTCCCCATCAAACATGCAGGTTACAGCGAATGTTTTCGTCGCGAGGCCGGCAGCTACGGCAAGGATGTGCGCGGTTTGAACCGTTTGCACGAGTTCAGCAAGGTCGAAATCGTGGTCATCGAACACCCCGACCGCAGCTATGAACGCCTTGAGGAGATGAAGAAACATGTAGGAGGTTTGCTTGACAAGCTCGGCCTGCCGTACCGCATACTGAAACTCTGTGGCGGCGACATCAGCTTCACCTCGGCAATGACGTTCGACTTCGAGGTGTGGAGCGGCGCCCAGCAGCGTTGGCTCGAGGTTAGCTCGGTTTCCAACTTCGAGGCCTTCCAGGCAAACCGTATGAAACTGCGCTTCAAAGACAGTGACGGCAAGATGAAGCTGGCGCATACCCTCAACGGCAGTGCCCTCGCTCTGCCCCGTATTGTGGCGGCTTTGCTCGAGAACAACCAGACCCCCGACGGAATCATTATGCCAGAGTGCCTGCGTCCCTACCTGGGTTTTGAGAAAATCAGCTAGGGAATTAGAAGGATTACATCTTTTTAAATACACTAAAAGCCTTCATTAATGAAGGCTTTTTTTATCTTTTAAGAAGTACAATTATTAATTTACCGCGTAATACTTGTTGAACGGTTTATTTTAAATCGTACGTTCTAAACAATTCACTGAAAAACAGTAAATAATTACTGATTCTTCTTTGCGGCTTTCTCTGCTGCCTTGCGTTCCTTCTCGGCCTGTTTTTCGGCTGCCTTACGCTCTTTTTCAGCCTGTTTCTCAGCTGCTTTGCGTTCTTTTTCAGCCTGTTTCTCGACTGCTTTGCGTTCCTTCTCGGCGCGTTTCTCGGCTGCAGTACGCTCTTTCTCGGCCTGTTTTCTCAGTTTGGCTTGTTCCTTGGCGGCACGCTCTTCAGCCTTGCGTCTTTCCTGCAGGGCTTTGCGTTCCTCCTTGCTCATGTTCTTCTCAGCCTCTTTTGCGCGTTCCTGCTGGGCTTTCATCTCTTCGCGCTGGCGTGCTTTGGTCTCTTTATCTCGAGCCTGCTGTGCTTTTTGTTCTTCTTTCGCACGGGCCTTGGCTTCTTTTTCGGCCTGTTTTTCAGCGGCCTTGCGTTCTTTCTCAGCCTGCTTATCGGCAGCAGCACGTTCCTTGTCGGCTTGTTTCTCAGCGGCAACCGCCTCTTTGTCCGGTTTTTCCTTCACGGCCTTCTCCTTCTTTTCTTTCTGCTTGGCCTCTTTGGCGGCTTTGTGATAGGTCAGCGTGCGCAAGGCGGCGTTGTCGAATATTCCGTCCTCGAACTGCAGGCGGACAACCCAGTTGTCCATGGTATCGTATTCGTAGTCGAAAGTGTATACCACGGTGCCATAGGGGCGTTCCACGGTCATCTTGGTGCAGTCGCCCAGCTCGTTGTTCTCGTATGTGGTGGTCTCGTCGAGGGCTTTGCTGTGAACAACCTTCTTGACAAGGAATCCGCGGTTGTCGTAGGTGTAGCGCACCGTCGACACCTCTTTGTCTCCGCTGGTGAAGTCGATGGCTCTCTCGCTGGTCAACTGGTTGAGGTGGTTGTAGTTGTATTCGCACACCTTGGCAGGAATGCTGTCAACGAAATAGTAGCTTGATTTCAGCACCAGACCGTCGTCGGTGAGCTCCTGGCGGCATTTCAGGTCGAATGGGTAACTGTTGCTGTAGGGCGTGGTGTTGAGGTCTGCCTTGGCGAGGTTGAGTGCCTTGTAGTCCTTGGTTTCGGCAAAGACGTTGATGTCGGCCATGTTGCCGTTGTATTTGGCTTCCACTTTGTAGCCTTCGCCGAGGAACGAGCTGAGCAGTCCGTTCGAGGCATAGCTGCATTCGGTCTTCTTGCCTGCCTTGCCCTGGTGGGTGTATGTGATTGACGTCATGCGGCCGGCCTGGTTGAAGGTGACTATGCGTCCGTCGTCCTCGCGGAGGATATTGCGCAGGTCTTTGACAAACCATTTGCGCTCAGGCCAGTCCTCGCGGAAGTAGTCCTTGCGCAGCATGATGTCCTCGTCCATTGATGCCACAAGTCCTCGCAGACCCATCTGCTGGCGGTCCATTCTAAGGTTTACAATATCTTGTGCGTTAGCGGTGGATGCGGTGCAAAACGCTATAAATGCGAAGAGTAGAAGTCTTTTCATACAATAAAACTATATATTTTGCGATGCAAAATTACATAAAAGTTTTTGAATTAGGCACTATGTCAAGTGACTATTTCATAATGTTGCCCAGAATGTCGCGTGTCACGGTGCGTGTTGCAGCGGAGGTGGCGTTCTTCACAATCTTCTGTGTTGCAGATGTTTTCGACTTGGTTTTCTTGCCGCTGATCTTGTCGCTCACGAAGGAACCGACAATTGTGGCGAAGGTGGCGGTGATGGCGGTCACTACGGCTTTGCGGACTTTCGACAGGATGCCCTTTTTCTTCTTTTCGGTCTTGGGTTCGTCGGCTTCGGCATTCTGTTTCTTGGCAGCTTTGCCTTTAGGGGCTTCGACGGGCAGGTTGTCCTGTTCTTGCTCACGTTGCATCAGGATTTCGTACGCGCTCACGCTATCCTTCATGGTGTCGTACTTTCCGTTGATGCTGCTACGCTTGATGACCTCGCTGCGTTCGGCAGGGGTGATGGCACCTATCTGCGACAACGGGAATAGCACCTTGGCGCGCTGCACGATGCTTGGTGCACCCTTCTCGTCGAGCAGGCTGACCAGTGCCTCGCCGGTTTCGAGGGTGGTGATGACCTCTTCGGTCTTGAAGACCGGGTTGACCCGGAAGGTTTCGGCGGCGGTGCGCACGGCCTTCTGCTCACGCGGCGTGTAGGCACGCAGGGCATGCTGCACGCGGTTTCCAAGCTGTCCGAGGATGTTGTCGGGTATGTCGGTGGGCAGCTGACTGATAAAATATATTCCCACGCCCTTGCTGCGAATCAGGCGGATGACTTGTTCGATTTTGTCAATCAGGGCCTTGCTGGTATCCTCGAAAAGCATGTGTGCCTCATCGAAGAAGAACACCAGTTTGGGCAGCTCCTGGTCGCCGACCTCAGGCAGGGTAGAGTAGAGCTCGGAAATGAGCCACAGCAGGAAGGTGCTGTAGAGTTTGGGCTGCATCATCAGCTTGTCAGCTGCCAGCACGCTCATCACGCCTTTGCCGCCTTCGGTTTGCAGCAGGTCGTAGATGTCGAACGACGGTTCGCCGAAGAATTTGTCAGCACCCTGGCTTTCAAGCTGCAGCAGCGAGCGTTGTATTGCGCCGACTGTCGCAAAAGAGATGTTGCCGTAGGTGGTGGTGTATTCCTTTGAATGTTTGGATACATAGTCGAGCACCGAACGCAAGTCCTTAAGGTCTAATATGCTCAGCCCCTGCTCGTCGGCAATGCGGAACACGATGTTGAGCACACCGTCTTGGGTTTCGTTGAGGCCCAGCAGGCGCGACAGCAGCTGCGGTCCCATCTGCGAAATGGTAGCGCGGATGGGATGCCCCTGTTCGCCGAACACGTCGTAGAATCGCACAGGACAAGGCTGAAAGTTGACATCAGTAATTCCGAATTCGTCTTTGCGTTTCTCGATGAAGCCGCTCATCTGGCCCGGGCGGCAGATACCGCTGAGGTCACCCTTCATGTCTGCCATGAAACAAGGCACGCCGGCCTGGCAGAAGGTTTCAGCCATAACTTGCAGGGTGACAGTCTTGCCCGTACCTGTGGCACCGGCGATAAGACCATGGCGGTTGGCCATTTTTCCGTTGATTACGAGGTCGCCCTCGGAGCAATGGGCTATCAGAAGCCCGCGTTCTTTGTCGTACATGTGTATCTATTATTGTTTTGACGCTTGATATCGGTTTCGAAATCAAAATGCAAAAATACGATTTTTTTTCGTACCTGCATATTTTAAAGGTGAAACGTTTTGAACAATTGTTGAAAAATAATCCGTTTTTTTTCAATCCAGACTGCGAAAATACCTTTAATTTTGCAAACGGAAATAATCGTTATATACATTTGAAATAAATACGTAACAATATGAGATTCATCATCAACAGCCAAGTATTCCTGAAAAACCTCAGTGCCCTCAGCGGTGTCATTTCGAACAACAACACGGTTCCAATCATCTCGTGCTTCCACATGCACCTTGAAGACAATGTCTTGACGGTCAAGGCTACCGATTTGGAAACCACGCTCGTTACCCGCATTGCACTTGAAAACGCTAAAGTTGAGGGTATTGACAGCATCGCTGTGCCGGCCAAACTTATGCTCGACATGCTGAAATCAATGGACGATGTGCCGCTCAATTTCTCGGTAGATGCAAGCACCTACGGTATCGAAATCAGTTCGGGCGAAGGCAAATACCGTCTCGCAGGCCAGAACGCCGACACTTTCCCAACCATGCCAGAAATGACAGACACGGTCAACACCGTCATGCCGGCATCGTTGCTCGTCACCGCTATCAACAAGACCTCTTTTGCAGCCTCTACCGACGAGATGCGTCAGCAGATGTCGGGTATCTACTGCGAGTTGACAACGGAGAATGTCACTTTCGTTGCTACCGATGCCCACAAGCTGGTACGTTATCGTCGTACCGATGTCCACGCCGACGAGGTGGCCAGTTTTATCCTGCCTCGCAAGCCGGTGTCGTTGGTCAAGAATATTATCGGAAGCAGCAAGGAAGAAAGCGATGTTACGGTCAGCTACAATAATACAAATGTCTTCTTCTCGTTCGACAATTTCTTGATTGTCTGCCGCTTGGTCGACGGTAAGTATCCCAACTATGAGGCTGCCATCCCGAAGGACAATCCCAACAAGCTGACGCTTGACCGCAATACCTTCCTCAACACACTTAAGCGCGTCAGTCTTTTCGCCAACCAGTCTACTCACCAGGTGCGCCTCACTATCAGCGAGCGCGAGTTGAAGATCTCGGCTGAAGATCTCGAGTTCTCGAACGACGCACACGAAACGATTCCCTGCAGCTATGACGGCGAACCAATGGAGATAGGTTTCAATGCCAAGTTCCTCAGCGAGATGGTTACCAATCTCGATTCAGAACAGATACTTGTCGAGCTGTCTCATCCCAGCCGTGCAGGCATTATCTTCCCCATTAACGACGACGAGGAAGCCAGGAACGAGAATATTCTCATGCTCGTGATGCCCGTCATGTTGGCCAACTAAGGGCTTTTATTAATCCCATTATACATAAGACATCTTTTTCTTTTCAGAAATCCTGCCTTGACGGCGGGATTTTTTTGTGAGTTAACAACTCCACGTGGCTCGCATTGACAATATATTATTGTTGCATATATAAAAAAATGTGTATCTTTGCAGTCTCTATGGATAACAAAAAAAATAAACGTCGCGGTAAGATAAACCTCTGGGCTGGACGCACTTCCACGGTTTTTAGCATCACGCTCGTGTTGTTCGTTTTTGGCCTTTTGCTGTTTGTCGAATACCATTCGTACAAGGCCACGCACACTGTACAGGAACGCATCGCCTATCAGGTTAACCTCAAACCGGATGCTTCAGAAGAGGAGGCTTTGGCTCTTCTCGAGGATTTAAAAGACTTGGATTATGTCAAGAATGCGGACTACATCTCGAAGGACGAGGCTGTAAGGCTTTTCTCGGAAGATATCGAAGAGGACATTATGGATGTCACCGATGGCGAGAACCCCCTGTACGCAACGATAATGGTCACTTTGAATGCCAGCAACAGTTCCAAGCAGATGACGGAAAGTCGCGAGCGTTTTGAGGAAGATGTTGATGAATACGCTATTGTCGACAACGTCAGTTACCAGGAAAATATGGTCAACGACTTGAGTGTCATCTTCTACAAGCTGTCATGGTTTCTGGTTGTCTTCGTCGTCCTGCTTCTGATTGTCTCAGTGGCTCTTATCAGCACAACAATCAAGATTGCCATCAACAACAACCGATACACCATCCAGACGATGAGCATGGTGGGTGCAAAGATGAGCTTCATCACGCGTCCGTTCCTGTGGCGCAGCCTGTTGTATGGTTTTCTCGGCGCGCTGTTCGCCCTTGTGATGATGTTTGGTGCCATCTATGTATTCAACAAGCAGTTCCATCTTGCAATATTCCATCCACGTTATTTCAACGGCTACATAGTGCTTGTGGTCGCTGTCTTCCTTGTCGGCATGACCATCTCGTTCATAGCCACCTATTTCTCTGTGCATGCACATCTGCGTAACAGAGACCAATTTAATTAATGGTTTAATTAGCAAAGAAATATCAGTTATATATGGCAATAATAACATGTCCCAAATGTGGGAAAAAAATCTCAGACAAGCCGGTAAAATGTGCTTTTTGCGGTTACAAGCTTGTGAAAACCGACGCCGAGAAGAATTCTGAATCGACGAGCTATGTGTTCACATTCGGCTGGTTGAACTATATCCTTATCGGTGCCGGATTACTGATTCTGGCATTAGGATATATTCTGTTGAGCGGCGGCGGCAGCGACGACCCGAATGTTTTCAATATGGAGATGTTCAACAGTCGCCGTATGGTTGTGGCCCCGCTGTTTATTGTCTTAGGCCTTGTCGTTGAGATTTGTGCCATCATGATTCGCCCGAAAGACAAGGCGAAACAGGTAGAAAACAATGATCAACAAACCTTAGTCGATCAAAAATAATGGACTGGTTACAAGCTCTTATACTTGGCGTTGTCCAAGGTCTTACAGAATATCTGCCTGTGAGCAGCAGTGGCCATCTGACCATAGGCTCGCAGCTTTTTGGTGTTGACGGCGAGGCCAATCTGGCTTTCAATATCGCAGTGCATGTCGCAACGGTTTTGAGTACTTGCTGCATCCTTTGGAAGGACATAGTGTGGATATTCAAGGATTTGTTCCAGTTCAAATGGAACGAGGGTACACGCTATACCGTCAATATCCTGGTTTCGATGATCCCTATTGCCATTGTGGGTGTGTTCTTCAAGGACAAGGTGGAATTGATATTCAACACCGAGACTTCGGAAAAAATATTCGGCAATCCCCTCTTCCTTGTGGGTTGTTTCCTCATGGTGACAGCGGCATTGCTCGTCTTCTCGAATTTTGCAAGAGAGCGTCGTCGCGACAGAATCTCGCCGTGGCATGCATTTGTCATCGGCATATCGCAGGCAATTGCTGTGATGCCGGGTCTGTCGCGTTCAGGAAGCACCATTGCCACAGGCTTGCTGTTGGGTAACAAGAAAGAGCGCATGGCTCAGTTCTCGTTCCTGATGGTCATACCTCCTATTCTCGGCGAGGCATTGCTCGACGCAAAGGATTTGTTCAGCGGCGAGGCTGCAAGTGCAGGGACGCAAGCCATCGGCACGTTCCCGCTGCTCGTCGGCTTTATGGCCGCCTTTGTGGTCGGATGCCTGGCATGCAAGTGGATGCTCAACATAGTCAAGAAGGGTGACCTCATCTGGTTTGCAATCTATTGCGCCATGGTCAGCTTGCTGGTCATCACGCTTCCTTATTTCTTCTAATCTTTTCCTTCGCGATGGGAAAAGCGGGACTTATCATAGCAATAGACAAACCCCGCCAGTGGTCGTCGTTTCAGGTTGTCAACAAACTGAAATGGCATATCCGTCGCACCTTCGGTATCAAGAAATTCAAGATTGGTCATGCAGGAACGCTCGACCCGCTTGCATCGGGTTTGCTGTTGGTATGTGTTGGCAGCGCAACCAAACAGATAGAGCAGTTGCAGTCTGGCGTCAAAGAATACTCCGGCACTATGGTTCTCGGAGCCACCACGCCGTGTTATGACATGGAGCAGGCCATAGATGCGTACTATCCGTACATGCATATTACCCCTGAGATGCTGGAGACAGAGCGTCGTCGTTTTATCGGAGCCATTGAACAAGTGCCGCCCATGTTCTCCGCGGTCAAGGTGGACGGCAACCGGGCATATGTTTCTGCTCGTGACGGCTCTGCTGTCGACATACAGCCTAAGACAGTCACGGTTTACGATTTTGATATTACCTCTTTCAGACAAGGCAGGGAAATTTCCGACAATTATCAGCCAGAAGCCTGTGTTGCGGGGCCGGTAATGAAGAGGGAACTATACCGTGAGCCGCAGTGTGTGGTGCCGGATTTCCTGCCGCAACTGGATTTTAGAATCACGTGCAGCAAGGGGACTTACATACGCAGCATAGCACGCGATTTCGGTGCTGCATTGGGTTCGGGCGCATTCCTCGCTGCGCTGCGACGCGAGAGGATTGGCGACTATCGCGTTGACGATGCCATCTCTGTCGACGCCATCGAGACGACCATCACCCCCGACAACGCGGCATACCAAAGTCTGGCATCGCTCTAATCCTTATGTATTGTTAAAATGAATAAAATGTGGCGAATTTTTATTTCGTTGCATTTTAGTTTTTTATAAATGCTATATAGCCTTGAAATGTTAAAAAACTTGACTTTCGGATTAAAAAGTTGTATCTTTGCACACTTTCGGACGAAAATAATACATTTTATATGATAAATACATTATATTCTACAATGAAGTTGTCGCAATTCAAATTCAATCTTCCTAAGGATTTGATTGCAGAGCGCCCATCGAAGCAGCGCGACGAGGCAAGACTGATGGTTCTTGATCGCAAGACACAGACAATCCAGCACAAACTGTTCAAAGATCTTATTGACTATGTCGACGCCGACGATGTGGTGGTGGTGAACAATACCAAGGTGTTTCCAGCCCTGCTGAGAGGTGAGAAAGAAAAAACAGGAGCTCAGATAACAGTGTTCCTTCTGCGTGAGTTGAATCCCGACACCCGCCTGTGGGATGTTGTTGTCGACCCTGCACGCAAGATTCGTATCGGCAACAAGCTATATTTTGGTGACAGTGATGCACTTGTGGCCGAGGTTATCGACAACACCACCTCGCGTGGACGTACCATCCGTTTCCTGTATGACGGCAGTCACGAGGAGTTTATCCATCTAATCAAGAGCATGGGCCAGACCCCGCTGCCAGAGGAGTTGCGTGCACTGCGCGACATCACTGCCGACGACAAGGAACGCTATCAGACCATCTATGCCAAAGAGGAAGGTGCCGTTGCAGCCCCCACGGCAGGTCTTCACATCAGTCGCGAGCTGATGAAACGTATGGAGATAAAGGATGTGAGATGGGCCGAACTGACATTACATGCCGGCATTGGCAACTTCAAGCCTATTGAGGTAGAGGATCTTAGCAAGCACCGCATGGATTCTGAGGAGATGCATATCAGCGAGGATTGCTGTCGCGTCATCAACGAAGCCAAAAACAACGGTCACAAAATATGCTGCATTGGCACAACGACAATGAAGGCTATTGAGACTGCTGTGACCATACCTGGCAAGGTCAGTCCCTTCGATGGCTGGAGCAACAAATTCATCTTCCCGCCGTACAACTTCACCATCGCTGATATGATGGTCACAAACTTCCATCCATCCATGTCATCGATGTTCATCATGGTGTCAGCTTTCGCCGGTCCGGAGTTTTTGATGCAAGCATATCAAACCGCCATCAAGGAGAAATACAAATTCCATACCTACGGTGACGCAATGCTGATTTTGTAAAAATGACTCCGCTTGCAGAACAGCTACGGCCGTCCACACTGGATGATTATATCGGACAGCAACACCTTGTGGGACAGGGTGCTGTTCTTCGTACACTTATAGAAAGCGGCAAGATACCATCGATGATTTTCTGGGGCCCTCCAGGAATCGGCAAGACAACCCTTGCGGTGATTATCAGCAACACCCTTGGGCGGCCTTTCCACACGCTTAGTGCAATAAGCAGTGGTGTCAAGGAGGTACGCGAGGTAATTGACAAGGCCAAGCAGGAAGAGGGTGCCATTCTGTTCATTGACGAGATTCACCGTTTCAACAAGTCGCAGCAGGATTCTCTGCTCGGTGCTGTTGAACGTGGCACCATCACCTTGATTGGAGCAACCACCGAAAACCCTTCGTTTGAAGTTATATCCGCTCTGCTTTCACGCTGCCAAGTGTATGTTTTGAAGGAATTCGGTAAAGCCGAGATGGAACAGCTGATTGCATCGGCTGTAAACCATTATGCAAAACAAGGCCGTAAGGTGGAGGTGCGTGAAAACGAGGCTCTGCTACGTATCAGTGGCGGCGATGCCCGCAAACTGCTAAATGCTTTCGAACTGGTTGTTAATCGTGACAAAGAGAAAGATGTTGTTATCGACAATGAGAAGGTTGTCAATGTTATACAACAGAACCTTGCGTTTTACGACCGTCAGGGCGAGATGCACTACGATATCATAAGTGCCTTTATCAAGTCGATGCGAGGCAGCGACCCCAACGGTGCTGTCTATTGGCTTGCACGCATGATTGAGGGTGGGGAAGACCCCGTGTTTATCGCACGTCGAATGCTCATATTCGCCAGCGAAGACATCAGCAATGCCAATCCCAATGCCTTGCTGCTCGCCAATGCATGTTTCGAGGCAGTGACAAAAATAGGATATCCTGAATGCCGTATAACTTTGTCGCAGTGTGCGGTATATCTGGCCAACTCGGTAAAGAGCAACAGTACATATATGGCACTTGGCAAAGCCCAGCAGGCTATACGTCGCACCGGTGACCTTGCCGTGCCTCTACACCTGCGCAACGCCCCCACCAAATTGATGAAGGAATTGGGCTATAGCGACGGTTACAAATATGCACATGACTATACTGGCAACTTCGTCGACCAGGAGTTCCTGCCAGATGCTTTGCGCGGCACAAAATTCTATGAACCAGGTGACAACGCCCGCGAAAATGAGACTCGCAAGCTCTTGCAGTGGCGTTGGAAAGACAAATACGGATACTGATGATTACCGACCGACAGAGTTATAAAGCCTACCGTGAAGCCGATATCAAGGCCTATCAGGTTGAACGTCTGACGATATATCGTTGGCGTTGGATGGACTGTCTGCGATTTCAGTTGCGACTTCGAAAGATAGAATTCCTGTACAACACAATGGGTGGTAATCCGTTGCGGCGGTTGCGCTGGTTTGTGCTTGAAGTCGTCAACCATCGCCTTGCCACGCGACTGGGGTTCTCGATACCCAAGAATGTCTTTGGTCCTGGACTTTGCATCGTCCACCCTGGCACCATTGTGGTGAACCCGGATGCCAAGGTGGGTGCTTTCTGTCGCATCCATCCAGGCACCTGCATAGGCGACTATGACGGAGTGCCTTCGTTGGGCAACAACGTATATATCGGCCCTGGTGCCAAGCTTTATGGAAATATCACGATAGGTGACAATGTGGCCATAGGAGCCAATGCCGTTGTCAATACGTCGTTCGGCAACAATGTCACGCTGGCTGGCATACCGGCACGCGTTGTAAGCAATACCGATTCCCTTAGTCAAGGAGTGTTCCCCAAAGAAATACTGCCATCGCAGAATGAATATGTAAAAAACAACTCAAATGGCTGATGCTCTGCTAACCATAGAGAACCTTACCAAGTCGTATGGCGACAAGATGCTGTTCGAGGACATCAGCTTTGGCATCAATTCCGGTCAGAAGACAGCCTTGATAGCCCGCAACGGATATGGCAAAAGCACCCTGCTGAACATTATTACCGGCAAGGAACTGCCTGACAGTGGCTCGGTGATTTTCAGGGGCAATGTCAAGATGGCCTATCTGCCACAGGTGCCCCAGTTTCACGACAGTCAGACAGTGCGTAGTTTTGTCGACATGGCAGAGCGTCCGGAAACCGTCGAACCGTGGGATTTTGAGCAACGCATAGAAGAGGTGCTGTCGCGCCTGGAGGTTGACAAGCTTATGGACCGCCCCATGTCAACCTTGAGCGGCGGTGAGCAAAAAAAGGTGGCATTGAGTCGTATACTTATCGACGACACCAACCTGCTGCTATTGGACGAGCCCACGAACCATTTGGACATCAGTATGATTGAATGGCTGGAGGACTTCCTTGGCAAACAGCGTCTGGCAATCCTCATGGTGACTCACGACCGCTATTTCCTTGACAATGTGTGTCAGGAAATCATAGAGCTTGACAATGGCCGTTTGTATCACTATCGCGGAACATACAACTATTATGTTGAGAAGAAGGCTGAGCGAGAATACAACGAACGTGCCGAGGTTGAGAAAGCCAAGGGTCTGTATCGCACAGAACTGGAATGGATGCGTCGCATGCCGCAGGCCAGAGGCACCAAGGCTCGTGCCCGAATTGACGCCTTCTACGAGCTGGAGCAGAAGGCTCACACTCGTTTTGAGGAGAAAAAGCCGGAGCTTAGTGTCAAGACGGAGCGTATCGGCGGCAAGATACTTGAACTGTATAATGTCTGCAAGTCTTATGAAGGACGAAAAATTGTAGATGATTTTTCTTTTGCATTCAAGAAAGGGGAGAAGATTGGCGTTGTCGGTGCCAACGGCATTGGCAAGAGTACATTCCTGCAGATCCTTACTGAACAGCTGCGTCCCGACAGCGGGCGTGTGGTTGTTGGCCAGACAATAAAGTTTGGTTTTTATACCCAGTCAGGCTTGAAGGCCAAGGACGACATGCGTGTCATCGACATTATACGTGACGTGGCCGAAATGATAGAGCTCGATAATGGCAAGGAGATGTCGGCTCATCAGTTTCTCCGTTATTTCGGCTTTGACGACATGACACAGTACAACTATTTCGGCAACTTGAGCGGCGGCGAGCGTCGCAGGCTGTATCTTCTGACTGTGCTGATGGCTAATCCGAATTTCTTGATCCTTGACGAGCCGACCAACGACCTGGACATATATACTCTCGACATACTTGAACGTTTCCTTGTAGGCTACAAAGGTTGTCTGGTGATAGTGAGCCACGACCGTAGTTTTATGGATAATATAATTGACCATCTCTTTGTCTTTGAAGGTGATGGACGAATTCGTGACTTTCACAGCAACTATACAGAATACAGAGAACTTAAGCTTAGGGACGAGAAACAGTTGCAGCGACAGCGCAAGGAAGAGAAACCTCGTATCGAGCGACCTCGTAGCGATAAACAGAAAGCCACATACAAGCAGCAGAAGGAATATGAGCAGTTGACTGCAGAAATAGAGGCCTTAAATAAAGAGAAGAGCGATTTGGAGACCTTGCTTAGCCAGGGAATGGAGACCGACCATGTCAAGATTACAGAGGCATCGCAGCGTATAGGAGAGGTGAATGCACTACTTGACGAGAAAGAATTGCGATGGTTGGAACTTGATGAGATAATTAATTGATAATAATTCTAAAACAATAACCTTATAAACCCGTAAACCTTATTATGAATACTTTGGATCAGATGCTTGCCGATGCCCAGGCCAACAACCGTATGTTGACAATCGGGCAGCTTACAGAAATAGTAAAAACTGTTTCACCGAAAGAATATAACAGTATTATAATCGACAACGCAGTGGCTGTTAAGCGATACAACTACTGCTATATGAATGTCTTCACTCAGAAGATTGAATATAAATCAGAATCGCGTACATCGGTGGTTGAACCGCCGTTGGAGCAACAGATTGTCAATTTGATACGTCAGAGTGGAGGTCCGTTTGTACGTGAAGATGAGACTCGTCTTGTGGCTCAGATGGAGAAGGCTCCGAAGTTTTCAAGTGACAGGTTATTCAGCAGCACACGCAAGAAGGTGAGCGAGATGGTGAACGGCGGACGTGATGTTAACCACGGATATCTTACTCTGAACACTGAAGGCGACAAGCTGGCGGCCAAGCAACCCACATTCATTGTCCGTTCGGAATGTAGCGTAAACGACTGCACTGAGTGTAAAGGCCTTGGTGTGGTGCCGCGTACAAACAAGGATGGCGTTGTCTTTCAGATTGAATGTCCAGAATGCAAGGGTGTTCGTCGCATAGGCACGGTGTCGTATTTTACTCCTAGTATTGTAGAGAAGAAATTCGACATGGTACGCTGCCAAGAGGGTTCCATTGAGAACTTGAAAAGCGTTATCATTGACAACCACAAGGGTATCGACCCTGCACCGGTACGAATGGTGACCCACTTCAACGGAATTGACCGTGAGGATTTTGATGAACCGATACTGCCGTTTGTCGACGCAATACGCGACAAGACAGGCGAGAACGCTGCGGTCATTGATGTCTACTATCGTATCATTCCTTGCTTCACTTTCCAGTACCGTAATGTGCTGACTAGCGAGGTTCGTACAGGTGTGCTCGTGGATCCGTTCCGCGAACCCGAGCTGGTATTGACTCTCGAAAGCACCAGTCGCAAGATTTTCAGCGGTGTGAAGGATGGAATGAAGAACATAAACCGTTTCTTTGGCAGTCTGGGCAAGTCATCGGGATATAAGGAAAAAGAGGATGTTCGTCGTTCTGCACGATTGCTTATTGCTGTGGCAGTGGCAGATGGTAAAGTGCGTGAGGAGGAAAAGCAACTGCTTACTCTTACAATTCAGAAAATGAATGATCTGACAAGCGGAGAACAGAGAGACCTGCTTGCTTTGCTTGGCTCACCCGACAGCAGTTTCTTGACAGACGACGACTTTAAATTCCATAGTCAGACAGCTGCAGAGGAGACACTCGCACGTATGCATGAGGTGACCGAAGTTGACGGCGAGGTCAGTGATAGCGAACGCGAAATAATTGAAAGACTGCGATTGTCGTTATGAATGTAAAGAAAACCAATGCCGCCAGGCAGCTCGACAGGCTGAAAATCGCTTACGAGCTGATTACATATGAGGTCGACGAATCCGACCTCGGGGCTGCTCATATTGCCGAGCAGCTTGGGCAACCTATCGAAAGTCTCTTCAAAACACTTGTTCTTCGTGGCGACAAGACGGGACTGTTTGTGTGTGTTGTACCTGGAGCCGAGGAGGTCGACCTGAAGAAGGCGGCGAAAGTCACGGGTAACAAGAAATGCGACCTTATTCCCATGAAAGAGCTTTTGCCGACAACAGGTTACATCCGTGGAGGCTGTTCACCGATAGGAATGAAAAAGGCATTTCCGACATATTTCCATGAAAGCATACTGAACTATGACGCTGTCTATTGCAGCGCAGGCCAGAGAGGACTCCAGTTTCGTCTGGCACCCTCCGACCTTGTAAATGCCGCCCAAGGCACAGTTTGTGATCTGATTTTAAATGTTTAACCTGATTACCGATATCCTTATTATGAAAAAAAGTCTTTTCTCATTTGTGATTTCCGGCCTTATGTTTTTGGCTGCAATGCCTCTTCAGGCCCAAGTCTCGAAAGGTAGCTCTTTCACAGAGTCTGATCTGAATACTATAGTCAAGATAATAGATAGACAATGCCCCATCTCATTGGGTTCCAGTGGCGAGATTAGGTCGTGCAAGATGACTACTTCGAATCTCGTAATGGAGTGTGTCATGGATGAGGAATACATCGATCTTGATGCCCTTCGCAAGAATCCAAAACTGGTTCACTCCAATATCGAATCCATGGTGCGTAACGCCACAGGCTATACAGATTCAGTCTATACCCTTTTGGCACAGTTCGGTAAGGGTGTTGTGCTAAACTACACTGGCGCCCAGAGTGGTAAAAAACTATCGGTGTCGCTTAAGAACAGCGAATTAAAGGAGATTATCAAAACGAGGAGCGATAAAAGAGACCCATTAGAGCTACTTCAAGGCATTATTGAGATTACCAATATACAGATGCCTTTGACTGTCGATGACGGTTTGGTTATCAGTGATGTTGCTATAGACGGAGCCTACGTGGTATATAATTGTGTCACTGACGAGGATCTATATTCGATAGACGATCTGAACGATGCGGTTACAGAAATGAAAGAGGCGATAAGCGAGGTTTTCGACTTGACAGACATAACGATATTGCAACTCCTCAGATATTGCGCTGAGGCCAACAAAGGCATCGCCTACCGTTACGTAGGCAATCAGACAGGAAAGACCTGCTTTGTCCCGTTCAGTGCAAGGGAAATACGCAGACTGATAGGAGAGTAGCGAAAGAAAAATCTTAGAAATTGTACTTCACCAGGGCGCAGACGCGGTGGTTTGCGACTTGGTGAAGATTATTGTTGTCGGCCACGGTTCCGTCTGGCTGTAGGTCTCCGTAGGTTACAGCAGTCCATTCGTATTCAAGGCCGATATTGAAGGCTTTGACATTGTAGCTGAATGACGGGGCAACGCGATAGACGCTGTTGAGGTGGGTGAAATTGTCACCGCCTTTTAAATAAATACGGTAATCGCCTGAGCCGAAATCATAAAGAGACTCCCTCGCTCCAAGGTTTTTCATATAGCCAAGAAAGAGATTGGCGCGATATTTCTTTCCATAGGCAATATTCAGGTAGGAGATTGAAGCTCGAAGTGGGGCGTAGCTCCACGAGCCGTCATCGTTTACACCAGTGACTCCATATCCCACCAACTGATTGAGATGGCTGGTGTTCTGTGCCAACAGGGTGCGGAACTGAACGTCGCATTTTGTGTTATTATATCGGATATATAGTGTTGGCGTAATGGAGGTCACGGTCTCATCGACCTTCTTGGTCAAGCCGCCGACAAGGGAGTGGGTGCGAGGCTTAATGATTTGAGCGTCGACACCAAGCTGTGCATATAAATCCATACCTCTATAGTTGAGTCCCAGAAACGCTTCAGGCCAAATAGCGTTGTTTGAAAAATCCAACGATGCCACCGAAGTGGGATCCGAAGCATTGCGCGGGCCGTTGTTCATATATTGCAACTGCCAGAGCAAAGCGCCCGTAAAGCCCCAGTCTTTCCAATACCTTGTACCTCTGATTTGAGGTGTGCGGCTGTGGGGACGAAAGGGAGCGCCGGCGGCCATGCCCAGCACTTCGGGCATAATGTCTCCGGAAAGGGGATGCCAGTCTTGTCCCACTACCAACTCGCCGTTGGAACGAGCCAACTTGACATAAGCAAGACGCAGACGCAATATGGTATTGTTGGTGCCGAAGCCACCAAAATCGCCTTCCAGTTTACCGCTTGATTTCCACTTCCATAGTTCTGGACCGTGGATGTTTACACCAAAGCGCGACGTGAGAGCTTGCAAGCGCATCGAGGGAATGCCGTTAAGGTCCTCACTGTGGTCCTCGTTCCAGTGTTCGTCGAAGGGAATCATATTATACTCGCCACCGACGACCGTATAGGTCTTGCGACTGTCGAAGGTGAGGTAGTTGCGTATAAAGCCATAAACCATGACAGGCTTTACTTTTACGGTATCACCTGTTGGTGTCACCCTCGACTCCTGCGCTTCGACGAAAGAGAGAGAGATAAGAGCTGCCGCTGCCGCAAAAAAAAGTTTCCTCATGCCATCAAAACCAATAGTTGTGCGGTGAAGATGCGGAGGAACATCGTCAGGGGATAGACTGTTGCATAGCCGGTGTTGGGCAGTTTGCAGCCCTCAGGAGCCATGTTGTTTGCAAAGGCCAGGGTGGGAGGGTCGGTGTGGCTGCCACCGATGAAGCCCATCAGCGTGTAGTAGTTCATCTTCAGCACCAAGCGGCCAAAGAGACCCACCAGCAGCGGCGGGACGATGGTGATGATGACACCGTAGACCACCCACATATAGTGTATGCCGACATTCGAGATAAAGCTGGCGCCAGCGCCCAGACCCACGGCGGCAAGGAAGAGGGCGATGCCCGCCTCGCGTAACATGTGGACACCTTTGCCGTCGGTGAAGTCGGTGCCGAACCAGCCCTTCTTCACTCCCAACCAGCTGCCGACTAGGGCCACCACGAGTGGACCGCCGGCGAGGCCGAGCTTGACGGGTGCCTTCAGTCCCACGGGGATGGGAATCTGTCCCACCACGATGCCAAGGGCGATGAAGACGAAGATAGGAATGAGCAGGATGGAGCCCTTGCCCTTTTTCTCTGAGGTGGTAACAGTCGCCGAAGTACTGTCCACGGTGGGCTCATTCTTGAGGTCAATGCGGCAGAGGGGGCGCAACAGCAAGCAGGTGGCTATCATGCCCACAACGGCCAGTGGATAGGCCAAGGCGTATCCTGTAGCCAGTGTGTTGGGGTCACCGCCGATGACGGGGTCTTTCACGGCTTCCTGGGCCGCTGACAGACCGGGGGTGTTGGTGATGGCACCGGTGTAGACACCGGCCATGTCGGTGAGGCTCTGACTGGCCACCTTGGCTATGATCACGGTGATACCCACGCCGAGGGCTACATTGACCAGCGCCATGCCGTTCATGGCCAGGCCACCTTTCTTGAAACTCTTAAAAAAACCAGGACCAACCTGCAGGCCGACACCTGTGACGAAGAGTATCAGACCGAACTCCTTGATGAAATGGAGCATGTGGTGGTTCATGTGCTCTCCAGAGAAGGATTTCCCTTCGGCAACAACTTGGTTGTTGAAGTCAATGCCGTAGGCGCTTATCACGGCGCTGATGGCAATGCCCACAAAGAGCACCCATGTGATGCCGAGGCTAACGCCTTTTACCTTCAGCTTGCCTAGCAGCAGGCCGGCAAAGATGGAGATGGCCAGCATCAGAACTGTGCTGGCCACTCCACTACCTGTAAACAGATTAGTAAACCACATAGTGATTCTATTATTGTTTTATTGTTATGCTGTCGGTGGCCACGTCAGCCACGCAAAGCAATCAAGCATTAGTCACCGAGGGTGGCTACCATGACAGCCTTGATAGTGTGCATGCGGTTCTCGGCTTCGTCGAAAACGATGCTGTTCTCGCTCTCGAAGACTTCCTCGGTCACCTCGATGCCATCGAGACCGAATTTCTCATGAACATCGCGTCCAACCTGAGTCTCGAGGTTGTGGTAAGCGGGCAGACAGTGCATGAATTTGCACTTCGGGTTGCCGGTATTCTTCATCATCTTGGCGTTTACCTGATAGGGTTTCAACATCTTGATGCGCTCAGCCCAAACCTTCTCGGGCTCACCCATTGACACCCATACGTCGGTGTAGATGAAGTCGCAGCCCTTCACACCCTTAACGGGGTCGTCGGTAACGGTTACTTTTGCACCGGTCTCTTTTGCAATCTCCTTGCAGATCTTGACCAGTTTTGCATCCGGCTGGAGTTTCTTGGGAGCTATGATGCGGACATCCATACCCATTTTAGCACCACCGACCATCAGGCTGTTACCCATGTTGAAGCGAGCGTCGCCAACATAAGCGAAAGTGACCTGGTTGAGGGGTTTGTCGACATGTTCCTGCATGGTAAGGAAGTCGGCCAGAATCTGAGTGGGGTGAGCTTCGTTGGTCAGACCGTTCCAAACGGGAACGCCGGCGTATTTTGCGAGCTCTTCAACGGTCTCCTGTTTGAAACCACGGTATTCGATACCGTCATACATGCGGCCAAGCACGCGGGCAGTGTCCTTCATGCTCTCTTTCACGCCAATTTGGCTGCCGGTGGGACCCAGATAGGTTACATGGGCTCCCTGGTCCTTGGCGCCAACCTCAAAAGCACAACGGGTGCGGGTAGAGGTCTTCTCGAAAATCAGGGCAATGTTCTTGCCTTTCAGAGTGGGCTGCTCGGTGCCGGTATATTTGGCGCGTTTCAGGTCACGAGCCAGGTCGAGCAAGAAATTGAGTTCCTTTGGACTGAAGTCTAAAATCTTCAGAAAACTGCGGTTTCTTAAATTGTAAGCCATATTTATTAATTTTGAATTTAGATATTTGAATTTCGAATTAGTCTAAACACATTGTTCATCGAACAATTCTCGTTCCACAATGGGGGTTGTTGAGCTGTCCGGCCTCGGTGATGATGCACTCCTTGCCGCCGTTCTCGACAAACATGATGGCGGCACGAACCTTGGGTGCCATCGAGCCTTCTGCAAACTGTCCTTCGTCGAGGTAACGCTTAGCCTCGTCAATGGTGATTGTGTCGAGAGCCTGCTCGTTCTCTTTGCGGAAATTGATGTATACCTTGGGAACATCGGTGAGGATGTAGAATTCGTCGGCACCGATTTCAATGGCACAGAGTGCGCTGGCCAGGTCCTTGTCAATGACAGCCTCGACGCCTGTCACGTGGTCGCTTTCCTCAACGACGGGTATTCCGCCGCCGCCAACGGTGACAACGATGTTGCCCTGTGTGGCCAGCTGCTTGACAATCTTGATATTGTTAATGCGTGTGGGTCTCGGGCTTGCCACCACTTTGCGCCAACCATTGCCTTTGGGGTCCTCTTTGTATTTGGCTCCAGTCTCGGCCGACAGACGTTCAGCATCTTCTTTTGTGTAGTAAGGTCCCACAGGTTTGGTGGGGTTCTGGAACATAGGATCCAGTTTGTTGACTGCCACTTGGGTGATAATGGTGACTACGTTGCGCTGGATGTCGTTGCGAGCCATTACGTTGCGCAGTCCCATTTCAATCATGTAGGCTATAGAGCCTTGGGTTTCAGCAACACAGAAGTCCATAGGCATAGCCTCGACACCGGCCAGTTTGCCTGCTTCGTGCTGCAGCATAACGTTTCCCACCTGGGGTCCGTTGCCGTGACCGATGACCACGTTGTAGTTGCGTTTCAGCAGATTGCATAAGCTGTCGCATGTCTGTTCAACGTTCTCAATCTGCTCTTTGTATGTTCCTTTTTGGCCGCTTCTAAGCAATGCGTTTCCGCCGAACGCGACCACTGCAAGTTTCTTCATTAGTTGTATATTTTGCTTTTTATCAATTGTTTATATCGTATATACGATATTAAAAGAAAATGCAAATATACATAATATTTTTATATATAGGGAGAAAGGAGTGAAAAGGTCAGCGTAATTGCGCTTTTTTACATTATGAAGCCAAGAGTGAGGAATGCTGACAGGCGGTTGAATTTGCCGTCGAGGATGTAAACGTTGTAACCTACTGAGGGTCCTGTGTATAAATCAGTGCTTTTTGGAAACGAAGTGCCGGCAAAGGCGTGCTTGAAATGACCTGTCAATCCGACAAAAAATGATTCGGTGATGTTGTATTCTGCCCTAATTATAAAATAGCCGCTAAAGTCTATGTCGAGCGGCATGTCGAAATCCATTTCGTGCCATTCGTTGACGTCGGGGTCGTTGTATAATTGGCCGTTGGATTTGCGTATGGCTTCGCCACGATGATAGCGGTCGAACTGCAGATCGGCACCTATACCGAGTCCACCGTGGAGCGCGAAGCGTTCGGTGAAATAGTACGACATGTTGTACCCCATCTCTATAAGCATGGATTGAGTTTTCTTTCCAAAGCGGTAGTCGTAGTTCACATCGCCTAAATCGTTTCCGTCGAAATCGGCCATCCATTGGTACTTGCTATATATGAAATTAAAACCGGCTCCGTGACGTAGCTCGTATTTCAGTTCGGTTTCTGTTTCGAAAGTGAGCATGAATGCCGGCTGGATGTTGAAGTCGACCGATCGGGGTTCAATCTTGTCGCTATAGGCATAACCGGGACCGTAGCCGATAATGATGCTTGGTGTGCCTGAGGTGCTTATCGCACCGGCATTAAGCGTTATTTTTCCTCCACCCGATGAACTCATGGCACCTGAATAGAATTGGGCGTTGGCTTTGCCTGCCACAGCCATTGTGGCCATCAGCAACAATGCTTTAAAAGCTGTTGCAGCGTTTCTTTTTGTAATTGTAATCATTCTTTATCAATAATATATAACTCTTGTATTTCCGTTTGCAGATGGTATATAGTGTGGACGCGGGAAATTGGTATTGCCTTTGTAAGTGTTCTGTTTTGGAACAATTACGTTGATATTCTTGTCTCTGTTGTCGTTTTTTTCAATGTTGGCTTTATGCCGTTTTCTATGCTGGTCTTTTTTGTCGCCGTGCAGGGCGCGTCGGTCGTTGACTTCGTCTTGTTTCATGTCGACATCTTTGATTGTCAGACGGCTGGGGTGTCCGTTGTCGAGAGCAGGGGAGTCTGTACTGTCTGTCGGTATTGTCTGGTCGTCGGCAATTACAATGTATTCTTCGCATGTCATGTTTGGTAGGATAGTGGATGTGGCGACTTGTCCTTGGTTGCGGGTCTTTGCTGTGTTGTCATTGTTGACTTGGCTGAGCAGTAGGGGATTGGCGTCGCTGTTGGCTTCAGAATGGGCAGGCATGGTTTCTGGGGGGATAGAGTCGCTGATGCCTTGTCTGAAAGAGTCTTCATTATCGGCTGTGATGGTACCGGCAGCAGGATTGTTTGACGGTGAGTTGTTGTTTGGTGTGGAGCTGAACGGTGAGTTCCAAACGACGAGCCATGCTGCTGTTCCGAGAAATACGAGCAGTAAAACGGCAGCTGCATATCTCCACAGCGGCTTGGTTGTCTTTGTTTCCTTATGCACAGGAGTAAAATCCACCTGCTTGCCGTCGGCTTTGGCGGCATCGTGTTGCTGTATCAGATCGAGGAGCTCCTGCTCTGACGGCAGCTCGAATTTGTCCATCTCTTCACTGAAACGGCGGTACTTGTCTTGAATGTCATTGTTCTTCTGCTTGCTCATAATGTCACGATCCCCCTTTCTATATTGATTTCTTTTTTCAGTTTCTTTTTTATCCTTGTCAGTTTGACTGCCACATTCCCTTCCGACAGATTTGTGGTTTCTGCAATTTCGCTGTTCTTGAATCCTTCCATCCACATGATGAAGATGTCTTTTTCGGCAGGATCCAGGTGTGCAATTGCCATCCGTAGTTCGTCAATGATGTCTTTGGTACTTTCGTCGTAGCCGGAAACGTCGGTAATCTCATTGTCGACCAGCACCTCGTTTGTTCGCCGTTTGCGCATGATGTTGAGAATGGTGTGCCGCGAAACGGCAAAAATCCATGTCGATTCCTTGCTTTCGTGCCGGAACGAAGGGTACGACTCCCACAAAGCACACACTGCATCCTGGTACAGGTCGCGCAGATCCTCGCCCTTGAAGTTCGAGAACAGGGTACACACTTTGAGAATCAATCTCTCGTGCTGTTTTATCATTGCGACAAACTCATTCTGTGTAGAGCTTTGGGTCATTTTGTCGGGTTAAAGGTATATAGGTTCAAAAGTTTTAAGTATTAAGAGTATTATGGTTATAAGTCTTTTAAGGTCGGTATCTCGCTAGATATATTTTGATTTAAAATCAGTTAACGTAAAACCAGATAATCTTATTTTATCTTTCACACACCTATTCGTAACATTTTTTCAAAAAAATTTACACATCATGAAAAATTTTTTTTCAAAAAGTGTAAAAAAAAATTCATTTTTGGTACATATGAGATAAAAGATGTAATTTTGCATTGGTTCGTCATGAAGTCGATGCCGATTAATAAAAATGTAAATAGCAAGATATGAGAAAATTATTGTTAGTTGTTTCAATGGCAATGGTAGTAATGAATGCCATTGGACAGACTGAGGGAACTCACAAGGCCGACATTGACGGTTTTGTCGGCTTGAGGTCGGAAGGCAGGGTGCCTGCCGATTTGAGGCTTAACCTGGACGAACTCTACACCCTCGACAAACAACGTGTGCGCGACTATACCGACGGCAAACTCCCCAATCGCGACAAGGTTCTCAACGCGTCATACCATATCAACCGCCTCATGGCTTCGGGACGAGTCCTGTATGGTGATCCTGTCACACGGCTGGTGGAACGCATAGCCGACACCCTCTTGAAGGATTATCCGCAGCTTCGCAGCGAACTGCGTTTCTATACCATCAAGTCGCCCGAAGTGAACGCTTTTGCCACGGGACAGGGCATGGTGTTTGTCTGTACAGGCCTGGTTGCGCAGGTCGACGACGAGGCTCAGCTGGCTTTTGTCATCAGCCACGAGATTATACATTATTTAAAGAAACACAGCCTCGAAGACATAACACGCAGCAAACGTGATAGCCGCGACATCGAGGCTGAGACTCAGGAAATGCGAGACTTCATCAAGTACCACAACCGCTCGCGCGAGATGGAGAGCGAAGCCGACAGCCTTGGCATTGCCCTGTTCTATCTCGAAAGTCCGTACGACAAAAACGTCTCGCAAGGCTTTTTCGACGTGCTGCAGTATGGCTATCTGCCTTTCGACGAGGTGCCTTTCGATACGGCCTTTTTCAACACGCCATACTACAAGATGCCTGCTGAGAATTTTCTCGACAGCCTGTCGCCTATCACTGCGCGTGACGACTACGACGACTCGCTCAGCACGCATCCCAACATCCTGAAACGCCGCACCGCCACTGCCGCTGTACTGTCGGCTGCACAGGGTGGCAGCAGTTATGTCGTCAGCGACAAAGAGGAATTTGAACGGCTACGGACATTGGCACGTATGGAATGCGTGCGGCAGGATTTGGTCAATGCTGAATACGCGCGCGCATTCTATGATTGTTATATGCTGTTGCGTCAATATCCCGACAACGCGTTCGTCAACAAGGCCTTCTGCCAGTCACTGTATGGACTGTCAAAACATAAGACATATACAAGTACAAGCAGTGTGGTCGGCAATTACCTTGACTTTGAAGGCGAGGTGCAGCAGAGTTACTATTTCTTCCGTAAAATCAAGAAGGAAGACCTTGCTCTCGTTACGGCACGCCAGTTGTGGAAAAGCCATCGTGGTTTTCCGAACGACAAGCAGATAACAGCTATGATGGACGACATCTTTGCCGATCTGTATGAGATGTATGGTTACAACGCCGATTTCTTCGCATCGACATTTGACACTGTGTCGGCTGTCGACACCACGGCACAACAGAGCAAATACCAGAAACTGAAACATAAAAAGAAGAAACTTCAGGATACACGCGTGTTTGCTTTCACCGACCTTATTCAGGACGACCCGGACTTCAAGCCTTATATGGAAAGCCATCTGCGAAAGCATGACGCCGTGGATGTAAGCCTGGATCCCAAAGAACGGCAGATAGTGTACAACCCGAGTTACAGAACCGTTAACTCGCGTAGCGGTGAATTGAAAATCAAACGCTCGAACAGAAGTGAGATACAGCTTGGCGAGCAGATAGCTGAGGCCGCTGCCGCTGCAGGCATCGAGTCGGAGAACTTCTCGGATAAGAGCCTGCACGACATGACCACGGCGGAACGATACAACGAGTTTGTCGACATAGTCGAGTGGGTCAAGGAATTCTGGGCCACCGAAGGCAAATTTGACATGTTGAATTCCAAGCAGGCCGACATAGACAGGATCTGCAGCAAATACGATGTGGGCAGCATAAACATGACTGTTGTCATGAATGCCGATAATCTGCATATTAAAAGCAAGGGCAGGGCGTTATGGGCGCTGGTTGTACCTCCTCTTGCACCGGTGATAATAGAATCGGCAATCACCTCGTCAGAGGCGACAATTGTACACTCGGTCCAGATAGATGCGCAGCATGGCCGTTCGATAAATAAAAGCACATACGTATATAAGTACAGCGACGAACCGTCGCGAGTGACCGATGCTATATACGACCACTACCAGACAACCATCGACAGTACACGGCAGGTGCCGGGGTACCTGGGCTCCCGATTCATCCTTACCGCCAGCGGCACCTTAGGAATAGCCAACCTGTCGACCTCGAACAATACGGGGACTTTCCCGCGTCGTTCGCTGGTAAATATTGGTGCTGGCCTCAATGCCGGTTATGTAGTTGGCCGCAAGACTATATTGGAACTGAGCGGCAACTATATTCCAATGGCATACAACAATACTGTAGATTTCGACTATTATAGTGCTTATTTGAACCTCCGCAGCACATTGGGCGATAATCTTGCCCCGCTTGGCCGCTCGTTCGCTTTTGGCATCGGCATTGGCGACTGCATCTTGAAGGAGGCCGTCGACGGAGAGAAGAAAGACAATCTCTTCTTCGGTGTCCATTTAGACCTCAGCAGGCACTATATGCTTTCACGTCATTGGTCGTTGGGTTATACAATCCAATATAATCTGATGAAAAGCATAAGAGAATTGACCTCTGAGGATATGGAAAGTAATGTATTTCTTACAGGCCTATTCCGTATTGGCCTCACAATTGGATTCATTCCTTGATGAATGAACTGTGATTGGAATACCCCTTAAATCTTTAGAAATCATAAACTTTATATAACCATGAAAAAGATTCTTTTGATAATTGTTCTGTTCTGTTTGTATGAAACTGTGAATGCTCAGCAGTGGCAGTTGAAGACCTATGCCGACTCAAAGGCATTGCAGTTTAGAAACGAAGTTACCAATGTCGGTTTCATTGGCGGTGATGTCGATAAATTCTATCTTCTTCGCCGTTATCCCAAGAACGAGGCACCATATCTTGTGGCTTACGACAGCAATCTCGTCGAGCTCTGGCACAAAGACCTGGCAAGTGGAGACGGTGTGTTGTACTATGGCGGCTTTCTTAATGAGAAAACAATCGATTTGCTTGTCACCGAGCGAGACGACAACTCGTTCAAGGCTTTTCACGAAAGTCATTCCGTATTGGTCCCCAACGCTGAAGTGACACGTACGGAACTCTTTGCAATAAGCGGCTCCGACAGCAAGAAGATGAAAATGACATTGCGTTCTTCCCAGTCGGGCGAGTGGACCGGCACTATGTATGTCCTGCCTGGCAAAGACAACGCCGAGGCCAACGTGGTGCTGTATGACACTGAACTTGACGAGATGTGGAGTATGGAAGTGGCGCTCGGAACGGTCGACGACTATTTCGTTTCCGACAGCGGTGAAGTGGTCTTTGCAGGCTTCTTCAAAGAGGACGGTATTCTTGAAACCTATCTGGAATTCACCGTCTTGGACGGCGAGCGTGAACATACCTATACAAGCAGTATTAATGAGGGTGACTTATATCGTATCGACATTGTGAAATATGAAAACGGAAAGATTTATTGCACAGGCCTTATGAAGGGCGAGAAACAGGACGATAAGGACGACTGGAGCTCCGGGTTCTTCTCGCTTGTGTTCGATACAAAGAAAAAGGAGGTCGAATATTTTGAGAAACAGGCGTTCACGAAAACTGACATCTGCCGCCTGTGCAATGTCGCCGACCGTTCGCGTCTGCGTGTGTTGACAACCGACAAGATGGCCTACGCCGACTCGCGTTTTGACAAGGGTGGTGCCACCGTGGCCTACGAACGATACTACAATGTGTACGTCAACGGTGGCTATTCACAGACTGTCATGGAAGGCATTCTCACCTTCCGTATTGACAACCAGGGCCACCTGCGTTGGAACAACATCTCCCGTCGCCAACTGACGAATGCCGACTTCGGAAAGCTCACAACCACTCGAATGATAGAGTCTGACAACAAACAATACTTAGTCACCTACGACATGCCTAGCAATGCCAAAGTCAGTCCCGAGAAACCTGTCAGGATTGTCGGCAGTGCAGACCCCAAGCTGCATATGATGATTCTCTCGTTCGACATCAGTGGAGCAGCCACCCGCAATTATCTGACAATGCCATCCAAGACCATGGCCGTCGGTGCACCCCATCGGCTCAACGACGGCAGATATCTTATGCTCTTTGCAGGAAACAGGCACTCAAGTGCGGCCGTACTCTATAATGATTAATAGCCAGAAGTGGAAATGAAAAGTTTTTTTTCAGGTCTCGTGATTTTCCTTGTAGGTGTCGTGCCAGCATGGGCTCAGTCACCTGAAATGGTTGCTGATACAGGAGTGGCCTGTTCTGTTGTTGACGATATAGGCATGTACGCTCCGCGTGGTGAATTGTCCGAGCCTCCTTATGAATATCCATCGACGGCCATTGCATTCTATTATCATGGTGAAAACTACTACATTCCAATCGACGACTCCTGTGACCTCTCGAACATCGACCTCCACGATACGGCCTGCATGACTATAGTGACGCTTCCAGACCGTGTCGGTTACTACGGCGAAAAGCCCATGCAACTTATTGTTGGCATAGAACGTGTGAAGTCGCCTTCCACGCACGACACACTCTGTCGTCTTATCCAAGCCTTCGACACCCTTTACGTCACCGATGCCGACGCGAAGTGGTATTGTGTTTCTAAAGTGGCTCAGGATCATTTTACAACGATGGATTTGGGAGAACCTGTGTGGATTCTACAAATGAGCGAAAAACTATGCAGACGTGTGGATGGTAATTTTCCTGCCGGTGTTGCCGAATATTATGCTCGAGGCAACAGAATGTGGTATAGAATGAAACCCTACAAACATCACCTTGATAAGGATGGTAGTTTCCTTTATCCCGAATACGTGTCTAACTGCGAGTTATGGTTTGTTTTCAAGGATGAGTTTTAGTTATCCCATTTAGGTTCGGTAGGCATGACTAATAGGTGCTGCACTTGGTTGTTGAGTCTACATGCTTTTGTTTTAGTAATTCTCTTTTCGCCAATCCAGTTTTTTCGTACTTTTGCAACTTAAAACAAATACCAGTGCAATATTATGAGGAAAGTATCATTAATCATCGTTGCATGCTGCCTGATGCTGGGTGCCAGCGCACAGAACTCAGGCAAAGAAACTGTAAAAAAATCAAGTAATATGAGCAAGACATTAATAGTTTACTTCTCGGCAACCGGCACCACCAAGGCCGCAGCACAGAAATTGGCCAAGCAGTACAATGCCGACCTTTATGAAATCACCCCTGAGCAGCCCTACACCGCTGCTGACCTCGACTGGCGTGACAAATCCTCACGCTCAACCATCGAGATGAAAGACAAGAGCTCACGTCCCGCCATCAAGGGCCGCTGCGAGAATATCTCCGACTACGACACCGTGTGGATTGGCTTTCCCATATGGTGGTACACCGCCCCGACCATCGTCAACACCTTCATCGAGGCACACGACCTCAGCGGCAAGGTGCTCAACGTTTTCGCTACCAGCGGCGGCAGTACCGTCACAGGTTCCTACAACGACCTAAAGAAAGCCTATCCGCAGTACACTTGGGGCGAAAGCAGATTGATGAATTGATTTAATTCAGCCCTCAAACATCCAATCAGCAGTACCTCCAGCGATGGGGGTGCTTATTGTTTCTGCTGGCGGAATTCTTTCGGGGTGCAGCCTTTGAGGCGCTTGAAGAAGCGGGCGAAGGTGGTCGTGTCGGCGAAGTGGAGGCCGTCGGCAATCTGGGCGACGTTGAGAGAGGTTGTCTGCAGCAGCCATGTTGCTTCTTTCAGCAGCATCTGGTCGATGTAGTCGGCTACGGTGCGGCCACTCACCTGACGCACCACTCGTGAGAGGTAGGTCGTCGTGATGCAGAGGCAGTCGGCATAGAAGGCCATGTTGCGATGCTCGACGAAGTGTTGCGACAACAGGCGCAGGAAGTCAAGATAGATCTCCTCGACACGTTTTGGAAAACCATGTTGACCGATGCTGCTCTCCTGCGTGGCCGTCAGGTCAATCAGGAAGAGGTTGTAAAGCAGGCGCAGGCACCCGTCGCGCTGTGGGTGCGAAACACTCTGATAGTGGATGGCCAGACGCATCAAATCGGCCAAATGTGATGCATCTTTTGGTTGAAGTTTAAGTTTCGGCTCGGTGAGTTCCACCAGCGAAAAGTAGGCAGCACGGATGGCATCGTGCATATAGGACGAGCGGAGCGTGAAGGTCTCGTCGGCCAGCAGACAGATGCCTTTATAGTCGTCTGAGGCGGCAACGATTCGTAGCGGCATCCCCGGCGCATATGGATAGATGTCACTCTTGGTGAGCGTGAACTGCTGGTTGTTGTAGTCGATGGTCAGCCATCCTTTCTCGACAAGCGTAAAGGTGTAGCATGCCATCGTGTCCTGAAGCAGATTGGCACGGAGGGTGAGAGAAGCGTCCGTTTCGGTGCAGAAAGCTGATATGTCAGCCTCACTCGTTTCTTTATTACCAAGTAAAATGAGCAAACTTTCTGATAAACTGTACATTTTTATATTTTTTCAAGATGCAAAAACACGAAATAATTTTTATATGTTTCGTTTCAGTCGGTTTTTGTTTCGGAAAGAGTTTGGATTTTTAGAAAGAAAGGTGTACTTTTGCATTTAAGTTAAGAGAATAATAATCAACGTTAAATATTTAAAATAAAGAACATTATGACTAAAAAAGAAGCATTGAAGCAGTTCGCCATGTTCGGCGCCGCTTGGTTTGGAAACAGCAAACAGCATTTTGCCTTCTCGGCCTACGACCGTTTCAACGGCTGGAACAAGCTGGCCGATAAATGGAAAGAGGAAGCCGAAGAGGAGTGGGTTGAGGCCGAAGAGGTCCTGAATCGTCTGGTGGAACTTGGCTATAAACCCGCTGATTTGCAGAAGCTGATGAAGACCATGGAGTTTCCCTTCTACGACGACCCCAAGAAGCAGATCGAGAGCGACTACAACCCCGAGGCCATAAAGATGATGAGCGAGATGGCCGAGGCTTTTGCCGACGACTACATCACCCAGAAACTCATCTACAAGTGGATTGAGGATGAGAAAGCCCACATGGATTGGGAACGCCAGTACCTCAACTACATCGACAAGCTCGGCTACGAGAACTTCCTGACAGAAATGATGTAATACCTTGGAACTAGGTGCTTACATGGCGGAGAGTATCCGCAACATCATGGCGAAAGCCTACCTCAATGTGCTGGGCAACCCGAGAGAGGCACGCTTTGTAGCCAGGATGCAACGCACCATCAGTAAAGCCGAACGGCGGCGCAAGACGCACCTGGAGAAAGAGGGTGTCGCTGTGCCGCCGTTTCTTATTGCCAGCATTGCCACCACCTGCAACCTGCAATGCAAAATTGGTCTCCGTCGGCCACCATACCATCACCGTCACCGACCCGCTGCAACGCAGGGTGGAACTCTACGACATCATGGGACGTTGTCTGCAGGTGGCTCCGGGTACGCTGCAAACATCGCTCTCCGTGCCTTGCACAGGCGTCTATCTGCTGCGTGTCGACGGGCTTCCTGCCCGCAAAGTGGTGGTGGTGATGTAAGGGCCTTGTTTACTTGACAAATGTCGCTGTTTTAGATTGTAATCCTCAATTATGAAAAGAATACTCATTGTAGCTCTCTTATTGTTGTCTTGTCACATCCCGTTGCATTCACAGGTCGTGGCCACTGTCACCGACCAAATTGTAAGTGCACAGGAATGGTTTGCGGTCATAGGAGAGAGAAATAAATACAATCTGGAAATGCGCTACATTGATTCATTGCCGTATTATATACAGCGGTGCATAGTTCGTGATTCAATAATCAAATCTCTTGACCGCGACAACGTTGGCTACGATATCATGTTTTGCGAATACCCCGGAACACATCTTTATGAAGCGATTTTGGCACTCGGAAACACTCATTATTGCTACAGCTATTGGTTTATGGGTTACGTCTCCACGCCGCCAGACAGGGAAGGGTGTTGCTCTGCCGTGTCGAAAGACTATATGATTGCCAATGCTTTCCAGTATGGGGAGAACGACACATTCTTTATAAACTTCTATCGCATGGACAATGGCGTTATCAGGCCTGTATATAGTTATGCAACAGATTGGGCTTTCGGCTATTGCGACTCAATGTTCTGGCACGACAACAACACGTTGTACATTCCCGAGTGGGTGTCGGGATCGGAACCGTTGCGCTACCATAAGATCCATGTGGACTACAATGCCGAAAGGCTTTGCACTGACACTGTGACCATTGAGATTGTGGTCGATGGCATCGGTATGTATGCACCGAGGGGTGAGGCAAGTAAGCCACCGTATCCATATCCGTCAACCGCTATAGCATTCCATTACAAAGACGGGTTCTATTACATTCCTGTCGAGGATAGCTGCAGCCTTAGGAATATGAATATAGCGCTGCGTGACACTGCTCGACTGACCATCGTGTCGCATCCAGGACGTATTGGACACGCCTATGAAAATCCAATGATGTCAATAATACATGTGGAACGTGTGAAGTCTGATGCTGTTCATGACACTCTTTGCCGCTTGATTTTAGCTTTCGATACACTCTACGTTACCGATTCAGACGCACATTGGCATGTGGTGAGCGAATTGAACGGTTGTTTCGGATGGCCGGCGACTAAAATACACGAACCCGTGTGGACACTGCAGATGAACGACGAGTTTTGCCATCGCATTGGAAATATTTTTCCTCTTGCCGCTGAGTATTATCAGCGAAGTAACAGGATGTGGATTAAAATGTCGTTGCATGAAAGTTATTATTCCGTCAAAGGAATTGGTATACCGGATTGTGAACTTTTGTTCGTTTTCAATCGAGACCGGGGTTTCAAGCTTGATTTAAGATAAAAGAAAAGAGACGGTGTTAGCCGTCTCTTTTCTTTCATTATGTTGATGGCTATTATTTTTCCATCAGTTTGTTGTCCGAAACAAGCACGTTGACAATCTTGTGGATGTACATCTTCTTCATGCTCTTCTCCAGCGACTTCAACTGCTGCGTCGCACGCAATTTCCCAATGCTCGTACATGATTACATTGCTCGGATTGTATTCTGAAGTCTGTCAAGGAACTGCGCGGCATGGCCACCGTCCATCTGCACATGGTGGAACTGGAAGGAGATGGGCAAAGTTGTGCGGAGCCATCCTTTGTGGTATTTTCCCCATGAAACAAAAGGATTGCTGAATTCATCGGTATATTGGTTTACGATGCAGTCAAGTTCCGTGGCTGTCATTGCCGAGGTTCCAATCACCATTGCATCTTCGACGAAAAAACTTTGGCATTTCTCGCTTGCCTTTTGGGTCAATGCCAGGTAGTCCGTGCTGAATCGTTCCAAATCATCGTAGTAAGGGATGTCGCACGAGTTGATGCCGCCTTCTTTGTTGCTTACAATTACGTTGACGGCCAACTTGTCGAACCTGTATAACTTGCCCTGCTCTGGCAGCAGATAAAACTCCTCCATCCGGCTTGCAGCCTTACCGATACACCAGCAAATGGACATATTGAATTTCAAACAATTCCTACGACTAAACCTTATAAGTCGTGTCACATCGAAAGTCTTGGTGACAGTGACCATCGGCATGGGCGACGACATCCACAACTCGAAAGCCCGTGCACGACTTGTATCTTGGGGATTGATCTCTTGTTTCATTTCTCCACTGTTATGAAAAGTTTACTACTGCCAAAAGCTGGACACAGGTAAGTCCCTCCAGCGTCCGGCAATCAAATGGTTTCTCCAAACTAATCGTCATTGTCCGATTATCATAAAAACAGTCCAGTGAAATCAATTCACCGGACTGTTACTTTTACTGTCTTATTGAATACTACTTCTCAAGCAGTTTGTTGTCTGAACCGAGGACATTCACAATCTTGTGGATGTACATCTTCTTCATGCTTTCGCGAGCAGGTTTCAGATATTGGCGCGGGTCGAAATGGTCAGGATGCTCAGCCATGTGTTTGCGGATGGCGGCGGTCATGGCCAGACGGCTGTCGCTGTCGATGTTGATTTTGCAGACGGCACTCTTGGCGGCCTTGCGGAGCTGCTCCTCGGGAATACCCACAGCGGCTTTCAGGCAGCCACCGTTGGCGTTGATGGTGTCGACCTCGTCCTGAGGCACAGAGCTTGAGCCGTGAAGCACGATGGGGAAGCCGGGCAGTTTTTTCTCTATAGCCTCGAGTACGTCGAATGCCAGGGGAGGAGGAAGCAGACGGCCGGTCTTCGGGTCGACGGTGCACTGCTCGGGTTTGAATTTGTAGGCACCGTGCGAGGTACCGATAGAGATGGCCAACGAGTCGCATCCGGTGCGTGTGGCGAAATCAATCACCTCTTCAGGCTTGGTGTAGTGGCTTACCTCAGAGGCTACTTCGTCCTCAACGCCGGCCAGCACACCGAGTTCGCACTCGACGGTGACATCATATTGGTGTGCATATTCTACCACCTGGCGGGATATCTTGATGTTCTCTTCGTAAGGCAGGGCGCTACCGTCGTACATCACACTGCTGAAGCCCATATCGATGCAGCTCTTGCATGTCTCGAAGCTGTCGCCGTGATCCAGGTGCAGCACTATCTCAGGATGGGCGCATCCCAGTTCCTTGGCATACTCCACGGCACCTTCTGCCATGTAGCGCAGGAGGGTCGGGTTGGCATAGTCGCGGGCGCCTTTGCTCACCTGCAGGATGACGGGACTTTTGGTTTCGACAGCAGCCTGAATGATGGCCTGCATCTGTTCCATGTTGTTGAAATTGAATGCCGGAATGGCGTAACCGCCATCAACAGCTTTTGCAAACATTTTGCGGGTGTTCACAAGCCCTATCTTCTTGTAATCTACCATGTTATTATTTATTTAAATGATTTGTTTCTATGGGTGACTATTGTTGTTATAAAGTGCAAAATTACAAAAAATTAGATGATTGGCAAAAAAAATGTTTGTTTTTAACAGGTAATCCCACCATTTTTTTTGATTTGTTGCATCCGCTTGTCATGGTGCTTTTATCCGAAAACCATGGCTTTTTTCGGGATTGGGGATGCAAGGGACTATTTGTTTTTCTTTTTCCAGTCGAAGTAAATCATTCCGGCTGTCCAGATAAGGGCACAGCCTATTGCCCATAATACGCCTGAGTTCATGGTTGGTTATCTTATCAGTGTTACGGTTCCTTTCTTTGACAGCTGGTTTCGAGGTGCTGTCTGGTCGCGGTAGTGAATGATCCAGACATAGGTGCCTTGCGGACAGACGGAGCCTTTGTAGGTGCCGTCCCATTCATCGTACATATCTTCAGAGTGCCATACAAGGACGCCTCCACGGGTGTAGAGGTCTATGGAATAGTCTGTGATGCCGATGAAACGGACATAGAATGTATTGTTTGAGTTCTCGGTTGGGGTGAAGACGTTTGGAGCCCAGATAGTGGCTTTGCGGAATGGAACGACTACAACGGCGGAGTCATAGCATAGACCGTTCTGAGCGATGAGACGGACGACTACGGAGTCGTCTACGGCTGGGTCGGCAAAGTATGAGATTCGAGAGTTTGCACCGAGGTCGTTGCCATTGACATACCAGTGGTGGGTGAGTTCGTTGGTGGAACGGTTGATGGCTGAGAGGTGGAGTTGGTCGAGGGTGAGGAACTCAGGGGTGTATTCAATGTCAGCGTGAGGCTTGAGGAGCGGGGAAAGGTATACCGAATCGGTACTCGGGCATGTTGGCACGTCAGCGTAGTCTGCGAAGAGGCGGTAGAGTTCATGAGTCGTTGGACGTACCTGTATGGTGCGGTCGTATAAGTGACCAGTGAGGGCGGGATCTTCGGGGAAGGAACCCCACTGGAAATAGGGTGCGTCGGTCTGAGCGGTGAGTGTGAAGGTGCGTGAGTCGCAGTTAGTGTCGACGACGGCGATTACGGTTGGGTAAGGTAGGAGGATGTGGAGATTGAGGGTGACGACAGAGTCGCAGTGGTCGGTTGTAAAAAGGGAATCGACGTAGGATCCTGATTCAGTATATATATTGCCGCCAAAATGATACTCAATTCCTTTACATAGAGTATCGAAGATTTGTGTCGTTTTGCTTTGTGCAACTGTGAGGTTGAGGTTGACGAGGGAATCGCAGTTGTGGATGGTGTTGAGCGTGAACTGAGCGTCGTGGTTGGACTGCGTGTAAGTGATGCCGTCAATCCAAGTGAGGGAGTCGCAGGCAAAGAGTGAGTCGACTACAGAGAGGGAGTGGTGGATTGTCAAGTTGAGATTGATGACACTGTCGCAGCCATGAACAGTGTGGAGTGTGAGTAGGGAATTATGATTGGACTGGGTGTAGGTGTTGCCGTCTATCCAGTTAATGGAGTCGCAAGAAACGACTGTGTCGGTAATGTCATAGACGGGGTGGACGGTTAGAGTGTGGACAGCTATGCTGTCGGTTCCGTCGGGGAGGGGAATGGTTTTATTAAGTGTGAATTGCGAATTCTGATTTGTGAACATTGAGGCGTCGAAGTTGAGACCGTCCCAAATGAGTGGCAGTTGGTTGTAGCAGATGGATGTGTCGGATTGGCTATGGGCGTTGGGGAGGAGTGTGAGAGAGTAGGTGATGACGCTGTCGCATGCAACAGTGTTGAGGATGGTGATGACAGTGTCGATATGGGTTATTGTGAATTGAGAATCATGAATTGTGAAAATTGAGGTGTCGAATGTTACGCCTCCGAAGGTGTAGGGTAGTTGATTCTCGACAATTGTGTCGTGTTGAGTGGCGTAGGAAAGGGCGTTGACTTGTAGATGGAGGGTCTCGACGCTGTCACAGTTGTGGATGGTGGTGTAGTTGTGAATGTATGTGCCTGTGGTGGTGTACAGAGAGTCACCGAAGGGGTAGGGTGCGCCATTGCAGGTGGTGTCAACATAGACAATGTTATAGTCGGGGTTTACGTGGAGATTCCGTGTCACAATGCTGTCGGCTCCGAATCGGGTATGGAGGGTGTCGATTCGGGTGAGGTGGATTGTGGTCTGGAAATTATGAATTGTGTCGAAAGGAGTGTTGTCCCAAGTGATTGGGAGTTGGGATGAACAGATGGTGCTGTCGACAGTTAGTCGGACAGTGGGCATCACGGTCAAGGTGAAGTTGACTATGCTGTCGCAGCCGTAGCGGTTGACTAGGGTCATCTGCATCTGTGCGTTGGCGGTGTCGACGAAGGTGTAGCCGCTATATATGAAGGGGAGTTGGTGGTCGCTGATAATGGTATCGATGGACGTGTAGGATACCGGGAATCCCCAAAGGTGATAGGTCTCGTTGCTGTCGCAGCCATGTATGGAGTTCATGTGGCTGATGCCGAGGTATTCAACGCCAATGCGCATTACACCGGAGTAGTCGCAGATGGTGTCGTAGTAGGTAAGGTCGAAGTTGGGGAAGTTTTCGAAGTGGAGATATTCAGAACTATCGCAACCGTCGACGGTGAGGAAGTGCTGTTCATAGAGGCCTGTGACGGTGAGGGTGTCGCCATAGAATACCAGGCTTTGACCGTCGCAAACAGTGTCGCCCCAGTGGTTGGCGTATGTCGGGTTGACATGCAGATTCATGGTGATGATGCTGTCGGCGGTTGTGTATGCAGGAAGGGTGGCGATACGAGTGATTGTGAGTCGCGAGTTGAGGATAGTGTCGAAGATGGCATTGTTCCATGTGAGCGGGAGCAGATTGTAGCAAACAGTGGAATCGTAGGAGACGTGGACGTTCCAGTGAACGTAGAGACTATAGGAGATAATGCTGTCGCAGCCGTGGACATTAGGAATTATTACAACCGAATCGAGCGATGAGAAGTGTGGTCTATAGACAGAAGAGTCGGCACTGTACGATGCGGTGTCTGCAAAATTGCCGGCGGTGAAAATGTAGCCGTTGAATGTGAATGGGAGTTGGTTTTCTACAATAGTGTCAGTCCATGCAGATGTGGTGTTGAAGAGCATTGTGACGTTCATCGTCAGAAGGCTGTCGGCACCGTGGGTGGTTTGGAGCATTGTCGTCTGTGTGCCAGTAGTGTCAAAGGTCAAACCATTCCAACTGAAGGGGAAGAAGTTTTCGCATACGTTGCTGTCGGCTGACGCGGAGACGTTGCGCCATACGTGCAGATTCATGGCTGCTATGCTGTCGCAACCTGCAGCATTTGGAATAGTGTTGGATCTACTAATTGAAAAATATGTATCGTGTATCGTGAATTGTGACGGCGGCACGGTGTCGAAGGTTACTCCGTTCCATGGGTGAGGCAGCATGTTCTCAACGATTGTATCGAAGAGAATCGAGCTGGTGTTGAAGTGTACGGTGAGATGCATGACGACAAGGCTGTCTTGACCAAGTGCTGCTGGGAAAACGGCGGTATCGGTGACAGTGACCGGTGATGGATGCTCTCCGATAAGTGAATTGAAGTTGGAGGTGTCAAAAGAAATGCCATTCCAGATCAGGGGCAGTGAGTTCTCGCAAATGGTGCTGTCGAGGTTTGTGGTTATGTTCCAGTTTACGTGGAGGTTGTAGAAGATAATGCTGTCGCAGCCTTTGACATTAGGAATAATGATTGTATCGACGAGGTCGGACTCGGTATGTTGTCCGCCGGTGGTGGCAAACATAGAAATGATGTAGCTTTCACCGTTGAAAGTGTGAGGCAGATTGTTTTCAACAATAGTGTCGAAATAGATGCTGTGCGTGTTTGTGTCCACCGTCAGGTTCATGGTCAATACACTGTCCGCTCCAGTGTAGGCGGTAAGGGTGTCGAGAAGTGTTCCCTGCATTGTGAATGTGCGTGAGTTCCACTGCAGTGGCAGGAAATTCTCGCAGATGGTGCTGTCTGCTGAAGCCTCCACGTTCCAATGCACGTTCAACGTGTAGTTTATCGAGCTGTCGCAACCGAAGCTGTTGACAATGACGATTGTTGAATCAATCGAGGCAAAACGTGAGGTAAGATAGGTCGCTGGAGTGAAAAGAATTGTGTCGAAGGTGGCACCGTTGAAGGAATATGGCAGTTGGTTTTCTACAATGGTGTCGGCGATGTCGGCAGCGGATGTGCCGAAAACGGTGAGGTGCAGCGTCTCGAGACTGTCGCAGTTGTTTATACTTGTCATTAGGTGGGGGTAGGTGCCTGCCAGGGTGTAGGTGCTGTCGTTGAAGAGGCTTGACTGGTTGCTGCAGATGGTGTCGTAGAAATGAAAATCATAGGTCGGGTTTACATGCAGGTTCATCGTCAGCACGCTGTCGGCTCCAGTGTGAGCGGTCAGTGTGACGGTGCGTGTAATTGTGAATTGCGAGTTTTGAGTTGTAAGTGAGCTGTCGAAGAGGGCACCGTTCCAAGTGAATGGCAAGAGATTGTCGCAGATTGTACTGTCAGCGGAGGCACTGACATTCCAGTGGACGAAGAGAGAGTAGGCGATTATACTGTCGCATCCGGCTTCGTTGGCGATTGTGATGTTTTGTGCGAGCTGAGATGTGCGACCTGTGGGTAAAATAAAGTCTGATATGTCGAAGATTGTATTGTTGAAAGTGAATGGAAGTTGATTCTCGACGATGGTGTCGAAATAGACAGACGTGGTGTTATGCAACTGGTTTACGTTCATCGTCAGCGTGCTGTCGGCACCATGGGTTGTGGATAGCGATGCGATTTGGGTGCCAGTGGTATCAAAGGAAATGCTGTTCCAAACCAATGGGAAGTAATTCTCGCATAGAGTGCTGTCGGCTTGAGCTGTGCGGTTGCGCCATACGTGGAGGTTCATGCCTGTGAGGCTGTCGCATCCAAGGTGGTTTGTCAGCGTAGTACCGTGGAACAGGTCTGCTTCACGGATGTTGACTGCCGAGGTGTCGTTCCAGGTGAAGGTGATACCGTTCCAGCTGTGCGGCAATTGGTTTTCAACGATGGTGTCGTAAAGCAGCGACGAGGTGTTGCCGAGTCTTGTGAAGTGCATCCAGACGGTGCTGTCGGCTCCGTGCATATTTATCAGAATCGCACTGTCGGTGGAGGTCTGGGTGAAGACTTTGCCGTTCCAGGTGAGCGGTGTGAAATTCTCGCACAGAGTGCTGTCTACGTGTACTTCCTGGTTACGCCAGACAAAGAGCGAGTAAGTGATTACGCTATCGCAATTCTTTGCATTACTGATTGTCACGGTGGTGTTTGTCACCTCGTCGGTGAACTGCATACCGTTGAAGGTGAATGGGAGCTGGTTCTCAACAATGGTGTCGTGTATGGTGCTGTTGGTTACGACGTTCACTGTCAAATGTAGAGTTACCACGCTGTCGCAGCTATAAATGTTCTGGAATGTATGGGTATAGTCTCCAGTCGCGTTGCGGACAATGTTGCCGAATGTGTAAGTCTGGTTGTCGCAGGTGGTGTCTAGGAACTGTGAAATATGAGTCGGGTTGACTGTCAGTAGCAGCGTTACTATGCTGTCACATCCGTTGATGGTTGTCAGGGCATGCGGATAACTTCCTGCTGTGCTGTAAATGTTGCCGATGAAGGTTGTTGTCTGGTTGTCGCAGATGGTGTCGGGAACAGTATGGTCGTATGTGGGATTGACGTGCAGTGTCATTGTTACAATGCTGTCGGCACCTGTGGCGGTGTAGAGTCTGGCTGATTGTGTTCCGGCGGAGGTGAATGTCTTGCCGTTCCAGGTCAGTGGCAGTGCGCTTTGGCAGATGGTTGAATCAACCGCGGTGCTGACGTTGGGGTAGATGTATAATGAGAAGTTGATAACGCTGTCGCATCCAGCAATGTTTGTTATCGTTATCGTTTCATTCTGTACGTTGCCGTTGAATGAGTGTCCGTTGAATTGATAGGTCGACAGCTCGTTTTCCAATATTGTGTCGTAAACTGTGCTGTGGGTCACAGCATTAACGGTTAGGTGCAAGGTGACGGTGCTGTCGCAACCCTTTGTGGTCATTAGGTGATGGGTGTATTCACCGGTGGTATTGTAGGATGTTCCCGCGAAAGTGTAGCTGCTGTTGTCGCAGATGGTCATGTAGAAGTCCTGGTTCCATGTCGGGTTGATATGCATATTACGCACCACCACGCTGTCGGCGCCGGATGTGTTGTAGAGGTGGTCGGTCTTAGTGCAGTCGAAGACACCCTGCGGAAAATTGAAGTCGCTTGCAGAGAAGATGGTGCCGTCCCATGTAAGTGGCAATAGATTGTCGCATATTGTTGAGTCGACGACGGTGTTGTCGTTCCAATTGATAGTCAGCGAGTAGTGAATGGTGCTGTCGCAGCCGTAATGGTTGGTGAGATGAATGTCGGTGGACAATACATTACTTGTAAATGTTTGGCCGTTGAAGGTGTGTGGCAGGTCGTTTTCCAGAATGGTTTCGTGTATGGTGGTGTCGGTGACGGGGTTAACTACAAGGTTAAGCGTCACCACGCTGTCACATTCCCATATGTTGGCGAAGGTGTGTGTGTAAGTCCCTGATGTAGTCAGGGTCTGACCTGCAAAGCTGTAGGGAGAGCTGATACATGTTGTGACAGACAGTGTTGTGGCATTGGTGGAATGAACGGTCAGGTGCAAAGTCTCGGTGCTGTCGCAGCCATAATTCGAGGTCATGCTTCGCGAATAGGTACCGGTATTTGTATAGTTATTGCCTTCGAACTGAAATGTCTGGTTGTCGCAGATTGTGTCGTAGTGTTGGTTGTTGTATGTTGGATTTACATTAAGAGTATAGTACACAGTGCTGTCTGCACCGTTCGAGCGTTGGTATAGTATGTTCTGAGTCCCTTGTTGCAGGAAGGTCAAAGGCCCCCATTGGAAAGGCAGCTGGTCGTCGCAGATGGTCTCGCTAAAGTGGGTTTCAGTGTTCATGTTGATATACAGCGTGTAATGTATAGTGCTGTCACACCCGTAATGGTTCGTCAGGTGAAAAACAGTGTCGATAACGCTGTGGTCAAACCACACACCGTTGAAATACCAAGGCAGTTGGTTCTGATTGATGACTCGGTAGATAGAGGTATCTGTCTGTGGATAAATGTTAAAAACAAGTGTTGCGAACGAATCGCATGGAGAATTTGGAGTGCGGTGCGTTATGGAATAGTTTCCGAGAGTCTGTGTCTCGGAGCTTGTCATTGAAAATCCGTGGTCGTTGTAGGTATCGCCACGGCAAATGTTGGCATGGAAAGTGTCGCGGTCAGCAGCACGCTGCAAAAGGTTTAGGTGTATAATGCTGTCGCAACCGGTGTTGAGATGGAAAGTGTAGGTGTGCTCGCCAAGACTGGTGAAATTGCTGTCGGCATAAGCATAGGTGTCCAGATAGTCACAATAGCGAATAGTCTTGTATTCTTCATAAGAGGGTAGGACGGTGAGGTCTAGATGTACGATTGAGTCGCAGCCATGAATTGTCTCTCGGTCAAACAAGTATGAATTTGAGGTTGTTCCGCTATAGAATGTCTCTCCCCTCCAAGTCCACGGTAGTTGAGCTTGACAGATGCTTCTGGCATAGTGTAGGTCGTATTGCTGAAAAACGGTAATTGGATATGCTAAATCATATGTACAGTGGTTAGAGTCTGTGACGTGGCAAAATACAGTATCGCTATGTTGAATATTGCGTATAGGAAGATTATTTCTGGTGGTTGAGTTGTTTTGATATGTCCATAGTGGAGTTTCGTTGTTGTTGTGTATATATAGTATTGTGTTCTGCCCGGGGCATAGGGTACTGTCGCCGCTGATATATGGAGTGGGATATTCTCCTGTTAATACGATTGATTTGGTAATAGTGTCTTTACATTCGTTGCCTGCGATGCCAACGATGAGAGTTACTTGATATGTGCCGATGGCTGTGTAAGTCACTTCGGCATTGTAGTTTGTTGATGTTTGTCCATTTCCGAAATCCCAGAATGCAGTCTCGCAGTCTTCATTGGTCCACAATGGATTACCGTCAGAACCATAGATCTTGCTTTCGTTTGTGAATCGTACCCGGAACTGGCAGTTAGTTACGCTGAATGTATCGCTGAAATCAGCATGGGGGAATCGTGGAGCAGCAAGAGCGTTGATAATATATCCACAGTTTGGATCGTCGCAATCTGTAGGGGTAACATAACATTGGTACAGCCCTGAATCAACAACATTCAGCATTCGGTTTACTGATAATGTCGAATCAGGATTGGCGGCATTGTACCATCTGTAGTTGAAACCTTCTGGTGCGTAGAAAGTATTGGCGGTATTGTTTCCACATTGTTGTTGGTGGTCAATTTGTTTTCGTGCACAATGAAGCGTAAAATAGGCGTATGCTGATGAAGAAGATGAACCGTCGGTAGTAGACAGTTGTAGGTATAGCGTTTTTCCGTGGTAAGGGGACAAATCTATTCCCATCGACATCCAGTCGTGCCAATGGTATGGATTTGTGTTGTTTCCAAGTGTATACGTATTCCAGCCCGTAGCACCATCGCTGTACATGAAATCCCTACAATAGCACAAGGGCTGTACAGGCAGGCAGTTCTCGTCGAATAAACGAATGGTGAATCGAGGCTTCATATAGTCCAAAACTCCAATCTGTTGCTGAAAAACCATAGCATAGCGCAGCATCATCAGGTTGTAGTCATTGGTGTCAACGTGTATTTCATAAAGGATGCTTTCTCCGCCTCCAGATCGTGGATTGCCTAAACGAACCGATACAGTGTCGTCAGTTGGCACTAAATGCAATTGATTGCCAGTCCGCTCATCAAGGGCAGTAGGATCGGTGTTTACAGTGTGCTGCGATGAATCAGACTGCCAGCCCAAATCCACAACACATTGTAATGAATCGCTATGTCTTACTGTCCCTTTGTAGCATGTGACTTGTTCTGCACCACTGAATTGTGTGTATTTGATGCATTCACGGTAATGGTTACATGTGCTGCAGTTGTAAACCTTTGGAGTCCTGAATTTGAGAGGTGGTGCAACGCAGTAATTAGAGGTATCAGAGCTATAACTTGGTTTGATGTAGTATGTATATTCTGTTCCTTGTGCAAGAGTTGTAAGTGAATCGTTTCGGTGATGTGCGGTCCTTGATGTTGTAGAACGATTTGGATCGTGGCTTTGGAAATAATCGACATATCCGTTGGAATAGCCACCCTGCCAAGAGAAATGTGTATAAGTGGTGTTTGTGTTGAATACGTGAACGTCATAGATAGTCGGAAAACAAATGTTGAAACTGAAACCATCAGCTATTCCGAAATAGTCGCTATAAAATTTTAGTGTTACTTCGCCTGAATAGCAGTATACTTTCATACTTCCATTGCCAATGCAGAACCGCTCAATCGGATATTTTGTCGAACCTCCTTGGTATACAGTTAGATAGTTTCCTTCGTCAATACTAAAATTCCCATAAATAGAAAAAGGTCTTCCGTCTGTACTACGAATAGTAATGGTTGAGTTGCAGTTTTCAGGGTAGTAGCTGTCTCCTCCGGGGTCAAGAACAGTGTAAGTATTACTTGATGAAATCAGAATGGTTGTGTCGCCTGTTTGCGGCATTATTATCTGGTTTTGTGCCGGTATGATATATACGAAAACAAATATTATGACAAGCAGAATTGCTTTGAAATATCGTGTATGTAATAATCTTTGCATTCTGTTTTTTATTAATTGATTCATTAGTAAATGAAAATGCAAAGGTACATAAAAAAACAAAATGACCCAAAAAATGGCCATTTTGTTTTTTTAGGATAAGGTGTGATTGTTAGTCTACCATTCCGACAGGTCGGAGGTTGTTTTTACTTTGGACGACAAGTCTTCGGGAAGGTTAGGGAAGAATGTCATGCCTGTTATTCGCTCCACTTGGCTGATGCTGTTGACATAGAAGTCTTTCTTTCGGTTGCCTTCGGTGTTGCGGCAGATGAAACCGATACCTTTGGGATTGTCAGGGTTAAGGCAGGCTATCACTTTGAAAAAGGCTTCGGGTACGGGTATACGGTTATAGCCTATTGTGTCGTGTTCCTGATTCATGAATATTGGTCCGCAGACAATATATATGTCGCCATATTTCTTGGCCCATCCGCGACACGATTGCTCGATTTCGTTCCAGTCGCCGCTATTCAGGTTTTTGTGTTGCGGACAAGCATTGGTCATCAGGAAACTCTCGTACATGGCCGTCTCGTCCCACTTGTTGTCGCCGGCAGGGCACATGTGTCCACGGTCCCACCCTGTGTTGCGGTAGTCGGCATGATAAGCCCTTGGAGCAGGTACATCCATGTCTTCGTGCCACGCGGCTCCTGGACGCGGTACGTCGCCGTCTGCGTGTTGTGCAGTGAGATGCCACGCCACCCAGTTGGGCTGGCGAGTGTCTTTGTTGTACGACACCACGTAGGCTTTGCGATAAAGCAGTTGCTCGGCTTTGTCGGTCAGCGGCAGTGGCAGGTCGATGTCCTTGGTCCATTGGCCTGGCTCCTCTTGCACGATGGCCATCTGTTTCGATGCCACCTGCGAATTGGCCTGGCGGCACGAAACAAGCGACATGCTGCCAAACAGCAGCGCAAGAATCAGTATACGGATTCGAGTCAGTTTGCTAATCATTGTCTCTTGTACGCTTTTCGTTGGTTTTTGCTTGGAACTTGGTGCTGTCGATTATGAACCTCTCATGAGTGCCTTCTCCGATGAGTCCGCATTCGTCGTAGGCGGCGACTTTAAAAACAAGCCTGCGCCTGTCCACTTCCACCAGCTCGCTGTCGCACCACACTCGCATTCCGATGGGCGTGGCGGCGCAATGCGATACGTCGATATGTGTACCCACCGTGCCTTGCCCTGCTTCGAGCAACGGCGTGACGCTCTCGTTGCAGGTTTGTTCAATCAAGGCAATCATCATAGGCGTGGCAAAGACTTTGACAAGCCCGCTGCCGATACGGTCAGCGCAGACTTCGTCAGTGACGGTTTGTTCCAGATGTCCTTTTATTCCGATAGTAATCATTGCTATAAATGAAAAACCTTAACCTTGGCGTTGACGGTATTTGTCATTGTTAACGTCAAGGTTAAGGTTAAACTGTCGGTTTATTAATATTTAAAGAAACCTTCTCCGGTTTTGCGTCCGAGCAGACCGGCGCGCACCATCTTGCGGAGCAGCGGGTGAGGACGGTACTTCGGGTCGCCGAATTCTTTGTAGAGAACTTCCATGATGGCGAGGTTGACATCGTTGCCGATGAGGTCGGCCAAAGCCAGGGGACCCATTGGGTGGTTGGCACCGAGCATCATGCACTTGTCGATATCCTCGGCCGATGCGATACCGTCGGCCAGGATACCACAGGTTTCGTTAATCATGGGAATGAGGATGCGGTTGACGACAAAGCCGGGAGCTTCTTTCACTTCGACAGGCTGTTTGCCAATGCTGGTGGCCAGGTCGATGACGCACTTGCACACGTCGTCGCTGGTGAGCTGTCCGCGGATGACCTCAACGAGGGCCATACGGTCGGCGGGGTTGAAGAAGTGCATGCCGATGAACTGTGCCGGACGCGAGGTGCAGGCAGCTATCTCGGTGATGCTGAGTGACGACGAGTTGGTGGCGAAGATGGCTTCGGGCTTGCAGATCTTGTCAAGTTCCATGAAGACATCCTTCTTGAGCTGCATTTCCTCGACGGCGGCCTCGATGACGAGGTCTGCATCGGCGAAGGAGGCGTAGTCGGTGGTGGTGGTGATGTTGGCGAGCAGTGCGTCAACGGCCTCCTGTGTCATCTTGCCTTTCTCAACGAGTTTGGCATACGATTTGCTGATTGAACCCATAGCCTTGTCGAGGCTTGCCTGGGTGCGGCTTTTCATAACGACGGGCATCTTGGCGGCAAAGGCTTTCACAATACCTTTAGCCATAGTACCGGTTCCGATAACGTAGATTTTCATGGTATTATACTTTTTTGTTTATATGTTTATACATTAAAAATTTTCAGAGTCAAAGAGTTAAAATGGTCAAATCTGCTTTCTGACGTTAAAGAAGATTATTTTCCTTGGAATTCGCATTTTCCTTTGTTAAGGAAGGCGGCCATGCCGTTCTTCTGGTCTTCTGTGGCAAAGCAGCGTCCAAAGATACCGTTCTCGTAAAGGATGGCTTCGTTGGCATCCATGTCGTATTCGGCGTTGATGCATAGTTTGGCGGCTTTGACTGCGAGGGGAGCATTGGCTGCAATCTGGTTGGCGATTTCCAAGGCGCGGTTCATCAAGTCGGCCTGAGGCACCACTTCGTTGACGAGTCCAATGCGGAGGGCTTCGTCAGCTTTGATGGCCTTGCCTGTATAGATGAGTTGCTTGGCCATACCCATGCCTACCAGGCGTGCCAGACGCACGGTGCCGCTGAAACCGGGGATGATGCCCAATCCCACTTCCGGCTGGCCGAAGCGGGCGTTGTCGCTGCAGATGCGTATGTCGCAGGCCATGGCCAGCTCGCAACCTCCACCGAGGGCGAAACCGTTGACGGCGGCGATGACAGGGACGTGCAAAGTCTCGATTTTGCGGAATACGGCGGCTCCTTTTTGACCAAAGGTCTGTCCCTGAGGGACATTCAGGGTTGCCATCTCGCTGATGTCAGCGCCGGCTACAAACGACTTCTCGCCGTCGCCGGTGATTATCAGGCAGCGGTACTTGTTGCAGTCGAAATTGTCGCAGAAATCGCCGATTTCGTTAAGAATCGTGGAGTTGAGGGCATTGAGGCTCTTGGGAGCGCTGATGGTGAGGATGCAGATATTGCCCTCGGTGGCTATTTTCAGAAAACTGTATTCCATTTTTGCTTGGTTGTTTGAACGGTCGAATGCCGTGGGTTTATTTGACTATTATTAGTGTATCATTCTTTATTAATAACCTACTAATCAATAAATAATTATTTTATTAATGTTTTGTAGACTGTTGCAAATTTACAAATTAATATTCAACCGACAAAGATTTTTTTTATCGGTCCGCTTTTCAATCCGGTTATTGACTTTTGGATCAGAATCCTATCTCGATGCCTATTTCGTGGTAGGAACTGGAGGTATAGAGTGACAGCAGATTGGCTGTAAGGTTCACGCGGCGAAACAGTCCACGAGGGAAGGTGAGTCCGACGCCCATGGTGATTCGCCAGGGGTTAAGGATTGGGCGATTGGTAGCGAGGGTCCCCATAGGTCTGGAACTGACGAGGCTGTGTGAAGGCGTGATACTCAGATTCCAGCCGACATCCTTCATTCTTTTGGATTTGAAGTTGAATGTCAGCGGTAAGTTGGCGTAGAGACTGAACATGTAGAAAGGGTCGGGGTCGCTTGCCTGAAGGATGGTTATCGTTCCATCAATGGAACTTACCGATTCGGTGCTGTATCTTGTTGCTTCCGACTGATGAGAGTAGCCGCTAAGTCCGACACCGAGTTCCAGCCCATGTTGTCTACCCATGGGAATGGCGTAGCTGACGCCGATATTTGCCGCAAGGGTGGCATTGGGTGTAACTTGGATGTAGGGCTCGTTATTGGAATTAGAAAGACTAGGGTCGTCGGCATTGCCTATGCCGATACGGGAAAAGGTGGATGCTCCGACTGATGCTTTGAAACGGAGGCGGCGGCTTTCGTCATCAGAAGGATTAATGTCTGTGTTGTCGGCCAATAGTAGGGTGGGGTTGTCATACGGATTAATGACAGGTGAAGTGGGTTCTTTGGGAGTCGGATTGTCAGTTTGGGGTGTTTCTGTATTTTCGGATGGCCATTCCGTTGCAATCACAGAAGGTTCCGGCGATGCAAATTCAGAAGATGTGGTGTTCTCCTGTTGTGGTGACTCCGTCAAGGGGAGCGGTGTTATAGGTGTGGCGGTAGGACGCTTGGTGTTGTCGTGGAAGAAATCGCGGGTGTTTGGTTGTGCGGGTGTTTGGTTGTGGGTGTTTGGTTGTTTGAGGGTCTCCTGTTGTGCCACGACGATCTCCTCCGCCTGTTGTAGCGGTGCCAGTCGGTGTAGGGTCCATACGGATGCTGCCACAAGCACCACCGTGCAGACCCAAAGGACTCGCTGTTTTTGGCGACGAGCCATGCCGTGCAGACTGTCGGAGAGCTGTTGCTGCTGTCGGCGGTCACTTCCGTATTGTTGCAATATTTTTTCTATGTCGTCCTGTTTCACTGGGTAAACGTTTGAGGGTTAAGGATTATTGGGCTTGGTGCTTTGCTATTTCAGTTCTCAATGCAGCGTAGGCGCGGCTCAGCAAGGTGGTGATATAGGTCTCGCTGAGTCCGGTTTGCTGCGCCATTTCATGAATGGACATTTGTTTGACATATTTCATTTCAATCAGTTGCTGCTGTTTCGGTGACAGTGAGGCTATGGCCTGTTCCACTTGTCTGTATTGTTGTTCGGCTTCAAGTGAATCATCGTCGTATGGGTGGTTGTATATTTCTGCTGCTGCAGCCCCTGTGTTTTTTTGCCGGTTTTTGTCCCGTCGCAGCATATCGATGCACAGATTGCGCAACGTTCTCATAGCGAAACCCTGAGGATCTTCCATTAGTCCCAGTCGCCATCGTTTGCGCCAAAGACGCACAAAAGCTTCCTGTACGGCGTCGTTGGCAAGGTCGTCGTCGTGCAGTATCGCCGCAGCCGTCTGTCTCATAGTCGGTTGCAGCGATACGATGTCCTGTATGAATCGTTCTGTATTTATGTCGGTTGGGGTACTATGAGGCTATTCATCCATAAAATGTTCGCCGTATTGGAAAGTGGTGGTAATGTTGATGGTCGAGTAGATAGGTGTGTGGATTGTGTACGTTAAGCTGAGCGGGTAGCCGTCGTTGCTGCGGTATTGGTAGGCGAAGTTGATTGTTGTAGGAATTGAACTGTATACGGTGCTTTGAATCAAATTGTTCCGGCTTAGGAAGGTGGGGTTGTCGATAAATCTGTTCTCAAAGATAGAATTTGATGTAAAGTGGCCTTGCAGGGGGTTGTAGTGGTTGTCGTACTGGTAGTCGATGTGGTTTATTCCGGTGCAATAATGAGCCATCGAATCGGCTGTGGCACGCACCAGGTTGCCGTCGTTCCACTGCAGCGTCCAGCATTGCACGAGTGTGTCGGTATGGTAAATGTCACGGAGCCAGTCTGCTACGGGTTGTACGAGCACTATTGCGTATGGATACCGGCTGCCGTCGGAGTAGCGGAATTCGGTGCTGCGAATCTGGTTTTCTTGACCGAAGGGGTAGGTGATACGCTGCAGCAGACCGTTGCCGTAGTGGAATTTGAATGTGCGCTGAGCCTCGGTGTCGCTATGATATACAATGCTGTCTATCCGGCCGTTGCTGTTGTAGTGGTAGGTGTCGTAGGTAGGGCTTTGGATGCCATAGTAATAGCCATTGCCGTAGTGCACCGTAACCAGCTGGCGGTCGCGGTTCCACGTCCAAACGTCGTTGACGGTCCTGTCGGTTGTGCCAAATTCACCCACTTCATATATTTCGTGCACCATCCCCGTAATCGGCAGCGAGGGGGAATAGCGTCCTTCAAAGGCATTCTGTTCGCCGTCGGTGTAATGCTGCGGACGGCATCCTGCCAGCAAAACAAGGAGCGGTACGAGAAAAATATTAATCCGTTTCATAATACTGCTGTTAATTCTGATGTGTGATTGTCTCTTCGAATACCGTTGTTTGATGCGGAGTGCCGGCGTAGATACTTTCCACTTTGATTCTCAGCGTGAACTTACCTTGCGGAAGGTAGTTGATGGTGAACGAGTTGTCGTAAAGGCAGATGCAGTTGGTCAAGCCCTGCTCGCCCACGTGCTCAACCACGGTCACGACGTTGCCTTCTGTTTCGACCGTGGTTGTGATGTCGGGTTCTCCGCAGTCGAGCATCAGGTTGTAGTGCGTCACCTGCAGCGAGTTGCCGTCGTCCGCAAACGAAAAGACGATGGAGTCGGTTGTCATATCCTTTGCAGCCAGTTTGTCGGTGTAGGTGTGGCAGTCCGACGTATGGATATCGGAGATGAAGGGCGTGGGGTTGTTCTCCTTTTCGCAGGCCCAAAGCATTGCGACGATGATTGTGGCGGCAGCCAATACTTGTGTCTGTTTCATGGTGATTATTTTTTGTTCACTATAATAACGCACAAACTCGTAGAATGTCACAGCAAAAGAAAAATTTTTTTTTGTGACATTTAATCCTGTTGTGCGTTATATAGGTGTAACTAAACAACGCAATATGAATATGAAGAAAAAAAAGTTTGTTTTACTAGCCATTATGGCGATGACAGTGCTTATGCTGCCTGGATGCGAAGAGGACGAGTACATCCATAATATAGAAAAGGGTAAGTTTGTGGTGTTGGAGGAGCCCTATCAGCATCCGTATGCTTCCAATATCACCATCAAAGCCGTCATACTTGTAGAAGGGGATTCTTTGCCACATCGTGGCAGGATGATAACGCCGTATTGCATATCGGGGCATATCCCATCTGGATACCACGCTGGTGACACCACGACAGTGCGGGCCAAGATAAAAGAGATATATCCCAAAGGTCCGACATTCGCGACAGCAGACAATGTTACTGTTTATAAATTAAAAGATATAGAAAGGATTTAATGATGAAAAAACTATTTCTTCTTCCACTGTCGGCACTTTTGCTGTGCCTGTTTTTTCCCGCCTGTAAGAAAGACAAAATCAAACTTCATTTTGACTACGATGGTCCATGCCATTGCGGTGTGGAGAACCCGCTTGAGGAGTTGGAATGGCTGCATAATACGGCTGTGGAGTTCGAGTCATGGCCTGAAAACAGATGGGCGAAAATTTTTATCTGCACCTATGACTCCACCAAGCAGGGTTTTATCATCGACCCCTGCGTGAATTGTGACGATGGCATGCAGTCATTCGTCGACTGCGAAGGCAATAGGCTGGGTGATCTGGGTGGCTTTGCCGGCATACCAATTTCCACCTATAATATTGATCCCGCCAGTGTACGCGAAATCTACCGCAACTATCCCGACACGGCCGCCACACTCGTCAATAAACGTTGGCAGATTCAGCGATTCTTTGATCGTGAGACATGGACTGAATCGGTTCCAATGCAGGGCAACAATCCCATTCCTTTCTGGCTATATTTCCGTAGCGATGGCTCCGTAGAAGGCGGCGGCATCAATCAATTGAGCGGCCAATATGTGATTTATGAAGGCAAAACCTATATCAACATCGCCGCTACCACCGAAATCTATGACGCCACAGGATGGGAAGAACGCCTGATCAATGCCTTGAACGACGCTACGATCAGTGAAGTGTCGTATTATGGTAGGTCCATGCGCATCTATTATGATATGAACCGGAAGTATATGGACTTTATTCGAGCGGATTAAATTTTGTTATTATTTTGCTGATATAAAAAAAAATCTTATCTTTGTTGCGTCGTTTCGAAAGTGTGAAACGGCGCAATTTGTTGTAAATCTAATCCAAAAGCCCAATCCCTGATGGAAAAGAGAATAGGAACAATAACCATTTTGGTGACCGACCGAAGCCAGGCGGCACAGATTAATCCCATTATTTCGGACTACTCCGACATCATCCTCTGTCGGCAAGGATTACCGTTTCAGCAGCGTACTGTGGCGGTGATATCGCTTATTGTTGAAGGTACCGTCAATCGTATCAATGCCCTTACCGGCACTGTCGGCCGTATTCAAGGAGTGGAATGCAAGGCAGTGATGACCAAAGCTAGTTAATAATAATCATTAAATCCATAAAACCCCATGAAACATCAAAATTTTATCGATAGAGACAAACTCTACGGCATGCTCGACAATAACGCTCCTTCGGAGAGCCAATTGAACGATATCCTCAATAAGGCCCGCAAACTGAAGGGTCTAAACTTGGAGGATGTGGCCAAACTGCTCTGCGTGGAGGATGAAGCCGGCATTCAGAAAATCCTCGACACGGCGCATTACTGCAAAGAGGAGATCTACGGCAAGCGTCTTGTGCTTTTCGCCCCTATTTATACAGGTAACGCCTGCGTGAACAACTGCGTCTACTGCGGTTTCCGTCGCGACAACAAGGCACTGAAACGCAAGATATTGACTCTTGATGAAATCGAGACCGAGACGCTCCACCTGCTCCGCATGGGTCACAAGCGCGCGCTGCTTATCTGCGGTGAGAGTCCTCGTAACGATGCCAATTACATGGTTGAGGCCATCCGCCGCACCTATGCTGCCAAAGACGAGAAGGGCAGCACTATCCGTCGTATCAATGTGGAGTTGGCTCCCATGAGTGTCGAGGACTATGCAAAGCTTAAGGCTGAGAAAATTGGTACCTACGTCTGCTTCCAGGAGACATACGATGAGGTGGAATATGCCAAGTTCCATCCAGCAGGCACTCCCAAGGCTGACTACTTGTACCGTCTTACTTGTATGGACCGCGCCATGGAAGGCGGTATTGACGATGTGGGTGTCGGCGCCTTGTTCGGACTTGTCGACTACCGTTTCGAGATTCTCGCTATCATGGAGCACGCGCGCCATTTGGAGGAGGAGTATGGCTGTGGCCCGCACACCGTCAGCTTCCCGCGTATCGAGCCTGCAGAAGGCACTCCCTTCTCGCTGCCTGAAAATATTCCGCATCCTGTCAGCGATGCCGATTTTATGAAGATTATCGCCATTATCCGCATCGCTATGCCTTATACAGGCATCATCATCAGTACTCGCGAGCGTCCCGAACTCCGCGACCAGCTGGTGAAATATGGTGTGAGCCAGATTTCGGCAGCCTCCGAGACCAATCCCGGCGGCTACGATGAAGACAACAACAGCAATGAGGCTAAGCCGTACGAGAAAACAGGAGACACTGGCGCTCAGTTTACCCTAGGTGACCACCGTTCGCTCGACGAGGTCATCAGCATGATGATTGACGGTGGCTATATTCCCAGTTTCTGCACGGGCTGCTATCGCAAAGGCCGTGTCGGTGCCGACTTCATGGACCTTGCCAAACCGGGTCTTATCAAGGAGTACTGCAAACCCAACGCTATGTTCACCTTCCGTGAGTACCTCGAAGACTATGCCAGCCCCGAAACCAAGGCAAAAGGTCTTGCATTGCTCAAACAGCTTACACAGACTTTCACCAAGGAAGAATTAAAGAAAAAAGTGGAAGGTAATCTTTGCAAGATTGGCGAAGGACAGCGCGATTTGTATTTCTAAAATGTTAAAAACTTCATTTCAGGGCTCCGAATTGACATTTCCGTCATGATTCGGAGCCCATTTTTATTTTTTTTCGTATTTTTGCATTCGAATTCAACAACAGAAATGGAGATGCCGAAAACCATGTAAATAATAGAGTAGGCACAATTTAAAAACGAAATTAAAATGAGAAAATTATTTATTACCCTTGCTCTTGTTGCTTTCGCAATGACCGCAAATGCACAGTGGGTTCTCGGTGGCCAGGTCGCTCTCGGTCACAATGGTGCTCATGATGACGATTTCACCGTTGGTAGCAATGCCAATACCTTCATGACTATCATGCCGAAGGTTGGTTATCAGCTGAATGACAATATGCAGGTTGGAGTTCTGTTTGGTTTGGAATACAACTACAATAGAAACTACACCAACCCCCTCGGTAGTGAGGATGATTATAATTCATGGCGTCAGTCGACCATCAATATCGCTCCTTATTTCCGCTACAATGTTCTTCAGTGGCGCAGCTTCACCCTCTTCTGCGAAGCTCAGGTTGCATTAGGCCTTCACATGGAGAGCCATAACTACAATGCTACCACTGATACAGAAATCGACAATGGCGATGATTTCACATCACTTGGCATCAGCGTTGTTCCTGGTCTGAACTATTCACTCAGCGACAAGGTTTCTCTGGATCTTTACTGCAACCTCGCTCGTTTGGCTGCTGACTTCACCTTCGCTGACGGCTGGAGCACTCACAGCTATGGCCTCGAGGCTAACATGAATGCTCAGAGCCTGAATGCTCACCTCAACAACTTCGCAATCGGTTTCAACTATCACTTCTAATAGAAACTATTTGAATCGGATAGAAAATACTTTTTCATGATTTGAAGATTGTTTTGTTGAATTCATAATGGTGTTGGACGTCCCCGATTGGGGACGTCCTTTTTTTAGTCGTCTGCGTCTTCGCAGATAAAACACAACTGCGGTACTGCAGTTGCCTACAATGAACTTTCTATGAGTTTTACCAGCTCTTCGACAGCGTCATGCTCGTCGATATTGCGTTTCACAATTTCTTTGCCTTTGTATAGTGTTATCTTGCCGGGACCGCTACCCACATAACCGAAGTCTGCGTCGGCCATCTCTCCCGGGCCGTTGACTATGCAGCCCATGACGCCAATCTTCACACCAGTGAATCGAGCTGTGGCGGCTTTGATACGCTGCAGGGCCTCTTGGATATTGTATTGCGTGCGACCACAGGATGGACAGGCAATGTACTCAGGTTGTGTGATGCGTACTCCGACAGCCTGTAGTATGTCGTATGCCACTGGTATTTCTGCTACAGGGTCCTCGGTCAACGAAACACGGATGGTGTCGCCAATGCCGTCTATGAGCAGTGCTCCGATGCCAGCGGCGCTCTTCAAGCGACCCTGCATGGCATCGCCGGCCTCAGTCACACCGAGGTGGATGGGGTAGTCCATGCCAAGTGCTTTCATCTTCTCGACAAACAGCCGTGTGCTCTGCACCATGACCTTGACGTTGCTGGCTTTCATTGAGAAGACAAGTTTGTCGAATCCCTGACGGCGACATACCTCTGCAAATTCGATGGCTGACTGTGCCATGCCTTCGGCCGAGTTGCCGTAGCGGCTCATGATGCGTTCGCTCAGGCTGCCGTGGTTGGTGCCGATACGCATGGCGGTACCGTGTTTCTTGCAAATATCTATCAGCCGCGACATCTTTTCTCCGATTTTATCAAGTTCGTCGCGGTATTCCTGGTCTGTGAAGTTTATCTTCCCGGTGTTTCGGTCGGAATAATTGCCGGGGTTTACACGCACCTTCTCGACGATTGTTGCTGCGGTTTCGGCGGCGAGGGGATTAAAGTGTATGTCGGCGACAAGAGGTACGAAACAGTTGTGGCGTGCCAGCTCGTTCTTGATATTATACAGGTTCTCGGCTGCTTTGACATCTGGTGCGGTGATGCGTACCAGCTCGCAGCCGGCCTCTACAAGTCGTAGTGTCTGTTCTACGGTGGCGCGGGTGTCCATGGTGTCGGTGTTGGTCATGCTCTGCACGCGGACGGGCGCACCTCCGCCTAGCGTCAGGTTGCCTATAGTGATTTGTCTGCTCATTGAGTTATATTTCTATGTTGATTGATAAATAATCTATTTCTTTGGTATCAGGATAAGGTGGAGACCGTCATACTTTTTGGGAATAGCATAATAGATTCCTTCTTCATCTTCTTTTTTTACATCTACACCAAGAAGTTCTCCATTAAGTATGGCATGATAACCATCTGCCCACATGCTTGTAACTACATACTCCACCTCGTCATTGCGGTTAGGGTACCAGTTGTCTTCGCGCCGTAGGTCAATAACACCATCTATGGTACGTAGGTTCTCACGAGGTATCGTATAAACAAATCTTATAGCATTATGACGCTCAAGCAACTCAATGGTATCACCATGACGTTTATAATGAACCTCTTCTTCATCATCGATTACCAATATTGTACTATATTGCGATAACAATGCATAGTTCTTTGTACTGCTTGTTGTATCCCAATAGCACCAAACGGCAACACGCAAAGAATCATCCTCAATACCACAAGACATTGAATACGTTGAGGGTTTGCTTTGTGCCGAGACAATGGTGGTAAAGAACACCATCGCTGTGTATAGTATTGGTATCTTCTTCATTGTCTTAATGTTGTGCTTGTTTTTCTTTATGCTTCTCCGTTTATCATTTTTCCCAAGATTTTGCTGTCGCTGATGTTCAGCAATACATTCCAAAAATAGTTGCCGCCATCTCTGACACGAACAATGCCCTTGGATACACTTTCTGTCAAATAAGAACCGTCTTCAATTCTCAATGCGTTAATCCAAACATATTTCTTGCCATTCTCATCAACGCCGAAGACATATTGCCGTGTGTACCATTTCAGCTCTGGCCGAGTTTTTTGTCCATTGTTGTCATTTGTCTTTGGCATGATGTATATATATTTGCTTCGCAGTAATTGTTCTGCCTCGCGCACATCTTCCATAGTAGGTTTGTACACTTTCTTTACAACTGCATCTTTATCATCATCAAGATAGTCAAGATAGTATTGTTTCATGAAGACATAGCCGAGAATCGTGGTGTCGTCAGCATTTAGCGTGTCGTAGTCGCATTCGCGGACAGTCATCACGGAACCTTTTTCTTCGTTCTGTGCAAAAAGAGGAGTGTTGGCGACCATCGCCACCATCGCCGCGCATAGCATTAAGGTCTTGATGTGCATGTTCATTGTTTAAGGGATTAGTATGTCGTCAGGCTTTCGGGATTGATTTTGGGGATGTTGAAATCCGAATAGTTCGGCTCTGCCTGGTCAATGGTCATCTCCTTCTTCCGTTTCTCCATGAATTCCATCAGCTCCTGCTCGGTGATGTCGATGGCCTTCATGTTCTTCCGGTTATAGTAGCGCAGGCACTCGACATTGAAGCGGGCCCACGAGCGCAGGCTGTGTATCATCAGCAGTTTCTGCCTCATGCCAGGGTCGCGGGCAATTTTGGCAGCTTTTGTCTCGCCGGGATATTGGTCTGGATGGGACGCTATCTCGTTGAATGTGTTGGATAAATCCTCCTGATAGTTATTCCATTTCTCTTCGCAAAGACGCATCAAAGAAAAACTTTTGCCAACCATGTCGATGAATTGGAAGTTGCCCATGTTCTTCCACGTCTCGATGTTGTTGGAGAAGATGTTCTCAGTAGATTTGTCGTAGTTAAGATAATTGATATTAATAGCTTTCGATATGATAGGCAGCAACTCATCTTGGCTCATCTTGTCCAGTGAGTCTTTTGGTATGTTCAACAACCAAGTTGTGGCAGTGTCGGCGTATGCCGCCATAATCCACAGTGAGTCGAGCTGTTGCGCAAAGGTCTCGATGTTGCTCATCACCATCATGGCCGTCAGGCGACGGTCTTTGGCTCGTTGATGTTTTTGTATGATTTGTGCTGTGCCGAAGGTTAGCACTAGCGACACGGTGGTGCCGAGCACCAACATGCCGATTTGTTTCCAGAATCCGCCGTGCTTGCCTGAGGGCTTAATCTCGGGCGGTGTTACTATTTCAAGATTTTCCATTGGCAATAATTATATTATGATTCGGCTTTTTGTTTCGTCCGGTGACTTCGACAACGTGGCTTTGGATGATTTTATCCGATTATCTAAAATACACTTCTGTGGCACCAACGCCGTATTTTGACATTGGGGCTTCGAAGAAATGGATGTTGTCGTATTGCTTCAATTCTTTGATTATCTCGTCTTTGAGTATTCCTTTGCCGACACCGTGTATGAAGGTCACTTTCTTCATCTTGTTGGCAAAAGCGTGGTTCATGCAGAGACGGAAGTAATGCATCTGGATTTCGAAAGCCTCGTGGGCGCTCAGGTCTCCGGGACGCTCGCTCAGCATGTCGATGTGGAGGTCGACCTCGGCTTCGCCAGGATTCACCTGGTGCTGCAGGAGTATGTTGTCAGTCAGCGTGTGCGTGTTTTGCTGCTGCACGTTGCTGAGCTGTTTCTTGAGTTTTGCAATCTGGTCTTTCAGATTTGCCACTTGGCTTTTGAGTTGTTTTATTTCCTCCTCAGGAGTAATTGGTACGGCTGCCTTTAGTGCCGCCGCAGCCTTCGAGGTGGAGTCGAAAACAGACGGCAATGGAGTGCCTTTGCCTTTGAGGTGTTCTTCCATAGTGGCGTTGAACATCTTGGCTGCACCTTGCTGGTCGGCCATCCGTATCAGCTCTTCTGGCTGCATGGGAATGTCGAATCCCGTGTCGTCTTGTACAAATATGAAATCGTCGGTGACTTTGGTGACGATGCCGCCGCCGATTTGGTTAAGGAATTTGACTTTATCGCCTGGTTCGAAATGTGACATGGTTAAGTTAGTGATTTCTGGTTTATTGTTTAAGGATTTCATCCGCAAGGATGGCGAAGTCTATGCCGTCGAAGTTTCCGCTGGACATCATCAGCAGATTGCTGGGGCTGTCGTTGTTGCGGAATAATGTTATGACGAAATCTATCATCTCTTTGCTGTCGGTGAAGACCTTCACGTCGCCGCCAAATGCCTCGCGGACGGCTTCAGGGTCGAGTGGAGGCAACTTTTTGAGTTGCAATGCGTGCTGGCTGAAGTAGACGCAACGCACGTCAGCCTCGTTCATAGTGTTGCGGTATTGCTGCAGGAATTCTTGCGTCAGCGAGCTGAAGGTGTGGAGCTCCATGCAGGCCACAAGGCGTCGGTCGGGGTATTGCTCGCGCATGGCGTGGATGGTGGCGCGAAGCTTCGACGGTGCATGGGCAAAGTCTTTGTAGACGGCGCAGCTGTCGTTTTTCTTTACCAGCTCCAGACGCTTGCTGGCGCCACCGAAACTGCTGATCGCCTCGTTGAACTGGTCGTCTCTGATGCCTATCTCGCTGCATGCGTAGCGTGCGGCTGTGAGGTTCAGCAGATTGTGTCGTCCAAAGATGTTCAAGGCTACCGGAGTGTCATAACCGGTGAGATAGGTGATACCGTCAGTCACCTTGTATTCGGGTACATCGTAAGGCAGTTTGGCAATATCGGTGCGTTTGTTGTGAAGAGCCACGTCGTGCACCTCCTTGTCGTCGTCGCAGTAGATAAGCGTTCCGCCCTCTTCGATGAGGTCAACGTATTTAGCGAACTGTTCCTTGTAGATGTCGAATGTCGGAAACACGTTGATGTGGTCCCATTCTATGCCGGTGATTATGGCCACGTTGGGTTTGTATAAATGGAACTTGGGCATGCGGTCGATAGGAGAGGTGAGGTACTCGTCGCCTTCAATCACCATAACCTTCGCAGTGTGCGAAAGGCGTACCATCACGTCGAAACCTTTGAGCTGAGCTCCGACCATATAGTCTGCCTCTATACCGCAATGTGCCAGTACGTGCAGTATCATTGCCGTTGTCGTCGTCTTGCCGTGCGAGCCGCCGACAACTATGCGCAGCTTGTCTTTCGACTGTTCGTACAGGTATTCGGGATAACTGTATATCTTCAACCCCAGTTCCTGTGCACGCAGCAGTTCGGGATTGTCGATGCGTGCGTGCATGCCAAGCACGACAGCGTCGAGCTCTTTTGTGATGCGCTCAGGGTACCAACCCTCTTTGTCGGGCAGAAGGCCTGCGTTTGCAAGCCGTGTCTTGGCGGGGTCGAAAATCTCGTCGTCCGAGCCTGTTACAGTATATCCTTTCTGGTGCAACGCAAGTGCCAGGTTGTGCATCGCACTTCCGCCGATGGCTATAAAATGTACTCGCATAATCTAGGTGTATTTTTATGTATAAACGTTGCAACGTTGTATATATTTTCTCGGCAGTGATTTATTTTACAATATATACAATAATAATATTATTGCCGCGTTATCAACTATAAATTAATTAATTGATTGTATTATGGGAAACACTTGTATTGTCAATGGCCGGCGTGTTGCGTCGGACCGTATCTCGACTCTCGGAAACAATGAAATCTTCGTTTTTGGCAGCAACATCCAAGGTATGCATGGCGGTGGTGCAGCAAGGTTTGCCTACAATAATTTCGGTGCCGAATGGGGAGTGGGCGAGGGCCTGACAGGCCGGACTTACGCTTTGCCGACCATGGAAGGCTACGAGTCGATGAAACAGGCTGTCGGACGTTTCACCGAATGTGCCCGCCAGCATCCAGAACTGACATTCCTTGTTACTGCTATTGGTTGTGGCATTGCAGGCTATACCCCTCGTGAGGTCGCTCCTTTGTTCAAAGAGGCATTGAAACTTGAGAATGTGTTCCTTCCGCAAATTTTTGTTGATATAATATAACCGATAATGAAACGTAAATTATTTCTTTTTGTGGCGCTGTTGCCTTTGGGTTTTCAGCTTAATGCCCAGCAATTAAATGCACCCCATCTTTCTCCCAGTGGTTTGTTCGACACCGATCTGCGTGGTCCTGTGAAAATGGTCAAGACCGTTTACCGTGACTCCATGATGGACATGACATCCACTGTTACCAATTATTACAACAAGGCGGGATTGCTCGAAAGGACCGTTCATAAGTCTTTTGACGGTTTTTCGATGGAGGAAAGATACCAATACAACAAGTCTGGTAAACTCGTTTGCTATAGGAATGACTTTCTTCAGATTTCTTACTTCGAATATGACAAAAGAGGCTGTCTGACTCGTATTGTCGATGTGGATAGTACGGATGAAAGTAATATTGCATATGATACTACTCTGATAGAATGTGATGCAAACGGTAGGGTGAAGTATGTGAAAACAGCAGTTAAATCGGCATATTATCCAACAATCATCCGTACCGACACTATTGTCTACGATGCCAATGGGCGTATCGCATCCATACTAAAAGGTTCTGGCTCTAACCATTACACATACAATAGCAATGGTCATATGCTGACAGAAAAGAACGCAAAAAACGGATGTACCTATAATGTCTACAATGACAAGGGGTTTATAGTATCGACGCGATTTGAAAGTACAAGTAAAACGAATCCTGTCTATAACCGCCATGAATACTCCTATTCCGGCAAATACGACAAACATGGCAACTGGTTGCGCCGCCTTGATGTTGAAATAGACAATGGTAGTACTATCATTGAGACTCGAACCATTACATATTACCCCTGATCAAAATAATAGAGTACCTGTTTCTCAATTGTTTTCTCCCAAAAATCAACGAATATGAAATATAGATGTTTTCCTCTAATTATATTGATGGCACTGGGTTTGCATCTCCATGCTCAATCCGATAAGCCTCAGAGTCTCTCTGATTTGAATCTCAAAGGAGCTGTCAAGACTGTGAAAACCTTTTATGAAGGTGACGGGTATCCGTATGTCAAGACGGAACAGTTCAATCGGTCTGGTCTTCTGGAGATTGTGTCTTATGATGGGGCACTGCGTAGCGGTAAGACTAAATATACTTATGACAAGCAGGGTAGACTTGTCAAGAAGGATTATTTTGACTTCAACCGCACCTTGACAGAATACATCTATGACAAGAAGGGTTGTTTGGTGCGTAAAAACATTGTGACATACGAAGAGGAGGGCGATACTGTACACGAGGCAGTGGAGTACATCAATGGCAATGACTGCAAGCCGAGGTTCATCAAAGATAATGATGGGACAACAGACTCCCTTGTTTACGATAAGAACGGTCGCCTTATCTCTTTATGGAATCAGAGTTATCGGACTGATTACACCTATGACGATGCCGGGCGTCTGTTGTCGGAAGACAATAATAGAGGCGAGACTGTCACTTACTTTGTCTACGACGGCAATGGCTCTCTCGTTGAAACCTGGACAACCCGTGACGGAAAGGAAATCGAGCGTTCCCGATTTGAGGTCTCAGGAAAGCTCGATGCCAAAGGCAACTGGTTGACCCAGAAATTAACCTATTCTGATGAAAATGGTACGAGAACCGAAACCATTACCAGGACTATAGAGTACTATTCCAAATAGGATGTCTTTTTATTCGTCCTTGTAGCCGGCGGCGATGCGGGCGCGTTTGCGCTCAATCTCGTCAAGAATAATCTTGCGTATACGGAGGTGTGACGGGGTGATTTCCAAGTACTCGTCGTCACGGATATATTCCATAGCCTCTTCCAGACTGAACTTTATGGCAGGTGTACATGTCGACTTTTCGTCGGCACTCTTGGTGCGCATATTGGTGAGGTTCTTGGCAGTGACGACATTGATGACGATGTCGTTGCCAGGACGCAGGCTTTCGCCAATGACCTCGCCGGCGTAGACTTGGTCACCTGGCTCGATGAAGAAAGGTCCGCGGTCTTGCAGCTTGCTGATGCTGTAGGCTGTGGCTTCGCCGGTTTCTTTGGCGATAAGGGCACCGTATTTATGGTCGTCGATGTCGCCCTTCCAAGGTTGGAATTCAAGAAAACGACTGGCAATGACGGCCTCGCCGTTGGTGGCTGTTAGCAGTGTGTTGCGCAGACCTATAATGCCGCGGCTTGGGATTGTGAAGTCGAGTTGCACGCGGTCACCTTTGGTGTCGATGGTTCCCACTTCTCCTTTGCGACGAGTGACGACGTCAATGACTTTGCTGCTGAATTCTTCGGGCACAAGGACTGTCAGTTGCTCAATAGGTTCGCATTTATGGCCGTCGATCTCTTTGATGATGACTTTCGGCTGGCCAACCTGAAGCTCATAGCCTTCGCGGCGCATGGTCTCGATAAGTATGGAGAGATGCAGAATGCCGCGGCCGAAGACGAGCAGCGAGTCGGGCGAATTCGTCTCCTCGACACGCATTGCAAGGTTTTTCTCCAATTCGTGATAAAGACGTTCGCGTATATGTCGGCTTGTTACGTACTTTCCTTCTTTGCCGAAGAATGGTGAGTTGTTGATAGTGAACAGCATGCTCATCGTCGGTTCGTCAACCTTGATTGGCGGCAGCGGCTCAGGGCTCTCGTTGTCGCAGATGGTGTCGCCGATTTCGAACATGACATTCTTGTCCAGGTCGAGCAGGACTGCGCATATTTCGCCTGCCTCGACGACATTCTTTGTGCGTTCCTTACCAAGTCCTTCGAAAGTATACAGCTCTTTTATCTTGCTGTGAATCTGGGTGCCGTCGCGTTTCACAAGGCAGATGGATTGTCCGGCCTGAAGGGTTCCGCGATGCAGTCGCCCCACAGCGATACGTCCAAGATAGCTGCTGTAGTCAAGGCTCGAGAGCATCATTTGGGTGTTGCCTTCGGGAACGATGGGGGAGGGGATGTTGTCGATTATCAAATCCATAAGATAGCTGATGTCGTCAGTCGGATTGTTCCAGTCGGCTCCCATCCATCCCTGCTTGGCACTGCCGTAGGCTGTCGGGAAATCGAGTTGCTCATTGTTGGCTCCGAGGTTGAACATCAGGTCGAAGACAGCCTCTTGTGTCTGTTCAGGGTCGCAGTTGGGTTTGTCGACCTTGTTGATGACCACTATGGGTTTCAGTCCGAGTTCAATGGCTTTCTGCAAAACAAAACGCGTCTGTGGCATCGGTCCCTCGAAAGCGTCGACCACCAGCAGTACACCGTCGGCCATGTTGAGCACACGCTCCACCTCACCTCCGAAGTCGCTATGGCCTGGTGTGTCAATGATATTGATCTTATATCCTTTGTAACGGACGGAAACGTTTTTTGAAAGGATGGTTATTCCGCGTTCGCGTTCAAGGTCGTTGTTGTCAAGGATAAGATCGCCGGTTTCCTGGTTGTCGCGAAAAAGTTTGGCTTGGTGCAGCATTCGGTCGACAAGCGTGGTCTTTCCATGGTCGACGTGTGCTATAATTGCCACATTACGAATATTTTGCATTGATTATTCTGATTTTTGTCAAATTGCAAAAATACAAAAAAATGTGGAAATTCTCTTCAACTTTAAAAGCTCCGACAATTTCATTGCTTCTCTGTCAGAGTGAAGCTGCGGAAACGCGAGGTCGTCGATGATGTCTCGCGGACGCGTACCAATTTGTCGCCGAAATGCATGGTTTTGTCATCGCTGTTGGGGTTCTCGGTGTGGTAGACTTGGAACAGGCGATTGAAGTCGCGTAGGAAATCGGCACTGCGAACATCGAGAATGATTTCATAGCATATCTCGTTCGTAGGATCCATCTTGAAGGTACAGCGATATTCTGCGGTATTGATAATCATCACGCCTTCGACATGGTTGCCGGCAGGCATATATGTTATGTCGAACGACTGGCTCTCAGCTCTTTCGTTGCCTACAAAGGCTCCGAGCGATTGCACGATGTGGTGTGCGTCGCGGCCTATCTGCTCCACGATATACGAGGCTTGGGCTCTTGTTGTCAGTGCGGCAAAGGCCAACAGTATGATTAATAATGTCTTTTTCATGCTTTATAGTAGGCTGTCCATAATCTTGGTTATGGAATTCTTCATAAGGTCGTGGTACTCATTGATAAAGGTGCCGTCGGCGCGGTTGGCGATGATAAGACAGACGGTCAATGCGTTGTGACCCATCAGTGCCGACAAACCATAGATGGCTGATGTCTCCATTTCCAGATTTGTGACTTTTAGTCCATCCCACTTGAATGCGGAGAGTTTTTCGTTCAAATCTTTGATGCTCGGTGCAATGCGTATATTGCGACCTTGAGGGGCGTAAAAACCCGGTGCCGTTGCAGTGATGCCTAGCGTCATTTTGTCGGCTACACGATTCAGCAACTCTTGGCTTGCCTTGACACAGTATGGACGTGCGAAGCGCTCACCGAACTGCATATGGCTGCAGAAAGCCTGAGTCATCGCCTCTTCGAGCTGGTTGTCGTTGTGCTCGTAGTAGTTGAGCAGGCCGTCGAGCCCTATGGCGTAGGCCGAAGCCACAAGTGATCCTACGGGTATTTCGCTGTGCAGCGACCCAGAGGTGCCAATGCGGATCATGTTAAGGGTACGATGGCTTGTCTTGACGGTACGGCTTTTCAGGTCGATATTGGCAGCTGCATCGAGTTCGGTGACGACGATGTCAATATTGTCGCAGCCCATTCCGGTGCTGAGAGCAGTGAAACGATGCCCTTTGTAAGTTCCTGTCAGGGCATGCAGTTCACGGTTAAGGCTTTCGAATTCAATGCTGTCAAAGAGTTCCTTGAACATGTTTACACGTGCAGGGTCACCAACCAGGAATATGTCGTCGGCGAGATTGTCACCTGTCATATTGATATGGTAAAGGCTCCCTGAGGGAGCCAGTACCAATTCGCTTGATTTTATCATTTCCATTGTTAGACTTATCTTGAGTTGCTGGAACCTCTGTTAGTCGTGGCGTTGCTGCGCGAGCTGGTTGAGGTTGTTGTAGATGTTCCGCGGCTGCCAGTGCTTTCGCTGCTGGTGTTGGAGCTTCCACTGCGGCTGCTCTTGTTAGAGGTGTTGTTCGTTGCCGAACCGCGGGTTGAGGTGCCAGTGTTGGTAGTGGTGCTTGTTCCGCGAGAGCTTGTGCCGGTGTTGGTCGAGGTGTTGGTTCCGCGCGAGCCGGTGTTGCTGCTTGGCGTTGCGCTTGTGCCGCGAGTGCTCGTGCCGGTATTGGTCGTGGTGTTGGTTCCGCGCGAGCCGGTGTTGCTGCTTGGCGTTGCGCTTGTGCCGCGAGTGCTTGTGCCGGTGTTGGTCGAGGTGTTAGTTCCGCGCGAGCCGCTGTTACCGCTGTTTACGTTCCTGTTGGTGGTTCCCGGGTTTCCAGTGTTGCTTCTGTAGCTGTCTGAGCGTGCGCCTCCGGTGGTGTTGAAGTTTGTGCTTCTGGTTCCTTCGTAGTTGATGCGGTTTCCGCTTCCAAGGTAGCCGTGTCCGTCAGGAGTGATTGGGTAGTCGATTCCAGGGGTGAACGGTTTCGGCGGTACAGGTGCCGGGGTGCTCGGGGTGCGCATGTAGTAGGGGTGCAGTGGGTAGGGGTGGCCGTTGCTTGCGTATGGAGGTCTCCATCCGTAGCGATGTATGTGGTAGTGGTAGGTGTACATGTGGTTGTACATCGGGTCGTGGTAGTGGCGCGTGAACGAGTTGTAGGGTGGCATCGTCCAGAAGAAGTTTGGCCTTGTCACGGCGCCGCGGAATCTCAGGTATTGAGCCGCACTGTACATGTGGTAGGTGCGTGGGTTGTACAGCCAGATGCAGGCCAGGTCGATGGGCATGTAGATTTCTTCTCCGGTGTAGGCGTCGTATCCGTACAGCCAGATCTCGTAGTAGGTGCTGTTGACACGCTCCATCCACACTTGGTTGATTATCACGTATGTTGCCAGTTCGTATTCGTAGCCGCAGTATATCATCAATTCATTCTCGGCATCGAGAGCTGAGGCTACCCTTATAGCTTGTCTTTCGGTGAAATAGCGTATTGAGTTTGCTGATGCAGCGAAGGTCGCTATTACCATTGCCATTGTCAAGATGAATTTTTTCATTGTGAACTCCTTTCTTTTTGTGCCTGCTCCGTTGCAGGCTTGTTTTATTGTTGTTTTATATTTTGTATTCAAATATCGCGTATTATTGCCGTCGTTAACTAATTTTATGAATTTGCGGAATTAAGAGCAATGATATTGCTGTTTTTCAGGTCGCAAAATTTTTGCAAAAGTAGTAAATATTGTGTGTTTCGCAAAATTTTTTTTACGAAAACCAAAAAATACTTGCGATTCGAAAAAAGTTAGTATCTTTGCACTCCGAAAACGAGGCGGAAAAGATTGTAAAATCCTTTCTAAATCGTTGTCAATCATGGAAAGATGCCGGAGTGGTCGATCGGGGCGGTCTCGAAAACCGTTGACCAGCTTGCCTGGTCCCAGGGTTCGAATCCCTGTCTTTCCGCTGAAATAGTCTCATAAGTTGTTGTAAAATAAACTTGTGAGACTCTTTTTATGTCGAAAAAATGCACCATAATTGCACAGAACTCACTATTGCCAAGTTTATTACACAAAAAAAAGGAGACTGCATCGCAATCTCCTTTTCCTATAAACATAATACTGTTAGAAGTTCGTCTCCATCATATTCTTTCTCGTTTTGTCCGTCAGTGCTATGTATGGTCTCATTGTGTCGTAATTCTCGTGACCGGTATATGTCATAACCAGTTGAGGCGACCATCATCAGTTCCGCGGCTGCGAGGAGTATTGGTTTCTCCATCGTTTTTTTAAGGTATGATATATTCATTTAACGTGAATGTCTCCAATTTATTTTGCCATCGGGCACCACGCCCTGTGACTCCCGCCATAAAAGGCTATAACACAATCTGTTCTTATGCTGTTCTTATGTTGTTCTTTGGTTTTATTCTAAAGAACAACATAAGAACAACATTACATCAATATGAAAATAAGGCCACTAGGTATGGCGCCAGAGGATGCCTTACCTAAGGTTAAAAAAAACTGTTCGTTTGTTTATTTCGGAGAGGTCTTCTTGATAATCTTTGCGGGGTTTCCGGCAACGAC